>NZ_JANRKL010000135.1:0-44545 GCF_033763495.1 Haliscomenobacter sp. | reverse complement strand
AAAATTAGGGTCAAATTTTTTGAAAAATCCTATCAGAATGATCAAGATCCTTGCCAATGATGGCATCAGCCCAGACGGTCAAACACTACTTGAAGAAGCGGGTTATGAAGTAGACACTACCCGGATTCCACAGGCGGACCTACCTGGCGTTATCGGCCAGTACGATGTACTGATCGTACGCAGTGCAACCAAAGTCACCAAGGAAGTAATTGATGCGGGGACCAACCTCAAAATCGTTGCTCGTGGTGGCGTTGGCTTGGACAACATTGATACAGATTATGCCCGCTCCAAGGGCATCACCGTGTTCAACACTCCGGCAGCTTCCTCACAAGCGGTTGCGGAATTGGCGTTTGCACACATGTTCAGTCTGGCGCGTTTCCTGCATAGCTCCAACCGGGCCATGCCAGTATCGGGCGGCACTGAGTATGACAAACTCAAGAAAAAATTCTCCGAAGGCATTCAGTTGCGCGGCCGTACTCTGGGCATCATTGGCTTTGGCCGGATCGGACAGGAAGCAGCGCGCATCGGGATTGGACTGGGAATGAACGTACTGGCTGCCGACCTTATGATCGACGAAGCCCGCATCGACATCAAACCTTACAACAGTGAATACATCACCATGGCAGTTACTGTGCCTACTGTGGAAATGGAAGAACTGCTTGCTAAATCGGATTTCATTACCCTACACGTTCCTTTCAGTGGCGGCACCCCCATCATTGGCAAGGTTCAGTTCGACAAGATGAAAAAAGGGGTTTGTCTGATCAATACCTCTCGCGGCGGAACGGTAGACGAAGAAGCACTGCTGGAAGCATTGGCCAGCGGCAAGGTAGCAGGTGCTGGTTTGGATGTATTTGACTTCGAACCCACGCCACGGCCGGAAATTCTGACACATCCGAATATTTCGCTTACGCCACACATCGGTGCTTCTACACTGGAAGCTCAGGCCAACATTGGTCTGGAATTGGCCGATCGGATTTTGGCTTTCTTCGGCGACGATAAATAAGCTCACTCCAAGCGGAGCGAATTGAAAGGCCCCATTTGCTGAAAATCGCAAATGGGGCCTTTGTCTTTAATGCTTGTATTTTCAGGGAGAATTGAAACCAAAGTCAAGTAATGACCCGCAATCTGAAACTCCTCTCCGGAGATTCCAAACCTTCGGGGAGGTCGAGCAACCAACCACTATTCCACCTTCAACACTTTCCCCCATGCCTCTTCATTTCCATTGCGCAAACGAACCATGTAAAGCCCTTTGGGCCAATCGTGCGCCGTGATGGTTTCTTGCAGCACCGTATTGCCAGGGATGGCCAAAGTACGGTTGTGAACCATCTGCCCCTGGGCGTTCCATACTTCCAACTGTGCTTTGGGTGCGCTGTTTGGCAATTTGAGACTCACTACAAATTCATCTCCAAAAGGATTGGGAAAAATCTGTAGTTGAGTTGGCGGATTTATCACATTGGTCGAAGTGGAGATCAGATCGATGTTGACGCAATAATCTTCAATTTCCCCGTAATAGTTACTGCTGCCTGAAAAACAAGTACTGGGCTCGCTGTTGTAACGTAGGGCTACCCGCATCCGGGTAGGCCCCGAAGGTATATTCGTTGGGATATTGATCACCCCACTAAACACGGTATCTTTTTTGGCACCTGAACTGTATAGGGCCTCATTGTTCCCAAATACGCCATCTTGATTGAGGTCAATCCAGGCGACCACAAACTCATTGAACAGTTGCCCCTTGTACCCCATGCTTAGTTTGAAATTATAGCTTTGGCCCGAACGCAAATCCAAGCCTTTTAGCCCGGTAAAATCCCCATAACCATTCCGGGCGCTGCGGTTATTGAAGTTACCTACCTGAACGCCAGTGATCCACTCTTGTTCCGCCTGATCAATCAGGATGGTTTCCGCACAATAATCCTTATCCAGGCAAGCACCGCAGTTGCGGGTTTTGAAGGTGAAACTTTTGCTAAACAAAGAGGAGCTGCCATCCAGACACTCGGAACGAATCTGGAATTCATACTCGGTGCAAGCCTGTAAGTTCCGCAAATTGGCAGAGGTGAAAGGAGGACTCAAAGACGACCAGGCAGAAGCCCCAACCGGGCGATAACGGAAGGTATAAGAACTTGCTGCTGTAACCGGCTGCCAACGGATGATGACACTCGAAATGATACCCGTAGGGATTGTCACCTGGGAGGGGGGGGCACAACACCCATCGGTGCGGAAACTGAATAACTCATCAAACTCAAGGCTGGTATTGCGGCAATACGCCTTGAATTGATACTCGTATTCCGTGCAGGTTTTTAAATCGGTAAAATTGTATGGGGGAAGTGCACGTTCGATGGTGGTCCAGGCGGCACTACCCTTGGCCCGGAAACGCAGATCAACCCGCTGGATACTATCATTGCTTGTCCAGGTTAATTTTGCACTGTTGATGGTGATATTGCTTACCGCGACACTAACCAAGGAAGGGCAGGAACCACATTCTTTGGCCAAAGCCAACAGGCTATTGTACACCTGGAGGTGGCCGCCAGTACTGGTTGTGTTTTTTAAGTTAACGTGGGGTTTGACATTGTCCAGAATCAAACGCCGAATCCATAAAGTTGCCGCTTTGGGGTCTCGCCTGGCCAAAGAGGCCAAAGTAGGACAGGGTGCGGCATACAACAAACTTACTGCTCCTGCTACCTGAGGGGCTGCAAATGAAGTGCCAGAGGTGGTTGTAAAACCATTGTTTTTCGCAGTGGAAATGGCCTGGTCGCCAAAAGCAGCTAAATCGACTGTGGTTTTTCCGAAGCCATGGGTTGTAGCACCCGTACGGCTCATGCTGGTTACACTGATAATGTATGGGCTACCACAACTACCAGGCATATCCCCGACAGCATCTACATCTACAGGGTCATTTTCTGTTGCACAAATATTCATGATGCCCTGGTGGCCCAAGCTATCGAAAAACACACACCACACAGCGTAATCTTCTGGTTTAGCACGCGGAATCCCCCAGGATGCATTGGTTGCTACCACAAAGGCTCCTTTTTTTCCGCCGCTTTGATTGTAGAGCTTTCGCTGAATGAAGGGATAATTGTAGGCTTGAATGATGAGATCTTCTGTACTAGAATTGTATCCGCCAACAATCCCCATAATTTTTACTTTCCAGTTGATTCCAGACATGCCATAATTATTGTTGCCCACTGCTCCAATAAATCCTGCAACTTCGGTACCATGCGAAGCATCCTCGCTAATGTCATCATTCTTACGGCGCACGTTCCATCCACGGTAATCGTCGATGTAACCATTTTCATCATCATCAATGTTGTTGTTGGGGATTTCGGCATGGTTGACCCACAGATTGGCTTTTAAATCGCGGTGGGTTGTATCAATCCCGTCGTCAATGACGCAGACCACAATGGTGTCACCTCCCGGCGTGAGCCCTCCTTTGGTGATATCCCAAGCTTGAGGCATACCGAGGTCAAGGCCCAATAAACCACCATCCTGGCCGGTATTCGAAAGGTACCATTGTTTGGTGAATTCGGGGTCGTTGGGTGTTGCTGAACGTAGTTCGATGTAATGATTGAATTGGGCGGCAAGGATGGCTGGATCACGTCGAAGCCGATCCAGAAGCTCATTCTCATCCTGTGTATTGGGGTCGAAACGCAATTTCCAAATGTTCATAGGTTCAGACAGGGGGGCTTCATCCAGAACAAAACCCGACCCAGCAGCACGCAAACTAGCCTCCTGGTTTGCCCAGGCACTCGCTCGTACCGTAGCACGAATTTGAACCAGAATTTCACCAGAAACATGATCATTCTGATTTTGTGCAAAACCTGGGGTTGTAAACCACAAACAATTCAAGGCAAAACAGAAAAAGGCAAAGGTTTGTCTCATGGGTTGAGAATTTTTTACAAAAATATAAACCAGCAGTTAGAAGAACGGAAAATTCACAACATGTGTTGGGGAAAGTACACTTAGTAGGGGGCAAAAATAATTACCTTTACCACTTCACACTAAAACAAACATTAAACGGCAATGAACTACATCAAACCAATTCTGCAAGTATTGAGTGCAACGCTGATTGTGCTTTTTTTTAGCAATGCCACCAATGATGCTGCCCTCAAACGCGAGTACTACGAAATCAAGATTTATACGATCAACGGACCAGAGCAGGAAGCGAAAGTGGATCAGTTTTTGGAAAAAGCTTATCTGCCTGCCCTGCATCGTGCTGGAATTGCCAAAGTAGGGGTGTACAAACCCGTAAAAACGGATACAACCTTCGGAAAGCGCATTTTTGTCTTCATTCCACTCAAAAAATTGGATCAACTCAGCACCCTGGTGGCGGCACTGGACAAAGACGCTGCCTTTCAAAGCGCAGGCTCGGAATACCTGAATGCCCCCTGGGACAAACCCGCGTATGTGCGCATGGAATCCATCGTAATCCAGGCCTTCAAAGACATGCCTTTTCACCAGGTACCTAAACTAGGTGGAAAGACAAGTGATCGGGTGTACGAATTGCGGAGTTATGAAGGAGCAACTGAAAAGTTGTACCAAAAAAAGGTACACATGTTCAACGAAGGCCAGGAAATCAGCATTTTTACCCGCTTGGGTTTCAATGCGGTATTTTATGGTGAAGTGCTGGCTGGCCGCCGCATGCCCAATTTGATGTACATGACTTCTTTTGACAACATCGACAAGCGGAATGAACTGTGGAAAGCATTCGGGGCAGATCCATTTTGGAAAAAAATCTCGGCGCTGCCAGAATATCAGCACACCGTTTCGAAGTCGACTATTTATTTGTTGAATCCTACGGCGTATTCGGAAATTTGAAAAGAGAAAGAGCTGAGGTGAATCTTGGTGCCTAAGGTTTCTTAGGTGGTGAAAGAAAAAACCTGCGGAGCAGGATGCCCTTTCACCACCTAAGAAACCTCAGACACTTAAGGAATCACCTAAGGAATGTTCTACCAACCCGGCATAAAGTTCAACCCAAAACCTCCTTGTGCTCCTTTGATCAAAGGAATTGCGTAATAAGGCTCCAAAATCAAAGCTCCAAACAAGTTGACCCGCACCGAAGCGCCCACTGAAGACAAGGGGCGGATCAGGTTTTTGCCATTGGGCCCTTCAAAATTAAACTGCTCGAAACGGGTCCAGATGATTCCGCTGTCAAAGAAAAAGTTCAAATCAGCAGGAACAATATTGGAGGGGATCAAAGCCAATTGTTTGGGGCCCAGAAGGGGAATCCGTACTTCGGCATTGAATAAGCCCATTTTGGTACCTACCAGGTTGTCGAAGGTGACCAAACCATCACGTTCGAGGTTTTGGGCCACATTGCCCTGAAACCCACGCACCCACCAGGGAGAGCCCAGGAAGAGAGGAGGGAATACATCGGTATTTTCAGAATCGCGACCATAGCGACCAGTATGCATAGCTCGGGCAGCAAAAGTAAAAGGCTTTTTGCGCAGGTATCCCCGGAAGTCAATCGTAGGATTTAAAAACTGGATGTCGCCCAGGTACTGCCGGAAACCTACCCGGAAGCGGTAGCCTTGCAAAGGCGCTGTAAGCCCAAAATTAGACTTGTCTCCTACGATGGCTGCCCCCACCCCTGGCATCGTAAAGCCAGGAAGAGAACCTACTTTTTCTTGATCTTGACCAAGTGGTCGACCCCGGCCATCGAAAAAGAAAGGATCGTATTGGCTATACTCTTTGATTTGGCGCAGCGATTGGCTGATACGGGTAAAATCAAGTTCTGCTTCAGCGCGTAAGGTAGAGGAGAAAGGATATTGGACAAAACCCGTTGCCCCACTTTGGAAAATACGGTAAACACTGTATTGATCTACGACAACCGGACCAATATCTGAATTATCCAAATAAGTGGAATCATAGGCATAGTAAGGATACGGAATGTGCATGAGTGAGCCACCCCACTGGAATTTTCCTTTGCGGTTGATGTAGGTGACCATGCCACCGAAATCCTGAATTTGACCGTTTAGGGCAAGATTGGCTATGATTTGGTTGTTCCCCAATATGTCACTGAACAAAGCTTGTATACCACCGGCCAAGCCAGCATTGGTACCAAACAGGTTATTTCCTACCCCAATGCCACCTCCACCTGAAAGGAAGTCGAGTTTAAACTTTGATTTAAAGGGTACTTCTTGCAAAGGAGCGGTTTCACCAGCGATCACCTGATCGATGGCACTGATTTGTTGGTCAATTATACTTTTTACGGTACGGTTGAGTCGGGGCAGTTGTGCAGCTGCGTAGGTCACATCTTTGGGATCCACTTTTTTGTCCAAAAAGTCCTTTGAAGTAGCCCGATAAATGCTGTACCCTCTCTTGTTGTAAAGGGTATACAAAACCCGGTCGCGTTTGCGGTCTACTGATATCGCCGGAGAATAATGGGAAATGCCGGTAATACCCACCGCTAAATCGGTTAATTGCGTAACTTCTTTGCTATCGGGATCGTAGCGGTACAGGTTGCGGTATCCATCGCGGTTGGACAAAAAGACGATGTTGCCCGCAGTATCCAATTGTGGATTGAGGTTGTCCGCACCCGGAAATACATCATCGTAATGCGTAACAGCGCCACTGACAAGATCCATCGATGCCAGGTTAAAAGTCAGGCGGCCATAAGTCCGGCCATTTTCCCAGGCTTTTTGATCCGTAGAAAAATAAAGGGTTTGGCCATCTTCCGACCAGGTTGCCTGGATTTCGGAATACTTGTCGTCGGTCAATTGTTTCAGGGTGCGGGTACGGATATTGAAGGTATACAAATCGGTGTGGCCTTCTTTCAAGCCTGATACCACAATGGTTTTACCATCGGGAGACCAGCTTGGATTGGAGAAAGCAGGCAAATCCCCAAGATTGAACTCATCCACTGTTTTGCCCGTGAAAGGACTTTTGATCAGTAGGACGTTGCGGCCACGTTTGAATCCCACCAAGGCTACCCGCTTGCTATCTGGCGACCAGGCTCCCGAGGACTCTAGAAAGTCAAAGAAATCCACGTTGCCACCACGCGCCGTACTTGCCACGGTTTTCATGATTTGGCCATTTGTGGCATCCGCCAGGAAAATATCGGTAGAAAAGAGGTTGCGCTCGGAAGTAAACAGTACGTACTTTCCATCGGGGCTGATCGAAGGGGAAATGTTCATTTGTCCACCATCCTTGTCATCCAAAATGGGTTTGCCAAAAACGTTTTTTTCCTTGCCCTCAATCATGGGTTTGAACTGCGCGGTGATGGCGTCCTGCCAAAGTTTGCTGAAGTCCTTCTTGTTCATGCCCAAAACCCCGGTTATGGCATTGTCCACCCCAAAAATGGCCACCGATTTAAAAAATGGCTCGATGATGCGGTCACTTTTTAGTCCAGTCAAAAAGGACCAAAAAGCATGGCCGTAACGGTACGGAAAGTATTTAGGGTTGTTCAATTGATCGATGGTAGGGACATCATCATTGAGTACGGCATCGCGCATCCACAAGGCGGTGTGAGGATCCACACTCCCGGTCGACATGTATTCGGCCATTCCCTCCACCACCCACAGGGGCAGGTTGCCCAGGTTTTGGATACTGGTGGAATCGCCATTCAAAATGCGGTTGAACTGGAAAGCGTGCACCAATTCGTGACCCAACACCTGGTAAGTAGCTTGGTTGGTCAAGGCAATGGGCATGATGACCCGATTTTTAAAGGCCTCGGTTACCCCGCCTGTACCTACGCCCACACCACCACTAATGGTATTGGTTTGTTGAAAATCGGCGTGGTCGTTGTAAAAAATCAGAGGGTTGAGCGTAGAAAAAGTATCCGTCAACAAATTCTGATGGTAGCGGTACCAAAGCTCGGTAAAATCGGCCAGGTCTTTGCGTCGTTCGGCATTTTTGAGATAATAATAAATCTCGAAATTGGGCGTGCGGTACACGTCAAAATTGAAGGACTCATAGCTGGGCTTGTTGCGTCCAAAATACTCCTGGGCCTGCAAAGTGCTTGTTCCGGTAATGGCCAGCAAAAAAGCCGCAAGGGTCCAAAGCTTACTGCGGTGTCTCATTTGGTATGTTTTTCTTTGAAAGGATCTCATGTTGCTCTTTAGATTGTCGAAATTACAAAGTATTAACAATTTGACAGACCACTTTGTAACGCATTGGGCAAGTGGATTTTGGTTAAAAATCTCTTAAACCCAAATTCAAGGTAGTGTAGGTGACAAAAAAAGGTGCGAAATAAAGTCAAACTCTTCTTTTAACTTTATCCAAACTAGGATTGTTCGTTTTTCCTAAAACACCCAATTAACATGTACACCAAACGCAATTACAACTTTTGGATGACCTTCAATTGGTCTCGCCAGCCCTTTATCCTTGGGGCCATTTATGCATTACCAATAACAGCCTTGTCATACTCCGGGCACATCAGTCTATCCCTGCCCTGGCAGCCCATCAGTGTATTGGGGATTGCGGTGGCTTTTTACCTGGGTTTTAAAAACAACAGTTCCTACGATCGAACCTGGGAGGCCCGTAAAATCTGGGGCGGGATCGTCAACAGTAGCCGCACTTTTGGTGCCGCGGTCAACTCTTTTATTCAGGGTGAAGACAAGGAGGAAGTGCAAAAAATCCGTCGCCGTCTGGTTTATCGGCACATTGCCTGGCTCACTGCAATGCGTTACCAACTGCGCCTAAGTAGAGATTGGGAACACAAGGAAGACCGGGTAAAAGGGCTTTACTCCCCCACCGTTTGTGAGGAATATTTCAACAACCTGGATAAGGAGGTAATGAACCTGATCGATGAAGAGGAGTTTGAACGGTACAAAACCAAGACCAATATTGCCACCCAAATTATGGCTACCCAGGCCCGGGAGCTGCAATACCTGCACGACCTGGGGTATTTCGACGACTTCCGCCATATGGAATTTCACCGCCTGATCAGCACTTTTTACGACGATCAAGGACGGAGTGAACGCATCAAAAACTTTCCTTTTCCGCGGCAGTACGCTTCTGTCGCCTTGTGGAACACCCTGGTGTTTACAGCACTATTGCCCTTGGGCTTGCTCAGTGTTTTTGAGGAAATGGAGGGAGAATTGCGCATTTGGCTCACCGTTCCGTTCAATGCACTCATCACCTGGGTTTTTTTCTTGATGGAAAAAATTGGAGACTATTCCGAGAATCCATTTGAAGGGACCTACAACGATGTGCCGATTACATCCATTTCCAGGGCCATCGAGATTGATTTGCGCGAGATGCTGGGAGAAACTGAAGTGCCGAAGCCGATTGCAGCAGTGGATGGATTTTTGATGTAAAATGAGATAAAAACATAAAGCCGCAGAGTCGCCCCTACGGCTTTTTTATGGTAATAAATCAAGCATTGCCAAAGTAAGTCGAATTTAACTGGTGATTAAGCACGTTGGTGGATCAATTCCGTTTCGAATATTTCCTGAGGGTGCAGGGCGTCGAAAGAATAGCCTTCGGCTGCAAAATAGGCCAATACCCGGGGTAAAGCGTACTCCAGGCGCTCTTTCGACTTGATGCTGTCGTGGAAGACTACAATGGAGCCTGGGCCAGCATTTTGGACAACGTTTCTGAGCACCTGGTCAGGTGTGTTGTTGGCGTCAAAGTCACCACTCAGTACGTCCCACATCACGATCCGGTAATGCCGCAGCAAAAACTGGGTTTGTTTGGGCGTTATCCGACCATATGGCGGCCGAAACAGCACGGATTTGGATTGGCTGGCACCCTGGCGGATGTTGTGAAAATAAGAGATGTTTTCAGTGCTCCAACCATTCAGGTGGTTCATAGTGTGATTGCCTACCACATGACCGGAATCGACAACTTGTTTGAACACCTCCGGGTGCTTGTTGATGTTGTCACCTACACAGAAGAAAGTGGCCTTGGCATTGTATTGTTTCAATTGCTCCAATACCCAGGGGGTAACTTCAGGAATGGGGCCGTCATCGAAGGTGAGAAAAAGTTGTTTTTCCTCGGTGGGTATCCTCCATGTGAAATGGGGGAACAGATTTTGAATGAATTGGGGTGTCTTGATCAAATACATAAGCATAATTTTTTGGGTGTGTTGCATCAGTGCGCAGCAACACCATTGTTCACGGGATAAAAACAAGTCATTAACAGCAAGCAATAGCCATTGAAAAGGAATTCCACTGGTATTGCACCTAAGTAGTAGGGCAAATAATTGTTCATTTTTCTTAAGCCAAAGGATTAGATAAGGCACGTGAAATGGACCGTTTACTTATCTAATCCTCTGGCAAAATGAACACTTATTTTTTTTCGCCCCATTGAGCCACTTAAATTTTTACTTTTGTGGATCAAAATTGCGCAAGTGCTGTTTACACTATAACGCAAAAAATTAAAAATGGGCTGCTCTAAGGCACATTTTTTTTCAGAATTTTTTGAAAATAATTCTATCGATCTTTTTTCATGGAAAATATTCGTGTTCGATTTGCCCCAAGCCCTACTGGAGCCCTGCACATTGGCGGCATCCGTACGGCCTTATACAATTACCTTTTGGCCAAAAAATATGGTGGAACCTTTATCCTGCGCATTGAGGATACAGACCAAACCCGCTTTGTTCCTGGTGCAGAAGATTACATCATCGAAGCATTACACTGGGCCGGGATTGTTCCAGGCGAAGGCCAGAGTTTTGGCGGCGAATACGGACCCTATCGGCAATCCGACCGCAAAGCCATCTACCAGGAGTATGCCAAAAAGCTGGTTGAAAACGGGCAGGGCTATTACGCTTTTGACACTGCCGAAGAGTTGGATGCTGCCCGTCAGGCCGACGATACCTTTAAGTACGACTACAAAAGCCGCGTGCGGCTCAACAATAGCCTGAACCTGAGTGCGGCTGAAGTTCAACAAAGGCTGGATTCGGGGATACCTTACGTGATTCGTCTCAAGGTCCCTGAAGGCGAAACTGTCCATATTCAGGATATGGTTCGTGGTGAAGTGAATTTCCAAAGCAATGAGCTCGACGATAAAGTGATGCTCAAAGGCGACGGTATGCCCACTTACCACCTGGCCAATGTGGTGGACGATCGTTTGATGAAAATCACCCATGTTATTCGGGGGGAAGAGTGGCTGCCGAGTACTGCGCACCACGTCTTGCTGTATCGCGCCTTTGGTTGGGAGGCTGAAATGCCTCGTTTTGCTCACTTGCCCCTCATCCTCAAACCGGATGGCAAGGGCAAACTCAGCAAACGCGATGGAACGCGCCTGGGCATTCCGGTATTTCCTTTGTCCTGGAAAGGAGAAACGCCTGAAGATTCTTTTGTGGGTTTCCGCGAAGCTGGTTTTGACCCTAGGGCCATGGTCAATTTTATGGCCTTCATGGGCTGGAATCCCGGTACCGAGCAGGAGATTTTCAGCATGAACGAATTGGCAGAAGCTTTTTCGGTGGAAAAAATTGGAAAATCCGGCGCACGTTTTGACATAGAAAAAGCCAGGTGGTTCAACCAGCAATACATCATGGCCAGTAGTGAAGAGGAACTTGCAAAAACTGTTCGTCCAATCATCGAAGCTCAGGGACATCGGCCAACTGAGGCCTATTTGCGCAGTTTTGTTGGAATGATGAAGGAGCGGGTGGTCCTGTTTTCTGATTTCTGGACAAATGGCGCGTACTTCTTTGAAGATTTTGCCGTTTTTGATGAAGTCACCATTCGCAAAAAATGGAAAGCCAACGACAGCCGAGCAACTTTTATACCTTTACTGGAGCAGCTGGATGCACTGATTGACTATAATTCCAGCGCGGTACAGGCTTGTGTGGAAGGATTTACCAATTCGGCGGGCTTGAAATTTGGCGATGTTTTGCCTATTTTGCGGGTAGGCCTGACGGGCACGATGAAAGGCCCAGCTGTGTTTGACATGATGGCGTTGCTGGGCAAAGCTGAATGTCGGCGAAGAATGGAAAGAGCATTTGATTTGTTCGATCAAGTAAGTTGAGTTGAGGAGTGATGAATGATGAGTGATATAGCTTTTGCCTTTAACTCATCATTCATCACTCCTCAACTATATCAAAATATTTTGCTACTTTAGAGCAGCCTAAAGGGCATTGACCAAAAACCGATCACATCCCATGGACCAATTGTACATTGTCCAACAGTTCGCCATTTGTTCTACCCTGATCCGGAAGGAATCTTACACTTATTCCGATATTGTAGTCACTTTGCTTAAGATGCTAAATGTATCCGTAAAATACAAAACTCCTGTTTTGGTATGAAGCATTTGGTTTATTCCCTCGCAATACTGGCTACTTGCCTGTTTTTTGATACTGCTTTGCTTGGAAAAGCCAAGGAGCCTGGCCATTTTCTTCCTTTTACCCGCCTGGTGGAAGACACGACCATTGTGGCCTGTGAAGACGCAGATACCGCCTACAGCACCTGGTTCAATACTCTACAGCTGCAGGTAATCCTGCCTGCGCAGCAAAGTGGTCATACTGTAACCATCACACCTACCCCTCCAGAGGCTTTTGTTGTTAAAGGTCCTTGTGCTGATACCTTGAGCCTGACTTTTACGGTGACCGACCAGGGGGGGCAGATCGTTTCAAACGACACTTACGTATTTATAGTTAGTGACAATGAAGCGCCAAAAATAGTTTCTTCCATTGCGGATTCCCTGATTTTGGGCTGTAAAGACCCAATTCCAGATAGCTCTACCGTGAAAATTACCGACAACTGTGCCCTAGACAATGTGGTGTACGACCAAAGTGAGATAGGGAGTGCCAATTGTATTTACCGTCGCAAAATTGTACGCACCTGGCGCGCCTTCGATAAATGTGGCAATCGGAGTGATTATCGACAAGTAATCGTCGTAACCGATACCGAGGCACCTTCCTTTGGCCAGTTTCCCCGCGATACCACCGTTGCTTGTAATGTGGCCAAGATTCCAGAAATTTTAGGCATCCCCATCTTAAGAGACAATTGTGATCCCGATCCGATTCTGAGCTTTACGGATGAAATTGTCTATGGTGCTGACCCCAACTGTAAAGGAACCTACGAATTGCGGCGTCTTTGGAAAAGTGAAGATGCTTGTGGCAACAGTGCCGTTCAACGCCAGATCATCACCGTCATTGACAATGTCAATCCCAGTTTCACACCTCCCCGGGATACCATCATCGATTGCCGCTTTGGAGATGATCCCGCCTTCTCAGGTAAACCTAAAAATCTGAGCGACAACTGTAGTGTCCTTACAGAAGCCAATTTGAGTTTTAACGATGTGCTGCAAGGTGGAAGTTGCGACAATAACTACATCGTGTTCCGTACCTGGCGCTTGACGGATAGTTGTGGCAATTTCATCACTCACCAACAACGGATTGAGGTGATTGATCGTACAGCACCAGAGATTACCCGGGCACCCATCAACCTGATTTTGAATTGTGATGCTAATCTGGAAGCTCAAACGCGTTTCAATGCCTGGATCAACAACCTGGGCAACGCGCTGGCAGTAGACAATTGTACGACTCCTGCTTCTGCGTTGCGCTGGATCGTGCAAGACGCCCAAACTGGCGGAGCAGTGACTTTCCCTACATTACGTTGTTCGGAAGGCGATAGTGTTATTCTGGAGCGAAGGGTCCGTTTTATAGTAGAAGACGAATGCGGCAACCGGGATACGGCCCTTGCTGTTTTTCAAGTCATTGATGATCAAGCCCCAGAACTAAGCAATTGCCCCGGTAATGCCGAGATCAATGCAGACCAGGGGCAATGTACGGCCAATTATACCCTGCAAGCGCCAAGCGTAAGCGAAATCTGTACCTTTGCTGCGCCCAATAATGAGGACATCTTGTACAGCTATTGCATCAACAATGGCCCCATCAAAATCATTCCAGGCTTTGTTCCTGTTCAGGTAAGTTTGAACATCGGTGCCAATCGCATCACCTATTATGTACAAGACTGTGCCGGAAATAAGGACTCCTGTAGCTACACCATTACAGTACGCGATGTAGAGCGTCCGGAGATCGTTTGCACACCTGACGTAGAATTGGTTTTGGCTACCGGAGCTTGTACTGCTGCCTTGACTTTGCCACGTCCAAGTGCTACTGACAATTGTAGCCTGGCTGGTAGTTACAGCCGTACTTTACCTTTGGACAGCAGCAGTGCGTTTTTGAAGTACTCTTTTAATGCGGCCTTGAATAGTTACATCGCTGGTGGAAAAGTGCTGAATTTTACCAATGTAGCACCCAATGCGACTGGGAATGCGAGTATCGTGGTCAACTATAAGGGGGATTTTAATTCTCCCAATGCCATTTTGGAAGTTTTTGGTGAAAACGGCCGCTTTTTAGGCAATTCAAACCTCGGTGACGCCACCTGTGATCAGGCTGGTCAGCTGACCCTCAGCATTCCCCGCGATACGTTCAATCGTTGGGCTGCCGACGGAATCATTGGATTGCGGGTAGCACCCCGCCGCATCAGTGTTCCATCAGGGCAACCCGGAGAAGGGGTCAATCCTTGTAATCCTTCCGCGATTGTCAACGACGGAGATACCGATCGAAAAGGCTACATTTTTGCCAACCTGTCCTACCCAAGTGTCCTGCCCTTGTATTTTGCACAGGGCGCAACCCCGATTGCAGTAACCCGTATGCCCGTGCCACCAGATAGTGTGAGGGTACAATTTGCACTGGGCGAAACCCGGGTTTCCTACGTCATTCAGGATGCCAGCGGCAATGCCGATACCTGCACCTTTAAAGTGACGGTTAAGGACAACGAATTACCCATTGCCAAATGCCAGGCTACTACTTTGTTCGTTAATCCTTCCGGTTTGGAAACAGAACAGATCAACGCAACCGAGATCAATGCTGGAAGTTCGGACAACTGCGGCACCCCCAGCCTTAGCCTCAGCCCCAGTTCCTTTACCTGTGCCCAGGCTGGGACAGTACAAAATGTGACGCTGACGGTTACCGACCGCGCCGGGAACATTGCCCGTTGTTCCACCATTGTACGCATTGAAAATGAACGCCCAACTCCTGCCGCCAATTCGGGCTTGTGTGGCAACGACACCTTGTCCTTGTTTGCCAATCCACCCCTGGCCAATGGTGGCACCGTTTTTACTTTCCGCTGGACGGGCCCCAATGGGTTTACCTCGAACTTGCAAAACCCCATCATTCCCAGGGTGAGTTCACGCAATGCGGGCTCTTATTCGGTAGAAATCACCGGAATCACTGGCTGCAAATCGACCGGGGTCGTCGAGGTGTCCATTGAAGACCTGCCCGTGACCCCCACCCTGTTGTTGTCCAAAGAAAACTTTTGCGCTGAAGAAGACATCGTACTGAGTTCTTCCATTGCGCCCTCGGGCGCCAACGTGATATTCCGTTGGTACAAAGGGGAAGCCCCAAATGGCACCGTAATAGGTCAGACTATTGTACCCAGCTTTACCCTTCGGGCACCCCATGCCGAAAGCCAGGACAATTATTACCTGACCATCGAGTCGGGGGGGTGTGAATCCTTGCCCTCGGCACCTAAAGTGATCCGTATTTATCAAAAGCCACAAGCCATCCCCAAAAAAGCCAGTTTTTCGGTTTGTGAGGGAGAATCTATTGTTTTTGGCACCGAAGTAGCTGGCCCGGGCATCACCTATCAGTGGGCTGGCCCCAATGGTTATAACTCTACCAGTCAATCGCCCCCCGCCATCTCTGCCGCTACCATGGCAAATGCGGGAGTATACACTTTGGTGGTTTCTCGCTTTGGTTGTGCTTCAGACCAAACTTTTATCCCGGTGAGTGTATTGACGCGCCCCGCCCAGCCACAACTGACCTCCTCAGGGGCAGCTTGTGAAGGAGGAAAAATCACCCTGCGCACCAATGCGACGGCTTCTTTTTATACCTGGGTAAGTCCGGCTTTGGAAGAATTCCGTACCAGTGTCCCCAGTTTTGATCTCAACAATGTCACCAACGCCCAGGAGGGCTCCTGGCGTTTGTACCTGACCAATCAGGAATGTAGTTCGACCCTCTCGCAAGCACTGGAAGTGGTGGTCAATGACAAGCCCAAGCCCAAAGCTTCGGCCAACTCGTCCACCATTTGTGAAAGCAGCCGCCTGGAACTAAAGGTTACCCCTGCAACACCCAATGCCGCATTCCAATGGACCGGGCCTAATAATTTCAGTTCCGTAGGTAGTAGTGTGTCAATTGAAAACGTTCGCCAGGTCAACTCCGGTCGTTATGTCATAAAGGTCACCAGCGCCGAAGGCTGCATAGGAACGGATTCTGTAGCAGTTGAAGTCATCACCAGCATCCGGGTATTTAGCGTGACCAACAACGCCCCCAAGTGTTTGACTGGACCAACGGACATCATTTTATCCGCCAATTTTTTCCCCGCTGACGATGGCAATTTCCGTTACAGTTGGGCTGGGCCAAATGGGTTTACCGCCAATACCGCTCAGGCGACCATTCCCAATGCCACCCAGGCGAACAATGGCAATTATTCGGTGGTCATCACTACTGCGGGGGGCTGTACTTCTGAAGCAGTGAGCACTTTGATCAACATGAGCGACCCACCTCCGATTCCAAGTATACCCAAACTCTCCGAAACGACCATTCAACCCCTTTGTGTGGGTGGCTCAATTAGCCTCTGTACCAACGCCTACCAGGGAACTACTGTGACCTACAACTGGGTTACGCCCAATAAGGGAGTGTTCCTGACTACCACCCCCTGCTTCAATATTCCTCAATCGGTAGCCGATGATTCGGGCGTCTATTCCGTATTTGTAAGCATCGATGGGTGCAATTCGCGGGAATCAGGGGAAGTCATTTTACAAGTCACGCCCAAACCCGTCCTAACGGCCTCCACAAATGGGCCGGTATGCCAGGGGTTACCCATCGAATTGAAATCTACTTTTGTACCAGGAGCTCAATACAACTGGAGTGGCCCCAATTTCAGCTCTTCCCTCTCCAGTCCAACTATCGCTGAAGCCGATTCAGCACAGCATGCCGGGACTTACGCTGTTTTTGCAACGCTCAATGGGTGTAAGTCGGATATAGTGACAACCAGGGTAGAAGTGTTGGCGGGGGCTCGACGCCCAGCTTTGGTCGGCAATAGCCCTTTGTGCATCAGTGGGGCGGATACCAAATTGCGCTTGTCACTACGACCCGGTACGGCAACCGCTGGCGCAGTATACACCTGGAGTGGCCCCAATGGGGTTTTGGGCACCAGTTCTACCACCGACTTTGGCATCTTGGATCTGAGCAGCTTTGCCGAAGGCATCAACAATTTTACGGTGCAGGCAAAACTAGGGGTTTGTAACTCCAGAATCTCCGAGCCATTCCCTATTTCCTTTAGTAAAATCCCGGCGGGACAGGCCTTTGCAGGTGTGGACTTTTTAGGTTGTGAAAAATCGTCAATCACCCTCAATGCTCAGGCACCTGCAATTGGAACGGGCACTTGGAGCCTGGTAAATGGGGATACAACTGGTGTAGGCATCGTCGATCCAAGCCTGGCAAAAACCCTGGTCAATGGCCTCAAAGGTGGTCAAAACTACACCTTCCGTTGGTCCCTGTCCAGTGGAGCTTGCAACAATTATTCCAGCGATGACGTAGTCATTACGGTCAATAAACCAGATACTGCCTTTGCGGGAACAGATATACTGGCTTGTTTTTCCAGAGAGATCAAACTCAATGCACGGCCTTCCACAAGCGCTCCGGGAAGTTGGAGTCAATCAGAAGTTCAGGCCTTGCTTGGTGTGCTGATCCTCGACCCGGCCAACCCTCAAAGTGGAGTGACGGGTATGCAACCTGGCAACCTTTATGCCTTTACCTGGACACTCAAGGCGGGAGGTTGTGGGAACCTAAACGATGAGGTTTTGGTGCTGATTTCTGACCCTGGGCCTTACGCGGGAGGAGATCAATCTATTTGCAGCAATGAAGCCGTGATCCTGCTAGACGCGGATAAGCCTACGGACGGCAGCCGGGGCCGTTGGACCAGCCTGACCCAGGGCATCAATATTCCCAATCCTGAAGACCCTAAGGCGCAGGTCCGCAATTTGCGGATTGGCGACAATACCTTCGTGTGGGAAGTGGACAACGGCATTTGTGGCAAGGATTCCCGCGACACGGTGGTGATTACCTATAAACGCTCCCCTAAAGCCCTCAATGATGTGGTAAGTGGAAATTTTGGCGTGGACATTCCAATCAATGTGCTGGTCAACGATACGGTGCCCATCAACACCCAGGTAAGCATCATCCGTCAACCGTTTAATGGCACTTTGGCAGCTACCGGGAATGGCGTTTTCACTTATACGCCCCGCACCAATTTTGTGGGCGAGGACAAGTTTTTATACCAGATTTGTAGTGCGGGTTGTGATTGCTCACAAGCGGAGGTGACCATTGAAATTTCTTCAGACGCAGAATGCAAGATCCCTTCGGTGATCACACCCAACAACGACTTGATCAACGACGTCTTTACAATTCCCTGTTTATTGAACGATACCGAGTACCCTGAAAGCCAGGTCATCATCTTCAATCGCTGGGGCGATGAAGTATTCCGATCGGGTAAACCCTACAAAAACACCTGGTCTGGCACCTACAATGGTGAAGATTTACCAGCCGATACCTACTTCTACATCATTGATTTTGGCAAAGGACAAAAGCCTAAAAACGGATTTTTAGTCATCCAGCGATAAACAGCAGCTATGAGAAAAATCTACATCTTATTCATCTTTTTGGGATTGGGCTGCTGGGTGCAAGCTCAACAGGAGAATCAATTTACCCAATTTCAACACTACAAATTGGGTTTTAACCCCGCCTATGCTGGCAACGCCGAAGGCATCTCCATCGCCGCGCTAGTGCGGCAGCAATGGCTAGGCATCAAAGGGGCACCAATGGTGCAACTCCTGTCTTTGAACATGCCGGTACTCAACAATCGGGTGGGCATTGGGGCCAATTTTGCACTGGCTTCCATTGGGGTGACCAAGCAGTATACGGCGGAGCTTGCCTATGCCTACCGCATTCCTGCACCTCGGGGGCACTTGAACCTGGGTTTGATGACTTCGATTCGCAATTTTCAGATGAATTTTTCGGAGTTGGAGGGCTCCCAGCCGACCTCAATCGACGGGGCGATCCCAGCGGGTTTACAAAGCAAATACGTGCCCAACTTTGGGGCGGGCATTTATTACGATGCACAGAATTTTTACATCGGCGTGTCTTCTCCCCGCTTGTTGAATGTCAGCATCGATCTGGCTGATGGCAGTGGGACAATCTCGCGCGAAACGCCGCATTTTTTCCTGATGACTGGGGTGATGATTCCCTTGGGTGAAAAGATCAAATTGCAGCCACAAACCTTGCTCAAATACGTCAAAGGTGCACCTTTTGATGCGGATGCCAACCTCAGCCTGATTTTTAATGAACGCTACACCTTTGGCGCTTCCTACCGTTTGGGTGGCTCCAGTGCATCGGGAGTGGGTGAATCGATTTCGGGCCTTTTTAGTGTACAGATGGGTA
This sequence comes from Haliscomenobacter sp., assembly GCF_033763495.1. Lineage (GTDB taxonomy): Bacteria > Bacteroidota > Bacteroidia > Chitinophagales > Saprospiraceae > Haliscomenobacter. The sequence continues at coordinate 25,161 of NZ_JANRKL010000135.1, read as the reverse complement.
AAAACTTGCTCATCGGCATGTCTTACGATGCCACTTTGTCGGAGTTGCGCCGCTACAACAATGGTAGTTTGGAGGTGGTGCTGCGGTACTTCATCAATGGGCGGAATTCGGGGGATGTGATTTATGAGAACCCGCGGTTTTTCTTTTAAAAAAATGAAAGCAGAACAAATCCAAACCCTCCACCCCATTCCAGGCAAAACCAACAAACGTATTGCCCTGGAAAAATATGAGGTGATCAAAACGCAAATTTTAGCTATTTTGAGTCAAAATGAGTTGACCCACACCGAGCTTATGGAGCAATTGTACGCCAATGTAAAGGATACCTTTGAAGGCGGGGTGCAATGGTATGGGGAGACGGTGAAACTGGATTTGGAGGCAAGAAAAATAATTGAACGAACCCAAACCAAACCAGAAAAATACCGCTGCGTCAACAAATCGGGAGAAACCGATTTGGAAACACCATAAAACAATCGAAAATGAAAAAACTGAGTTTGAATCTGCTGCTTGCTTTGGCAGTTTTGAATGGCTGTACAAATGATCCGATTGAAAAAGGAGAGGCCTGTTCGATAAGCATTTCGGGGCTTGAGTTTACCAAATCCCTCAATGATGGGAAGTCTCTGGCAAGCGTTGAAGGCGACAAACTAATGTTCACAAGCAAGGCCAAATCCGACTATTTTAATGAACCCGATGGCACGATGTCGTATAGTACTGCCCCCGTTTTACTGACAAAAATAGACAACAGCAAGCCCTTTACCTTTATGGCGAAGGTCACGCCCACGTTCACAGACACCTACGATGCCGGGGCCATGTATGTTTTTTTGAACAAAAACTGGTGGTTTAAATTCGCTTTCGAACAAGATGAACTCAAACGTACTCGCGCCGTAACGGTCCGCACCAGGGAAACATCTGACGACAACAACCACGATGTGATTGACAGCACCAGTACGTACATGAAAATCTCTTCCGACACCAAGACGATTGGCTTCTATTATTCGCTGGATAAAAAAGCCTGGCAGTTGGTGCGCTTGTTTCGCAACGACTACCCCCTCGAGACCTGGATAGGGGTGAGCACCCAATCGCCGATTGGCAAGGGGAACAGTACAATTTTTGAAGAATTTTCCCTGAGCCAAAAAAGCATCAAGGATTTTAGGATGGGGATATAGTTGGGTTTAGTTCATAATTTCGCGTCAAGTGGCTGAAAAAAATCACACCAAGCCTAGTCTTTGCTAATCATGATTCATAAATTTTCCACGATTGTCCTGGGTTTGTTTTTAGCAGTTCCTATTTACGCCCAGCTACCCAATTCAGACCTTGTTAAACGGGTTTTAATAGCTCCGGAAAGTGTTTTTAAGCTATTTCGGGAAGCCGAAATGAACCCCGTAAACCATGAATTAACAGCAGTTGAACGGGCAAAAGTTGAAAAAGCCTTTGCCATTTTGCCGCCCCTTTATCAAAAAATTCTGAAAGGGCATTTGCACAGCATCAGCTTTATGGACAACATGCCCAATACGGCCCTGACCTCGCCGGTAGAAAGCTCGGATTCCATACAACTATTCAACATTACTTTTCGAGCGGGCATCCTGAATGAAACGATCTCAGAATGGGCCACCCAGAAAGAATACACCTGTTATGACCGATCTGCCAATCCCGATTTAACAATCAGTATTGAGGCTGGTACATTGGATGCACTTCAATACGTTTTATTGCACGAGGCTACCCATGTGCTGGATGCGGTTTTAAACGTTACACCCCACCCCGAAGAAAGAGGAGCTTTGGTAGAACCTACTCCTTACACCAAGGGCATTTGGTATAAAATGAACGTACCCACCGAGCCCTTCATCGATTCCCTGCTGGAGAAAACCCGCTTCCGCAGTGGCAAAACGGTACCCATAGCACTGGCACCAGAGATTTATAAAGCTCTGCGCAAAACACCCTTTGCTTCACTATATGGAATGGCCAGCTGGTTTGAAGACCTTGCCGAACTTCTTACCATCTATCACCTGACGCAGAAAATGAACCAGCCATTCCGGGTTGTGGTGAAAAAGGATAATCTTGAACTAAGCAACTTTGAACCGATGAAGAATAAAAGGGTTAAAAAACGATTGAGGCAATTGGCGGTTTTCTACAAAAGCTAAGTGAAAAATAGTAGGCCATTAGCCGACCACGGTTGGACCTTACTTTAAAAACAAGACCAACATGCGTATTCCAACCATTCATGGATACATCGACAGAAGAATTTTAATCAACTTCAGCGCTGATCCAAGCGCAGTAGAGAAAATTGTTCCCTTTCCGTTTCGGCCAAAAATTTACAAAGGAAGGGCCATCGTTGGAATTTGTTTAATCAGGCTAAAACACATCAAACCCAAAGGATTTCCAGACTTCATTGGCGTTAACTCGGAGAATGGTGCGCACCGGATTGCAGTAGAGTGGGACGAAAACGGGGAGACGAAAACCGGCGTTTTTATCCCGCGCAGGGACACCTCGCTCAAACTAAACGCGTTGGTTGGTGGGCGAATCTTTCCGGGAAAGCACTACTATGCAAAATTCAATGTGGAAGAAAACGACGGAAATTTTCACATTGACTTCAAAAGCTCAGACGACACCATAACCTCAATCGATGCCACTGAAACAGTGGAATTTAGAGACACTTCCATTTTCGAAACATTAAATAATGCTTCCACTTTTTTTGAAAATGGCGACCTTGGCTACTCGCCGAACAAAAACAAATTTGACGGGCTCAGGTTAAAAGCATACAAATGGGAAGTAAGACCGCTTGATGTGCTGAACGTAAAATCCAGTTTTTTCGAAAACGAAGCAGTTTTCCCAAAAGGTTCGGTGACCTTTGACAATGCACTCCTGATGACTAACATTGAGCACGAGTGGAAAAGTGAAACGGACAAATGAACACTGTGCCTTCAATGCTGTGCAAGAACCTTCCAATACTCGTGGTTGATGGGAATACATGGATGATAAATTTGTGTCCAATCCTTTTAAAAATCTCGAACACACGTTAAAGTTGAAAATCTCGGCGTGTTGGAAAATTAGAACGCTTGCTTTATCTTTAGCAAGCGGACGCAAAGAGTGCGCAGATTTTCGACTTAGCAACAATATTATGAGACAACTAATAATCATACTAATCATTTCAGGACTTCTACAATCTTGTTCTGACAATTCGCCAAAAAACACAACAGCGGACACCTCGGTTATTGACAATAGTGACTCATTTTTGGATTTGTTTTCAGAAATAAACTATCATGACCTTCACATTTACACACCACCTTACGACATTTCAGATCACAGCGACAAGTTTGACGGCAAACAAATTGACCGCTCGTTTTACCCTTTCCTTGTCTTTGACAATCATATTAATCCGACAGAAATTGATACCTTTTATCACTATTTTGCCTGTTGTAAGTTCAAGTTGACAGACAACAAAACAGGTTTAATCATTCGCAGACCAAGCCAATATAGTGAAACAGCCATTGACTTATACACTTGGGACAACTTGGCGAAAAAAGTAACCAACATAATCAACCTTGCAGACGCTTTTGGAGATGAAGGATGGCATTTTGTTCAAGACGCTTGGATAGAAGATATTAATAAGGACAACCAACTTGACATTGTGATAAGAAAAAAAGAATTTGACCAAGACCTCGACGATCCAACAAAAATATCACGCTCAGACACTTCATTTGTTTTTTTAGGTAATGGAAAGATTTTTAAGCAAATAAACTATAACATTGACCGAAACAAGTATCAACTAAAACATTGGGTAGAAGAATAAATCTCAGTTTTTACCTTTAAAAATATTACTCGCTCCATATTTTCGGAACTTCGCAAAACCCCAGCGCGTTGCCAGTAATGCGCTCAACCAAACTCAAATGCCCAAAGACAAAAGACAAAAACGCGACTTGCATGCCCTCGATAAAGATGGAATGGTGCTCTGCAATTCCCGTGACAAAGAGGCGGCTCATCGGGCTGAAACCGAAGGGATTGCTACCGAAGATTGGACAGCAGTAACCTGCCGCAAATGCCTATTGCTGGTCTATAAACACTACAAGGCGCTGCAGGAGCAAAAAGAACACAGCTAAATCAGTCGAACAAATGAATTTCACAAAATTGGTTCTCAAATAATCATCCCACCAACATCATCTAGTGTAAGAATTAGCCCATCCCGACTTTGACAGGGTCAACTAAATAAAAAAATATACCCACCGCAGGCAAATTAAAAAAGTATCGTCTAACCCTGCATCAACCAAAATTATAAAAAATGACTTTAAAAAATCTCACAATCGCAGCGCTAATTTGTGGATTGGTTTCATGCAACAAAGACGATGAGACGACCACGGTTACGAGCACAGAAACGGTAATAAAGGTAGATGCGGCTAAATTCCTTTCAGGCGGGCTATCTGAGCCCATTTCCATTGTTTCGCGTACACTTTCAAACGGTACGACCGCCGATTGCTACAAAATAGTTACCAAAAGCACCCCGACAGACCATACGCAGGGTCCTTGGTGCCCAAGCAACATCTCTGATGATGCGAGTAAAGGTGGCATTTGGTTAGAGGGTGGCAATGTGTACGACGTCGATGGTGCATTTATTAAAAACTTGGCCATATTTTATAAGAACACCACCTGGCAAATGTACAATACAACTACTGGGGCAATCACCAAAACCTTAACCCAGGCGGATTGTCAGGCCGCGGCCAACCCAAATGTAGGCGTGCAGTATAAAAACTACTGTGTAGAATGTTTGCCTTCGTATGTGTCTTCGCTAACCAAAACCATTTACATTCCGGTTACGCCCGTAAAATTGAGCTCACCGGTTAGTTTTGGAGCTGGACCAGGTTCATCCGGGCCAACTACCAGAGGCATTGCCTTCAATGGAGTGGTTTTTGACGCACCAGCCCCTGTCAATGCAATCCTAGGAGCATACACCTTAGCTCCTTTTGACGATGCAGGTGGCCACATCAACATAGGTGCTGGCTACCATTACCATGCAGCAACTGGAAAATCAACCAAAATCACCCAAGCAGATGGCCATGCTGCAATGATTGGTTATGCATTGGATGGTTTTGGGATTTATGAAAGATTAAGTGCAAACGGAACTGAATATACAGATTTAGATGCCAGCCGTGGGCATTATGATGCCACAAGGGGCTATCATTATCACGTGGATAAAGCAGGGGCCAACAATTTTATCAATAGTTTGGCAGGGGCTTACGCAAACTAACTACTTAACAATTAATCCTTAAGTTTAAAATCTCACTTTTTGCAGTACAAATTTTGAAAAATTGAGGCGTACTGTAAAAAGTGATTTTTTTCGCCCATAAATCTCTTGATCATGAAATTTTTAAATGTGCTTATTTTGATATTCATTGCCAGTGTGCTTCATGCACATAGCCCTGATTTATCCAACTTGATGATTTATGAGCAAAATGGCAAGTGTTTTTTATTGATGAAAAGTTCGTTAACCGCATTTGAAGGCGAGGTGGATTTTCATTTCAAAAAAAATGCGTACAAAACCCCTGAAGAGTTTGAGCAACTGGTGATAAAACATTTCAAGAGAAATTGCTTTGTTGTCATCAACAGAGACACAATCAAGCTTTCGAACACTCAGGTGAAACTTGGGCACGAAACGACCCTATTTGCCGAATTAAAAAATCCACCCCAAAAAATTGAATCCTGCTACATCCGAAATACATTTTTTAAAGACATGCCCAGCAATCAGTGTGAATTAGTACTAACGACTAAAGATTTGCCGCAAAAACAATTTATATTTAACAAGGAAAACAAGCAAGAAGTAAACCTACGCGTAGAAAACAACCAATGGGTTGTTGAAAAAGCGGCTACTTCCATTTTTCAACAACCTAATCCACTTCTATGGGCGGGTATCTTTAGCACGATATGTATCGTTGCGATTGCTGTAATCAAAAAGGGAAACATTGTTTAAAATTGGATTTAATGAATCAAGAAATAGCCGTAAGAATCATTTTGGAAAGCCCTCCCCTAGGAGTTGACTTTGCCATTCAAAAAGGCAGTGGAAACAATTACGAAACAATCTTGAAACAAAGATCAGCCCAGGAGGACTTGTGCTTTGAATTTAAAATTGCAGTAAAAGAAAACAAAGCCGGCTTGCCCGACTTCGCAGGTCCTTATGTTCAAGGGCCAGCGAACGAACGTTTCATTTATGTTGACATTGGTACGGCCGCGGGGCAATTCGATTCAGTCTGGACGCGTCGCTTGAAAGTCCCGTTGAGAGACATTTCAGCGGAAACAATCCAGCAGATGCTGGCTGATTCCTCTCTCGTTCTGGAAACGAAAGTACCGGGAACGGGCAAAGACGGGGGGCCAAATTGTGCAACGGTAAAACCTTTCCCTGGCTGGTATTTGAGTCCAAACCCATAAAACCCATTACAATTCATCCCTAATTCCCCCACTTTCACAACTCTGTAACAAGTCCTCTGCCAAAATCGCCGTACGTTGTGGGTAAAATCATCCACACCATGAAAACCACTATTCTATCCATTGTTCTGTCGCTCATCTGCGCAACTGTTTTTGCCCAAACCACTTATTCTCCCGAAACCCTTGCTAAGATCAAGGAGGTGGAGAACAACATCACGGGGCCTGTAGTCATGAATGATGCCCCGCCCAGCACCATTACCGAACGGATGGCCAAAAACAAGGTCAAAGGTTTGAGCATCGCCGTCATCCAGGATTACAAAATCGCCTGGGCAAAGGGCTACGGCTGGGCCGACGAAGCCGAGAAACGCCCAATGACCACCCAAACCCTGTTTGAACCGGGTTCCATTAGTAAAACATTAAATGCTCTGGGGATTTTAAAACTGGCCCAAGAGAAAAAACTCGACCTCTATACCGACATCAATACCTATTTAAAGTCCTGGAAATTCCCCTACGATTCCTTGTCAAAAGGTAAAAAAATCACCCTGGCCAATCTGCTGAGCCATACCGGAGGATTATCCACCCATGGTTTCCCAGGGCACAACATCAATGGAGATGTACCTACGGTAATCGAGGTCCTGGACGGCAAATCTCCTGCAGTGACCCCGGCGGTGCGCAGTTTATTTGAACCCGATTTGAAGTACCAATATTCCGGCGGCGGCACCACCATCGCTCAAATGATCCTCACCGACCTGACCCAGCAGGACTACGCTACCTGGATGTACGAAAACGTGCTGAAACCCATCGGCATGGTCAATAGCACCTATGCCCAGCCACCCGCAAAAAACAAGCGCAATTTGTGTGCCACTGCCTACCTCAGCGATGGTTCACCACTTTTGGGCAAATTCCACGTTTACCCCGAGCAGGCTGCGGCAGGTTTGTGGATGACGCCCAGCGACCTTTGTAATTACATCATCGACATGCAGTTGGCCTACCAGGGCAAACCCTCCAAAGTATTGAGTCCTGAAATGGTGAAACTGCACCTGACCCCTTACCACAACGAATCAGCGGCCATGGGTACTTTTATCATGGACTTGAACGGAGCCAAATATTTTGAACATGGCGCAGGCAATGATGGTTTTCGCGGGCAATTTTACGGCAGCCTGGAAGGGGGCTATGGCGTAGCCATCTTTGTGAACAGCGACAATGGAGGCATCATGTACGATGTGATTCAAAGTGTGGCGAAAGCTTACAATTGGAAGAACTTTTACCGCGAACCACAAAGGAAAACAACCGAAAAAAGCATTGTGGTTTCCGACCAGGTCATCAAAACCTATGAGGGCATTTATGTATACGATGATACCTGGGCAGCAATAGGCAAGAGAGACAATGAATACCATTTTTACGCAAACCGGATGCCTGTCAAAATGCATTTCACCAGCCCCACTCGTTTTTTCAATGAAGAATTCTCGGCGGTGAAGGAGATGATAAAAGATGATAAAGGAAACGTTGTAGGCTATTTGCGTACAGTGGATGGCAAAGCATTTCCCAAGGCGACCAGAATTGGCAGTTTGGACACCCTTAAGTTGAAAAACGAACTGTTTGGCGAGATTGGCTGGTATTTTTTCGAGAATAAAAACTACCCGCAAGCACTGGCCTATTTCAAGCGGGGCGCACAGGTTTACCCCGAAGACCTCAATATGCTGATGAATGCAGCGCACATGTATTTGTTAACGCAGGACTACCAAAGCGCGCTAGCCATTCACAAAGCCCACTTGAAGGACATGGTCAGGCCTGGGTACAGCTGGGTGAATTTGTTGCAGGAAGACTTTGCTTACCTCAAGGAGCACCGCCAGGATGTGAAGCTGTTTGAAAAACTTTTTACTGAACTAAAGATTCAAAAACCGAAGGGGTACTAGCCCCAAAGTACGCTGGCCGCTATTGGCAAAAATGTCTAACTTTGCCACAATACCTATAACACAAATTGATGAAAGCGGCCAGTGTAAAAGACTTAAAAAAGGAACTCCAACAGCGATCCCCTTCCGAGTTGGTCGCTTTGTGTTTGCGCCTGAGCAAGTTCAAAAAGGAGAACAAAGAATTGCTCAGCTACTTGCTTTTTGAAGTCGACGATGAAGACGCCTTCATCCGTCGAATCGAAGCGGAGACGTTGGAGCAGTTTTCAGCCATCAATACCAAATCCCAGCTCTTCATCAAAAAAGGCGTAAGCAAAATCCTGCGCGGGCTAAAAATGACGATTCGTTATTCCGGCAGGAAGGAAACGGAAGTAGAACTCTTGCTGTTCTTCTGCGCCCAAATGAAAGCAATACGCCCATCCATCAAACGGATTCCCGTACTCCAGAACCTTTATGATCGGCAACTTGACCGGGTTCGCAAGGTGATTCCACTCTTGCACGAAGACCTGCAGCACGATTATACTGTGGAGTTGGAACAGCTGTAAATTTTTATTTGTACCACAAAAATGCCAACACACAAAACCAACAATCCCCAATGCCTACCAACAACGTCACTATTACGGGCCTAAGCAGCAACCAAGTACTGGAAGCGAGAAAAAAATTTGGGTCCAATCAATTGAACTACAAAAAAGAAAATGGCTTTTGGGATGCTTTAAAAAGTTTGGTCAAAGAGCCCATGCTCGTTTTGTTGTTGGTAGCCGCTTCCATTTATTTCATCAGCGGCGATACAGGCGATGGCCTTTTTATGGCATTTGCCATTGTACTAGTCGCGGCGATCTCCTTGTACCAGGATTCCCGGAGCCGCAATGCACTGGAGAAACTAAAAAACTTCACCCAAGCCAAATGTAAAGTCATTCGCAACAGCATTACCGAGGAAATCAACAGTGAAGATCTGGTACTCGGCGATAGCCTGATTGTTGAAGAAGGAACCTCCATTGCCGCCGACGGCATCATCGTTCAGTCCAACGATTTTTCGGTGAATGAATCCATCCTCACTGGCGAGTCACTTTCCGTCAGCAAAGACAAAGACAGCGAAGACCATTTTGTGTACAAAGGCACTACCGTAGTCAGTGGCCTGGCCATTGTCACCATCACCGCCATTGGCAACGAAACCAAGCTGGGTAAAATTGGGAAAAGCCTTGAAAGCATTGCGGAAGAAAAGACCCCCTTGGAGTTGCAAATCAACAATTTTGTGCAAAAAATGGTGCTGGCTGGAGCCCTGGTTTTTGTACTGGTGTGGGCAATCAATTATTTTCAGTCCCAGCAATTGTTGGATAGTTTATTAAAATCGCTCACCCTGGCCATGAGTATCTTGCCCGAAGAAATTCCGGTGGCCTTTACCACCTTTATGGCCCTGGGGGCCTGGCGTTTGATGAAGTTGGGCATTGTGGTCAAACAGATGAAAACCGTAGAAACCCTGGGAAGCGCCACCGTGATTTGTACCGACAAAACAGGCACCATCACCGAAAACAAAATGAGCCTGGCCAAACTGTTCCTGCTTGGCTCAGAAAACATCAGGGATGCTGAAAATGTCGTTGATCATGCCGAAAAAGCACTGCTCAGGCTAGCCATGTGGGCCAGTGAACCCATCCCTTTCGATCCTATGGAGATTGCATTGCACGATGCGTACGCCAAAACCCACCACCAGGATGAGAGGCCGGACTACAAGATGATTCATGAGTATCCATTGGATGGCAAGCCTCCCATGATGACCCACTTGTTTGAAGACATAACTGGCCAGCGCATCATTGCCACCAAAGGCGCCCCGGAAGCCTTGATGAAGGTGTGCAACTTATCTGCCGAAGAGAAAAACCAAATTGAAAATGCCATCGATATACTGGCTGTAGATGGCTACCGTCTGTTGGCGGTGGCGGAAGCAGATTTTGCAGGCAATGATTTTCCTGCCACTCAGCAGGAATTCCAATTCAACTTCAAGGGCATGGTGGCTTTCTATGATCCACCCAAAAAGAACATCAAAGCTGTACTCCAACACTTTTACAAAGCCGGTATTGCCGTCAAAATTGTTACAGGTGACAATGCGGCTACGACCACGGCCATTGCCAAACAAATTGGGTTTGAGGGCTATGAAAAAAGCATTACGGGAGAGGAGTTGATGCAATTGTCGGAGGAAGCCTTGAAAGCCAGGGTGCTCGATACCCAGGTTTTTACCCGGATGTTCCCTGAAGCGAAGCTAAAAATCATCGAAGCACTGAAAGCCCAGCAGGAAATTGTAGCCATGACTGGCGATGGCGTAAACGATGGCCCGGCTCTGAAAGCGGCTCACATTGGCATTGCGATGGGCAAAAAGGGGACCGAAATCGCCAAACAAGCTGCTTCATTGATTTTGGTGAACGATGATTTTTCCAAAATGGTGGACGCGGTGGCCATGGGGCGCAAGATTTACGTCAATTTAAAAAAGGCCATTCAGTACATCATTTCCATCCACATTCCCATCATCCTGACAGTGTTTGTTCCGCTGGTGTTGGGCTGGATTTACCCCAATATTTTTTCGCCCGTACACATCATTTTCCTGGAATTGATCATGGGCCCCACCTGCTCCATCATTTATGAAAACGAGCCCATGGAGGCCAATACCATGAAGCAAAAACCCCGGCCCTTTAGCACTACTTTTTTCAATTGGAAAGAGTTGACCACCAGCATCATCCAAGGCTTGTTGATCACGGCAGGGACATTGTTCGCATACCAATATGCCGTTTACCAAGGCTTCCCGGAATCAACCACTAGGAGTATGGTCTTCACTGTGCTGGTCGCCGCCAATGTTTTTTTGACCTTAGTTAATCGTTCTTTTTATTATTCCATACTGACTACCCTGAAGTACAAAAACAACCTGGTGCTACTCATCATCGGCATTACCGTTGCCGTCACAGCGTTGCTGTTGTACGTACCACCATTTGCCCGCTTCTTTTTGTTTACACCCCTGGATTTGGTGCAAGTCGCTACTTGTATTGGCATTGGATTTGTGTCGGTGATTTGGTATGAATTGATCAAATGGCTCAATCTGTCCCGTTTTTGACCTGAGCCAGCTGCATTAGGCCATTACTTTTGGAGGATAACATTTTATCCCGGCCTTATGTCAAGAAAAATACCAACCGCAGCAGGCTTCCTGCTTTGCTCCACCATCACCTTGCTGGCCCAAAACAGCTTATCTACCACTTCACCCATCGACATCGACCATTACAAAATTGAGCTTCAATTTGACTGGACAAAAAAACAGGCCAACGCTGAAGTGATCATCTCCATGGCTTTTACTCAGGCGGCCCGTTCCATCCAACTGGCTGCGCATGATTTGTTGATCTATACGGTACGCATCGGGGCAAAAAAGGAGCTCGCTTTTACCCTGGATACCCTTACCCATCGCCTGAATGTGTCTTTGGATAAAAACTACCAGCCCGGCGAAAAACTGGATCTCAGCATAACCTACCAAACCCTGCACCACAACGAACCCGACCCCAATACCATCGGGGGGAGTTTTGGTAAAGGCATTCGATTTTTTCAACCTACGGCCTCAAACCCCATCAAGCGAAAACAGCTTTGGGTGCAGAGCGAGCTGCAAAACACCGCCTACTGGTTGCCTTGTAGCCCCAACCCGACCGACCTCAGCACCACCGAATTCATTGCTACGCTGGATCCGGGGCTTACCTTTGTCGCCAATGGTATCTTGTTGGAGAAAAAAGACAACCAGGACGGCAGGGTCACCTTTCACTACGAAGCAAGCCGCGCCTATCCGATCTACCTCGCCGCATTTGTGGCAGGGGATTACGTCGATTTGGTTCAAACCACCCGGGGCATTCCCCTGCACACCTTTTGTTACCCTGATGAGCAGGAAGCCGCCCGGGCTACCACGGTGCGTTTGCCCGATATGTTGCAGTTTTTGGAGGACAAAACTGGCTTCGCTTATCCCTATCTACAGTATGCCCAAGTGATGGTGCAGGACTACCCATTCCCGAGTTTGATTGGGCAAAACAGCTTCAGCATCATTTCCGACAACATGATCGATGATTATGGAACGCATCAGGATTATTTATACCTCTGGGATGGCGTGGAGTTCAATGCCCTGGCGAGCCAGTGGTTTGGGAACCTCATCATGCCCAAAACAGTGGAAGACATCTGGCTGGCCAAAGGTTTTGCGCAATACTTTGAAGGGCTGTATGCCATAGCGGAAAATGGAATAGAAGAATACCTCTTATGGGGCTACCCCTGGGAAAGTGGGAGTGTATTTGGCGATTGGGCCAATGGAAACCGCCACCCCATCGTACCCACTAGAGTGGAGGACCCCGAAAGTTTTGCAGCCGACAGCTACGCCAAATACCGGGGTGCTCTGGTGTTGCGCATGTTGCGCAAAGAATTGGGCGACGAAGCCTTTTTTAAAGCAATCCAATCTTTTGTCAAAGAGTATGCTTTCAAGCTGGCTAGCACCCAGGATTTTCAAAACGCGGTAAAAAAAGCCAGCGGAAAAGATCTGCAATGGTTTTTTGAGCAATGGATTTACCAAACCGGGCATCCGGTTTTTGAACTGAGCAGTTCTTTTGATGCCAAAACCAAGCAATATCACTTGCACGTCAAACAAATTCAACAAAAAGACTCCACGGCCACCTACGCACAAGTAAACTTTTTTCAGGGCAAAATGGAGATTGAAATAGACGGCAAAAAGCAAGTGATTTACTTGAAGCCACAACGCGACAACCATTTTACTTTTCGCCTGCCCAGCCCGCCCAAAATGCTCAATTTTGATGTAGAACAAACCTGGATCAAAGAAATTCAATGGTCCAAAACCAGGGAAGAATGGCTGCAATTGTTCCTGCACAGCAAAGACATGTCTGCCCGCAACACTGCCATGACTGAATTGGCCGAAATTGCTAAAGCAGAAGGCACCACCGCATCAGACCGGAACAGCATCATTCAGGCCTTTCAACAAGTGACCCAAAGCCTGGCCTATTGGCGCTTTCGGTTCAACGTTATCGGGCAACTGAGATCCATCCAAACCCCACCCTACGATCAAACCACTACTCAATTATGGACTTCCCTGGTTAAAAAGGGAAAATCCTGGGTGAAAGCGGCTGCGCTGAGCAGTTTGGGCATGACCAACGATCCACAACACGCCGATTTGTATGTCTCCTGCCTGGCAGATACCAGCGACCGCGTAGTAAATGCCGCTGCTGTCGCCTTGGGAAAAACAAAAACCCTGCAAGCTTTTGAAGCATTGGTAAAACTGAAAGATCGGCCATCCTGGAAAAACCAAAGTTTGATGCACTGCCTGGCTGGTTTGGCGCAGTTGGGCGATGCCCGGGCGGAGGCGATTGCCGTGGCCGCACTGGTCGACAATCAGTCTCCACGCTGGTTTTTGGGCAATGGCTGGGATTACCCCTTTGTAGCTGCTCAAACCTTGGCAACTTTGGGCAAAACCGAAAAAGCTTATCCGATCCTGTTGGAACGCTTCAACCTGGCAATGCAAGAAAAAAACAGCGATGACATTTTCCATCAGGTGCTGCTGATTGCCACCTTGGGGAATCCACAAGGACTGGAAATTTTTGCACCGCTGAAAAGCAGATACCAAAATGATCCAAATGCCATGAACGCCATTCTTGCTTTTGAGGAACAGCTAAACGCGGCGGCTGGCAAAAAAAATTAAACAAGCGCTCAAGTAAGTACAAGCCTTCAAATGTTATATTGGCGATTGTTTTCGTTTTGCATGTAAGAATTTGGAAGTAAATTACAACAAGACCTTACGATGACCAAACAATTGTCTTCAGACCAAGGGGAAACCCTGTTCAATACCTTAAAGGCCCGCTTTGAAAAAAATCCAAATCGCCACCAGGGGCTCGACTGGGCAGCGGTACAGGCCAAACTGGAAGCCAACCCGGCCAAACTGCGCTCCCTCTTTGAAATGGAAGAAACGGGCGGCGAGCCGGATGTAGTGGGCCAGGATGCCAAAACTGGTGAATACCTCTTTTATGATTTTGTAGCCGAAAGCCCTAAAGGCCGCCGCAGTGTTTGTTACGACCACGAAGCCCTGGAATCCAGAAAGGAACACAAACCGGATGATAGCGCGGTAGGAATGGCCGCCGACATGGGCATTGAACTGCTCAACGAAGAACAATACCGGACCTTGCAGCAATTGGGAAAATTCGATACCAAAACCTCGAGCTGGATCCTCACTCCGCCGGATATCCGAAAATTGGGTGGTGCTGTTTTTTGTGATTTCCGCTATGGCCATGTTTTTGTGTACCACAATGGCGCGGAGTCTTATTATGCGGCGAGGGGATTTCGGGGGTGTTTGAGGGTGTGAGGGGAGGATTGACTGCTCATTGCCGAATTTTTACTCGGAGGACATGAATTGCCTCCAGCTTTAGCTGGTGGATAGGAGTCAGTCCTTTATTTTGGGCTTTAGCCACAGCCTTAAATTCAGGCTAGGGCTAAAGCCCAAAACAGTAGAAATTACTCTCCACGAGCTAAAGCACGTGGCAATTCATGTCCTTCGCTTCTGAAATACAAATGAATGATAATGCTGAAAATGAAGAAAAATAAACGACTTAAACTGGTAGCAATACTCCTGCTTTTTGTTTTTATTGTCTTATTCTATATCAAAGTCCGTGAAACTTTTAGATCAAGAACAGGAGAAGAAATTTATGAAGCCTTATTTGGCAAGCAAAAAACCAACTGCGTTTCAATTTTGAATTACCAGGATCAAATTATTCCCAAAATTGATTATGCCATTTGGTTGCAATTCGAAACTTGTCCGGAAGAATTAAAACGGATTTTATCTAAACATGAATTTTCGGCAGGTAAAGTATCGACAGATAAATGGAATGGAAAAGTACCTTACGGTGAAACAATAAAATGGTTCAATCCAAAGACATTAGGTGACACCATTATGGTTTATGAATATTCGACTGATGACAGTAGAAGCATTCAAACGATTTGGGCAAACTTGGACAGCACAAAAGTTTTTGTGAGGGATATTTTTGATTAAATGAACAAAGCAATCATTCACAAACCCATTCAAATTTACAAGCTCTAATCTACTATGCTAAACAAGATGAAATTACCCACCCTAATCCTTCTAATTGGACTCATAAGCTGGGGACAGGCAAACGCACAATTGATTTTGACCGAACAAGAAAACCTTGACTGGGTCAATAAATTAAAGGGCGAAAAAAAATTAACCAACCAATTAAACATGCTTCGCGCAAGGCTTCTGGCCGACACAAATGTTTTTGTTAGGAATACTATGGACAGGATAATCCTCAACAAAAACAAACCAATAGGGTTTTGCAAACCTAGGTTGATGGTTGATGGACATTTAATCGAGCCGAACAATGACACTGATGCCCAAACTATAAAAAACCTGACCAAGGAATTAACCATCGATCAAATAAAGCATTTGGAGGTAGCTGATGAAAAAACAGCCAATGCCCTCTTTGGCCCCAGTGGCCGCTGTGGAATTCTCCTTTTAACCCCAACCAATAAAAAGGCCAAAAAAGCCCTTCTTCGCTACAAGATTTAATACTCCTGGGAACTTCTCCAAGGGAACCATCGTTGCTGATCGTGCCAGTGAACACCCTAAATTACACCAAACCTACCAACATGACAAACCAAGTAAACGACAATTGGTACGAAGATTTCTTCCAGGGAATCAACTGTGAACTTTGGGAAAATGCCATTCCACCTGAAGTTACCAAACAAGAGGTCGATTTTTTATTGAGCGAATTAAACCTTACAAAAGGGCAGCACATCCTGGACGTCCCCTGCGGCTTTGGCCGACATGCCATCGAATTTTCAAATCAAGGCCTGAACGTTACCGCTATTGACATCTCCGAAACCTTCATGAGCGGGCTCAACTCAAAAATCCAGGCAGAAAAATTGAACATCACTGCCATTACGGGTGACATCCTGCATACTGAGATTGTAGGGGAATTCTCAGGCGCAGTCTGTTTGGGCAACAGTTTTGGCTACTTCAACATGGACAAAATGAAGGTGTTTGTAGGAAAAGTGGCTTCCGCCCTTGAACCCGGCGCAAAATTCATCATTAACTCCGGCATGATTGCCGAAAGTATTCTGCCCCACCTCATGAAACCTGAAGAAGACAATGTCTACACCGCTGGGAACATCCGCATGGAAATCACCAACACCTATCACGTTGAAGACAGTTTTCTGGTGAGCGATTTGCTTTTTACCAAGGAAGGCGAAACCAAAAAAGATGTTTTTAAACACTACGTTTTCACCCTAGCAGAAGTAAAAGGGCTATTAAAATCGGTGGGACTGAGCATTGTTTCAATCTATAGTTCAGTCACAAAGGAGGCGTATAAACTTGGAGACCCGCAGGTTTATATTGTGGCTGAAAAGGATTAGATGAACGCCTTTCATCTCCAAAAGCTCCCCAAGCACACCCTACCACAGATTTTTGTCTTTTTTACAATTATTCTCACCCCACATAGCCCCAAATTCTCCTAAATTTACCTCTCTTACATCAGCTATCTATGTTCCAAACACAATTTGACTATGGCATTCAGAAAAACATTTAGAAAAAAAATCCCCCTTTTGGGCGTACTCACTCTGCTGGTTATCTCCTGCATGAAACTGCCGGATACCATCAGCGTACAAGAAACAGCAGCAAAAGCCCAACAAAAGGCCCTGGAGTTGAAGGATAAAACCACCATCAAATTAGCAGATGGGGTTCAGCTCAGCCTGTGGGCCACCGACTCCCTGGCCCCTGACCCGGTGGCCATGGACGTTGACCATCTCGGGCGCGTGTACCTGACCCGCACCAATCGCCAAAAAAACTCAGAGTTCGATATCCGGGGCCATCGCGACTGGATGACCGAGTCGATCGGCTTGCAAAGCGTCGAAGACCGGCGGGCCTTTTTGCACAAAACCTTCGCTCCCGAACGCAGCAAAGAAAATGAATGGCTCAAAGACCTGAACAACGATGGCTCCCACGACTGGAAGGACCTCGCCGTTGAGCGCGACGAAATCTGGCGCCTCGAAGACAGCGATGGTGATGGCATGGCCGATAAATCCACCCGTATCCTCAGCGATTTTCACGATGAAGTGACCGACGTAGCGGGGGGTATCATGGTATCAAGAGACAATGTTTATGTAGCCATTGCTCCAGATTTATGGAAAATACAATACAAAAACGGCGTATTGGGCAAAAAAACCTCCCTCGCCACGGGTTATGCCGTACACATCGGGTTTAGCGGACACGGCATGTCGGGTGTAACCGAAGGCCCGGATGGGCGCATCTATTGGAACATTGGCGACATTGGCTCCAATGTCACCACCGTGGATGGCAAAAAATGGCCGAACCCCAACTCCGGCACCATTGCCCGTTGCAACCCTGATGGCAGCGATTTTGAAATTTTTGCTACTGGTTTGCGCAACACCCATGAGTTTGCTTTTGACGAATACGGAAACCTCATCTCCTCCGACAACGATGGCGACCACCCCGGCGAAAGTGAACGCCTGGTACACGTCGTGGAAGGTTCGGATGCTGGCTGGCGCTCCAACTGGCAATATGGCAAATACACCGACCCAAAAAATAACCGCTACAACGTATGGATGGAGGAAAAACTGTACAAGCCGCGCTGGGAAGGCCAGGCTGCCTACATCATCCCTCCGATCATGAACTACCACAACGGCCCTACGGGAATGGTATACAATCCAGGCACCGCTTTGGGTTCGGCCTGGAAGAACAAATTTTTCCTGGTAGAATTTGTTGGGACCCCCACCCGCTCCCCCATCTGGGCTTTTGATTTGAAGCCCAAAGGCGCCACTTTCGAGTTGAAAAGTGAAACCAATCTGGTCAGTGGAATCTTACCGACAGGTATCGAATTTGGCCCCGATGGCGCCTTGTATATTGCTGACTGGGTGAATGGCTGGGGCACCAAAAACTTTGGTCGGGTTTGGAAGCTCGACGTCACTGCAGATAAAAATGACCTGGCGAATGAGCGTCGGGAGACCAAACGACTGATGGAACTGGACTACAGCGCCCAAGCAAGTACAAAATTGTTGGAATTGCTGGGATACAGCGACATGCGCATCCGCCAAAGAGCTCAATTTGAGTTGGTGCGTAGGGGCAGTAAGGGGTTGCCTTCTTTGCAGCAGGCCATTGCCCAACGGGAAAATCAACTGGCCCGTGTGCACGGCATTTGGGGCGTCGGGCAATTGGCTCGGGCGGACCAAAAACAAGGTGCACAATTGTTGCCACTTTTGAAAGACGCCGATTCAGAAATCATTGTACAGGCCATTAAAATGTTGGGTGATGCCAAAATTGCTGCAGCCGGCCCTGAATTGCTTCCACTCCTGAAGCATGAAAACCCTCGGGTGCGTTTTTACAGTGCCGAAGCCCTGGGGCAATTGGCCTATGCTCCAGCCGTTGAGCCTTTGATTGCTCAGTTGAAAGACAACAACGATGAAGACCTCTACATTCGCCACGCTGCGGTATTGGCTTTATCGCGTATTGGCCAGGCAGAGCCGATGGTCGCACTGGCCAACAACCCAAGTAAGGCCCTGCGTACTGCCGCCGTCCTGGTCTTGAGAAAACTCAAGAGTGAAAAAGTGGCCATGTTCCTGAATGACGCCGACGAATATATTGTAACCGAAGCGGCTCGGGCCATCAACGACGATTTGTCGATCCCTGCGGCATTGCCTGCCCTGGCAGCAACTTTGAAGGAAAAACGGTTTACCGCTGAGCCACTCTTGCGCCGTGCCATCAATGCGGCCCTGCGGGTAGGAACTGCCACTGAACTGGACCTCCTGATTGCTTTTGCCAATCGCAGCGACATTACCGACATCATCAAGGCGGAAGCGCTGGCAACCATTGGTTCCTGGGGCAATCCTTCCCTGACCGACCGGGTGGACGGCCGTTACCGAGGCAAACTGGAGCGGGATGCGAACATGGCTCGTACCAAGATCAAACCTTTTGTCAACAGCTTCCTGGAGCAAACTAACCCTGAAACCCTGATTGCGGTAGCCGGTATGTTGGCCAACCTGGAGTTGAACGATGCCAATGACGCCCTGGCCAAAATTTACTACAACAACAGCAATGTCAAAGTACGGGCTGCCGTATTGCCTGCCTTGAACCTCTTGAAATACAAAGAGATCGATTCGGCCATCAAGGCGGGTATGGAGGATAAAGAGGAGAGCCTGCGCACCGTGGCTCTGGGCTTGTTGAACAACAGCAATGTCAGCAAAGCCAGTTTGCCTGCTATCGTACAGGCCGTATTTGGCAAGGGGAGCACCCGCGAACAGCAACAATTGTTGGTCGTAATGGGCAAACTGGATTTGGCAAAAACCGAAACCATACTAGGCGATCTGGTCCAACAAATGGAAGACAAAAAACTGTCGCCCAATTTGAGATTGGAACTTAAAGAAGCCATCGATGCCTCCGGTTCCGCCAGCCTCAAAGCCAAAATGGCTGCCTTAAAACCTGGTGTCACCCTGATGGATGAGTTTGCCGAGGTATTGTACGGCGGCAACTGGGCCCAAGGGCGCAACATCTTCAACAACAACGCCACCGCGCAATGTACGCGTTGCCACGCGGTACGTGGGGTAGGGGGTACCGCCGGGCCATCGCTCACCGAAATTGGCAGCACCCTGACGCGTGAACAATTGCTACAGGCATTGATCGAGCCAAGTGCTCGCCTTGCTCCCGGGTTTGGTACCGTAACCCTGAAGTTGAAAGATGGTCAGGAAATATTTGGAACCTTACTCAAGGAAACGGAAGAAGCGGTTACGTTGAATGTGACCAATGCCGAACCATTGGTAATTCCGGTTTCTCGCATCGCTACCCGCGACAATACCCCCTCGAGTATGCCTGCCATGGGTGCTTCGTTATCCAAGCGAGAGATACGAGACTTGGTAGAGTATTTGGGGACGCTGAAAAAGTAAGGCAAGGAGGTTTACGATCAGGAAACTGATAACATACCGGAGCATTTTGACTTAAGATTTTTTGAGCAACCTGTTCCGAGTAAAGGACACGGGCTTTGATTTTAGAATTGAACTGCTGCAGCAAATTAAACCACGGTTGGGGCTAAGTTGCTGCGGCAGTCCACTTCTAAAATCATAAGTCTTGTATGCTAAACCCGTAATTTGTGAAAGAAACATATAAAATCCGAACCTGCTAAAGCCCAATCGCATCAATTGTCAGATAATAAAGCTTTATTCTTTGAACTCCACCTCTATTCCCATCATATCCACTCCAGCTAATCGCATTTTTTGTTTGCCATGCACCTGATACCCTTTCCCTGGTAAATATTCTAATTCCTGCCAGGTGCTGGCCATGATACTTTTCAAACGATTCTCAATGGCAATTTGTGCCACCTCGTTTTGATCAAAAGAAATGGTAATTTTTCGGGTTTTGAGCTGATCATCCAGGGCTTTATAGGTAATCGAACGGATTTCATTCCCTTCTTTAAGTGTATCCGCACTGTATTTTTCCCGCCAGGATAATTTGTTGATGTCGGAGTGTACAAATACGGCTAATTCTTTTTCGTAGTCCAGTTTTTGAGTGGATAACACATCCTCTTTTTCGTTGTACTTGACTGTTTTGTGGGCTTTCGTTTGGGCGTTGTTGAGTTGTTTGATTTCAGTATTAAAGAACCCGGCCAGATCGAAAAAATAGGGATCTTCTTTACTGTCAGGCTTCTTTGTTGCTTCGGCGTTGTTGCAGCTCCAGATCAGGGCCAAGGCGAAAAAGAAAAGGATGTATTTTGGCATGAGTCAATTTTTTCACATAAACACTATTGGCAAACCCCGGGTTGTGTTTGGGGAAGCTTCTTTTAACCACAAGGGCACAAAGACCCTAAGTATAAAATCCCTTTTCCGTGTCTTTGTGCCTTCGTGGCTAGAAAAATTAACGATCAATCAATACCTCACCCGTCATCTCCGTCGGAGCAGGAACGCCCATCAGGTTGAGAATGGTCGGAGCGATATCACCCAATTTGCCCGCTTTTATTGTAGCGCCAGCCGCTTGAGCACTGGCGTAAATGATCGGCACGGGGTTTTTGGTATGCGCCGTATTGGGCGTCCCGTCTTCATTGATCATGTAGTCGGAATTTCCATGATCGGCGATGATGATACAATCGTAGTCATAGTCCAGAGCCGTATTGACCAACTTGTTCATGCAGGAATCAACCGTTTCTACGGCTTTAATTGCTGCAGAAAAAATGCCTGTGTGGCCCACCATATCCGCATTGGCGTAGTTGAGGCAAATAAAATCGGGCTGATTTTGCACGATATCCGTTACAATCGCATCCGTGATGCCTACTGCACTCATTTCGGGTTGGAGGTCATACGTGGCAACCTTGGGCGAAGGCACCAAGAGTCGGCGCTCTCCTGCAAAGGGCTCTTCCCGGCCACCATTGAAGAAAAAGGTTACGTGAGGATATTTTTCGGTCTCCGCAATCCGCACCTGGGTTTTGCCAGCTTTTGACAAAACTTCACCCAAGGTATTGACCAGGTTGTCATTTTGAAAAATCACCTCGACGTTCTGGTACGTTTCATCATAATTCGTCATGGTGACGTAGTGCAAGTTCATTTTGTGCATGCCAAAATCGGGGAAATCGCTTTGGGTCAAAACCTGCGAAATTTCCCTTGGACGGTCGGTCCGGAAATTGAAACAAAGCAGTGCATCACCATCCTGTATTGTCGCCAAAGCCTGTCCTTCGTCATTGGTGCAGAGGATTGGCTTGATGAATTCGTCGGTTTCATTGGTGGAGTAACGGGCTCCAAAGGTTTTGATCACATCCGTTGTTGCTTCTCCTACGCCATTAACCATCAGGTCGTAAGCCAATTTGACCCGCTCCCAACGCTTGTCGCGGTCCATGGCAAAATACCGCCCAACTACCGAAGCCAATTTCGTGGCTTTATTGGCCGTGTAGTCAACGATTTCTTGTAAAAAGCCCAGCCCACTCTTGGGATCACAATCACGCCCATCGGTAAAGGCATGGATGAATGCCTGTTTCAGGCCCTGTTCTTCCACAATATCGATGATGGCCTTCAAGTGGTTGATGTGTGAATGCACCCCACCATCAGATACCAGCCCCATGATGTGGAAAGGTTTGTCATTTTCTTTGGCGTATTGAATGGCTTTCAGTAAGGTAGGGTTTTGATGGAGTTCACGCTCGCGAATGGCTTTGTTGATGCGAGCCAATTCCTGATATACGACCCGGCCTGCGCCGATATTGAGGTGCCCCACTTCCGAGTTGCCCATTTGCCCATCGGGCAGGCCCACCAGTTCGCTGTGGGTCACGAGGGTGGCATGGGGGTATTGTTGGTATAAAGCGTCTACAAAAGGAGTATTGGCTTGTGCAATCGCATCCGCGGAGGGTACTTGTCCCAAGCCCCATCCATCCATGATGACCAGAAGAACTTTTTTTGTGCTCATGTTTGGTTTATCGTCTAGTTGAATACCTGTAAAAAGGATTTCGCGCCGAAATTAACACAAGCTATTGAGACTTAGTAGTGGGGCAAAAAAATGAACACTTATTTTTTTATCGCCCCTTAGCGCGCAGAAAGCCTTTTTCTCTTGTAAAAACAATGCGAAGGGCAAAAAAGACGTTCTATATTAGACTGTTCAAAAAAAAATTGTTACTATCACCCGACGATTGCGTCAAAAAGGAGAAAACAAGCAGAAGTGCAAGCTTTTAAGATTTGTAACCAAACGTGGAACAAATCAAAAGGCTCAAAACACTTCTAGCTGCAACCAAATGTGAAGGAGGTAAATCATGATGATGAAACTCTACTTTTTCAAGGTCGATCGTTCTCTTTAAAACTAACCGGTCGGCCTCAACCCATAAAAGGACGACTATGAAAAGCATGTTCATATTGCTGGTAACCCTGATGATCTGGGATCAGCAGCTCGCACTCGACAATATTACCAAAGCCATCAGCACAGGTAACGTGACTGCTTTGGAACCTTACCTGGACAAATCGGTAGAAATTGCCATTTTGGAGCAGGAGAATGTGTACGGCAAAACCGAAGCCATACAAATTTTGAAAAACTTCTTTGGCAAAAACAAACCACAAACCTTCAGCCAGATGCACACGGGCCAATCCAAAGGCAAAGAAGCCCAGTACAGCATTGGTAACCTGACCACCACTGCGGGTACTTTCCGCGTATACATCTATGCAAGGGTGGAAGCGGATAAGTATTATGTACAGGAGCTGAGGTTTGATAAAGAATAAATAGATAGAGATGAAAGATGAGAGATGAAAGAGGCTACCGCAGCATTTTTGACGATGACCTTGTCTAAGTCCCTACGGTAGCCTCTCTCATCTTTCATCTCTATCTAAACTCCCAATTGTACCCATCCAATTGCTGCAACGCCACAATCAATAAGTCAGTACAATGTTGAATATCTCCCTTATTCGCCATTTCAATCGTTTGATGGATGTGCCGCAAGGGAATTGAAATCGCTCCCGCAATTGCTCCTTTTTTACCATAACGTTGTACTCCAGCTGTATCGGTGCCTCCTGCTGGCAGGATTTCAGGTTGCCAGGGGATCTGATGTTGATCGGCTATTTCTTTCAGGTAACGCACCATGCGGTAATCCGAAATTACACTACCATCCAGAATTTTGATGCCGGCACCTTTGCCCAATTTGGTCACCGCTTCCTGTGCCTGAGCGCCTGGAGTATCAAAAGCAATGGTCACATCCAACCCAAATCCAAAGTCGGGATTGATGCCATGCGCGGCGGAAATGGCCCCACGTAGCCCTACTTCTTCCTGTACAGTAAACACGCCATAAACATCGTAAGGAACTTCTTTGCCTTTCAATGCGCGCAGGGTTTCGAGCAAGATGAAGACAGAAACCCGATTGTCCAGCGATTTGCTGTTGACACAATCGCCCATCTCAATCAACTCCCGCTCGCGGGTAACCGGGTCTCCAATCGAAACGATTTTCAGCACTTCCTCTTTGCGCATGCCCAAATCAATGAAGTAATCGGTAATAGGCACCACCTTACTCCGCTCTTCGGGCTTCATTAGGTGGATGGGTTTGGAGCCCATTACGCCAATGACGTCTTTTTTGCCGTGCACAATTACCCGCTGAGAAGTCAAAGTTTTGGGGTCAAAGCCACCAAGGGGATGGAAAAAAAGAAAACCTTCGTCGTCAATATGATTAACGATGAAGCCAATTTCGTCAAGGTGGGCGGCAATCATGGCACGTTTGCGCTCCTTCCCTCTTTTGACAGCAATGACGTTACCCATGTTGTCGATGCTTACCTCGTCGGCCAAATCCTGGAGTTCTTTCAGTACCAATTGGCGGATGCGGTGTTCAAAACCCGGGGCACCGGGGGTTTCACAAATGCGTTTAAGCAATTGAACGTTAATCATAGTCATGTTTGTGTTAACCTCTCAATACAACATGAAGGTATTGAAATCAAGTTTTCTATCAAGTGAATACGTTTCAGATGGGACTATTTTAATTCCGGGAAGAGAAAAGTGTGTATAGTAAGGATTAGTACTTATTTAGGAACGAGAAAAAACGCTTTGAGCGCGTAAATTTAACCAAATTTGCGCGAGTTATCCACTTCACAGGATCTATAAGAACGATAAAAAATCGATTAAGTTGAAAATAGCCATCAATTCCCGCGTTCTACAGACTGGTAATCTGGAAGGAGTCGGCTGGTATATTTACGAACTGGTTAAACGCTGGGCGCAAAATCATCCTGAAGATCAGTTCATTTTGATTTATGACCGCCCGCAGACAGAATTGCTAATCAGCGGAAAAAACGTAAAATCGGTAGTGATTGGACCTAAGGC
>NZ_JANRKL010000134.1:0-9837 GCF_033763495.1 Haliscomenobacter sp. | reverse complement strand
CAAGGCTATTGAAGGACTTGGATTACCCAAAGCTCAGTGTCGACCAGGGAGTTTTTTGCGCAATATCAACCTTGGGCACCATGGCTCCTATGGTTGTTTGTTAGGGGCTAAAAATGGACAGCACTACATTTTGACTTGTGCACATGCCATAATAGATCAACCTGATCACCTGGATGCGCCAGATTATCTGCATCAGGGGCAAGTTTGGATATCGGGAACCAGTGAGCTTTTACCCATTTTTGATTGTCAATTTGCAGGAGCCTCCGGCATGGATTATGCCTTGCTTGGGCCAGTGGATGAGCGTTACACCAATACGATTGGCCAAAAAGAGCGTTTACAAGCTGGCCGCAGGGTATCGGCACTAGATGAAGGCAGTATTGTTCGAGCATCCTTGACCAGGCACAGTTTTATTACTGAACGGCTTACCGTCTTAAAACAACATCATATCCCGAAGCAAGAGGTCCAGTTTTCAAATGGCTCGGTGCATACTTTACACGACTTGGTACGGCTGGAAAAAATCAGCATCGAAGGGGACTCTGGAGCAATGATTTATGACCATAATCGTCAGGTGATTGGAATGATTGTGGCTTCAGACATGGCTTTCACGTATGCCCTTAAAATCGAGTCGATCTTAGCCCAGTTAAGCGAGACCTACGAAATAGTACCCTGCTGATTCGGTGGTGTTACTGAGGGCATGTCTAAAATCCAATTTTGCTTTAACCCGAATATTATGGTTTTGTTGAATTAGAAAAAAATAGTATCAGTAGGAAAGTTTTAAGCTGTTAAATAATCGCTCTCAACCTGGATGTGGTTTTACTGCATTCAGGCTTTTTTTATAAGGCAACCTTTAAGCATGGATGAGCAAGGCCTCCGCAATCACCCGATCATTCGCCAATCTCGGCACTTTATTCTGCCCACCCAATTTGCCCTGGCTTTTCATGTACTCCCGGAAGGCATCTCTGCGCAGGGGGGTAATCACCAAAGGTTTGAGTATATTTCCTTCGATCAAATCCTGATAATAAATATTTTGCATGATCATCAATTCATCCAAACGGGCGGCAAAAGCAGGTAAATTTTCTGGTACCTCGTCGAACTCAATCAACCACTCGTGATAAGGAAGTCCACCAGGGGGATTCACCTGTGGAGCAACTGTAAATTCTACCACTTTAACCCCTTGTTCTTTGCAAACTTGTAGCATGGCTTCTTCTACCTCCTTGCCGATGACATGTTCTCCAAAAGCCGATATAAAGTGTTTGATGCGCCCACTAACCACCAGACGATGCGGGTTGGTAGAAACGAACTGAACAGTATCCCCGAGATTATAACCCCAAAGACCCGCATTGTTGTTGATGATGAGTGCATAATTGACTCCGGGTTGCACATCTTTGAGCCAAAGTCGGGTTGGGTTTTCGCTGAAAATTTCGTCAGCGGGCACAAATTCAAAAAAGATGCCCGATGCTGAGTTAAGCAAAAGCCCTGGTTCACTTTGACTATCCTGAAAAGCGATAAAACCCTCTGAGGCCGGGTAGGTTTCTACACTTGGGATACTGGCTCCTACCAGTTCTTCTAATTTGGCGCGATAGGGCTCATAGTTGACCCCGCCGTAAACAAAAACTGAAAAATTCGGAAAAATATCCAGCACCCTTTTTTTTGCCGGACCGATCAAGCAAACGCTCGTAATACATTTGCACCCAGGGTGGAATGCCGCTGATGAGGGTCATGTTTTGGCTGAGCGTTTCCGTTACAATTTTATCTAGTTTGGTTTCCCAATCTTCTATACAGTTGGTCTCGTAACTCGGCATTTGGTTTGTTCGCAACCAGGCCGGGATCATGTGATTGGAGATACCCGACAAACGCCCAGTGGGAATGCCAGCTGTTTCACCTAATTCTGGACTACCAGATAAAAAAATCAGTTTACCATCCAACCAGGTCCCATTCCCGGTTTGGGCAAAATAATTGAACAGGGCATTGCGCGCCGATCCGAAATGATTGGGAATACTGTCTTTGGAAATCGGGATGTATTTGACGCCCGAGGTAGTACCTGAAGTTTTGGCAAAATAGGCTGGTTTACCTCGCCACAATACATCATTTTCTCCTGCTTTGATGCGTTCTATATAGGGTTTGATGCCTTCGTAGTCGCGAATGGGTACCCGTTCGATGTAATCCTGGTAACTGCGTATCTGGTCAAACCCATGGGCTTTGCCAAAGGCGGTGGTTTTACCCACTTCGATCAAACGATTAAAAATTTGTTCTTGCTCCTGCACAGCATGTGCGGACCAACGCTGAATGTCGCGGGCAATTTTGTTGGCAAAAGGTCTGATAATCCTGGAACGAAACCCCATTTTCTTGCAAATCTATTTAAGTCGCGCAAAAATAAGTTTTTACGGGGTTTTGGGCGGTAACATTTTTTTCGCTTTGCTTCTTAGCAGAAAAATTAACATAAAATGGCCCAAAAATCTGCTAAACAATAAATTCGCAATTTATATGAAATAAAAAAATGTGCTTTCTTTGCGTTACACTTTACGATGCCCGAAAATTATCGGACTAGCTTGCCCTGTTCAATCTTTGCACCTTTATGAAATAGGTTTTACGAACAACAGCGAAAAGGACTCCGTTTTGGCCGTGTAAGCTTTTGTTCGTGAAGCCTGACCAAAATCCATGGATCATGTCACTGAAACACCTTGCAGGCTTTTTAGTCTTGATGGCTGCTTCCTTTGTTGTTAAAGCTCAAACTGTACAGGTTACCGTACTCAATGGAGCGGAGGTGCGTTGTGTTGCCGACAGTGTAGTGCAAATTAGAATCACTCCCAACCCAAGCCTGGATTTACGCAGCATTACCCTCAACTGGGGGGATGGAACCCCTCCCATTACTATTGCGAAGGGGGATTCCTTGATCTTACGCCACAAATACAACACCAGCCAATACCTCGATGAATGTGTCTACGCCTGTCCTTTGGGCGATTTCGGCGGGTTCTGTGTGCAAGTCACCGTTTTGGCAACTTATTCCAATAGTGGCCTCGAAAACGTGAGTAAATTCTTGACCTACAAAATCCCCCCCAGGCCCGAGATCCTGATCAACTCCAATAATGTGGTTTGTACAGGTAACGAAGTCCAGTTCAACAATCAGACCTGTCCCAACAATGATATGGAGATGCAGTATACCTGGGATTTTGGTGATGGGACCACCAGCGTAGAAAAAAGCCCTAAACATACTTACGCGGATTTGGGCAACCGGACTGTAAAACTCACCGCTAAAAATACCTGTGGTACAGAAAGCATCGAACAACCCATCAGAGTATTAGGTGAACCAATGGCTATAGCAAAAGCGGACTCCGGAGTAATTGAGGTAGCTGCCGATCGTTATGTCCTGTGTTTGTCACAAGGCAACATCGTACGGCTAAACGGTACAGGAACGACCAATGCTACCCTATACAACTGGAGCATTTCAGGGGGTGGTCGCACTCAATGGGTTCGAGGCAACAACCGCAGTGAAATTGTGCGCCTGGATATCATTGACCCTGGCACCTATACGGTTACGCTTACCGCCAACAACGCCTGTGATCGCCCCAGCCGGAAAGTCCTGACCATCGAAGCCAAGGCTGCGGAAGCCCTTCTGCCCTTGAAATTACAAGAAGATGGTTGTACCTCACTGAATTATCGACCAGAACCTTTCAATACGAATGCAGCCTATAAAATCAATGGCATTGATGTACCCGTCGCCAATTTTCCAGTTACATTATCCGCCACTAGTACACCCTACATTGTGGAAGTGCGCCTCAACAACGAGTGTGGAAACCAAATGCGGGCAGATACCTTTTTTGTGCTGCAACCCGAAAATGTTAGCATTGCTGCCCCCAGCAAAGACACAACTGTATGTGAACGGACCAGTGCCATTACCCTCAATGCGGGCCCTGAAGGGGGACGCTGGCTTGGAAGCAATATCAGCCGACAGGGCAGCCTTGATGTGTTTAACCCAAATCAGCCAGGCGTTTTTCCCCTGATTTATGTACGAGGAAATGGTGCTTGTGAACGCCGCGATACGGTTCGCATTACGGTAGAAGAAAACGTAAGGCTGAACATTCGCCCCCAAACCGATGAGTGCCTAGATTTTGATTACACCACCATCCCCCAAATTAACAAAGTACAGTATAGCTTGAATGGTGCCCCTATTACTTCTTTTCCAGTCCCCATTACGGTCAGTACCAATCGGGATGTGTATACGGTGGTGGCTACTTTGGAAAACACCTGTGGTCGGCAGGAATCTCGTGATACCTTCGTGGTTACAGGCGCGCTTCCGGTGGGAATTACCCAGCCTTTGTTGCCTCTGAATCAGGTTTGCCAAGGTGATACGGCCCGCAGCCTGAGTGCCTTACCTACTGGAGGGGAATTTCGCGGAGATCAGGTGATTCGGGTTGGCTCTGGTTTTGCCTTTAATCCCGTTAACACGGGTACTTTTCCGGTCGTCTATGTGCGTGGGGACGGCAGTTGTGAGCGCCGCGACACCACAACGTTTGAAGTCCAGGCCAAAGTCGTCCTGCGCCTGACTCCGCAACAGGACGAATGCAACCAGATCAGCTATACGCCTAATCCGATTATCCCCAATGCGGTGTATAGTGTAAACGGAGTAAGAGCCCCTGCTTTTCCGCTGGATTTGGGGGCAACCAGTGCTCCTTATGTGGTTGAAGCTACTTTAACAGATGTTTGTGGCACTCAAGTCGTGACCGATACTTTTTTTGTGCGCACACCAGACCCTCTGCAGATTACCAGCCCTGCTCGCGACACATCGGTGTGTGAAAGATCTGGCGCTTTCAATTTAACGGTATCCGCTACCGGAGGCACCTGGCAAGATACCCGCTTCATCAGCAACAATGCCGGGCAGTTCAGTTTTAACCCTCAAGAAGCAGGTTCCTTTAAAATCATTTACAACAACGGTACCGGAACTTGTGCCCAACAGGATTCCATAATCATTGATGTACAAAAAGTTACTTTGGAAGCGCAGGCAGGGGATGTTTGTTTCAATTCAGCAACACCATTGCAGGGCTTACCTTTGGGAGGCACCTGGAGTTCTTCGACTTGTCCTGGATGTATAGTCGGCGAAAATTTTGATGCCCGTCAATTGAGTGCCGCGGTCGATTCGGTAGAGGTGATCTACACCGTGGTCAACCCTATTGGGTGTCGCAGTACCGATGCTGCGTTTATCCGGGTAACTCGTCCGCAAGCCGGCTTTCAACCCCAAGGCAATTTGTGCTCCAATCAATTGATCCAAATTGACTTAAGTGCTACCAAAGCAGAACGCTCCCGCTGGTTGTTGGGGAATATCCCTTTGGACCCTCCGCCCTTTCAATTTATCCCTGACGGTGATCAGCAGATTACCCAAATTGCCATCATTGGTAATTGTGCAGATACGTCAACCCAAACCTTTACGGTCATTGCCCCACCGCCTTCGGCAGCTTTTACACTTAGTGGGGACGAAGGTTGCTCCCCTTTCAGGGTCAGTTTTCGCCCCACTGAGCCGCAGAGAAATGGGCTGACCTATACCTGGAATTTTGGCCGTTCAACCCTTGACTCACTGCGTGCCTACCTGCCCGACTCCAACTATGTTTACACCAACGACAGTAGCCGAATCCGTAGCTTTGTGGCCTCGCTCAACATTGCAAACCAATGTGGTACAAGCAAAGAGGAAAGCACCATCAGTGTGTTGCCTTTTCCCAAAGCATTGATTGGTTTGGACTCATTGAGTAATCAGTGTTCTCCAGTTACAGCAACCATCACCAATCGTTCCACTGGTGCGCCCGATGCCTGCTTTTGGGACTTTGGCAACGGTACCCGCGACAGCACTTGTCGCAACGTGTTTATTCAAAAATATGTGGCAGATACCACCACGATTCAATATTTGATCAAATTGGAAGTGAGCAACCTCTGTGGGGTATCGATGGATACCTTTCAGCTGACGGTTACCTCTCCTGGGGTACAAGCATTCTTTAACCTCGATGATTACAACATTTGCCCCAATAAACCCATCCAGTTCAGAGATGCTTCCACTCCCTTGCCTGGACGCGTGTTTTGGAAATTTGGGGATGGAGGCGTTTCCCAAGACCCCAACCCAACTTATATTTTCCGTGATCCAGATACCACCCTTACTGTGACGCTCATTGCCCGAACGGGTTGTGGATATGATTCTCTGAGCCGCAAAGTAAACATTCAGTCTTTGCCCGACGTCAACTTCGCAACCGAACGTTATGCTTGTGAGGGGCAGCCCACCCAATTCCTCAACCGGTCGGACGAACGGGCCGCTTTCCGTTGGGGCTTTGGCGATGGGCAGATTGATTCAGTGTCTTATTCCCCGCAGCACATCTACCAATTGGGGGGCGGAATGGTCAACGTGAGTCTAACCATCAAGGATTTTCCGAATGGCTGCGAAAATACCATCAGTAAACCCCTCCTGGTGCGCAGCAAACCGGAAGCCAATTTTACCATCAACGGTGATTCTACGGGCTGTGCTCCTTTTACCGTCATTTTGCAAAATCTCTCACGAGGTGCCAATCGCTGGGAATGGGATTTGGGCAATGGCGAAGGATCAGAACTGGAAAACCCTGGCACAGTTTATGGCACCGGTTCTTATGACATAACCTTGATCGCCAGTTACGAAAACACTTGCCGAGATACTTTCCGCCTCAATGATGCCATCAATGCCGATGATTGTGGGGTGTTTATTCCCAATGTGTTTTCTCCAAACGGTGATGGCAAAAACGACTTTTTTACCATTTACGGCGGGCCATTTAGTGCCACCAAAATCCGCATGATGCGCATTTACACGCGCTGGGGCGAGATGATTTTTGAGAAAAAAGACTTTGACATGGACAACCTGAGCGGCTGGGATGGCCGCATCAAAGGAGATGTGCCGATCCCTGGAGTGTATGTTTATTGGATTGAAATTGAACAGTTGGGGGGCCA
This sequence comes from Haliscomenobacter sp., assembly GCF_033763495.1. Lineage (GTDB taxonomy): Bacteria > Bacteroidota > Bacteroidia > Chitinophagales > Saprospiraceae > Haliscomenobacter. Next base: position 2,883 of record NZ_JANRKL010000134.1, on the reverse strand, counting down.
GACAAAAACCTATAAGGGAGATGTGACGTTGATGAGGTAGGGATGGTTTTGGAATTCAGATTTCAGATTTCGGTGAATTCCAAGCTTGGAATTCACCGAAATCCGAAATCCGAAATCTCCAATCCGAAATCCGAAATCCCGAATAACTATGTACCTTTGTGAGTCCCATAGTGGGGTAATCGGTTGCGATCTAAAACCAAATCTGTATGGCGATAATTGGTGCCCTAATCAAGAGAGGAGCAAGTTTGGGACAAATCCTGTCCAAACGCCGGGGGCAAAGCATCAAACCCGTTCAACATCAAATCAGAACCTTGCGCTGGTTGCTGCGCAAAGCCCAACATACTGCCTTTGGGCAATATTACCAATTCAACGACATTCTCAACAGCCCAAACCCGATTGAGGCCTTCAAACAAGCTGTACCAACTTTTGATTACAATACCCTCTACGACCGTTGGTGGCACATGACCCTCAACCAGGTAGAAAACGTGACCTGGCCCGGCCGCGTCAAATATTTTGCGTTGAGCTCAGGTACTTCAGGAGCGCCCAGCAAACACATCCCGATCACCAAAGACCTCTTCAGGGCCAACAGTCGCGCCGGATTGCGCATGTTTTTTGCCCTTTCCCGCTTCAATCTCGATCCGGATATTTTTACCAAAGACATGATGATGCTGGGTGGTTCAGCTGATCTGGAGCAAGGCAATGGTTATTTTGCCGGCGACTTGAGCGGCATCAATGCCAGTCGGCCACCTTTTTGGCTGCGGTCCTACTACAAGCCGGGCAACCGCATTGCCAGCATTCGCAGTTGGGACGAAAGGATTGCGGAGATCGCCAAAAACGCCCCCAGTTGGGACGTTGGTTTTATCGTCGGTATTCCTTCCTGGTTGCAATTGATGATGGAAAAAATCATTGAATACCACGGCGTCAAAACCATCCACGATATCTGGCCCAACCTCTCGGTTTGTGTACACGGTGGCATCCATTTTGAGCCCTACCGCAAAGGCTTTGAACGCCTGATGGCCCGCCCCCTGGTTTATATGGATTCTTACCTGGCGTCAGAGGGGTTTATGGCCATCCAGGATCGCCCCGATACCAACGCCATGCGCCTGATGATCGACAATGGTATCTTTTTTGAGTTTGTTCCTTTTAACGAAAGCAATTTCGACGTGGAAGGCAACCTCCGCGCCAACATCCAAACCCTCAGCATTGAGGAAGTGAAAGAGGGTGAAGATTACGCCATGCTGATCAGTACCTGTGGCGGGGCCTGGCGCTATTTGATTGGCGACACAGTGCGCTTTACGGACAAACGCCGCTCCGAAGTGATCATCACGGGCCGTACCAAGCACTACCTCAGTATTTGTGGCGAACACCTTTCCGTGGACAACATGAACCATGGTGTTCAGCATGTGGAAGAGGAACTGGACGTGGTCATTCCTGAGTACACGGTTTCGGCGGTGGAAGTGGGAAGTTTTTATGCCCACAAATGGTACATCGGTTGCGACAGCCCTTGCGATAGCACACAAGTCAAAACATTGATTGATAATAAACTCAAAGAAATAAACGACGATTATCGGGTAGAACGGGCTTCCGTACTGCGCGATATGGAGGTAGAAATCATCCCCGTCCACATTTTTTACAAGTGGCACGAGCACCAGGGCAAAATGGGCGGGCAACACAAATTTCCCCGGGTGATGAAGAAGGAACGCTTTCGGGATTGGGAGGAATTTGTGAGAAGGAGTTTGGTTAGCTAAGTTACCTACATTATTGGACTTGAACCAGCCCTGAAAGGGCGATATCTCACCAAGAATGGGCACTGCCCATTCTGAAGGGTGAACTATATGTTCTACCAAGAAGCCCTGAAAGGGCGACATCAGTTAGAATCAGGTTCTGAACCTTGCCGCAAAGAGTCCGGTCAAATTGTTACTTTATTCTGACCCCGTTCCTTATATTGCTCGAAAAAAATACATGACCAATACCCCCCTAAGCCGCAAACTCGGGTTAATGGGCTTGATCGCCACCGGCGTATGTTCAATGATTGGGGCCTCCATTAACATTATGCCTTTTATGATCCAGCGCAATGTACCGGGGATTGGCCCCTATGTATTGCCTGCATTCATGTTTGCGGCCTTACCCGCCTTGCTGGCAGCAATAGCCTATGCTCTTTTGGCAACAGCCATGCCGCGCGCGGGAGGCAGCTACCTTTACGTAAGCCGTGGCCTGAATACCTATCTGGGGTTTGTAGCCAGCTTTTCCCAGTGGTTTGGGCTTTCCATCGTCATCGGGGTAGTGGCATACATGATCATTCCTTTTTTCCGCGACATCGTTTTGACCCTGAACTGGACGAGCGGTGCAGAGGCCTTGGACACCGGTTTTGTTCGGGTTGGACTCGCGCTTGCTTTGCTTTGGTTTTTTGCTTGGGTAAATATTCGGGGCGGAAAATTTTATGAGCGCACGGTCATTCCGCTGATGCTACTGATGTTTTTGCTGGGGAGTATCGTCATCATTGCCGGATTCAGTTTTTCGCAACAGGATTTTTTATTGGCTTTGGCGCAAAAAGAAGGCCGAACATTCGATCTGAATGGCAATGCGTCTTTTGATTGGTTGACCTTCCTTTCGGCGTCCTCGCTGATGTTTGCCAGTTTTATCGGGTTTGAAAGCATTGCCCAGGCTGGTGGAGAGGCGAAAAACCCGGATCGAAACCTGCCGCTGGCCATTGCCCTGACTATTCTCATTGTTGGGCTTTATTACTTGCTTTTCACGGGGGCTGTATACCACGCTATTCCCTGGTCCTTTGTAGCTGCCGAGGCCCAAACCAAAGACATTAGTGCCCCGGGGATGTTGAGTTACCTGCTGCCCTCTGGTTTATCGGTGGCGATTGTGGCCGGA
>NZ_JANRKL010000133.1:0-6879 GCF_033763495.1 Haliscomenobacter sp. | reverse complement strand
AGATTGGTGAAACCTTCTATCCATCACCCCTCCAAAAAACTGTACAAAAAATATGATCACTGTGGTCATAACTTCTTTTTTATAGAATTGCCCTTCGCAAATGTGGCGATGAGTGGCGAATCTATCGCGGTTTGGCTTTATAACATCTTTATAAGGCGTGAATTGTTTTTTAAGGTTACTCATTTGAGGGCTTTGCTCCCAAGCAAAGCCCTACTTGTTCTCTAAGCATGATGCAAAAATTTCTTCCCTATTTTTTAAGGCTTTTGTGTAAAAAGCTCACCTGAAATGAAGCATCTGGCTCCCTATTCAAAACCCAAATCGGGAACTTAATTTTTCTGCCTTACTAAGTCAGAGAATTGTCAGTTTATTACCTCTTTTTAGCTTCTCTTGTTTCAAGGGTTGTTTTTTTGGCCGATAGCTTTATCTTTGCAATACAAAACAAAAAAAAAATTATATTTTTTTTGTTTTACGCACAATCCAAACCCATGGGATGGAGTTATTATGTGCAAATTCCTTCCCAAACTTTAGCGCTAATCCAGAACACGGATAATTACTTGCCACGCCAACTAACAAAGATAATCTCACTCAAACAAGACGCCACTATTTTTCGGCCCGTACTTTGCTTTGTCTTGAGCAATTGGTAATCATTCTTTACACACAGGGGATTAACACACTTTGAGAAAACCAGCGGCTTGGTGTACCATGTCGTAGCACAATTTATTTGTAGTAACCTTAAAAGTTTTACCAAAAACCGATTCACGCCATGAGAACTGTACTTACGCTGGCGATGGCTATGGTGTTGTCCATAGTCCATGCACAATTATCATTACGTCCTGCAGAACTGGTCGAAGCTCAAAAAAGCACCCGGGCTAAATTTGTCAAGTACCAATTGTTTGACCGGGCACCAGATCTGCGCGATGCAGACGCTGTAAACGCGCAGTGGCTGTCCTTGCGGTCGGAAGACCTGCGAGGGCTGCTGCAAGCGCGTCCCAAAGCCATGACCTTTCCCATTCCTGCAGGCGATGCAGGCACTTACGAATTAGAACTGGTTCAAGTCAATCTTTTTGCTGATGATTTCAGCGTTGTGTTGGCCAGTAATCCTAAGGTTATGCACGAAATGAACAGCGGTGTTCATTACCGTGGCATCATCAAAGGGCAACCCCAATCCGTGGTAGCCATCAGTGTTTTTGACGACGAAATTTCGGGTGTCATCAGCACCCCTGATCACCCCAACCAGGTATTGGGTCGTTACAAGGATGGTGACCGTCGTTTGCACCTCCTGCATGAAGACAGTATGATGGAAGATCATCCTGAATTTGACTGTAAAACGGCAGATAGTGGCGAAGCCTACCGGGCCGAAGAACTTCGGGATGCTCCCGAATTACGTGGTGCAGCATCATGTGTACGGGTTTATCTGGAAGTAGACAATGATGTTTTTGTAGACAAAGGTGGGCAAGATGGTACCACTCAATACATCACTGCTGTATTCAACCAGGTCGCTACTTTGTACGCCAATGCCAGCATCAGTCTGACTTTGTCACAAATCTTTATCTGGAACACCACCAGTCCTTATTCAGGTTCGGACACATACAGCTTGCTCACCCAATTCCAACGTACTCGTAATACATTTAATGGCGATGCCGGGATGTTGCTTTCTTACCGAGGCAATGGAGGTATTGCAGTAGTAGATGGTTTGTGTAGGCCTTATACTTCCTTTAAAATGGGGTATTCTGGCATTGGAAAAACCTATTCTGCGGTACCTACTTTCTCGTTCACAGTAATGGTGGTGGCCCATGAATTGGGGCATATTCTGGGTTCTCAGCACACCCATGCCTGCGTATGGAATGGCAACAATACTGCACTGGATGCTTGCCCTGGCTTTACAGAAGGCAACTGTGCCGCGTCCGTAACTGCCCCTACAGGCGGTGGAACAATCATGTCTTATTGCCACCTCAACAAGGTTGGCATCAACTTCACGCTTGGGTTTGGCACCCAACCAGGTACATTGATTCGTAACCGAATTGCTGCAGCTACCTGTTTGGTGGCCTGCCCAACTGGAGGTGGAGGCGGAACTGGCACCGGAGGTGGAACTGGTACAGGAGGCGGAACTGGCACCGGCACAGCTACCTGTGCCAACGTTACATTCTCACTTACCCTAGACATGTTTGGTAGCGAAACCACCTGGGAAATACTCAATCCGGCTGGGGCTGTTGTAGCGAAGGGTGGTCCCTATGTTGATAAAACAGCGGGGCAAAAAGTAGAACAAACGGTATGTCTTCCATTTGCCTGCTACAGACTGCGGATTCTGGACAAAATTGGCGATGGTATTTGTTGCGGTTATGGCAATGGATCATTCAAGTTGTTGGATGCCAATAACGTAGTCATTGCGCAAGGTGGTCAATTCACCAAAGAATCCCTGACCAGTTTCTGTGTACAGTCATCTGGCGGAAGCAATCCTCCTCCACCTCCCAATGCTACTTGTACCAATATAGATTTTAGCAAAACGGTTCCAGTTTCTTTTGGTGGCTCACAGGACGGTGGTACTGCCACCGTGGCCGACTTAGGCAAGTCCTTGACCATCAAAAACAATGCCTGGAAAGCAGTACCCCTTGCATACAATATTACAGCCGATACATACCTGGAATTTGAGTTCCGCTCTACTTTACAGGGAGAAATTCACGGGATTGGTTTCGACGATGATGAGAACATCTCAGCACCTTATACCTTCCAATTGTGGGGTAAACAATCCTGGGGAATCTCCAATTTCCGCAACTATGAAGGGAATGGAGCCTGGAAAAAGTACACCATCAAAGTAGGACAATTCTATACCGGAGCAACGAAGTATCTGTTCTTTGCTGCTGATATGGATGCGGCCCCTTACACCAGTGAGTCGCAGTTCCGCAATGTGCGTATTTACGAAAGTACCCCTTGCCCTAGTTTCCAGCAACCCAATACTGAAGGCTTTGGTTTTGGTACCAATTTGTTGAATGAAAAATCAGCCGTAGTCATTTATCCCAATCCAACCCACAACAATACCAAAGCTCAGGTGAGCCTCAGTGCCTGGCCAGCTGGTCAGTACAACCTGGAACTTTTTGACGTGTACGGAAAAGTAGTTCGTAAGCAAGCCCTGGATGTGGCTGCTTATGGAGACCACTCGTTTGAACTGAAAACTACGGATTTACCCGCAGGCACCTACTTGTATAAAATCGGCGATGAACAATTGAAACTATCCGGCCGGGTGGTCGTGATGAGTGGTAATTAACCCTAATGCTCCTTGCCAGGGTTAAAGACAAGCCCTGGCAAGGTTTACTTTAATAAGTTCCCCCTTTTTTGTTCCCAATTTTGGATAAAGTGTTCTAGTTGCTGGTATCTGTCGATGACCGATCGCCCTTCATGGTCGGTTATCGATAGGTCCAGTTTTGGGTGGGTTTAATGGAATGGACTATTTCCTTAATTTCTCCAATTGCTCCAACACCCCTTCAAACCCAAAACCACTCCATACCCTCTCCCACTTCTCCTTAATCTCCGCCGTGCACAAATTCCCAATGCTCCCTTCATGGGTATGATTCAAAGTGCGATCAGGATTAAAGGTACCATTCTCAATGTCCATACCCACCTGGCGGTACGCATCGCGGAAAGGGACTCCTTCCAGCGCCAGTTTATTGACCACTTCTACCGAATACAGGTATTTGTACTTTTCATCATCCAGGATGTTGGTTTTGGGTTGCATTTGGGGCAGGGCAAAACACAACATAGCCAGGCAGCTTTTTGCGGATTCAATCGCCGGGAAAATTACTTCTTTCAGCAACTGAAAATCGCGGTGGTAACCACTCGGCAAATTGCTGGTCAGTAGACTCACCTGCTGGGGCAAAGCCGCCAATTGGGTACATTTTGCCCGCAGTAATTCAAAAACGTCAGGGTTCTTCTTGTGGGGCATGATGCTTGAACCCGTAGTCAGCTCGTCGGGATAACTCAAAAAGGCAAAATTCTGATTGAGGTACAAGACCATGTCCATCGACAATTTATTCAGCGTATGGCCCAGGCCAGAAAGGGCAAAAGCCAGGAACAACTCCGTTTTTCCACGCCCCATTTGGGCATGCACCACATTGTAATTCAGATCGGCAAAACCCAATAACTCCGTAGTCATCCGCCGATTCAGTGGGAAAGAAGAGCCGTAACCAGCCGCCGACCCCAGGGGGTTTTGATTGATGATCTGATAAGCACTTTGAAATTGCCGCAAATCATCCACCAGCGACTCCGCATAAGCCCCTAACCACAAACCAAAGGAAGACACCATTGCTATCTGCAAGTGGGTATAACCCGGCAGCAACACGTCTTTGTGCTTTTCCGAAAGGCTTTGTAAAATCTCGAACAAGTCCCCAATTTGGGTGCTCAGCGCCTCGATTTCCGCCCGTAGAAACAAACGCAAATCCACCAAAACCTGGTCATTGCGCGAACGACCACTGTGGATTTTTTTGCCCATATCCCCTAGGCGGCGCGTGAGCAACATTTCCACCTGAGAATGGACATCCTCTACCCCATCCTCAATGACAAAATTACCCGCTACTGCTTCATGGTAAAGCTCCTTCAGGGCTGTGGCCAGCGCTTCATATTCTGCCTTTTCCAGCAAACCAATGCTGCACAGCATCTCAATATGCGCCAGAGAACCCAAAATGTCGTAAGGGGCCAGATATAAGTCCATTTCCCGGTCACGACCAACGGTAAAGGTTTCTACTTCCGACCAGGCGGAGATAGATTTTTGCCAAAGTTTCATAGTATTCCTTCAATCAGTTGAATGTAGCAATCAATGCCTGCCCGAATTTCACTCAGTCGAATGTATTCGTCAGCAGTATGTGAACGAGCCGAGTCGCCAGGGCCAATTTTTAAGGAAGGAAAAGGCATCAAAGCCTGATCCGAAAGGGTTGGCGAACCAAAATAGGGCAAACCCAATTGCAGTCCACTTTGTACTAAGGGGTGCTCCAAAGCAATGCCGGATGAATTGAGGCGAAAGGAACGCGCTTTTAGCTCCGATTGAACCTTGCTTTGCAACAAGTCAAAAACCTCTTCATTGCGGTAACACTCGTTGGTACGCACATCGATCACAAAGTGGCAAGAATCTGGCACCACGTTGTGTTGTTTGCCTGCTTCAATTTGGGTGACACTCATTTTTACCTTTCCCAAGAGGGGCGAAACCCGCTCCAGGTCCAGCGTGCGAATGAGCTGGATGTCTTCCAGGGCGATGTAAATGGCATTTACGCCCTCTTCCCGGGCGGCATGGCCCGCAACCCCGTGTGCTTTGCCATCAATCACCATGAGCCCCTTTTCCGCAATCGCCATGCGCATTTGTGTGGGTTCGCCCACAATAGCAAAGTCAATTTGACCCAATTCGGAAAGCAATGCCGCGATACCGTTCGCCCCGGAAATTTCCTCCTCTGCCGTGGCGGCCATAATCAGGTTGACTGGCAAATCACTTCGTTCATAAAAATGGATAAAAGTAGCCAGGAGCGAAACCAATGGCCCACCTGCATCATTGCTGCCCAGGCCATATAGGATGTCATCTTCTTCTATTCCAGGGTGAAAAGGGTCCCTTTGCCATCCGGTAGCTGGTTTTACGGTATCAATGTGGGAGTTGAGCAACAAAACCGCTTTCCCCTCTTGCCAATGGTGATTTTTTGCCCAAAGGTTGTTCAAATGGCGCTGAAAAGGGATGTTTTTTGCAGTAAAAAAAGCAGCAACACACTCGGCAGCAGGTGCTTCTTCTCTGGAAAAGGAAGGGGTAGCAATCAGGTTTTTCAACAAATCAATGGCCGAGTCAGCTAAATTCATGTAGTGAAATTTTCGCCGCAAAGATACTTTTTATGCTCTAGTAGTGGGGCAAAAAAAATTAATCCGCATAAATTACCGTACCGCCGCCTCGAACCACTGACTCCGGACCACAAATGATCACTTCTTTCACCCCTTTGGCTAAAGCATCGAAAGCATTGTCGAGTTTGGGCAACATCCCGGCGTATACCACCCCTTCCTCTTTGTAGCGGGCGTAATCCTCAGCATTGATCCGGGGAATGACGGAATCATCATCTTCGGCATTGCTCAAGACTCCATTTTTATCCAGACACAAATACAATTTTACTTCGTAAAGTGCCGACATGGCCGTAGCCAAACTAGAGGCGATGGTATCGGCATTGGTATTGAGTAACTGGCCTTGCCCGTTGTGGGTGATGGCGCAAAAAACGGGGGTGAATTCAGCACTCAACAAGCGATGGATGGCTTCGGCATTGATCTCGTCCAGGTCACCGACAAAACCATAATCTATTTCCTTGACTGGTCGCTGGTGAGCGAGGATCACATTACCATCTGCACCACTCAAGCCCAGGGCATTGCCACCAATCGATTGCAACAAAGCAACAATTTGCTTATTAAAAAGGCCTGCATAGACCATTGTAGCCACCTCCAGGGCTGCCGCATCGGTTATCCGCCGACCATTGATCATTTGTACTGGAATTCCCAGTTTCTCACTGAGTTCAGATGCTTTTTTGCCTCCACCATGTACAATGATTTTTTGTCCTTCTTTTTGTAAAAATGCTTCCAGGATGGGTTGTAAAAGGGCTAAATCGTCAATGACTTTGCCGCCAACTTTTAGGATGTGTAAGTTCATCGTGCTTGGGTATTGAATTGGATTTGGCTAAAAAATACCGCACGAAGATAGTGTTTTATAGTGGGCAGGGAAAAAATTGTAGGGGCAGCCCCATCGCCATTAAGTTAAGCGAGTGATAGGGCTCAAGTAAAGATAAAAAGCTATCGGGTAAATTTTTTCACAAAAAAAAGATGGCGGTAGCTTTTTATCTATACTAAGATCCAAAAAAGGTTGTAGCCTAGATT
>NZ_JANRKL010000132.1:0-14113 GCF_033763495.1 Haliscomenobacter sp. | reverse complement strand
CCTCAACGATGATTTTCTTGGTTTCACGGGGCAAGGCTACTACTTCGACCTGATTGTGATGAACCCGCCTTTTTCTCAGGGTGCCCGCCACTTGCTCCATGCCTGGGACATCCTCCAGGAAGGCCAGGTCCTTTGCCTCTTGAACGCGGAGACGATCCGCAATCCTTACACAGATGAACGCCAGCTTTTGGCCAAACTCATTGCAGATCATGGTGAAATCCAATTTTTCCCCCGGGCATTCTCGGACGCGGAGCGATCCACCGAAGTGGACGTTGCCCTGGTACATTTGCACAAGGTGCAGGCCAACGTAGCTTTTGATTTTCTGGAAGGCTTACAAACCCCAACGCCTCCCGCTGCCGAGGACTTCCAGACTTGGTTTGCCAACCAAAGCCAGGGAACGGCGCTGGAGTGCCCCGACTTCATCCGCCACATGGTGGGTTGGCAACAGGCCGCTGTGGCCACTTTTCAGGAACTGGTGAAATGCTATGAGCGTCTGAATTTCTACGTTCAGCCATTGCTCCAGGGCTGCGTGTACAAGCTGACGAGCATGATTGAATCGGCACTCAAGGAGCCCATTCCGGCGCTCCGGGTGACGGAGTTCAATGTGGCCCTAACCGACCTGGCTTGGCAAAGCCTTTTCCAACAAACCCAGTTTCAAAAGGTACTGACAGCCCGGATGCAGGATAACTTTGTGAAACATCGGCAACTGCAGGGGCAAAAGGTGTTTTCGGAGGACAACATCCGCGCTTTGTTGGAACTGTTGATCGACAACCAAAAGTCTATCCTGGAGCAATGCGTAGTGGATGTGTTTGATACCCTGTGCCGCTACAGCGCCGACAATCGGGTGTACCGCGAGGGCTGGAAAACGAATGACAAGTACGAGGTAGGCCGCAAAGTGATTTTACCGGGTTTTGTGGAATGTTCCAAGTACAACCAGTCTTTTAGCTTGTATTACAACCGCCGAGATGTCTGGCTCAATGATGTGGACAAAGCGCTTTGTATGCTCACTGGCCAGCGGTTGGAGGAGGTGCTGAGCATCGTCGATGCGTTGCGCGAGGCCTTCAGGGATCGCTCGTGCCGGGAGGCTGAAAGTACTTTTTTCAAAATGCGGTTTTTTAAAAAGGGGACGCTGCACCTGGTGTTCAAGGATGTGGACTTGCACCGGGAGTTGAATCGTTTTGTGTGGAGCAAGAAGGGGTGGCTGAGGGAGGAGGTTGCTTAGCGGGCTAAATTACACGCTAATATTTTACTTTTTTTGTTTTAATTAAAAATTAAAATCCTTATTTTGTAGCATAAAATACAACACATGGAACCAAAGGATAAAATCGTAGTTTTTGAGTCCAAACAAGTTCGCCGAGTTTGGCACAATGAAGAATGGTGGTTCGCTGTGGTGGATGTTATCGAGGTGCTCACAGAAAGCTCAAACCCTTCCGTTTAATGGCGTGTGCTCAAAAAACGCTTATTGGATGAAGGTTCCAGCCAAACCGTTACAAAATGTAACGGTTTGAAATTAAAGGCGGCGGACGGCAAAATGCGGGTTACCGACTGTGCCAATACGGAAACCTTATTCCGCATCATCCAGTCGATCCCCTCCCCAAAGCCGAACCCTTCAAACAATGGCTGGCCAAGGTCGGCTACGAACGCATCCTGGAAATAGAAAACCCGGAACTGGCCGCTGAGCGCGCCCGCCAATACTACCGGGATCTGGGCTATGATGAGGCCTGGATTGATACCCGTTTAAAGTCAATTGACACCAGAGGAAGACTTACCGACGAATGGAAAGACAGAGGGGTTAAAGAAGGTCTGGAATTTTCTATCCTCACGGCAGAAATCGCTAAAGCTACTTTTGGCTTAATCCCTAGTGAACATAAAAAGGTCAAAGGTCTCAAGCACGAAAACCTGCGCGACCACATGAATCCTCTGGAATTGACCTTTACCATGCTCGGCGAAGAAACAACCTGACAGGAAGCTGTTGATAGAGATGCCTTGGGTTTTGAGGAAAATAAAGAAGCCGCTATTGATGGGGGCACTGCGGCTGGTGCCGCATTGACTACTTATGAAGAAAAAACGGGCAAAAGGGTTGTCTCGGCGAGGAATTTCAAAGCGCAAATTGCCGAGGCAAAACAGAAACAAAAGTTACTTGACAAGGAATCAAAAGAAGAGATTGCTGAATAGATCACAGGCTTCACGCGCATTTTAATCCCACATAGTGTAACAATCATCACGGCTATCACTGGCCAATCTGCTCACTCAAAATAGGTTAGGATGCCGCAATCTCATATCACCTGGTCATCCCGAGTGTTGCATAAGTTCCACCCCGAATTTTTCCCAACCCTGATTGGTTGGTCCAAAAAGTGAATTGCGTAAATGACCATTTTTCAATTATTTTTTTTGAAAAAAGGAAAAACTGCCTGCCAAGTAAAATCATCCGGCATTTCCTCGTCGCCTGGATAGCCAAGCTCGATAAGTTCTCCATCCTGAGGTACATAAGCCGTTTTAAAAATATAATCCCATACACTGAGTGAAATACCAAAATTGACCCCATGCGGGTGAGCATCTGGCAGCACTTTGGCGTGGTGCCAGGTATGCATTTGAGGGTTGTTAAAAATGTATTTCAACACCCCCAAAGGTACCTTGATATTCGAATGATTGAAATGACCAACGGCCGTAGTCAGCAGGTGAATAAACAAGAAATCCTGGATACCAAATCCAATCATGCCCAACGGCAGATATTCCAAGACTTTATACACTACATTTTCCATCCAATGGTACCGCAAATGGGTGGCAAAGCCCATTTCTTTGGCCGAATGATGCACTTTGTGAAAGGCCCACAGGGCAGGCACCTGATGCAAAAGACGGTGAATGTTCCAGTGGATAAAATCTCTCAGGACAAAAAGCAAAGCCAGTTGTGCCAATGCAGGCAAGCCGCCCAGGTAAATTGCCACCAGATTCGTAATGCCCAAAACGTTGGCAAGAAAACCATTAAAAAGCTCAACAAACACATTGGATAGGGCATAAAATCCAATCAGCGAAAACAAAAAGAAATTGAAAAACATGTAAAACACGTCCAGCCAAAAGTCTTTCCTGAGCATTTTTTGGGACTTGCGCCAGGGCCTCCACCATTCCAAAGCAAAGAAGAACAAAGAAATGCCAATCAACCAGTAAAAATAGTTGCCCCAGGATGGGCTGATGATTTCATGCAACAGATAGCCCGCATAACCTTGGTAGGACTGTACAATGATCTCGATGTATTTGTTCATGTCAAACTTGTTCAATGGTTATGGGCGATAAAAAAATGAACATTTATTTTTGCCCCACTACTTAGTATAACGAATCTGGATCACTACCGCAGAAAACAGGGTTAGGCCACCAATCGAAAGGATCGCGCCAGAAACACCCCACCAATCGGCCAAAACACCCGTTAATAAAGCCCCCAAGGCATAACCCAAATCCCGCCAAAAACGGAAAACCCCCAAACTTTCGGCACGTTGCATCGGCGAGGTGAAATCGGAAATGGCGTTGATAAAGGTAGGATAAACCATCGCTGTACCCCAGCCCAATAACAATCCAATACTGGCAAAGGCATAAAAACCTTCCGCCCAAATGGAGCCAACAATGGCTAAACCTTGCAACAGCATGCCCCAAAATAGCAAACCTTTTTTCGAATAAACATCCGAGAGCCGACCTGTTAAGAGTTGGCTAAAACTCCAGGTAGTGGGGTAGATGGCACTCAGCAACCCAATTTCAGTTAAACTAAACCCTTTGGCTGCCAGAATAACTGGCCACAGCCCCCAAATCACCCCGTCATTCAGGTTGTTGATGAGTCCAGCCTGGCTCACCGCCCCGAGGGAAGGATGCCGAAAGGTAGTATCCCAAAACACCGATTTTAAACTCAAACGTTGGTTGTTTTCCTGTTCTTTCGCCACGTGTTGATGGGTGTCTTTCAGGAAAAAAATGCTCAAGAGTAAGCCCGCTACCGAAAACAAGATGCCCAGATAAAATGGATAAGGCCTCACCCCATACTCAGAGGCAATCCAACCCGTCAAAAAAGCCACCAGACCCACGGCCAGGTACCCCGCAAACTCATTGATGCCCACCGCCAGGCCACGGCTTTTTTCACCCACCAAGTCAATTTTCATCATCACCGCTGCGCTCCAGCTCAAACCCTGGTTGATGCCCAAAAGTACATTGGCTGCAACTACCCAGTTCCAATTGGGGGCATAAATCAAGATAAAGGGCACAGGTAAAGCGAACAACCAACCGATGATTAGCAACCTTTTGCGGCCCAATCGATTGGCAAGTCTGCCCGTGAAATAATTACAAATGGCTTTAGTCACCCCAAAGGCCACAATGAAAGACAACATCGCAGTTTTGGAAGAGAGGCCAAAAGCCGTTTCAGCCAATTGGGGTAAAATAGAACGCTCCAGGCCAATCATACCCCCCACGAAAGCGTTGATGATGACCAAGAGGGTGAACTGGGCACCATTTTCCCTCAACCCAAGTTTTATGTTTTCCATATTTTCCATTTATTGAATGGCGCAACGGTTGGCACCCGCTTCTAAGTCTGCCAAATTGTGATCGGCATGATCGCCGCTGCGGTTGATGGCTGAAATGGTCAGGTAATTGGGAGGAGTGGGCGGAAGTTTGTCCATTAAGTTTTGAACAAACTCGTCAACAGTCAGCACAAGTGCAGGAATTTTGTTGACTAGATTCTCCAAACGCTCCGCAATCAGACCCTGATGGAGGCCAATAGAAGTAGCCAAATGGGCAGGCATAATCAGCGTAGCCGGGTCAAGCAGCAGGATTTTTTGCAAAGACTTGAACAAAACTTGGGCTTTTTGACGCGCTTTTTGTTCATCTGCTTTTAAGTCAGGGCGCCCGATCCCATCTGTAAACAGGGTATCTCCAGTGAAAAGTACACCTTGCTCCAGCCAAAAGGAAGTGCTTTCGTCAGTATGGCCAGGCGTGTGCAGCACCATCACTCGGCTACTACCTAACTCAAGCTCTTCGCCATCTTTTATCGGCGTAAAAGGGTACTCCACCTGGGCTTGATCCAGCATGTAATGGGTAGCACCACTGGCCAATGCCAGTTCCCCGGTACGCGATACGTAGTCGGCGTGGACATGTGTATCGGCAACATAGCGGATTTTCCAACCTTTTTCCTGCGCAAGCTGCAAATAAACTTCGGGGTCAAGATTGGCGTCAATGACCATTGCTTCCCCATCCGAAGCAACCAGGTAAGACAAACAACCTTTGGCTAGTCTGCGCACCTGAATGATGCTCAGGTTTTCGCCCACTTGCATTTCTGCGGTATTCCAGGCGTAATTCCAGGCTTTCATACCTCCTTCCAAAGAAAACACAGAGTAGCCCCTTTGGGTCAATACTTCGGCGGCAAATAAGCTGAGTTTTCCACCCGCACAAAAAGTGACCACCGGGGTGTTTTTATCGAGATAAAGGGCTTGCAAACTTTCCGCATTCCCTGCTTTGAGCTGATCGTAGACGTCGATGTGCAAACTCTGGGGAATGCGCCATTCCATCCGCTCCTGCATGGGGCGGATGTCCAAAAGGGAAACGGGTTGGCCAGAGGACAACCAGGCGTTTAGGGTGTGGGCATCAATGGTTTTTACGGATTCCATAGGATGAGCTTTGGTGAATGATGCTGCAAAGCTCAGGGCTTTTGGAATGGAATCCTTTTACATTTGATAAATAATGCTGCTACTCTGTATTTATTCTAACCCAGGTTTGAGTACGAAAGAAAGGTCCCCAGTAGCCTCGAATTTTCAAGACGTTTTCACTTTCAAGCCAAATGGAACAAAGGTAGGTTTTGCCATTACCTGGATCTAAAATTTTACCATCTTCCCACTGCTTGTCCTTTTTGCTGAAACCCCAGGCGATGGTCATGCCGATTATTTTTGTATCCTTTTTGGGTGCTGGGCACTGGATACAAATGGGGTCTTCACCTTCCCATTCCTGTAGGTAAATTTTTAAAATCTGCCCAAAAAAAACCCCGTTTTGTTCGGAGATTTTGACCAGAGACTTAGCCTGGCCACTTTTATCATCAATTGTTTTCCAGGTTCCAGTTACTGGATTATTGTCCTGATTGTCTTGTTCCAGGTGCCAGGTTTGGGTGCGATAAAACACCCCCCAATACCCCTTTACCTTAAGCACTTTGGGCTGCTCCAGCCACAATTTACTCTGGTATGTTTCTCCACTAACTGGATCGAGGATATGCCCTTCGTTCCAGGTGTTGCCTGCTTTTTTAAACCCCCAAAGAAATTGCAGGCCAATTACTTTTTTGCCTTGTAAGTCTCCGGGGCACTTTTCACAAATGGGGTCTTCGCCCTCCCAGGCTTGCAAGAAAATTTTTTCAATCCGTCCTTCGATACTGCCCCCTTTTTCCTGAATGCGAATCATGGACAGAGGTTTGCCACTTTTGTCGTGGTAGGTTTGCCATAGACCAGCTACCGACTGAGCCGAAACGGCCTGTGCTGTCGTTAGCAATAGGATCAGTAGGGCTTTGATTCCATTACTTGGTGCTTTTTCCCTGGTAGTCACTTCTTCAAAGGTTTCTGCGTAGTTGGGATGCTCGGTTTTGCACCATTTATCCCACCAGGTGAAATACAACCCATAGTTGTGGTTGAAATCTTTGTGGTGCAAATCGTGGTGGGTGGTGCTGGTATGCCAACTAATCAAATGATTAGAGAGAAAGTTTTTGGGCAAAAACTCAATCCCCAAATGCCCCAGCACATTGCGGACGATCATGTACACCAAAAAAACGAACAAAGCCACGCCATGTAAAGGAATGGTAAACACCAGGAGCGGAAAAATACCTGCCTCAACGACGGCTTCCAGCGGATGAAATGCGTACGCCGCCCAAGGTGAAGGATTTGTTGAGCGATGATGAACGAGGTGAACATGGCGAAAAACCAGAGGATGATGCATCAAACGGTGGGTCCAATAAAAATAGGCATCGTGCAGCATAATCATCAACCCAATACTGACCAAAAACCAGATCCAGCCCCTTTCCCCAAAATCATCGTAAATCAGCGTGTGGCCAGCATTTTTAGCCAGCGCAATACCCGTACCGATTAGTGCAAAAACGAATACTGTACTCAGCGAAAAAGCAAATTCAGTGTACATTTTCGCAAGCTGCAAGGGCTTTTTTTGAATGACGCGATGCTGCCATTTTTTAAAAAATAAAACCCAAAAAACAAGGTAAATTATTCCAGTCGTAAGTGCATAACGGAGAAAGTCTACCATTAGCGCTTTTGGAAAAATCTCAGTAAAAGATAAGGTTTGCATGGTCAACAGATTTTAGTGTTGTGACAAATCTGCTGTTGCAAAGGGCTTGAAATCTAATGGAAAATGAAAAATGCTGCTTGATTTTAAAAAGGAGGAGGTTTTAGGGAGTATTTACACACTTGGAACGTCGCCATTCACTAGGGGGCATTCCGGTTGTTTCCTTAAAGACCTTGTTGAACGGTGCCAATGAGGCAAAACCCAGGTCGTACGCAATTTCAAGTATGGTTAAGTGTTGCTTCGCTGGGTCGGTCAAAATTTTGCAAGCTTCCTGGATGCGAAACCCATTGATGTATTCATTAAAATTTCGGTAACCCAGGTGTTGATTGATGGTTTGTCGAAGGCGGTATTCTTTTACCTCCATTTTTTCTGCAAGCTTACGGATGCTCAGTCCTTCAGTGCGCCAATGCTGTTGAATTTCCATGTAGTCCTTGAGGCGCTCCATTAGTGCTTTATCTATAGGTATGGAGGGCTGATCGAAGGTAGCTTTTACTTCCAAATCGGGAAAAAAACCTGCTTTGAATGCCAGCAAATTCAAGGAGAAAAACAAAGTCAATCCTGTGATGGCTATTTTTTGAAAAAGATTTAAAAAAACGGGTGGGCTTGCTCCAGCTAAAGAGACCTCTGAAAGCACAGTGATCGCCATCAAAGATGCAGCCACTACGACGAATACATTGCGAAATTGCAGTCGTTCCGAAATCAAATCTGCTGCTTTGTTGTGGATCGCTTCAAAAATGCCCAACATGATGAAGGCTAAAGACAACAATTGGACCAATAATCCAAGCAAAAGGTCAATACTTTCTGCTAGTGGGATAAAATGGTATTTGTGTTGGAAATAAACCAAATAATGAATCAAAATGACACCAATCAAAAGTTGAGCAAAACCCTTATGCCAACGAAATTGGTCATCAAATAGGGCTTTGCTAAACAACCAAAACAGGGTCGGTACTGCAAAGGGGAATAAAAGAATGGGCACATGAATCGCTGGGAATTGTTGCAAATAAGCCCAATCTGCCAGTAAATATCCAATAACGCACAACCCGAAAAAAATAGATACCGCTGCCGTAGGTTTTTTGCGCTGTTTCCAAAACAAGTACAAAATCACTACAACATGAGACAAGGCTATAAAACGCAACACATCTATGCTTGAATGGATATTCATTTGTGCTTATTGCTGTAATTTTCACAAATCTTCTATGGCTATCTGCCGCTGTGCTTTGGGTGACAAATTTTATCCATCAACAGCAAGTTTTACTTCCCGCTTGTATTGGTGGGCATTTTACAGTGCCGTAACTGCAATAAACACAACAATCTCCAGGCTTAGGTTTCAACACTTGTTTGCAGTTTTCACACGCATAAAAGTATTGGCAAGCATCAGTCGGCATGGTTTCTTCTTTACAATGTCCACAATTCGGGCAAGTAAGGGTTGAAGCCAAAACTAGTTGGACTGATTTTGAGGGTTGTTCATGCTCGGCACCCCCTCCCTCAGAATTTCCAAAGATTTCGGTATTTATTGCACCTGAAAATTGGCTGAAATTATCTTTCTTCATTGTTTTATTATTTTATGGTTGACGGCTTGATAACCTGTCTTGTTTATCGCCTCGGTTATTTTGCCAATGCCCGTCTTTTGACTATCAAAATCGACTATTGCATTTCCGTTTTCATAGGAAACGGCTAAGTTAGTTATGCCATCTAGCTTGTTTATTTCTGACTTGACGTGTTCTTCGCAACCTGTGCAAGTCATTCCCTCTATCTGAACCTCTATTTTTTGAGAGGTTGCGCCAAAGCTGGCCACTTTTTGAGTTTCGGGTTTTAGGAAAAAAATATGAGCGTAACTCGGAAAGGACAAAAGCAAGGCTGAGACAATGGTAATGATGCCCAAAAACGTTGAGGACTGCATGAAAGGCATCTTTGTCGGCACATCACACCCACAATTGTCTTTGGCTTGTGGTTTCAATTTTTGATACCAAGCAAAGCCCAATATCAAGACTGTCGAACCTATGAAATAAGGTCTTGCAGGTTCAAGCCATGAGAAAGTAGACGCCAGTCCACTTGTCCCGGCTAAAATTGCCAATACGGGCATGATGCAGCAAAGTGAACTCGCCAATGCGGTCAAAATGCCCAAATTCGGTAGTGAAAAAGGCTGCTTCATACTGTCAATTCTTTTTTTTGTTGAATGTGAAGAAATAAAGGATTGATGATGTCGGCATGATTGGATTTGAGGGCGTAAAAAATTGTCTGCCCTTCCTTCCGAAACTGAATGATGTTTGCGTCTTTGAGTTTGCGTAGGTGTTGTGATACGGCTGGTATGGTCATGCCTAAAATGTCTGATAAATCGCAAGGGCAAAGTTCTCCTTCACGATCAAGCAAGTATATAATCTTTAACCTTACTTCATTTCCCGCCAAGTTCAACACTTGGGCAAGGCTAGCGAACGACTTTTCCGTGTCGATCAGATGCTTCTTGCACGTCTGAATTTGGACAGGGTCTGCAAGTAGCCGAATACAAGTATGCTCTTCCGGGTTACTATCCATCTTTTATGTTTAGTAAATAAAGTAGCAAAGTTATTAATTTATTGCTTATTTAAGCAAATGCTTAAATTTTTCAATGAACAGACTAACCTCATCTGAATCCATTTTACTGTTCTCTCTGTTGCAACTTTCTTAGACAACTTTGCTCAAAAAGCAAATTCGACGGGTTTGGCACAATGAGGAATGGTGGTTTGTGATTGTTGATGTTGTCGAGGCACTGCGGAGAGTAAAAACCCTGCTGGTTATGTGAAAGACATGCGCCGCCGTGATCCTGAACTTTCTAAAGGGTGGGGGCAAATTGCCACCCCCCTTGCAGTTGATACTGCAGGAGGTAAACAAAAATTGAACTGCGCCAACACCGAGGGCATCTTCCGCATCATCCAGTCCATCCCTTCACCCAAAGCCGAACCCTTCAAACAATGGCTTGCCAAGGTTGGCTACGAACGCATCCAGGAAATAGAAAACCCGGAACTCGCCGCCATCCACGCCCGTGAGTATTATCAAGCCCTGGGCTACAGTGAGGCGGCGCGTAAGGGTGGTTCATCGGCTGGTAAGGCACTAGAGGCTTTTGAACAGTCTTCAGGGAGAAATGTGGTTGCTTCGACCAATTTTAAGGGCCAAATTAAGGAGGCAAAGAAGCAGAAAAAAACATTGGGTAAAATAGAGGACGAAGGTAAAGGGGAGGAGAAAGTATAGGCCGGTCAATACGTTATATTACATATTGTTACAAAGGAACTGGCGCTCCAAAAAAAAGGAATACATAGGTTTTCCCTAGTGATTACTTACGCGCAGCGAGCTATTTTTTAAGTGGCCCTAAATAGAGTTCAAACTCTTTTTTCAGGTTATACAATGCATACGCCCCTTCGATGAATGCGTTTTGCTCCTGCTCAGTCAGTTTTTGCCAGTCCTCAGTTTGTTCAGCCATAGTTACCAGCATGACTGCTTGTTTTTTGCTTTCTTCCATTGTTACCCGGCTTTGTTCGCGGCGGATGCACTCGACAATCATTTCTACGATGTAGGGTGAAATTTCCTTTTGATCTTCCATTTTTGGTGTGTTTTTCGATTTGAGATTGAATCATTCAATCTGTCATTCGCTACCTTGCGACCACTCTGCCAGCTTAGCGTTGACATAATCAGTTAGCTCTTGTTTTTTTGACACAGGCACTCGACATGAAAAAGTAGTGGTTGCCTCCTTAAACTTTGGTGTACGACCTGCTCCTTTTCTTTTTCCGCCTTGTTTTGGCGCATGATACCGAAATAGAATTGTTTTTAAATCTCTCTCAACAATAGTTACCAATCCTTCCTTTATCAATTCGTCCAGAATGGGCTTATCTTCCCTATATGATTGTTTCCGCCACTCATAAGACAGCAAATAAACATCTTTGTTTGCACCGCGTGGCTCATACATGAATAGCTCAATTAACTTTTCTCTTGTTCTCATGGTAGCTTGCGTTTGAGTTCAAATAAACGTTTACCCATGTCTCCTTCGTTGATCCGGTGGCCCGGTTTTTAATGGATTTTGATTTTGTTTACAAAATTATACTAGAATTGTGAATTTGCAAACGTTTTCAAAAATTGCTTTTGAATGGATAGAATACTTGGATAGGCCTTGTGTTAGTTGATGGTTTACTTGAAATGGTTTACGGTAGACTGGTACAACTACCGAAAAAGTCAAATTTTTTTTATGGACTTGTGGATAAAATGTGAAAAATTAACAGATTTTGTTTTGTGTTTATTGCTGAATAAATTTTAACTTGCATTAAAATCTTTGTTTCAATTAAACCGCTTCACCAATTTAATGAAAAACATATTCCTCAAGTTATGAATAGAAAGGCCATACTGGATAAAATCAGCCAGCTAATTGTAAGTTTCCAGGCTGAAGTAGAAGCAAATAATAGGCTTAATTTGACCGATATTAATATACATGCCGAAAATTTTTTGATTCCACTCTTGAAGTTGGTTTATGGATGGGACCTTAAAAACACAAATTTGTACTCTTCGAATAGCCCGGCTATTGATCTTGAGGATGAAGAAAGTAGGATAGCAATTCAAGTAACCTCTACTGGAACTTCGGCAAAAATTAAGAAAACCTTAGTAAAGTATAAGACACACCATGGTGCGGGAAAACACGACCAACTATTGATTTTAATTTTGACAACAAAACAGAAAAAATATGTCTCCGAAGATGTACGGCGTCATGCAGATGAAATATCGGCATTTAACCTTGACAAAGGGATTATAGATTTTAGCGACATACTAAAGGAAATTCATGGATTACACAGTCTGGATAAAATCAAGGAAATATTGGAATTACTACAAACTGAGCTTTCTGAGTCTAAGATTGAACAGAGGAAACGATCTTTGAGAGGTATAGTAGAAGAAACCATTGAGGTTTATCAAACTAATCTTGTAAAAGTTACAATTCCTTCGGTCATTTTTAGATACGCAATAGAGGTTGATCGACTATCAGTCATAAGAAAATCTTGGAAAACATCCTGGAAATTACAGAGTAAGGCTTCCTCATTTGAAGTGTTCAAGCGTGCTGTTCAATTTTTGGATGTTCCTGATATCCCAGCTTATTATCAAAATGGAACGTACCTCTATTCTTTTGAAGATATAACCAATACCAGTCTTGCAACGCTCTGCGCGCCGGGTAGCCAAGTGGAACTAGATGTACATGCATTTTCGAGCGAAGATGTTGCTAATGAAAAAAATGTTGTTGGTTTGCTTAACAGCACACTTATAAAGGATCTTAAAGTTAAAGGAGTAAACTTTAGGTGGAAAGAAAGGCTATTCTTTTTCACCAAAGGTGCAAATGAAGAAGCAAGAAATATATCTTATGTTCTTGAGGTATCTGCTTCAAGGAACGTTGTAACTCCAATGTTTAGGGATGAGGACGGCAACCCTAAAGTATACAAGCACCTAGCTTTCAAAACAAACTTTATTAAATCTGATAAGCATTGGTTTATGTCCATGCGGCCTACCTGGGTTTTTACTACTGACGGCTACCACTTATCAGCATATAATAGTGATCAAATTTCCGAACAAAAGCGACTTGAAAACAATCAACAAGTTAATAATGCTTTCGAACTGATTCGTTATTGTATAAACAATCAAATTGACGTTGACCAGGCTGTAGAATACAATCCTGTATTGGCTTTTCAGGCTGTTCCTCCAGTCAGTGTAAAATTGAAGTCATGATTAGTGGAGTCTGTTTAGAAGAACCTGAATTGATCTTTGGTACTGGAAGTCATGTCGATCCCCAAACTGGCATCACCCTATTTGGGCCATATGATTTGAATCAACCTAGACCCAAACAGGTTAGATTAGGATTTGTAGGAAGACAGGATAGTCTTAGACTAGCTATGAGTTGGGTTGAGAGAGGTAAACACAGAGTTGAAACCAAGCAAACTACATCTGGAACCTATTATGCTCCGTTTCCTGGATTCAATGAGGAAGGTGGATTCTACTCTGAAATTGAATACGATCAGAGCATGTGCAGATCAATTAAACCCGAAGAAATTGAAGCAGTCATAAACGAAGCTATTAACCAAGTAGAATGTATCGATTTTTTGTCATCTCTTTTTGTTCGAGAAATTAAGTTTTTAGCACTAAATAAAAAAGTAGATGTAATAATATGCTGTATCAGTAACGATTTGTTTAAAATGGGTGCAGGGTACGATGACATCAATGCTCCGCAAGATTCTAAGGAAGATGATGAGCCAGAACCACAAGACATTGTCGAATACAACTTTAGACGACTATTGAAAGCAAAGGCAATGGAATATAACATTCCACTTCAACTTATATTAGATGAAACAGCCAGCACAATGGAATCAAGTGTTGATATTGCATCGAGGTATTGGAATTTTTTCAGTGCTTTGTACTACAAGGCAGGAGGCATTCCCTGGGCGTTGTCGCGTAAGTCTCAATCGCATACTTGTTATGCAGGTATCTCTTTCTATAATTCTAGGGATAAGTCAAGTTTACAATCAAGTTCTGCGCAAATATTTAACGAGCACGGTAATGGAATAATTCTTCGAGGCGGTGAAGCCAAAATTCATAAGTCTGATCGGCAACCCCATCTTGATAAAGACAACTCATTTCAATTGCTTGACAATGGATTAAAGGAGTATTACGAGGCAATGAAGCATTTCCCCCAGCGGGTGGTGTTACATAAGTCTTCCAATTATACCAATGACGAAATTAATGGATTCCAAAAGGCTGCCACGAAACACTCAATTCACACGCTTGAATTGGTAACAATCTTGCCTTCATCAGTTAG
>NZ_JANRKL010000131.1:0-4213 GCF_033763495.1 Haliscomenobacter sp. | reverse complement strand
TAAAAAATCGGAAAAAACGACTTTATGGCAGAAATTGGAATAGGCGCCGTCATCGGGTTAGTCATTGGTGCAGTAGTGGGATACTTTTTGGTTCAATTTTTCCTGAATAAATCCAAGCAGCAGAAAATAGAAGAACTCAATTCCCAAGCTGACTTACAGATCAAAGAAGCCCGTTTATCGGCCAAACGAATTGTCGACGAAGCAGAAACCAAAGCGGAGAAAATCGTCAACCAGGCGGAGAGCAAAAACGAACGCATCAAACAAAATAAAATTCAGGAGGCCAAAGACCATTTTGCCAAACTGAAGTCCGATTTTGATAGCCGCAAAACGCAACAATTGGTGGAAATGAAAGAGCGCGAGATGGAAATCAAAGCGCTCGAATCAGAATTCAAATCCAAAGAAGAAAAAATCGAAGCACGGCAGCGTGCACTGGAACAGCAAAAATCCGAATTCGACCTAAAAGAGGCGGAAACCGCAGCCATCCGCGAAAACCTGGAGAAGCAACTGAAAATAGTGGCCAAAAAACGGGAAGAACTGGATCAGGCCAACGAAATCCGCATCAAGGAGCTGGAAATCATCTCCAAACTCAGCGAGCAAGAAGCCAAAGAGCAATTGCTGGA
The DNA here is from genome assembly GCF_033763495.1 of Haliscomenobacter sp. Taxonomy (GTDB): domain Bacteria; phylum Bacteroidota; class Bacteroidia; order Chitinophagales; family Saprospiraceae; genus Haliscomenobacter. The sequence goes on along the minus strand of NZ_JANRKL010000131.1, from coordinate 3,593 downwards.
TGCTGTACGCGCCAAGGCCCAAACCGATGCGATGTCGATCGTGAAAGAATCCATCGAACAGGCCAAAATGGATGCCAATAAGGAGGCGAAAAAAATCGTCATCCAAACCATCCAGCGCATGTGCGCAGAATACACCATCGAAAACACCGTTTCGGTTTTCCACCTGGAATCAGATGACATGAAAGGCCAGATCATCGGTCGCGAAGGGCGCAACATCCGGGCCCTGGAAGCGGCCACTGGTGCTGAAATCGTGGTAGACGATACCCCTGAAGCCATCGTGATCTCCAGCTTTGACCCCATCCGCCGCGAAGTAGCGCGTTTGGCTCTCAAAAAACTGGTAGCTGACGGCCGTATCCACCCTGCCCGCATCGAAGAAGTAGTGGCCAAAACCCGCAAACAACTCGACGAGCAGATTGTAGAAATTGGGGAAAAAACCGTGATCGACCTCGACCTGCACGGTCTTGATCCTTACCTGGTGAAAATGGTAGGACGGATGCGTTTCCGTTCTTCCTATGGTCAAAACCTGATCAAACACTCCATCGAAACCGCGAACCTTTGTGCCATCATGGCCGCCGAGTTGGGCCTTAACCCCAAACAGATCAAACTGGCCAAACGGGCGGGTTTGCTCCACGACATTGGCAAGGTAGCGGAAGAGGAATCTGAATTGAGCCACGCCATCCTGGGGATGCAGCTCTGCGAAAAATACAAGGAACATCCTGCGGTGATCAACGCCGTTGGTGCCCACCACGATGAAATCGAAATGAACAACATCATTTCACCCATCGTACAGGCTTGTGACGCCATCTCCGGCGCGCGTCCAGGTGCTCGCCGCGAAATCCTGGAAAGTTACCTCAAACGCATCGGTGAGCTCGAAGAGCTGGCTATGGCGCACGAGGGTGTCACCAAAGCTTTCGCCATGCAGGCTGGCCGCGAATTGCGCGTCATCGTAGAAAGTGAAAAAGTAACCGACCAATATGCCGACGACCTGGCCTTCATGATCTCACAAAAGATCCAGGACGAAATGCAGTACCCCGGCCAGATCAAAGTGACGGTGATCCGGGAGAAGCGGGCGGTGGCTTTTGCAAGGTAAAATATACTCGATTATAATTTTTTGGGAAGCGCCTGTTTGGGAAACTGAGCAGGCGCTTGTTTTGTTGTTTCTAGCCTCCCAACATTTCCAATAAGACATACAACCACCCATCCTTATCCTCCTCAACCGGCATCAAACTCACCGCATAACCAAATTTTTCCGCAATTTCTTCCTTTGAAAAAAAACGCACCATCCCCTCAAAAAAAGGAGGTGTAATTATAAATTTCGCTTTTAACCCACTCGACCCCACGATCTCCAATTCACCCCGATGCACAATTTTATTCCTTAAAACACCCCAGCGCATCCGGCGAATTTTGATGCGATAAGCCAGTAAGTTGATGCCTTCAATTTCTTCCAGGGTAAGCCCTACGCAGCTGAGCCGCTGGTTGGTGTTTAAACGCAGGATCAGGCCATTTTTCAGCCATTCAAAGTTGGCATAAGCTACCTCGTTTTCGATGCCACGACAGAGTTCATCAAAAGTTGGGATGCCTTCTTGATAAATGATTTTGCTAGAGCCCGTACCGCCTAGTTGGAGCTTTTCCCGGAAGGTATAGGTGCCTCCAAAACGGGCCAGTTCGGCGGGAGTTAAGTTGCCAGTTGAGTCGGTTTCCAGCGGGTACATGAGGTTTGGGTTTAATTGAATCAACTACTCAAAACTACCATGACACTATAATCTTCATAAATCTCACAACCATTGACAATTAAGTCCGACAAACCATGCCCCCAAACCCCAACTTCCTCCCAATGATTTTTGTAAATCTCAGCATATACTTTGGCCACTTGCCAAAATAAATAACCAACTGGAAAATAGCCATGGTATTCGGTTTCATAAAGCTCTTTTCTGCGCAATGGAAAAATCTCTGCCTCCACACAAACAGAAAATGGGTAATCCAAATAAACCTTGAGCGGCACATTTATATTCTCATCTTCGATATCAATGTAGGATAGATGCTCTTCGGAATGCGTAATCAAGGTGCTTATTTCTACATTTTCAATAAGATGTAAAGTCCAAAGTCTTAAATTGCCAACAAAAATTGATTTAATTCCTTTTTTGTGGTTATTGTATGATGCTCTGCATTGGTCATAAGGAACAATACGCCACGTCGGTTCTTCGTATTGAAAGCTCGGTCTTTCAAGGTGATAATTATACGGCGAACCATCACTTTCATCCCAATTGGCTAAAATTTCTCCCATAGGGCATCTACTTTACTGCGGATATTCAGTTTGAGCATTTCATTTCAGTTGCTTCATCGTTGAGTTTTGTACCAACGACCTCATTTGGGTGATTGCAATTTTGTTGAGTTGTACCAATCGATCTGCTTGGCTCAACCCCTGATGAATCAAAACGGCATTGATACTTTCGAGGTTGGAGAGTACTACCAATTGCTCCAAAGTGGCTTCGTCGCGGATGTTTCCCTTACGATCCGGGTTTTCGGTACGCCAATCCAGGGCGGTTTTGCCAAACAAGGCGACATTGAGCAAATCTGCTTCACTGGCATACACCAAAGCGGTGTCTTGGGTGCCGATTAGTCGAGGAATGATATTTTCCTTGATGGCATCGGTATGGATGCGATAGTTGATTTTGGAGAGTGTTCGTTGCAAATTCCATTCTAATTTTAGTCGGTCATTCTCCTCTTCTTTTAGGCGTTGAAACTCTTTGATCAGGTAGATTTTAAACTCAGCAGATATCCACATGCCAAATTCAAAGGCAATATCAGGATGGGCGTAAGTGCCACCATAACGGCCTGTTTTAGCCTTTATCCCGATGGCATTCGTTTGAGCCACCCACTCTTTAACGCTGATTCTATAACTGTTCAGGCCTGCCTGACTTTTAATTGTGTCGAATTCGCCACAATTAAAGTCGGGGTTGTAGATGGATTCCCAAATGCCTAAATATTCTACGGTATTCCGGTTGCGAAGCCAATCCGAGATAAAAAAATCACCATCCTTTGCTTTGAGCATATCGGTGAGTGAAATGAATTTTTGGCCGGAGTCATCTATAATGGTAACTTCAGTTCCTCTTACAGATAGCGTGCTTTTTTTTGCCATTGTACCGCCATTGATTTTTCGTTACATACCATGCCTCGCGCATGCCCATCATTTCAAAAATAGCCATAATTCTTTTTGATGTAACATTTTGGGTAGTTTTTTAATCATTTTTTTTATTAACCACCTTTTTATTCCAAAATAAAACAAAAAAGCTGATTCGGTTTATGAAGTTTTTTGAAATAACCGTTCTCAAATCCTAGGCTCGGAGGGCATCAATTGCCTCCAGCTGATGAGGTTTTTTGAATTAAACGTTCTTTGACATATTGGTAACAGCTTCCAAAAAAGCGATAGTAAAAGGAGCATCAGCGGCCTTTAAACCGACATATTGGAGCAAAGGCTGAGCTTTGTGGCTTGGTTGGTCTAACCACTCGATGACCTTGCTTTTTAAAGCATCCCATTGATCGGTAAAGAGGTGATTGTGTAAAAGGTCTTGCTTGAGCCATCGCCACAATTT
>NZ_JANRKL010000130.1:0-28061 GCF_033763495.1 Haliscomenobacter sp. | reverse complement strand
TGGCTCACCACGAGGTTGATGACCTCCCGTTCCTTGGCGCGCAGGGTGCTTTTGCGGTTTTGGAGGGTAAGGTAATCGCCCAGTGCTGTGTCATTTAAGGCAAAGGTGGCGTAGAGATTGGGTACAAAGCCAAGGCCTTTTTGCAGGTTGTCAAAGAGGACTTGGTTGCTTTCGGAAACCTCGCTTCTGGTTGGGACAGTGAAATGTGTCATTTTTGCAATTTTAAGTTTGAAGGAATTTTGTTCGTTTTGATGGTACAAAGATAGGAGCGAGGGAGCGCGAGAAGCTAGGCGATGTTTCCCCGCTATTTACCAATTATTCCCGAATGCTAAAAAACCGTCCCTTCTGCCAATTCTCGCCCATCGTTCAAGTCTTTTTGCACACTGTCCAACTTCGCCTGAATGGTGGTCAGGGGTATTTTGCCCAAGGGCAAACGCAAGGGCGGGTTTTCCAACGTAGTAATGTGGTAGATGGCGGCAGCAGCCTTTTCCGGGTCGCCCTCCTGCTTGCCGTTCACAGCTCGCATCCGTTCCCGGAACGCCCCGGCAGTGGCTTGGTAATCGTCAATTTTGGCGGAAGCCTCCTGAAATGAACCTGCGGCAAAACCCGTGCGGAAAGGCCCCGGTTCGATGATGCTAAGGTGAATGCCCAACGGCGCTACTTCCCCGGCGAGCGCTTCGCTGAAGCCTTCGAGGGCAAATTTGGCGGCATTGTAAATCCCAAAACCGGGGAAGGCCTTGATGCCACCGTGCGAGGAGATTTGCAGGATATGCCCCCTTTTTTGCTGGCGAAATAGGGGCAAGGCTTGCCGAGTCACTTCCAGCGCGCCGAAAAAATTGGCTTCCATCACCGCCCGTACCTCCTCGTTCGAGGCTTCCTCTACCGCTCCGGCGAAGCCGAAGCCTGCGTTGTTCACGAGCACATCGAGGCGCCCAAAATTGGTTCGCACCACCTCTAAGGCCGCCCGCACCTGCTCCTGCTGCGTGACGTCTATGACCAGCCCGAGCCCTTTGCCCTCGTTTTGTTTGCTGAAATCGGCTGCTTGTTGCTCGCTGCGGAAGGTGCCGACTGCGAAATCGCCATGGGCCATGACGGCCTCGGCGAGGGCTTTGCCCAAACCTCCGGATATACCGGTGATGAACCAGATTCTGTTCTGCATGGATTAATAATAATGATGTGATTGATGCTGCAAAGATGTGGGCAAGAAACCCCGGCTTGTTAAGACGATACCTACAAGTTTCGGTATTTTTCGGACATTGTCTTTTTGAATTCGAGGGGCGCCAGGCCAGTTTCGGCCTTGAACACTTTGGCAAAATAGGACAGATCAAAGTAGCTCAATTCAGTAGCGATTTCTGATACGCTGTAATCCGAAAACGTGAGCAGGCGTTTGGCCTCCAGGATGCTCCTGGCGCGGATGTACTGGCTGGTCGTTTTTCCAGTCACGGCCTTGCAGACCAGGTTGAGGTGGTGTGGCGTTACGTTCAACATTTGGGCGTAATCATTGGCGGTCAACGCTTCCCAAAAATGCTGGTCGAGCAGGGTTTTGAGTTTTTTGTAGAGTATTACGTTTCGCTTTGTGGCGTTTGGTTTTTCCCGGGTATCGATGCCCCGTTGGATTTGCGCCAATAAAATCTGAAGCAGGGACTGTGCAATGGAGGGCGACCAATCGGAGCGTTTTTTTTCCTTAATAAGCAGGTCGATAGTCAGGCGAATTTCTGCAAAGGTTTGAGCATCAGGTTGAAAATAGGGAGTAGTGAAAAAATTGTCCAAAAACGTGAGTTCAAAAAGGCGCTCTTGATCAGAGTTGCCCAGCAGGAAAAAATGCTCGGTAAAAAACACACTTCCGCCCCGTAATGGCTGGTACTCTTCAAAATGGTGGATCTGGTTGGGGGAGATGAAAAACAAGGTGCCAGGGAGGATGTCGTATTCCCGGTAGTCAATGACTTGGGTGCTGCGCCCTTCATCAAACCAGAGGATTTCGTAAAAGGTGTGCTTGTGGGGGTCTTGAATATCGAGTTCGCCCATTTCCTCGAAGCGGGTGATTTCAAAATCGAGCGGCTGCTCAGGCTGGTTGACAAAATGCCCAATGTGGTAGTGTGGGAAGATGTCCTTCATGGGGTAAAGGTCGGTATTTTTCGGAATTTTGGGGAATAGTTGGCGGGTTTTCTGATCTGTAAAATGCCAACTGGGTTCAATTTAACCCGCTTTTGTACTGCGGCTTTTGAAGTGATCCCGAATCAGATCGAGACCGGGAATTGGCCGAAAAAGGGAGGCCATTTGTGGTGCTGAAAAATCGGGAAATTAGAAGTGTTTTTAAAAAAAAAAACATGGCCATTTTGATGCATGATTTCCTTATTTTCTTGTAGCTTTAAACTCATTGCAGTCAATAGCTACTGTGGCAATGAACGGCAGGAGGGAGAGTTGCGGTAGTGCAAGAGTTGTGCGTCACTTAAAAATGACTTAAAAAATCCCAAATTATGAATGAAGTGAAAAAAGTTTTATTAGTAGGTATAGATCCAAAATTAATTAACTTTGATAACCTACCTGAAAATATAGATAGTGAACTAATTAGAGCAGAAGCAATTCAAGCGAATAAACGATTGACAGAATTAGGCTATGAAATTTATAACTGTTTCACTGACCTTGGAGAAACAGCTGCATCGACAATTGTTGAAATTTTAAAAATCAATAATTTTGATTGTATTATGATAGGTGCAGGAATTCGGACGATAAATGAACATTTATTTCTTTTTGAAAAAATAATCAATGTGATTCATAGCAATGCACCAAAATCAAAAATTTGTTTTAATACTAGACCATTAGACTCAGTAGAAGCAGTTCAAAGATGGACTTAAAAATGGGAAACTAAATAAACACTTGAAATACAAAGAAAAAATGATTTAAATAATACAATGAATATTTAATTTGAAAAAAAGCGAACACACAACAGTGTATAAGCGTAATGCGGGTGGAATTGCTAAATTTAAGCGAATTGAATACTAACAACCATAAGAATGAACTAAAAGTGAAGTGCTTTCAATCCCACACTACGCTTATACTTGACCGTAAAGGAAAAGAAACGTACCTAAAAAAACGATGGCACCGCTCCCACGCAGTGCCATCTTCATTTGCTGAAAACTCGATGATTTCCCTGATTCAGCAAACTTAACCCTCTCCTAAGAGTTCTTTACCGGGTAACATTTAGATATAAAGTATCCGAACTAATTGCGGTGAAAATGCCCAGTCCATTTTTGACATTGGTAGGAGGAGATTTCAGGTTGAGCGAGTTGTCACCAGAATCCTGGTACAACAGTGCATATTCTGGATTGATATGGTACAAAATGACCCGGTGTTGCCCATAATATTGGAATTGCTGGATTCTTAATTCAAAAGTGTTATTTTGAGTTGGCTCTACCCGAAACAAGCGCGAAGGACGTGTGATCCCCAAATCAAATATGGGATCTGGGTTGGTTTCCGTATTCTCAACAACCAACAGGTAGTAAGATTGATCGGCATTGTTCCAATTGAGTTTGACTGGATCAGGAAAATTCGGCCTTCCTCCGCTAGGTGGAAAAGAGATTTGAGGAATACTGATGGAAGTCGCATCTTGTGTAAATCCGAAAGGCTTTGCCAAAACGGTGGTCTCCGCGCTCACCGTTTTACCTTTGAACTCAAATTCCAATTGGTAGGTTTGACCTGCTTGAATGGTCAATCCATCGTTGCCACTGCGGTAAAGTCCATCGCCTTGGGGCAATAAAACATAATTTTTCCCTTCACTTTTGATGTTGATGTTGAGCGCGTCAAGGTCTGCAGGATCTAGGTTCAATTCTGTATCAAAAGGGGATTTGCGGGTAAGTTGAATTTCAACTGGATTTCCTTCGTACAAATAACCTTCCACTACGGGTACGTCATTGAACTCAATGCCTGTATTGTCCTCACATGCGGCAAGGCTGAGGGATAAAAGAGCCATTGCCATGCACGATTTGATATATTGGAAAATTGCTACTTTCATGGTCAATAAATTTTAGAATTTAAGGGTGAAAGTGAGATTGGGGGTGAATCCCAGGTAGTTTTTATCCACTTCAAATACTTCACCTTCATCGATCTGGTATTCCTTGTACCACACATTTTTGCGTCCGTACAAATTGAAGATCGATAGCCCCACGCTACCCCGCTCATTACCGTCATTGCGCGGATTAAAATTGCAGGTTATCCCCACGTCAAAGCGGTGATAATCAGGGAGGCGGTTCCCATTTTTTGCACTTGTAGTAATGTAGTCTTCTTCCGTTCCGTCCAAAAGGGTAATGCTGTACCCGCCGTCTGGCGCGGTGTATGGTCTTCCTGTAGCATAAATCCAGGTAGCCGACAAATCCCAACGGCCTATTTTTCGGATTCCTACTGCTTTAAATTCATGGCTCACGTCCTGATTCGCTGGAAAATAGTCGTCGCCATAGATGTTGATTTGGTTGCGAGCTTGCCCCAGCGTATAACTCACCCAACCCGTGTACTTTCCACTCTTTTTTTGTGCCAACAACTCAATACCACGGGAAAAACCCTGACCAGAATAAAAATTCTCTTCGTAACTAATTTGTCCCGGACGCAAGGAGTAACGCAGAGAATACTCCGAGATGCCATTCAATTTTTTGTAATAAGTTTCAGCCGAAAACAAGTACTCGGGCGTTTCGTAAGCAGCTCCTAAAATGTAATGCCAAGCGGAACTAACGGGTATATTTTGGTCATTCGACAAAATCCAGAAATCGCGACTGCCCGAAAGCAAATCCTCCCGCACCACTCGGTTTGCAAACTGGTAGTACCTACCCCAGGCAGCATTCAGGCGAATCCGTGAAGTCAATCGATAGGTCGTATTCAAACGAGGCTCGAAATAGGTTTTGCCAGTAGGCTCAAAATAAGATGCACGAATACCCGGGGTAAAATCCAGTTTTTTATCCAAAAGGCTGATCTTATCTTGTAGGTACAGGGCACCCAATACGCCTTGATCCATGCGGTCTAAAACTGAAATGGTGTCGTTTTGACTGAACGAATAGGCGATGTCATAATAGGTTAATGCCAGGCCAAATACCAAGGTGCTTTGATCGTCAATGTCATAGGTAAAATCAGAGCGAAGGCTCCAATCCTTAACATTGTTGGTTTCGATCAACCCATTGCGGATTTCCCGTTCTTCCCCATCTGGATTGGTAATGGTGCCCTGATTGGTGCGGTCGCGATCCGAGTAATAATTAGAAAAGCTCAGGAGGGTATTGCCATACAACTTGGGTGAAAAGCGGCGAGACCACTTCAAACTACTACCTATATTTCCATAATTGGTCAAGTCCGTATTGCTAATGCCTCCACTGCGGTTACCTCCTCCACCCAATGCGCCAAAATTAATGCTGGTACTGTTGTCCAGGTAATCTGTGCCATTGAAAAAACTCAGGGAAAAAATATCGGATTTGCTGGCCTTCCAGGTTAATTTTCCATTTAAATCGTAAAAATAAGAAGAGACAGTAGAGTTAAAATTGGGTCCGCCTGAACCTCCGAAAGGCCCTCCAACAGCTCCACCAGCTCCACCAGCTCCGCCGGCTCCACCCAAACGCCGCCCTGGGCCCGGGCCTTCTTCTTCACCTTTGAAGCGATTGAAAATTTGATTGTACAATGGCCCTTTCCAAGAGCGACGCCCTGTGGCCAGGAAGGTAATTTTTTTTCCAATTGGCCCTTCAAGATAGGCATTGGCGCTTAATAGGCTCAGGTCACCTCCACCCGAAAAACGCCTGGCATTACCTACCTTACCCGTAATTTCGGTGACACTGGATAGGCGCCCTCCGAAACGTGATTCAAAGCCACCCTTATACAATTGTAAATCCTTAAGCGCATTGTAGTTGAAAGCAGAGAAAAAACCATACAAGTGATCAACGTGGTACACCGTAAAACCATCATACAAAATCAAGTTTTGATCAGGAGTGCCTCCTCGTACAAAAAGACCCGAGGTGCTTTCATTAGCGGCAGACACCCCTGGCAACAGTTGGAGGGAACGCATGATGTCGCGTTCCCCCACGTTCGGAAGTTTGGCCAATTGTTTTGGGGTCAACTGCACAATATTACCCGATTCTTTGGGACGCATCAAGGCTTCACTTGCCGCGAGGATAGTGACTTCATCTAGTTGAAAAGAGCCTTCTGCTGTCAACTCAATAAGTAGATTGCTTTTGGGTAAATCGGGGCTTAGTTTAAACTCAAGTGGCTGATAGGCAAGATAAGAAATGATCAAACTGACCGTATCGCTAGGCACTCTAAGCAAAGTGAAATAACCATCTGCGTTGGAGCTGGTGCCAACGCTGGATTTTTTTACCTGCACATTGGCAAAGGGTAAAGATTCCCCGGTGCTGGCGTCTTTTATCACTCCGCTGAGGGTGAAATTAGTGGCTTTGGGTGGTCCTTGATAGAGGTCGGGTTTTGTATCAAGATGAGTATTGCTGTTGGTGTCGCTGCGGCGTAGCAGGTAGATGCTTAGGTTTTTGCCGTCAATTAGCCATTTGATTTGCAAGCGTTTGCTCCATCGATTGAGCACTTCTTCCAGGTTTTGGTTAAAAGGCCGATCTTCGATGCGAGTACTGCTGAGCAGTCTGGCACTAGCTTCAAAGCGAATACCCGTTTCGGCCTGTAATTGTTGCAAAACTTCGCCTAAAGTGCCGTGGTAGAATCGATCTGGTTTGTAGCTACGCAAAAGCTGGACAATGGTGTTGGAATCTACCACGCTGCCTCTGTTGTTTTGGGCAACCAAAGGGATAAGCCAAACCCAACAAAAAAAGCTGACGATCCAGGTGAAAATACGCTTCATAAACATGAGTTTTGAGTAAAAATGAGTGTTTTGTACTGAGCTCGCACATCCAAAGATGCCCTGATTGCAGTAATACGTTGGTCGGCCATCTGACGCTCAGCGCCAAGTGTAGACCAGCCAGAATTATGTGTAGATCAAGGCGAAAAAAGTGGAGACCGTTATTTGAGATGAAAATAAACCTGCAAACGCTCCCACGCCAAATCCCCAATAGGCAACTCATACCCGGCGATGCTGAGCGTCTTTCTATTCAGCGTTTCAATCTTGTCCAAAGCCACCAAATAGGAGCGATGAATCCGGGCAAACTGAGCCGGGGGCAACTGATCTTCCACCGCTTTCAGGTTCAAGCGAGTGACCAGGGGTTTGGATTCTTTGAGTAGAAAAATTTTGACATAATCCTTCAATCCCTCTACAAACAAAATATCCTGAAAAGCTACCTTGACGAGGCTGTAATCAATGTGTATCATCATGAAATCCTTGGGTTCGGGTGCAATCATCTGGGTTGCGCGCTGCTGCAGTTGATACAAATGCTGAGCCTTGGTACACGCCTTAAGAAAGCGCTCAAAACTGACGGGTTTGACCAAATAATCAAGCGCATTGAGTTCGTAACTCTCCAGCGAATAATGCTTATGCGCCGTGACAAAAACAATCATGGGTGGATTCGGTAGAGTTTTGAGGAAAGATAAACCGTCCAGCCCTGGCATTTGAATGTCCAAAAAAACCAGATCGGGGCGATGAGTGCCAATAGCCTGGATGGCTTCAAAAGCGTTTTTACAGCGGGCCATATTTTCCACAAAAGGTATTTGTGCCAGATTATCGGCCAATAAATCCAAAGCCAAAGGTTCATCATCTACAATTATACTTTTCATAGACAGAGGTTTTAGGGAGTTATAAGGCAATATCCAGGTATATACTGAATTCGGAAGGTAGTTGTTCGCTGTGCAAAAGGTGTTGATCGGGATATAACAAAGCCAGTCTACGGCGCAAGTTGCTCAGTCCCAATCCCGTAGCTTGCTCTCGTCCTACCCTTTGCAGCACAGCTTTTTCGGAGGCCAAACATGCGTTTTTGAGCTGCAAAACCAGATGGTTTTCGGTAGTGATGTACAAGTGTAGCGAGATAAAGGGGGTTTCCACCACCTGACTGCCATATTTGAATGCATTTTCCACCAAAGGGATCAAGAGCATCGGCGCAACTTGTTGATGGCTTAAGCCCTCCCGCTCGATCTTGATGTCCAGCTTCATGTGTTCATCAAAACGCAACTCCTGCAATTGGATGTAGTTTTCGATGTAATCAATTTCACTTTCCAACGGAATCAGGTCTTGTTCCGTTTCATACAAAGCATAGCGCATCAAATCTGAAAGTTTGAGCAACGAAGGCTCCAATAAATCTGATTTTTTGCGGGCTAAAGCCGTTAAACTGTTTAGTACATTGAATAAAAAATGTGGGCTGACTTGCGAACGTAAAAAGCGCAGTTCGGAGCGTAAGGATTCGGTTTCCCGCTCTTTTTGCTGTTGTTCCACTTTACGATGTTCTAAAATGAGCCGAAAACCTGCTCCAAGCACCACCGTGGCAAAGCCTGGGAAAACCATAAAAATCGGCGCAATTGGAATCCCGGTTCCCGTAGGGCGGGGCATATTTAAGGGAACGCGGATGGGTTCTGGTTTGGGTATGGAAAAAAGTACCCATCCACGTAGCGTCAATAAAACCAATACTCCCAGCACAAACCACAAGTATTGTTTCTTTAAATAAAAATAGGGCATCAGCCAATAAGTAGTGGCGTAAAAAAGCATCAATTGTAATAAACTGCTCATCCAGAATATTTCTGGTGGCCGCGGCAATCGAATCCCTGCTGCTGCGCTAGGCCATGTGGACAAAATAGGCAAGGAGAAAAAAAACAACCATGCTAGTATATGGTACAAAATGATACGATATTGAGACATTGCAAGTTGGTTTAACCAATAAAGAAACATGAGTCATCCCGAATTTTTGGGATGACAAACCGCGGATGCGGTTGAACTTTTTGCTCAATTTTGTTCAACCACTGCCGTGGTTGCGGCCAATTTGACCCAACTATTTACCCCGGTCGTCCGCAGGGCCGATCAGTTCTGTTTTGGCTAGTGCAAGTCTGGAGACCAGCGCCTAAAATTAGAACTGATCGACCCCGCGGACGACCGGGACTACTCTAAATTCAATCGCTCCGCGATTAGGTTTATGCCCGATTTTGACTTTTCAAAAATTCGGGATGACTCATGTAAATGATAGTTTCTCAATCACAATCCTCCTGCTCCGCATCCGGCGAAAAAGTCCACAAATCATCAAAACGGCCACTGCCAGCTGTCCCGGTGGTCACATATGCCAGATTGCCAAAGCTGAACACAATGGTGGTAGCTCGAGCTGACCCACAATCATTACTCAGCGCCGTATGTTCGGTCCAGGTATCCAGGGCTGGATTGTAGGCCCATACGTCGCCCAGGTAGTACCCGCCAGTGCTTCCTCCGAAAAAAAAGATCCGTTGATCCAACACAAAAGCGCTGGCTGACACCCTGGATTCCATGTTTTCCTGATCTTCATCTTCATCATCCCTCAAACTTTCCACTTCAGTCCAGGTATTTTGGGAAGGGTCAAAAAGGTAGAGGTTTTTCTGCGCTACCCCGTTGCTATTGCCAAAACCTACGTAGGCCTTGTCATTGAACACCACCGCAGTAGCCCCTTCACGTTTGGAGCCGCCAAAATCGCGGATTGGCGTCCAGGTATCACTTTTGCCATCATAACTCCACATGTCTACCAGGTAATTGTCGTTGTATCCAGTCCCCACATACGCTTTGTCTCCAATCACAAAAGCGATCGCTCCTCGCCGGGCACCTCCCGGGAAATCAGCCACTTTTCGCCAGGTTCTGGTACCAGGAGTGTATTCATAAAAATCAGAGAGGTAGTCCTGGTCACTATCCCCCAGCCCTACGTAGCCTTTGCCATTGAGGGCAAAAGCCACTGCACCATTGCGTGGAGTCCCAGGAAACCGGGCTTGGGCATCGGTATTGAGGCGCCCTAGATTGTCCCAGAATCCCTGGCTTGGGTTATACGCCCAAAAATCACTCAAACGTTCGCCGTCTTCATCAAAGCCCAGGCCAACGTAAGTGATGTTGTCAATGGTAAAACTCACAGCGGCATTGCGCCCAACCCCGGGAAAACCGGAATTGATCTGCTCCCAATCCCCAAGGAGGTCTTCATCATCGTCACCACCAAGGTCACAACCCAAGGTGCCTAGTCCTAGTGAGAGTAGCAGGAGCATCAGCGTGCTCCAAGAAAAACGAGTTAAAGTCGGTTGATAAAACATGCTTGTTTATTTAATTACGGTGAAAATTACATGCAGTTTGATGGCGTCCCGGGAAGTTTGCTGGCTGGGCAATACCATCCGCACCACTTCATTTATGCCTGTGGTGTAGGCCGGCGTGTACAAAAGGATTCCCTCGTAGTCGTCCGCATCCTGGTTGATGATGTCGTGGATGTAATCCGTGAGGTAAATGCGGTAATTGGCATTTCCGGTCAGCGGATTTACGGTACGCGTGATGTTGACCGAGTTAAAATCTCTATTGTACCAGTAGGTTTCTTTGAGCGTGTTTTTATGCGTGGGCGCGTACACATGAAGGGTATTGGGCAAATCCAGGTCACTGCCCTGGTAGCTGTTTTTGAGCGGTTGAATGTCCAGATAAGCCAGATTGATGCTGATGGTACGATTCTGACGAATGCTACGTAAGGTGGGAAAGTCAATTTTGGTACAAATGCCCACACCCGCCTGAATGTAAGACTCCCCTTTGCTCAAGCGAGACGATAGGGGCACGCCCACCTGAGTGAGGTTACGGATGGATGTGGCACTGCGATCCCCGTAGATGCGATTGAATCGCCGCCCTGGCTTCAAACCCAGTTCAACAGTACCTGCTTCACCCGTCCGGCGATCCTGGTAATACAAACGAAGTTCCACGCTATCGGTCGCAAACCCCATCACGGATTGCCCCTCCGCGCTGCCTTCCTGCACCAATTTCAGCCCTTTTAAAACCTCTTCAATTTCGATGTCAATTTGGTCTTTGGCCAATCGAAACAAACTTTGACCCAAATCATCAGGCAAACGAATATTGAAACTTTTGTTTTGGGTAATCCTGGTGTTGAAATGGGCACTGGCCAATTTTCGGCTGGCCCCAATGGGCTCAGCGTCATTAAAATAAAGGGTTTCATCATCCAGCGCTTCATCCAGGGCATATACGGCAAGCTTTTGCAGGTGGTTGGTAGCCGGATAGGCATAATCCTGACGCAAGGATAAACTCAACGAATCAAAACGAAGATTGTCGTCGTCTTCAATGGAAAAATTGCCTATGGTGTCTAGGTTGAAAAAACATGCTGCGCTGATTTCACCCAGGTAGGGGTCTTGATAAGCACCTGCCAATAGCCGCGTTCCATCTGAGGTGTATACCGAGTCAAGCAACAGACTTCCCGTTTCCACACTAAGGGTGTCTATTTCCTGTACCTGGGTATTGTCCTCATCGATCAAATCGTCACCTACCAGCGTGCTGTGTTGGCAAGCCGCCAGCCAAATGGCTAGGACAAAAAATAGCAGTAAGTCGGTTAAATTTCTCACATTCAATTATTTTTAGTTCAAAAATGAGCATAAAATCCCCGGGCTGAGCAGCGGGTCAAAGCTGTCAGCTCGAAATGGGTATAGCAATTCATGGTGCGGAAAGGTCAATACCTACGCGCCAGGCATGGCAATACCAAAATGAAATTAGGAGAGGGTTTGGCGATCAAAATGAGATCGCCGTATATTGAGCTTGTGAGAGTTTGGGGCTTTTGGGGGTAAAGATGGAGGAAGGTGCTACTCTGGTTGTATGGAATTTTGTCAGATGCGTTACATTTTTTTTGTGGCGATAAACTAAGAACATGAAAATAGCCTATTTGCTGTTGATTATTAATGCTTTATTCTTGTTGTCTGTGCAGCCGGCCCCCATTGATTCCCCGGCAATAATTGTTTTGGGCACCATCCAGGATGCAGGTTCGCCCCATGCAGGCTGCACGAAAGACTGTTGCGCAACCCTTTTTTCAAAACCTGATCCCACCCGCATGGTGGTCTCGCTTGGCTTGATAGACCCGCTGAATAAACTGAATTTTTTGTTTGAAGCCACGCCAGATTTGCCTCGCCAAATGAAATTGCTCAAAACCTATAGCCCTTTTCGCCAGGAAGAAGCGCCCAATGGGATTTTTTTGACCCATGCTCACATTGGTCACTACAGCGGACTGATGTACCTGGGCCGGGAAAGTATGAACGCGAAGTCCACTCCTGTGTACGCCATGCCTAAAATGCAGGAGTTTTTAGAAAAAAATGGCCCCTGGAGCCAATTGCTTGCTTTGAAAAACATTTCCATTCAAGGCTTGAAAAACCTGGAGCCTCAGCGATTGTCTGCCAACCTTCAAGTTACCCCTCTGCAAGTGCCGCACCGGGATGAGTTTTCGGAAACGGTGGGTTATCGCATTGAAGGGCCCAATAAATCGGCCTTGTTTATCCCGGATATCGACAAATGGGAGCGCTGGTCTTTGGACATTGTGGAGGAGATTAAAAAGGTAGATTATGCTTTTTTGGATGCCACCTTTTACGACAATGCCGAACTCAATTACCGCAATATGTCCGAAATTCCCCATCCTTTTGTGGTGGAAAGTATGCAGCGTTTTAAAGACCTTCCAATTTCAGAAAAGCAAAAAATCTATTTCATCCATCTCAATCATACGAATCCCTTGCTGAATCCGAAGAGCTCCCAATTGAAGGAGTTGAAGAAAAATGGGTTCCAGGTTGCCCACTTTCGGCAAATTGTTCATCTTTAGCTCCTTAAAATAGTCAAAAACAGCTGTCTATCATGTCACAACAAACGATCAAGTATTTTTTTACACTCTGCCTTTTAGCGTTTGTACAACTCTCCTGGGCGGTATCCCTACCAGCCGTATTTTCCGACAATATGGTTTTGCAACAAAACAGTGAACTGATCATTTGGGGCTGGGGCAAACCCATGGAAAAAATCAGCATCAGCACCCCTTGGGATGGCAATATCCTCAGTACCGAAGCCAGCAGTCAAGGCACCTGGTCGGTAGCTGTCAAAACACCTAAAGGTAGTATTACGGCTTACAACCTGACCATCAAGGGCTACAATGAAATTGTGCTCAAAAATGTATTGATTGGTGAGGTTTGGCTCTGTTCGGGACAATCCAATATGGAATGGACGGCCAATATGGGCATCAACAATGCGCAGGAAGAAGTCAAACAAGCGAAATATCCTAAAATACGTTTTTTTTCGGTGACTCACCGTACTGCAATCACCCCACAAATCGACCTGGAGGGACAATGGGCAGAATGTAGCCCGGAGAGCATGCAAAATTTCAGCGCTGTGGCCTACTTTTTTGCCCGCAAATTACAAGCAGAGCTAAAAGTACCGATTGGACTGCTCAACTCCAGTTGGGGCGGCACCCCCGCTGAATGCTGGATGCCTTCCGAAACCTTCGAAGGCAATGACCTGATCCTTACAGCTGCCAAAAAGCTGGAACCTGTACCTTGGGGCCCTACTGAAATTGCGCGCATTTACAACGCAATGATTGAGCCGCTTACCAAATTCAAAATTGCGGGGGCTTTGTGGTACCAGGGCGAGTCCAATGTAAGTACAGCCTATGCCTACAAAGAAACGATGACCGCATTGATCAGTAGCTGGCGCAAAAAATGGGGGCAGGAATTTCCCTTTTACTATTGCCAAATCGCCCCCTACAAATACGGAAACCCAGTCGAAGGTGCCGCCCTGCGCGACGCCCAACGCCGTACCCTCACTGTACCCAATACGGGCATGGTGGTTACCAGTGACATTGGTGATACGACCGATATCCATCCGCGCAATAAACAGGATGTGGGCTTGCGCCTGGCTAATCTGGCTTTGGTAAAACAGTACAAAATTAAAAATGGACTGGTTGAAGGTCCCTATTACCTCAGCCATCGGGCCAATGCCAATCAAATGTTGGTGTATTTCGCCAATGCAGAAGGTTTGCACTTCAAGGGCAATAAAATCACCCACTTCGAACTGGCTGGTGAAGATGGAATTTTTTACCCTGCCGAAGCCAAAATCAACAAGGATAACCTTGTAGAAGTGCAAGCTGAAAAAGTAACCCGACCGACGATGGTGCGTTATGCCTGGGGCAATACCGCTACGCCGAACTTGTTCAATGGGGTGGGGTTGCCGGCTTCGTGTTTTAGCTCGAAGTGAGGTTGAGGAGTTGAGGAGTTGAGGCTACCGCGAGCGATCCGGTCACTGAGCGTAGCCGAAGTGTAAGGATCGCTCGCGGTAGCCTCAACTCCTCAACTTCTCAACTTCTCTCAACTCCTCAACTATGTTAAACTTTCCCCCTCCACTAAACTTCGCCCCATTTTTCTCGTCTTATTTCTAAAACCCATAATTATGCAGCAGAAATTACTTTTATCACTAGTATTGGTTCTGATTGGATGGAACATAAGTTCGGCGCACAACCCGGTATGGACCCTGGATATTGCTCCGATTCTTTACAAACATTGTACCCCTTGCCACCACGATGGAGGATTGGCACCTTTTCCTCTGGTGACTTATGAAGATGCCTATTTCAACCGTTTTTCAATTGAATACTCGGTAAAGACGGGTAAAATGCCGCCCTGGCCACCCGATCCCACTTACAGCCGCTTTGCTCACGAGCGCCTGATGAGCGCCGATGAAATCCACCTGATCCAGGAATGGGTTGCGGGAGCTGCTTCCTACGGCAATCCCAAGGATGCGCCCAAAGTCCCGGAATACAATAACGCACCGGTAATAAGCACGCCCCAACTGAGCCTGGAAATTCCAGAATACACCATTTCTGCTGAGAAGGATGTATACCGTTGCTTTCCCATTGCCAGTGGAATCAATGTCGACAAATTCATCACTGCTTTTGAGTGTGTGCCGGGTAACGGTGAGGTGGTGCACCACGTATTGGTGTACGCAGATACGGCCAAAACGGCACTGACCTTGGATGCACGCGACCCTGGGCCGGGCTATACCAGTTTTGGAGGCGTTGGCTCCCAATCAGCGGTACAAATCGGTGCCTGGGTGCCCGGTAGTCTCCCTACTTTTTATCCCAAAGGGATGGGCCAATTGTTGCCAAAAAACGCCACCATAATTCTGCAAGTTCACTATGCACCTGGCTCAAAAGGAAAAACCGATCGAACCCGTTTTTTGGCCCGTTTGGAGTCGGGGCCAATGCGCCGCCTGGAGACACTGCCCTTACTCAACCATTTTTTGTCCCTCACCAATGGACCACTCGTTTTACCCGCCAATCAGGTGAAAACCATCAAGTCACAATTGAGGGTTCCGATTCAAGGTACCGTGATTGCCGTAGCGCCGCATATGCACTTATTGGGTAAATCCATCAAGGTTTGGGGCATTACACCGAAAAAAGACACCCTGAAAGTCATCCGCATCAACGACTGGGATTTCCATTGGCAAGGATTTTATTTGTTTCCCAAAGCAATGGTGATTCCGGCCGGAACAACCGTTTATGGCGAAACGGTATACGACAATACCGTCAACAATTTTGACAACCCCAATTCACCACCCAAAGAAGTGCGGGTAGGAGAGGGCACTACCGATGAAATGATGTTGGTGTACTTTACCTTCACGGCCTACCAACCTGGGGACGAAAACCTGATCCTGGCACCTGAGGAAGTGACCAACAGCCGCGAGCTCAAATTGGAAGAGCTGGAGCTCAATGTAGCGCCCAATCCAGTTCAATCTCAAGCCCTCATCTCTTTTAAACTCAAAGAGGCCGAACCCATTTGGTTGGATGTGTTTGATGTGCAGGGGCGTTGGGTACGGAGTTTGGCGGCCAACCAAAGTATGGCAGCGGGGGAGAATCAAAAAGAATTGGATCTAAGTGGGTTGCAGAGTGGGACGTATTATCTGCGTCTGCGGACGACTAAGGGGTACGCTTCGAGTCAATTGCTGAAACTGTAACCTTACGCCAAGATTTTATCCCAAGGTTTTAAAAATACCAAAGCGACACTTTTTAGCACAAAGGACACCAAGGAGGGCGCAAAGGGCACAAAGTTATACGTAGACGATCTTTGTGTCCTTTGGTGCCCTCCTTGGTGTCCTTTGTGCTAATTTTTATGTTGATAATGAAACTTGGAGATGATCCTTGATTTCCACTAAAACCTTTATTTTGCCCCTTCAACCTACACGCATCATGACCATCAACCTGAACACCGTTGAACTGCCAAACTTTGGCATGCCCTCCGCTGAACCATCGCTGAGCCAGTCCATTTACGAAGCGCGCATCGCCAGATTGCGCCAAAAAATGCAGGCCGAAGCCCTCGATTTTGTGATCGTTTACGGCGACCGTGAGCACAACGCCAACACCACCTACCTTTGTGGCTACGACCCACGTTTTGAAGAAAGTTTATTGATCATTGGCAAAAGGGGGTTGCCCCATTTGTTGTTGGGCAACGAGGGCTGGGGTTATGCGGAATTGGCCCCTTTGCCAGTACAACGAGTGTTGTTTCAATCCTTGAGCTTGATGGGACAAGACCGCTTGTCGGGCGTATCCCTGAGCCAAGCCTTAAAGGATGCGGGAGTAGATGCAAAAAGTACCATCGGGGTAGCGGGCTGGAAGTATTTTTCTGCTGCCGAATTCGACGAGCCAGACTATTGTTTTGAAACCCCCTCTTACCTGATTGATACCCTGCGCAAGCTCAGTGGCAATCACCGCCAGGTCCGCAATGCCAATGCCCTGTTGATGAATCCGGACGATGGCTTGCGCATTTTGAACGAAGCCGAACAATTGGCCCTTTTTGAATTCGCTGCTTGCCATACCTCTACTGGCCTCAAAAATGTGCTTTTCAACATGCAACCAGGCATGACCGAAATGCAGGCAACGACCCTGATGCAACTCAACGGCTTCCCCTTGGGAGCGCATACCATGCTAACCAATGGCCCCCGGGCGGCTTACGGCCTGCCCAGTCCATCGATGAACACACTTAAGATAGGCGAACCATTCACCATGGCCATGTGCCTTTGGGGCGGTTTGAATGCCCGGGCTGGCTGGCTCGTACACGATGAAAGCGAGTTGCCGGATGGGGTAGGGGATTACCTGCAAAAACTGGCCATTCCCTATTTTCGGGCCATTGTCAAATGGTATGAGCACATCGGCATCGGGGTACCTGCCGGGGAATTGTACGACATCATCCACGGCGAAATCGGCGATCCTTTTTATGGAGTAAAACTCAATCCTGGGCATTACATCCACATCGATGAGTGGGTGCATTCGCCAGTATTCAAGGGATCGGAACTAAAATTCAAATCCGGCATGGCTCTACAGGTAGATGTGATCCCGGGTACCGGAACCGCCTACCACACCAGCAACATCGAGGATGGGATCGCGCTGGCTGATGAAGCGCTACGCGCAGAATTGGCACAAAAATTCCCGGAAATGTGGCAACGGATCCAGGCCCGCCGGAAGTTTATGGCGGAGGTGATCGGCATAAAACTGAAGCCGGAGGTGTTGCCCTTTAGCAATATTCCTGCGTATTTGCCGCCGTATATGTTGAGCCCACAGCGGGTGTTGACGGTGCAGGAATAAAAAAAGGGCGCATTCTCATCATGGAATGCGCCCTTTTTTTACCATCAGCAAATCTTACCGATTCCCCGGCGACATAAAAATCCTCCGCCAGTTGATTCCTTTGGACAGACTTCCTTCTTTCAATGAGAACCAGATCAACAGTGGTTTACCCACTACATGGTCTTCAGGAACAAAGCCCCAATAGCGTGAATCTTCCGAATTGTGGCGGTTGTCCCCCATCATCCAGTAATAATTCTGCTTGAAGGTATAGCTGGTGGCTGCTTTGCCATTTACAAAAAATTGGCCATCGCGCTCCGCAAAATCATTGCCTTCGTATTTGCTGATTACCCGGCGGTACAAGGCGATGGATTCGGCGTTGAGTGCAATCGTTGCCCCTTTTTTCGGAATGTAAATCGGGCCGTAGTTGTCCAGGTCCCAGCGTCCAAAATGGGCGGTATCATATGGGAACAAACGACTTTGGGTCCGACTCATATCAACATGCTCCATTACAATGTTTTTGTCCATTGCTTTGAGCTTGGCCTTTTGTTCATTGTTCAGAATCAGCATCATGTTTGAGCTGCCTCCGCTGACGCCTTGCAATTGATCCTCCGTTGAAATGCCCCAATCGCTGAACTGCTGAGGGTTGATACCTGCTCCGGATGGATTGTACACCTGATACATGTACTGCAAATATTTGGGATTTGCGCCGGGTTTACCATTGATGTACACCTGGCGATTGCGGATTTGGAGGGAATCGCCGGGTAGACCAATACAACGTTTGATGTAGTGGTCCATTTTGTCCATGGGGCGGGTGACCAATTTAGCCTGACCGATGCCGATCATGGAACTGGCCTCGGGAGAAACACTTCCCCGCCTGAAATCGTAAATACTCCAGGTGCGGTTCGGGAAAATATACACACTATCGCCTTCTGGGTAATTGAACACGACCGGATCATTGTGGTCAATGCTTTCAAATGCCTTCAGCCGATTGTAGTTGAGCTTGGGTTTTTCCAGATATGATTCTGTATTGACGATAGGAATGCGGTTGTGCAAAAGTGGAACCATTGCCACGGTTTGAGGCATCCGCAAACCATAGCTGGGTTTGCTCACGAACAAAAAGTCGCCTACCATCATCGAACCCTCCATGGAGGAAGTAGGAATTACATAAGCTTCAATCAAAAACATCCGAATAAAAGCTGCGGCAAAAACGGCAAAAATGATGGCCTCAGTCCATTCCCGAATTCCTGATTTTTTGTAAGGATTTTCAGCCAATAATTTTTTGTGTTGCCGTTCATTGGCTCGAGACTCGTGCAATTTATGGCGGTAATCCCGCTCCTTGGGCAAAATAGGCCCTTCGTATTTGTCCGTTTTATTGGTTCCCAGGTACAGGAAATAAAAAGGAGCAAACAATACCGCCAGGGCACTATGGTAAAATTTGAGCTTACCAAAAGAACGCACCATATCGACTGCCAGGCCAGCATAGATGAAGATGTTGACGAGCGGAAACAAAAGAAAGATGGCGTGGGTGGCTTTGCGCCCCACCAGCTTACACCATACGATAAAGTTGTATCCTGGAACCAGGCCTTTCCAGGCTGCTTCTCCACATTTTTGAAAAATGAAGTATAAACTTACACTCAACAATACGTAACTCAGTACAAAAAACAGGATCATGCTCTGTGTAATTTGTGTGATGGATTGTACGAAAGCCCAAATATAAGGCTTTCAGGGTTAGTTGGGTAACCTTAAATAAAATTACAGCCTTGAAGCAAAATTTAAGCTGGTTGTAAGTCAATTAGTGTCACCTCAGGCAAAATACCTACCCGACCAGGGTACCCCAAAAAGCCCAGGCCGCGATTGACGTACAAAAACTGCTCACCTTGTTGATACAGGCCTGCCCATTGTTTGTACATGAATTGAGCAGGGCTCCATTTGATCCAGCCGGGAATTTCTACCCCAAACTGAAAGCCATGGGTATGTCCTGAAAAAGTGACATTGATGTCCTTGAAGTCAGGAACAATTTGCAAGTCCCAATGTGAGGGGTCGTGTGAAAGCAAAAGTTTAACATTGGCGTCATCCGAACCCTGGTGCGCATCGGCCAGGCGGCCCTTTTTGGGAAACTGGGGCAAGGCTGAATAGTTTTCAACCCCAATCACGGCTACTTTTTCCTCATTGATATCGAGGAGGCGGTGTTCGTTCATCAACAAATTCCAACCCAGTTTTTTGTGAATGCCTTTCAGCTTTTCAAGGTTGGCGGCTTGTTCTTCCTCATTTTTCCAGGGATGATAGTCGCCGTAATCATGGTTGCCCAAAACAGAATACACCCCGTACTTGGCTTCAATTTTGTCAAAAACATCCATGTAATCCGCCATTTCATCGGCATGGTCGTTGACCAAATCTCCCGTAAAAAAAACCAGATCGGGTTTTTGGGCATTGATGATGTCGATGGCATTTTTGACCGGATCCTTAAACGTGAAACTCCCGGAGTGAATGTCCGAAATTTGGACAATTTTTAAACCAGCCAACTTGGGCGATAAACCCTTTATTCCGATGGTTTGCTGAAACAACTTGTACCGATAGGGATTGCGGAGAATGCCATAGGACAGGGTAAAGAATGGGATGGCACCCAAAAACACGCCCATTTTGCTCAAAAATTTGGAGCGACCAATGTCAAAATTCGGATCCCCGTTCACTCGTTGAGCGACCCACATGGTCAGTCGACGCAAATCGTCGATGAGCAACATGGGGACAATCAGGAACTTGGAAATATAGATGATAAAAACAACGGTCCGGGAATAGGTTTCCATGTTTTTGCTCCAGCCATCGGCCCAGCCCCAGTAATGAGCCAGGAGGTAAAAAACACTGAATGCGGTCAGGCCCCAGAAAAAGCCATAGGCAGTATTTTTTGCCAACATCGACCAGTCTTGCACAATGAGCTTAATCGCTTGAAAACTATAAAAGTCGATGACCAATAAAACAAGGATAAAGATGGTGAATCGCATTTTGATTGGATTGATAAACACTCGTTTAACACTAGAATAGGGCAAAGGGATTAATTTTGCGTGTAAATTTGCGTTTTCTTAGACCATAATTCAAATATGCTGGACAAAATACCCAATCTTAAGCATCTCGATAGCGGAAATTTTTTCCTCATCGCAGGACCTTGTGCCATCGAGGGCGAAGACATCGCCTTTGAAATTGCTGAAAAAGTACACCAACTGTGCACCCAATTTCAAATCCCCTACATCTTTAAGGGCTCTTACCGCAAAGCCAATCGCTCACGCCTCGATTCTTTTACCGGAATTGGGGATGAACAGGCCCTGGAAGTGTTGAAAAAAGTAGGTCAGCACTACAACATCCCCACCACCACGGATATCCACACCGATGAAGAAGCTGCCCTGGCCGCACAATACGTTGATGTGTTGCAAATTCCGGCCTTTTTGTGTCGCCAAACCAGCCTTTTGGTCGCTGCTGCCGATACAGGAAAGGTGGTCAACGTCAAAAAAGGGCAGTTCATGAGCGCCGAAGCCATGAAGTATGCAGTAGATAAAATTCGGCAGTCGGGCAATGAAAAAATCATCCTGACTGAGCGCGGGGTAACCTTCGGTTATCAGGATTTGGTGATCGATTATCGCGGGCTGCCCGTGATGCAATCTTTCGGCGTACCTGTCGTTTTGGATTGTACTCACTCACTCCAACAACCCAACCAGGCCAGTGGTGTTACAGGTGGCCGCCCAGCTCTAATCGAAACGGTAGCCAAAGCGGCCATTGCGGTTGGGGTAGATGGTTTGTTCATCGAAACCCACCCACGCCCGGCTGAGGCCAAATCTGATGGAGCAAATATGTTACCTTTGGAACGCCTCGAAGCGATGTTGGAAAAATTGGTAAAAATCCGGAAATCAATACAGTAAGGACTTATGAAAAAATTGCTGCTAGCCTTTTGTCTTTTTGCGCTGCCGTTGTTGATCAATGCCCAGATCAAACGCACCATTCATGAAGTGATTGAAGTTTCGGATAGCATCCAAACCATCACTTTTGAATTTTATGATTCGCTCAAAGTGCAATCCTGGCCCAGCAATTCGATTATGTTGGAAATTTTTGTGGTGCACAAAGAAAACAGCACAGACAGTATTCTTAAAGGTTTGATTGAACAAGGGAGGTATCGATTGGATCCGGTGAAGTCAGTAGACCGTTTGCACGTCAAATTTGACTTGCGTAACCGGGGCATTTTAAATACCCTAACCAGTGGTGAAATACCCGAAAACATAAGTGTCAATATTTTTGTGCCCGAGGATTTTGTCGAGGGCCAAAAAGGGGAATGGACCCGAAAAAAAATACCGTGACGTACGAGATCGACATAAAACTGCTGCCCGCCGAAGCCAAAGACGAAACCGCCATCCGGCGTAAAGCAGCCAATAAATTAAAACTGCGGGAAGAGCAAATCCAGGACTTGCGGGTACTGCGTCGTTCGGTAGACGCCCGGAGCAGCCAACCCGTTTTTTTGCTGCGCGTGGCCGTATACGTTGGCGAAAAATACCAGGCGGAACCAGCTCTCCTGCCCCAACTCAAACCAGTGGCCGGGCGCCCCTCGGTGCTCATCGTAGGGGCTGGCCCTGCGGGATATTTTGCTGCATTGGAATTGATTGAACAAGGTTTGAAACCCATCGTGCTGGATCGGGGCACCGATGTACAAACCCGCCGCCGGGATTTGCGGGCCATCCAGCAATTTGGGCAAGTCAACCCGCACTCCAACTATTGTTTTGGTGAAGGCGGTGCTGGAACCTACTCCGACGGCAAGTTGTATACCCGTTCCCACAAACGGGGCACCATCGACAAGGCCATGCAATTGTTGGTTGAACACGGTGCTTCTTCCGAAATCCTCATTGATGCCCACCCCCATATTGGTTCCAATAAATTGCCAAACATCGTGGCGAACATCCGGGCCACCATTGAGCATTATGGCGGGGAAGTCCATTTCGGCAGTTACGTTACCGATTTTATCCTGCACCAGGGTCGGATGCTGGGGGTAGTGGTTAATGAAAATCAAGAATACCGGGGGGAAGCCGTCATTTTGGCCACCGGCCACTCTGCCCGCGACATTTATTACCTCCTACATCGCCATCAAATTGCGATCGAAGCCAAACCTTTTGCCCTGGGCGTTCGCATCGAACATTCCCAACAGCTCATCGATCGCATCCAATACCACCTGCCTGATCGGGGTGAACATTTGCCAGCAGCCAGTTACAAGCTGGTGACTCAGGTGGCAGGTCGGGGTGTTTTTTCCTTCTGTATGTGCCCAGGTGGTCTGGTGGTACCCGCCGCAACTGCGCCCGGAGAAATTGTGGTGAATGGCATGTCCTTATCGCGTCGTGATTCTCCGTATGCCAATTCAGGCACTGTTGTGGCCATTGAAGTTGAGGACCTGTTGCCTTTTGCCCAGCATGGCGTTTTTGCCGGTCTGGAATTCCAACGCAGTGTGGAACAAGCCATGTTCAATTTTGGCGATGGTAGCCAAAAAGCGCCAGCTCAGCGTTTGACTGATTTTGTCAAAGGAAAAATATCGAGTACCCTACCGGACTCCTCTTACATCCCAGGTTTAGTGCCCGCGCCCTTACACGAGTTGCTGCCTGCCGCCATCTACAATCGCCTCAAGCAAGGGGTAGCCGATTTTGGCCGCAAAATGAAAGGGTATTACACCGAAGAAGCCAATGTGATTGGCACCGAAAGCCGGACCAGCTCTCCGATTCGGATTCCACGCAACGCGGAGACGTACATGCACGATGGGGTGCAGGGCTTGTTCCCTTGTGGTGAAGGGGCAGGGTACGCAGGAGGGATTATTTCCGCGGCCATGGATGGGCAGAATGTGGCGAAGGGGGTGAAGGTGTTTGTGGGAAATGGCAAAAAAATCACACCTCAAATCTAATAAAAAACCCACCCGGAGGTACCAAACCTTCAGGTGGGTCAGTGGAGCCAGGACTCGGCTCCGATCAAACATTATTACTTCAACCCACCGCTTCCAATTCAGGCTTCTGCTTCAATTCCACTTTTTTCGGAGCATCCTTGATGGCTGCCTGTGTCGCTGCTAGCCGTGCGATTGGCACCCGGAATGGAGAACAACTTACATAATCCAGACCACTACGGTGGAAGAACTCTACGGAAGCAGGGTCACCGCCGTGTTCGCCGCAGACACCCAATTCCAGATCGGGCCGAACCGAACGACCTTTTTGCACGGCCATTTGTACCAGCATGCCTACCCCTTTTTGGTCGATAGACTGGAATGGGTCTTTTTCGTAGATCCCATTTTTCAAGTAGTAAGGCAGGAATTTGCCTGCGTCGTCACGCGAGAAGCCCAAGGTCAATTGAGTAAGGTCGTTGGTACCGAAGGAGAAGTATTCGGCCTGACTACCTACACTATCTGCGATCAGGGCTGCCCGTGGAGTTTCGATCATGGTGCCAACCAAATAGTGAACCCTGTCTTTACGCTCCGCAAAAACCATTTCCGCGGTACGGCGAATGACGGCAGCCTGGGCATTGTATTCGCGCACGGTACCGATCAATGGAACCATAATTTCCGGTTTGACCACAATCCCTTTGGCTTGTACGTTGAGCGCGGCTTCGATGATGGCGCGGGTTTGCATTTCTGTAATTTCGGGATAGGTAATCCCCAAACGGCAGCCCCGGTGGCCCATCATTGGGTTGAATTCTTCCAATTCTTCTACACGCATCTTGATTTTGCCTAGCGAAACCCGCATTTCCTGTGCCATCACTTGCTGGCTGGCTTCATCGTGCGGTACAAATTCGTGCAATGGAGGATCAAGCAGACGGATGGTTACGGGTAGGTCGTGCATTTCGCGGAAAATGCCTTCGAAGTCGCTGCGTTGCATGGGCAACAATTTGGCCAGAGCTTTGCGGCGACCAAATTCATCGTCAGCCAGGATCATTTCCCGGACCGCGCGAATGCGATCTCCTTCAAAGAACATGTGCTCAGTACGGCAAAGCCCGATACCAGTGGCGCCGAATTCGCGAGCGACCACGGCTTCCTCTGGGGTGTCTGCGTTGGCGCGTACCTCCATGCGGCGGTATTTATCGGCCAGAGCCATCAGTGTACCAAAGTCGCCACTCAGTTCTGCATTTTTGGTGGTGATTTGGCCATCGTACACTTCACCTGTAGAGCCATTTAGGGAAATCCAGTCTCCCTGATGCCAGGTTTGCCCATCTATTGTCATAGTGCGGTTTTTGTAATCCACGTGGATGGCACCAGCACCAGATACGCAACATTTGCCCATTCCACGCGCCACTACAGCGGCGTGTGAAGTCATCCCACCACGAGCAGTGAGGATACCCTTGGCTACGCTCATGCCCCGTAAGTCTTCGGGGGAGGTTTCGAGGCGTACCAAAATCACAGCGTGACCATGTTTGGCCCATTCTTCGGCATCTTCGGCAAAAAAGACGATTTGCCCGGTGGAAGCGCCAGGTGAGGCAGGGAGCCCACGCGCCAATACCCGAGCATTGCCCATGGCTTCAGCATCAAAAATGGGGTGCAACAATTCATCCAGGCGATGGGGGTCAACTCGCAGCAGGGCCGTTTTTTCATCAATCATCTCTTGCTCCAGCATTTCCATCGCAATCCGTACCATGGCGGCTCCGGTGCGCTTGCCATTGCGGGTTTGCAACATCCAGAGTTTTCCTTCCTGAATGGTGAATTCCACGTCCTGCATGTCCTTGTAATGGTTTTCGAGCTTGGTTTCAGCTTCAACCAATTGTTGGTACACTTCAGGCATGATTTCTTCCAGGGAAGGGTAATTTTTACGCCTTTCTTCTTCGCTGATGCAGGCCAGTTGGGCCCAGCGGCGTGAGCCTTCCAAGGTGATTTGTTGTGGAGTACGAATCCCGGCAACAACGTCTTCTCCCTGAGCATTGACCAGGAATTCGCCGTTGAACAGGTCTTCACCCGTGCCCGCATCGCGGGTGAAAGCTACACCCGTAGCACTGGAATCGCCGAGGTTGCCAAAAACCATCGCCTGTACATTGACAGCTGTACCCCATGATTCGGGGATGTCATTCAATTCGCGGTAAACCCTGGCCCGGTTGTTGTTCCAGCTCTCGAAAACAGCAACTACGGCACCCCAGAGTTGTTCCCAGGGATCGGTGGGGAAATCGCGGCCCAAACGTGCGCGGATCAAGGATTTGAAACGTTGAACGAGCTCTCGCAAATCGTTGGCATCCAGTTCTGTATCAAGCGTAACTCCACGCTCTTCCTTGAGCATGTCAATGATGACTTCGAAGGGATCATGGTCTTCTTTGGAAACGGGTTTTAAGCCCATTACCACATCACCATACATTTGTACAAAGCGACGGTAGGAGTCCCAGGCAAAACGTTCGTTGCCGGTCTTGCGGGCCAGGCCTTCAACGGCACGGTCGTTGATGCCCAAGTTCAGGATGGTGTCCATCATACCTGGCATGGAGGCACGTGCACCAGAACGTACGGACAAGAGTAGCGGATCGTCGTCGTTGCCAAAAGTTTTTCCCATCTCTTTTTCCAGCAAGGCAACGCCCGCTTCCACCTCGGCTTTGATGAGATTCAATACGTAATCTTTGCCTTTTTTGGTGTATTCGGTACAGGCTTCGGTCGTAATGGTAAATCCGGGGGGAACTACAATTCCCAAACGGCACATTTCGGCTAGGTTAGCGCCTTTTCCACCGAGTAAATTCTTCATGGAGGCTTCGCCCTCCGTCCTGGAGGCGCTGAAGACGTAGACATACTTCTGTTGCATAGCTTGACAAATGATGTAGTCTGATTAAGGGGTGATAAAAAATAAATTGTTCATTTTGCCAAAGGATTAGATGAGTAAACGCTTCATTTCAAGTGCCTTATCTAATCCTTTGGCTCAAGAAAAATGAACATTTATTTTTGCCCACTATAAATGATGTCGACAACTAAGCTATGAGGTTTACAAATCTTAAAAAAGGAAGGATGTCATGTGAAAAATTGAATAAAGTCAGTACATTGTCCAGGCATTTAATGATCAAATCCTCGACATGAAAGCCATCATGGACCTCATCGGTCGTATGTGTATCTCGCTGATTTTTTTTTATGAAGCCTACGACTCCATTGTGTATGCCAAGGCAACCAAGGAAATGATGACCGATTATGGCTTATTGTGGCGACAAGATTTGCTCTTTTATGGCGCAGTAGTAGCCCTGGTACTGGGCAGCATTTTGGTGTTGATTGGGTATCGGGCCAGTTTGGGCGCTTTTTTGTTGCTGGCTTATTGGATTCCCGTAACCCTGATTGTTCATTCGTTTTGGAATGATGCTCCGGAACTGCGGCGGATGGAATCCATTCACTTTATGAAAAACATCGCCATTGCCGGAGGGCTGCTTTCAGTACTGGTCAATGGGAGCGGAAAAATCAGCATTAGGCGCCTTTTTGCTACTTTTCGGGTACGAAATGCCTAATATTTATCCAAAGGGTAGAAATTTATTTTTTTCATATATAAAACCCTTTTCTCTGTTTTTTTGTATCTTTACGAGTACCCGATCGGTTTTGAATTTTTCATTCAGGATATTTACTTCTTAAAAAGCGACAAACGTGATTAAGGCAATAATCGTTGAAGACGAGATTAAAGGAAGGAATAATCTCAAGAACTTGCTCAAACAACACTGCGAGCAGGTTGAAATCATTGGGGAAGCCGGAACCAACTCCGAGGCTCTGGTACTGTTGTCTGATGAGACGATAGAGCCTGATGTTGCCTTTTTAGACATAAGTCTTCCCGACGGACTGATATTTCAAATGCTCAGTCAGTTGGAAAATTTAGATTTTGAGATTATCTTTGTCACAGCTTACGAAGAGTACGCCATCAAAGCCTGTGAATACAGCTCGATTGGCTACATTCTGAAGCCAATTGACCCCGACGCGCTAAAAGAAGCCGTCAGCCGGATTCGTATCCGCACCAAAAACCAGATGGATAAGCGTTTGGAAATTTTCAGCGCTTATTACAATAACCCCAATGCTTTTTCAAAAATGAGCATTTCTGCTGTAGATGGCATCTACTTTGTCAACATCAAAGACATTGTACGCTTCGAAGCAGAAGACAATTATACCCACATCTACCTCAACAGCAGTGAAAGAATCACTGCATCCCGCACAATCAAATCTTACGAAGATTTGTTAGCTCCCTTCAATTTTTACAGGGTTCACAAACGGCATGTGATCAATTTGAACTACATGCGCAAGTTTGTGAAAGGAGAAGGAGGCTTCGTAATTATGGATGACAACATCAAGATCGAAGTTTCCCGTCGGCGTCGACCTGCATTTATGGAACAACTCCGCAGATTACAGGAAGGACCGGTGCAGTAGGCACAAAATTTGAATTTTTTCATTTTTTTTGCCTCAAAAATCTCTGGAAAACTTAGCTTTGGCAGGGTTTGTAGCTTGCATACAAGGTTGCGTTCTGTGGTTGTATGTACAACTTCAGGACAAATTGACGTTTATTACTTGGTACTTTGGGGTAGTGTTCTTAACTTTCGCAATAGGAACCGATTTAAGCAATTTTTTATCCCATAAAACGCACTCATATGGGAAAACCAAAAGAT
>NZ_JANRKL010000129.1:0-3964 GCF_033763495.1 Haliscomenobacter sp. | reverse complement strand
GAGAATGTTGCGGTTTTGATATTACGGATAACAATCCGGCAATTCGACTACGCTCAGTGACCAATTTGTTAGCCTTAATCTCAACTCCTCAACTCCTCAACCCTATTTTTAATCTGATTAAACGTATGTTCATATTCCGGGTGGTTGGTGCCCATCAGGCGATCCCAGATGTTGAAATAGAGGCCAAAATTGTAATTGACCTTGGCGTGGTGCATGTTGTGGTGGGTAGGCGTGTTGAACCATTTCCAAAAAGGATGATTCACAAAACCCTTGGGTGCAATCTCGTAGCCCAAATGCCCCAGTACATTGAACAACAAGGACCAGGTCGCAAACAAAAACAGCACCAGTGGGTGAAAAGGCATCACCAGAACGATCATTGGCACTACCCCGATTTCCAAAATCGCTTCCAGTGGATGGAAAGACAAAGAAGCCAGAGGCGTAGGGTTCCAGGACAAATGGTGCACCCGGTGCAAAATCGGAAACAAGCGGGGATGATGCATCCAGCGGTGCATCCAGTAAAAATAGGTATCGTGCAAAAACACCAGGAACCAAAACGAAAAAAACAGGTAGGCCCAGCCGTACTCATTCAGGCTTAGATAAATATGGGTATACCCGTTTTTGCGCAGCCAATAAATGCCGAGGCCGATCGTCGCCCATACAAATGCTGTGGCAATTGAGTGGGACAGCTCATTGAGCAAATGTTGGGTTTTGGGGTAGGTTTGCTGGATTTTTTTGATAAAAAAACGTTGTTTGAACAACACATAGAAAATCAAAAAAGCAGTGCCAGCAAACACCAGGTAGCGCAAAAAGATGGCCAGTGATCCCAACAACCAGCCAGGGAACAGGCCAAATTGTTCAATGAGGTATTGCATCATGATGAGTTTGTGTTTCAGAATCCAGGAGTTCGAGTGATTTCCCCGAACTCCCTATCCCCTTTGAATCAATTGAGGTCGATCTCATACGTTTTGCCGTTCACAGTCAGGGTAGCTTGTTTGTTGCCTTTGAATACAATGCTACCTTCTACCAGGAACTGGGCTTGTTCACGCAGTTGTCCAGTTTGCACCTTGAAAGTAACCGTGCCCCCGGTGATGCTTGGTGTGGTCGCTTTGCTTACACTAAGCTTGCTCACGGTGGCATCGATTTGGGAATAAAAATGTGTTTCATTCCGCACTTTGGACACTGGTTTGGCCATTTGGATAAAAGAACCATCCAACTGGTAAGTACTTGCCGATTTGGCCAATCCGCTCAGCGTAAAATCGCCGTCACTTTCGCTACTTGAGCTAAGAATCTTGCTGTCAAGGTTTCCACTTCCAGCTGCCACCACCCTGGCCGAAACAGGTACTTTGAGTTGATTGCAATTGAGTGTCCATTGGAGGTTTATGCTACCTGTTTTGCTGAAATTGCCTTGGGTGATGGCATTGGAAAAGGTGGTATCCTGAGTAGCGCCGCATACACCGTTGGTCAGCAATTGTCCTTGCACAGATTGGGTACCAATTTTGGCTAAATCCTGAGTCAGGGTACTGGCCAATTCCGCTACAATCGCGGTAGTTGTTGCATCTATTTCGGTGCTGAGCTGATCGTCCTGATTTTTTTCACAGGAAGTGCTTATTCCAGCAAATACGAACAAAGCCAGGGCATAAACAAAATTTTTGGATTGCATGATGGGTGTTTTTTGATGTAAAAGATATTGTTGTTTGTTGTTTGATGAGTCAAAGAACGGCGGCTTGGCGAGGGATTGCAAAAAGATTCAACGAATGGTGGGATTATTTCAATGAAAGGTCAAAAAAGTTAAGGCGTACACTTTTCTGCCGAAAAAATGTACGCCTTAACTGCACTTAAAATTCGAAGCAATTGAGCTGACTTTGGGAAAAAGGCACCCTGATCGAGCACCTCACCATCAGGATGTTTACAACCCAAATGCGTAATAATACTCCCCGGGCAAATCTTCATACACCCCTTCCAACATCACCCCTCCTTTCTTTTTGCTGAGGATACGAGTAAGATCCTCCACACTGTTCACACTTTGGCCATCTACCTTGGTGATGATGAAACCTTCGCGCATGTCGGTATTTTTGCGCAACTTACCTGCGCTAAGGTTTTTCACTCTGACCCCACCTGGAATCTCCAGTTTTTTAGCCACTTTCGCATCGAGGGTTTCAAAGTCTGCCCCCAGGGCATCCAATACACTCTGATTTTCCTGGCGCACCAGAGCGGTTCCACCCTTACGGTTGTTGAGGGTTACCTTGAATTCTTTCTCCTGGCCTTTGCGATTCACCTTAATGTTGACGACATCACCAGGTCTGTGGCGGGCAATAGCCTCCTGCAACTCTGGAGAGCTTTGTACCTTTTGTTCATTCACCGCTACAATCACATCACCAGGTTTGATCCCGGCGGCACCAGCGGCACTTTTTTCCAGCAAACTATCTACATAGGCTCCCGCGGCCGTTTCCAGGTTCTTTTCCTTTTTCAGGTTGCCATCCACCGTACGGATCATTACGCCCAGGACGCCACGCTGTACCGTACCAAAACGCAGCAGGTCTTCTACCACTTTGTTGACAATGTTACTGGGCACCGCAAAACCGTAACCGGAATAAGCTCCGGTTGGGCTGGCGATGGCCGTATTGATGCCAATCAAAGCGCCTTCGAGGTTTACCAAGGCACCTCCGCTGTTGCCAGGGTTAATCGCTGCATCGGTTTGAATGAAACTCTCTACGGCAAACTGTTCTTTGAGGATATTGATGTTGCGCCCTTTGGCACTGACGATGCCCGCTGTAACGGTAGAAGTCAGGTTGAAAGGGTTACCTACGGCCATGACCCATTCACCAACTTTTACCTCATCGGAATTGACCAGAGGTAAAACGGGAAGGTTCTTTTCTTTGATTTGGATCAGGGCCAAATCGGTGCTAGGGTCAGTCCCCACTACACTTGCTTTATAGGTGCGATTGTCATGCAAGGTAACCTCCAGGTCATCCGCATCTGCAATAACGTGGTTGTTCGTAACGATGTAGCCGTCCGGGCTGATGATCACCCCGCTGCCCGTTCCTACTTGCAATTGTGGGTTGCGGCGCTGTTGAGGCGATTCGCCCGGGCCAAAATAAAAGCGCTCCCCAAAAAAGTCTTTGAATAAATCACCTTCAGGCAGCTGGCCAAAAGGGTTGGGGACATTGCGCTGAGCACTGGCATGCACCTGGGTGGACTTGATGTGAACCACCGCATCCATCACTTTGGCTGCGGTTTGGGTAAAGTCCAGAGGAATAACCTCCCCTTTGTCGTTCAGGGTGTACACGGCCTTGGCCGCTGGTGTGCTGTTGATGTGTTCAATTTTGATGGCACGCTGATTTTGGAACAGGGAATAAATCCCCAGAGTAGTGCCTGTCACTGCCAGTGAGAGCAATCCGGAGAAGATCAGGATCTTTTTCATGTTCTCTTCCAGTTTTAAAGCAAACTTGAAATTTGTTCGTAAAAGTTGGTGCATTCAGTTTCAGCAAAGTGCAGTGGCTGAACTGCTGCAGCCACTGCTTTTGCTTGAATCAATTAAACCAAAAGACTATTGCACAACAATGGTGCGTGGAGGAAGCGCCTTGGCTTCTTCTTTTTTGGGAATCAAAACCCGCAAAATACCATTGTTGTACTCTGCTTTGATTTTGGACTCATCCACCACCGTTTTAGGCAAATGGAAGGAACGTTCGAAGGCTTGGTAGCTGAACTCGTGGCGGGTGTAACGCTCGTTGTCTTTCATCTCTTGCTTCCATTCCTTTTGGGAAGAAATGGTCAACACCTCGTTGTTCAGCTGAATGTTAAAATCACCCT
Source organism: Haliscomenobacter sp. (assembly GCF_033763495.1). Classification (GTDB taxonomy): domain Bacteria; phylum Bacteroidota; class Bacteroidia; order Chitinophagales; family Saprospiraceae; genus Haliscomenobacter. Next base: position 154 of record NZ_JANRKL010000129.1, on the reverse strand, counting down.
TGTCCATTCCGGGGGCAGCCATCTCAACTGCAAAACCCTCATTGTTCTCTACAATGTTTACCGACGGGATGGTGGTGTGGGTAAATGAATTGCTGCGATTGTTGAAGTCGAACAAATCGCGGGTAAAGAAGTCGTCAAAAAGACGAGGGAAGGT
>NZ_JANRKL010000128.1:0-13003 GCF_033763495.1 Haliscomenobacter sp. | reverse complement strand
GTAGGTCAGATGGTAAGCAAAAGTAAGCAGCGCCTCCGCCTGAGGCAGCAACTCCTCCTCCAGGATACGATCGTAATTCATGCTTTGCGTTGCTTGTGCTACCATAAAGTTAGGATTTTTTAGGTTTCAATGCATCAACCTTATCCTAAATTAAAAAGTTCCCGAGCTGAAAAATTTATTTTTTTATTCTTTATTCGCCAACTGCCCACAAGCCGCGTCAATATCCTTGCCCCGGCTCCGGCGCACAGTCACCATAATGTCTCTTTCCCTCAGGTAGCGCGAAAAGACCTCGATACGATCCTCTTCCGATTTCAGGTAAGGCACCTCACCAATTGGGTTGTATTCAATGATGTTGACCCGCACTGGGAAACGACGGCAAAGTTTAGCCAGGTTGGCAGCATCTTCAAGCCCGTCGTTGATTTTGTTAAAAGTAATGTATTCGTAGCTGATGCGGTTGTGGGTTTTACGGTAGAAGTATTCCAGCGCTTCCATCAGTACGGCCAGATTGTTCTGCTCGTTGATGGGCATCAGTTCGTCGCGCTTGAGGTCGTCGGCGGCGTGGAGGGAAAGGGCCAGGTTGGTTTTGCAACCATCGTCAGCCAATTTTTTAATCATCTTGGCGATACCGGCCGTACTGATGGTAATGCGGCGGGGCGACATATTGAGCCCATCGGATGAGGTGAGGCGCTCTACACTTTCCATCACATTGTTGTAAGCCAACAGTGGCTCACCCATACCCATGTATACAATGTTGGTCAAGGGATGCCCAAAAGTATCGAGGCATTGCTGGTTGACCAATACTACTTGATCTACTATTTCGGCAGCATCCAGGTTGCGTATGCGTTTCATACGCCCGGTAGCGCAAAACTTGCAGGTCAGGCTACAGCCTACCTGACAGGATACACATACCGTAAAACGTTTGTCCTCTGGTACTGGAATCAGCACTGACTCGATAAGGTGGCCGTCGTGTAAACGAAAACGGGATTTGATGGTGCCATCGGCACTCCGCTGTACTTTGTCCTCTATTATGGCGTTGATGGTGAAGTTTTCGGCGAGTTTTTCCCGCAACCCTTTGGATAGGTTGGTCATGACCTCAAAGGAGTGCGCACCTTTTTGCCACAGCCATTCATGGACCTGCTTGGCCCGGAACTTGGCTTCCCCCATTTCCTTGAACAGCTCCTCTAATTCTGCCAACGAGCGCTGTCGGATATCCATGCGTTCTTTTCCGTTCATGGGGGCAAAGATACAATAAGTTGAAATGTTGAGGGTTGAAAAGTTGAAATGACCGGGCTCTGAGCGAAGTCGAAGTGCCGGTCGTTTCAACTTTTTAACCCTCAACTTTCAACCTTCACCATCTGCACCTGCGATAATTTCACCATTCCTTCCGCACGATCGGAATAGGATAAAAGTAAATTGCCAGGTTTTACTTTGAGTTTGGGTAAAAGGGCCTCAGGTTTGGCAAAAGCCATGATTTTTCCAGCAATGCTGGCTTCCAATTTGCCATTCAACTGATCCAGGCAGGTGATCACCAGGTTTTTAGGCGCAGTGCCCGAAAAATTGCGGTCACAATCCAGGGCGTAGTTCAATAAATCCACATCGAGTGGAGCCACCCGCTGGTGACCTTGCCACTCGTTGTAAACATTGGTTTCAATGGGGTTGGGGGTATAACTCAACTTAAGGCCTTCATTCGACAAAAAACCTTTACCGTGGCGGGTTTGATAGGCCCGCGTGATGTAAAAGAGCTCGGGGAGCGGCAATTGGTAGTTTTGGATCAGCTCCATTGCATTGCGTGAGGTGGTGTAGGCACGCGTCACATTGGGGAAAAAACCAAAATCGCGATCCAGCAGAATCCCCTGGCTTCCTTCAAAAATCAAGGCATCAAAGCCCAATTGGTAAATGCGTTTTTCCAGAAAAACTTTTTCCTCCACCACTTCAATTAGCGGCAAAATGGCTTGTACTGCACTTTGAAAAGTGGCAACAATCTCCTGCAAATCCACCATCAGCATCGGATTATGCACTTTGCGACGGTAATATTCACCAATGGCCAGCAATTTTTGCTCCAGCACTGTAGGGTAAAAAAGATCTTGCACGTACAAGCGGTATGGCGTCAATTCATTGCGTTCCATCGTGGCACCAAAACCCATGCCGCAACTCCCGTGCGCATTGATTTTTTCGGAAGATTGATTGTGGAATACGTCGTAGGGCGTCGTTACCTGAGCCAGAGCATCTACATAAATTTTGGGTACAAAGCCAGCAGAATTGGCCTGCAAAGCCTGGTATTCTTTCCAGAAGTTTTCTGGTGCAAAGGAGCAATAGCGGCTCCAATAGGTGGCCGCACCCGCCAAACTACCCGCCCCCAGACTTGAAAAGACATGTCTTTGGCCCTCGGCAGTAACGACAGTGTGCCCGGCCTGGTGGCCGCCTGAAAAACGAATCACCAGTGGCCAATCGGCCTGGCGACACAGGTAGTCGGTAGTCAAACCTTTGCCTTCGTCACCGTATCCTAAGCCAATTACAATTTGTGTTTTCATGGTGCCAAAATTTAGGTGGAGCGACGTTTACTAAACTTTTAAAGTTCAGTAAACGTAAACTCCATATTTCGCCCCTAACAGGCATTTGTGAGAGCTAGAGTTTTACCACACCGCTAGTACCTGCTTTGACGACATCCGTATTCACCAGCATCAAGGCATTTTTTACGGATTTAGCCGTTGCATCATCAAATTCGGCTGCTACTTTGTCCAGATTTGCACCATTAATGACTGCTACAGTGGAGGCGATTAACTCCGCCACCGCCATGTGCTGGTCCAAAATCAAGGCGCGTTCGCCCAGCAGTTTTTTCCAGTAGCCAATCACATCGGGGTTGTCTTTGTAGCCCGTTTCATTGATGTGGATGTGGAAAACGTGGTACATCCGTTGGGCTTGAGCCAGCACCTGCACATCCGTAATGGGGTCGGTTTGGGCGTAGCCCATCAGCTCTTTCAAACGAGGAGCTGCAACCGAATCCCAGTTTTTTTCGTCACCAATCGTGAACAGGAAACCTTTGTTGCCGCGTTTTTCGAAACAATCAATGCTCGTGTGACGACCCGCCACCAACCAGGCCAGGAGGTAAGATTCCATGTTTTGGCCACCGCCACCGCCTTCGATGTAGACTTTGGAAAGGCAGTCGTTCAGCTCATCCGTGCCGGATTCAAATTGGCCGATTTGCAGTGGAGCACGATCCGTGTAGTGGTCACCAATGGCGGAAAACATTACCTGTGGATCGGCGACACCGTGTGCCAGTAGGGTATCCATCAAAGAACCCAGTTTGTGGCGAATCAGCATTTCCGGGATTTGACCCATTGAGCCCGTCACGTCCAGGAACACAGCAATTGCAATTGAATTGGGGTGTGCATCTGAGTCGCGGCTTTCACGGAAAACGAGGCCCTTAGGGTCCATCGTAGGGTTCATGCCACTGCTGAAAATTTGATCAGCAGATTTGCCGGAATAAGAAGTTTTTAAGTGCGAATAGGCATCGCTAGACCATGAAGTGTAGCCCATAGCTGTTTATTTTTGAGGATTATAGATTTAAGGGTAAAAATTTTTTCGGGAAGTGCTTGTCCAGCAACTTGCGGTACTTGTCGTAGCATTCAAATGCATCGGTATGTGCGGTAAGTAAAAAGTCAATCATCGCGGGGTTGTGCGTTTTTTGTAGTTTGATGCCGATCCCAGAGGGGTCGCCGAGTAGGGTGGTAATGGTTCGTTTGCTCAGTTCCAGATCGATCATTGGCACCGCTTTTTTGTCCACAAACAAGGCATTGGGATACCAGTGTTTGTACTTGGCCGAAACTGTTTTTACCGCTCCTTCCAATGGCGTTAAGTGGTAAAAAGAACTCAGGATGATGCCGTGGGTTTCAGGTACCACCAACACACTTTCGGGATTGATGCCACAGTGGGTCCAACCTTCCTGAGCCAGCCAGGCGCTAAACTCCAATAGGCGGGACAAAATCCAATTGGCGTGCCCTTGTTGCAAAGTCAACCCCGTCAGTGGTGCAGCACGGTGGCGGAGTTGAAGCGTCAGTACTTCAGCATCCAGCACCATGGATTCGGGCAAGTAGCGGTGAAAGTGTTGGGCGGCGGGGTGGCGCAAACTTTTGAGGTAGCCGTAATTGCGGTAGGATTGTAACAACAATTTGGGGTCACCTACAAAAGTAATCGTGGTATTTTGAGCCTTTACTGCACCAGCATCATCGTTAAAGCGATACCCTTTTTCCCAGCCTTCTTTCAGGGCATTCAGTCGGGCAAAAGCATCGGCTGCACCCGGGATAGTGCACAGGTCTGGATGCAACAAACGGGCCATTTCTCCGTATTGTTTTTTCCAGTCGTTCAACTCCAGTACTTCGCCCAAGTGACTGGCGTTGTTGATTTTGTCGATGAGTTCCTGTGGTGACATATGCTTAGTTTTGATTCTAAACTAACCTTTGATGATTCAAATATACAAAGACTTAGTTTTAAAGTCAAACTAAGTTCGATTTTTTTCGATAAAAAAAGGAGGAAAAACGAGGAAAAGACTCTTTTTTAGGATATACGGAAAGAGTGGAAGAAAGGTTATGGTTGGGCGGGTAAAATTACTAAGCGGAAAATCAGAAATTTAGGCTGAATCGGATAGGCCGCATTGCTCGGAGGACATGAATTGCCTCCAGCTTCAGCTGGTGGACTCTGGTAGTCTCTTCAAGACGGGCTTTAGCCACAGCTAAAAAATAAGTCCTAGAACTAAAGTCCATCAAAGAGGCAATCTCCACCCACGCGCTAAAGCACGTGGCAATTCATGTCCTCCGATTCCAATAAACAAAAATGTCCAGTAATGGCTTAGTGCTTGTCTGCTGAAATTTTTCGATAAATCAGAATCCCGAATAAGCCGACCCCCAAGGTATTCATGGTGCCATGCAAGGCATACATCCAGGGAATGGATAAAAATGATAAGGGAAAATAGCTCCGCCAGCCATACAATAAGGCGAGGATCATTCCGGTACCTAAACACAAAAACAGACCCAGCATAGCAAACTTTTGGTACATAGGGAGTCCTGATTCCAGCGCCAGTCCCGCATGCCAAACCGCGACACCCAGGCCACCCAAAGCCATCAACGTAGCTGCAAAAGTCTCCAGCCAAGGATCAACCCCAAATTGCGCCGAGGTTATCCCCACCGCTACCGCCGGAATGCCCAACAATACTGCCCAGGCCACCCCTTGCTGCCAAAATGAAGCTGTGTTTCGCCCCAGTAAATTCGCCAATATCCAGGGCAACAAAAAACCAGCATAGTGAAAATGCGCTGCGGTCAACAAAATGATGATCGAGCTAAACCCCAGTGGTGCCCAATCCAGGCGGTCGCTGAATGCCGCGAGTGGGCCAATTGGAAAATACAAGTACGCTGCAAATTGAACCTTGTCGGTCAGCGTCATTGTTGACAACAACAGTTTTTGAAAAGCATTGCCCAACAACCAAATTGAAACCAACACCCAAGGCAAAGCCAATAATGCGGCTACTATCCCCGGCTCCTGCAAATAAGCCAGCAGCAAGGCCCAGGTCGATAGGGTTACTGCCCAACGCCCCGTTTTTGTATTCAATGCCCCGGACAGCCGCATGGCCATAGGCACGAATACCATCGCCCCCAACAACACCAACAATTCCACCCAATCCTTCTCCAAAGGCTGCACGCTACCCTTCCACACCCAATACAACCCCAAGCCCAGGCCCCCAGATATCACTTCCCAATTGTTTACATGCTTTCCCATATTATTCGCTATTCGCTTTTATCTTTTCACTCTCCTCGCCATCGCCACAAACGAATCACGCCGAAATTTCCGCTGGTAAGCCCGCGCCAGGGGATAGGCCAGCCACACATACCAGCGGTTGGGTTTGGAAAAGGCTTTGATGGAATACCACACACTGCCATCATCCCTCAGCTCGACCCAAAAAATTTCCTCGCCCTTTTCGATGTGTGCGGGTAAAGTTCCATATGCAAAGCCAAAACGAGCGGGTTCGTCGATGAGGTAAACGATGCGGGAACTGTTGCGCCACCACCACAGTCCAAGCAACCTGAACAAAACCAGTACCACACTACCCGTTTCAATGGGGGCATTACTTGGGTAAATTTGGGTCCAACTTGGGGGGAACATAGCCCATTCGCGTAAGGCCTGGGCTGCTGATCGAAATACACCATCACCAAAACCCAGCAGGGTTGTTTCGTGATCGTGGTTATAACCTGCCGGAGCACCAGTTGCACTACTGCCGACTTCAGAATAGGCGAATGCCTGGGTTTGTTGAGTTTGCCAATGCTGAGCCAATGTGGCAGGGTCAGGTAGGACGAAAGAAGGGCTCATTATTTTCAATATATTTTGAAAGTATTGAAATTTAAACGCCGCACTTTTTGATTTGTTTTGAATGGATGAAAAAAATTAAAAAAAATCTCCTCACCATGGAACGAAGCGATTCGCTCCAAACACCTCCTTTTGTGATCGGGATCATCCTGATTCCATTTTGGATGAAGTAAGATGAGGTAAAACGGCTTAGTAGCCCGCTGGAAGAATTGCTCCAGCGGGCCTTTTTATTTTCCCACCATAATTATTGACCAATTTTTGCCCTAAAAAGTCCAGAATTTATTGAACTTTACAGGCATGCTTGAATTGCGAGCAATGCTTTTCCCATTTAAAACCACTTTTATGTTGCAAACTCCCTCCATTCAGCGCAGCTGGATTTGCATAGGCCTTTTGTTGTGGGCTATAGGCCTTATTGCCCAGCCTGTTTCTAACCACGGCAACAAATTTGAACAAATCACTGACCTGCTTCCAGATCCCAATAATTACCGCAACATCGACGGTGCACCAGGGCCACAGTACTGGCAACAGCGCTGTGATTACGACATTGAGTGTACGCTGGATGTGAACAACTTGCGCCTCAATGGCAGTGAAAAAATTACTTATTTCAACCAGTCCCCCCAGCCTCTGCGCTACCTCTGGCTGCAACTCGACGAGAACCAACACGCCGTAGATAACCCCAATCAGGTTTTTGACCCGACCAACATCAATGCGGCGATGAGCGAAAATGAGATGCAGGGTTTAGAACCAGCCAAAGGCAAGGAAAAATTTGGCTGCAAAATCGAAGAAGTGGTCGATGCCAATGGTAAGGCACTCAAATACAGCATCAACCAAACCATGATGCGCATCGAGTTACCCGAACCGCTCAAACCGGGCAGTTCCTTCGCTTTCGGCGTCAAGTGGCATTATTATCTGGTGGATCGCATCAGTCTGGGCGACATAGCGAGCAATAGCGCAACCAACCTGGCCCGTGGCGGCTATGAATATTTCTCTGAGGACGACAATTACATTTTTACCATCACCCAATGGTATCCCCGTCTCTGTGCCTATAGTGATTTTGCCGGTTGGCAAAACAAACAATTCACTGGGCGTGCTGAATTTGCGCTGACCTTCGGCAATTTTGTGGTCAAAATGACCCTGCCCACCGATTATGTAGTAGCCGCAACCGGCGAATGCCTCAATTACTCCACCCTACTTAGCCCGGCCCAATACATGCGCTGGCAACAAGCCCAACAATCCAAAGAGCCGATCGAAATTGTCACACTTGAAGAGGCCAAAAAAACGGAAAAAGCCAAACGCGCCAGCGAGCTCAAAACCTGGATTTACAAAGCCGACAATGTGCGCGATTTTGCTTGGGGGGCCAGCCGTAAATTTGTCTGGGATGCCCTGGCCAATACTACCGAAGAAGGCAAAAAGGTGATGTGTATGAGTTATTACGCCAAGGAGGCTTACCCGATTTATCGAAAGTATTCCACTAAAGCTATTCAACACACCATTAATACCTATTCCAAATACACCATTCCCTTCCCTTACCCTACGGCCATTTCAGTGGAAGCAGCCAATGGCATGGAGTATCCAATGATTTGTTTCAACCCTGGCAGAGCTGAACCGGATGGAACCTATTCGGAATCGACCAAAATTGACGCAGTTTCCACCATCATTCACGAAGTAGGGCACAACTATTTCCCAATGATCATCAACAGCGATGAGCGGCAATGGAGCTGGTTTGATGAAGGGTTTAACAGCTTCGTACAGTTTGTGGCCGAGCGGGAAATGGACAACGACTACAAACCCTGGTTTGGTCCGGCGCACCAGATTGTGGATTACATGAAGTTGCCCAAAGACCAGCTGGAGCCCATCATGACCAACAGCGACAACATCGTCGATTTTTTTGCAAATGCCTACCGCAAACCCGCTACTGCCCTCAACATCCTGCGTGAAACCGTAATGGGGCGTGAATTGTTCGACTACGCCTTCAAAGAGTACTGCCGCCGCTGGGCATTCAAACACCCTACACCAGCCGACTTTTTCCGCACCATGGAAGATGCCAGTGGGGTGGATCTGGACTGGTTCTGGCGCGGTTGGTTTTTTACTACCGATGCAGTGGATATATCCCTGGACAGCATCAAGTATTATCGGGTGGATCTAGACAGTAACCCGGAAAAGAAGGAATTTGTCGCAAAAAACAAGGTTGAAAAGCCTTTTTACGACATCAATAAGGTGCGCAACAAAGAAGCAGGCAAAGTGCCTTTGATTGAACGGGATACCACCCTGAAGGATTTTTATACTACTTACCAGCCTTGGACAACAGCGGACTCCATCGCAGAAACCAAAGTATCTCTCTATGACCAAACGTACAGCAAGGACGAAAAAACCAAACGATTTGGAGATAAGCACTACTACGAGCTTCAGTTTAGCAATAAAGGGGGCTTGGTGATGCCGATTATTCTGGAATGGACTTTTGCGGATGGAAGTACCCAAATCGACCGCCTTCCTGCCGAAATTTGGCGCAAAAATGAAAACCAGTTCAAAAAAGTGTTTGTCAAGGACAAGATGGTAAAGGCCGTACGCCTCGACCCCTTCCGCGAAACTGCCGACATCGACGAAAGCAATAACAACTGGCCAGTGAAACAGGTGCCAACCCGCTTCCAGGTGTTCAAAGCCCATAAAATTGAGGAAGGTCCAAATCCGATGCAGAAGGCAAAAGCTAAAAAGGTAAGACCGTGAAGAATGGGTGTGGGTGTGAAAGTGTGAAGGTGTGGGTGTGTTGGGGCAATCCTAAGTGGTTGCCCTACGTCGGGCCAACCTTAGACTTCCATCCCCTCAAGATACATCGCCAACCCATGGATTTATCCGCAAGAATGGGTGTGGGTGTGGATTGTGTGGGTGTGAGTGTGTTGAGGCAGCCCAATGTGGCTGACCAAAATCCGGGAGTACACCGCCAACCCATGGATTTATCCGTGGGAGGCCACCCAAAAAAAGAGCTCATGACTTTAGTCGTGGGTTTTGTCGTGGGTTTTTTGCCCCAACCTTCAGGTAGGGGCAAAAAAAAGGAGGCAGCGCTACCACAGCACTACCTCAGCCCTAACCAAATAAAACCAAATTATATTTTTCGAAAAACTTCTTCAAGCAGTAAAAAAACAAGTAAAGTTATTGTAAAAAGTACAATTACAAATTTTTCAATAACTCTTTGTTCTTTTTAATTGATAGCGCTAAAATATGGCCTTTTTTTGAAAATATCAAATCTTTTTTCCGAAAAGGATACTTTGTTTAGTTTACAAACAAAGCTCGTTTTTCGCAATTAGATTTTATGCAAAGCAAAACCCCTGTTTTGGCGATAAAAATTTGCTTTTTTTAAGAAATAGAAAATTTTTTTCCAAAAAAGCCAAAAAAACTTTTTTTGCCCTTTTTTGAACTTTTTTTTGATTCACGTAACGTACCGTTAATACAACTTACTCATGAAGCTGAAATTCTTTGCGTTATTGCTTGTACTGGGATGTCAACTACCAGATTTACATGCCCAAGCAAATACAAAATCGGATGCGGATGCTTTTTACATCCGTGAAATTTACAATAAGGCACTCACCCAAGGGAAATCTTATCCTTGGTTGGACTACCTCTGTAATCGAATCGGAGCTCGTTTGAGTGGCACACCTCAGGCCGCTGCCGCAGTGGAGTACACCCGACAAATGTTGGACACTCTGGAGCTGGACTCGGTATGGATTCAACCTTGTATGGTGCCGCACTGGCAAAGAGGGGAAAAAGAAGTGGTTAGGGTAGTACACTCCAAAATGGGAAGTTTTGACCTCAAGGCTTTGGCCTTGGGCAACTCTGAAGGTACGGGGCCCAATGGTTTGAGCGCGGATGTCATTGAAGTCAAACGCCTGGATGAACTCGAAAGCCTGGGCCGCGAAAAACTTGCTGGCAAAATAGTCTTCTTCAATCGACCAATGGATCCTACCCAACTCAATACGTTTGCTGCTTATGGGGGCGCAGTTGATCAACGTGGCCTGGGGGCTTCCCGGGCATCAAAGTATGGAGCACTTGCCGTTTTGGTGCGTTCGATGACCACTCGTCACGACGATGTGCCGCACACAGGTAGCACCTCCTATGAACCTGGAGTGACCCCCATCCCTGCCCTTGGCATCAGCACGAATGATGCGGAGCTGCTCAGCCGACTGCTCAAGGACGAACCTGTGCGGGTATTCATTCGCAATACCAGCCACATGATGGGTATGAAACCCTCTCACAACGTGATTGGTGAAATCCGGGGTACTGAAAAACCTGAGGAAATCATTCTGATTGGAGGACACCTCGATTCCTGGGACGTGGGTACAGGTGCCCATGATGATGGAGCAGGTTGTGTGCAGGCTATGGATGTACTCCAGGTACTCAAACGCCTGGGATACCGTCCCAAACGCACCATTCGTTGTGTCTTGTTTATGAATGAAGAAAATGGATTAAAAGGTGGGCAGGCATATGCTGAAATCTCCAATCGGAACAAGGAGTTCCATCTAGCTGCCATAGAATCGGACCGAGGTGGCTTTACGCCCAGAGGTTTTACCTGCGAATCGGAGAATCGGGCTTTTGACAAAAAGTATAAACAAATCATGGAATGGGCGCCACTGCTGGAAGCCTATGGACTTACCTTTAAAAAAGGAGGTTCTGGGGCAGACATTGGCCCGCTGCGTTCCCAAAAAGGAGTTTTATTTGGTTTTGAGCCTGATTCTCAACGTTATTTTGACTACCACCATACAGCCATTGATACCTTTGATGCGGTCAACAAGCGCGAATTGGAGCTGGGTACCGCTGCCATGACCGCATTGGTGTACCTATTAGACAAATTTGGGTTGGAATAACCGTAATTTGAAACCTGTTAACAGTACTATATAATATGGTGTAGTACTTTTGCACAAGTTATCACGTACTCCGTAAACATGCGGAACAAAAACAAATTTGCCATGAAATATTTGATCCTTGCTCTCTTGGCCTTGAGTACATTCGGAACCCTCGCGGCTCAAAACACCGCTGAAGCCAACATGAAAAAAAATGAAACTTCAGCCAAAAGCAAAAAGAAAGCCCCAGCACTGATTTGGGATAAAATCGAGCACGATTTTGGTGCCATCCCTCAGGGCAAACCTGTCACTGCGGTTTTTAAAGTGAAAAACAAGAGCAAGTCGCCTATGGTTTTCACTTCGGTAAATGCCTCTTGTGGGTGTACTACACCTAATTACACCAAAGAGCCTATCGCTCCGGGCAAAACTGGCGAAATCACCGCTACTTACAATGCGCTGGCACCAGGTGAATTCACCAAACAAGTGACCGTTATCACCAGCCTTAGCGATGAACAAGTGGTTCTGCGCTTGAAAGGAAAAGTGGAGCAAGCAGCGAATTAGTTGAGAAAGTTGATGCCTCGGCTACGCTCGGCAACCGACACTTCGGCTTCGCTCAGTGACTGGTTGCCGAGCGTAGCCGAGGCATCAACTTCTAAACTTTTCAGCATTACATACCCAATCATTCACAAATGCTTGCTACCTTTGCAGCTGAAAAGAAAAAGGTAGAAAACTTGAAGCGGAAGATTGTTTTTGTATTTTTTTATTTCATGTTACTGCCGTTTGTGCCCAATAATCTTTTGGCGCAAAGCACTGACAACCCTTTTGAATTGCTGCATCGAATGGGCATCAAACCAGGTGCCCCAACCGTAGATTCTGCTGTACTCAACAATCCATTCGATCTTTTGGCTCGCCCTTCTGCTAGCGCCTTGCAGATCGCCACTGAAAAGGCGAAACCACCCAAAAAGCGCCGTGAGTGGACCCTTCCAAAATTCGATTTCAAATCCAATCTTACACCTGCTGCAATCCTTCAACGCCTTAATTTTGGGGTGACCACCTTTATCTTGCTCACTTTAGCGTTTTTTATGACCTTACTGCGAGGCCCAATTATTAAGGTCTTTCAGGCTTTTGCCAATGAAAATGCTTTCAATCAGGTTTTTCGTGAAAGAGAAGGGCGTGGCGTAGGGGTTTACGCTGTGTTGTACCTTTCGTTTTTAATCAATCTGGGGATATTTTTATTCTATTTTCTGCACGATTTGCAGGTTAATTTTGGCATGGGGTATCTCAGCCAATTAGGCATCTGTGTAGGTGGCGTGATCGCGGGTTTTGGGCTCAAACACCTTGTGTTGGGTTTGATTGGCCTCATTTTTCCGGTAAACCGCGAAATCTCACGTTACAACTTCATCATGTTGGTGTTTGGAGCAGCGCTAGGTCTGTTGTTGGGACCAGTCAATATTTTATTGGCCTACGGTAGCCCGGAGTGGCACAAAATTTTTATCTGGGGAACCATTATAGTGATTGGATTGGTTTATGCATTTAGATCGGTACGTAGCCTCTGGCTGGCTGGCCGAATTTTTGCATCACATCTATTTCACTTTTTGTTGTATATTTGCACCGTCGAAATCGCTCCTGTACTCACTGTGGTAAAATTAATCTTGAACCAACAGTAGCTAGGAAATCGAAAGTAGGTTACCAAAATAATCGTGAATGGCAGCAAACGGACAAGCCAAGGAGGAAACTTTCAAAAAAGTAAAGACCATCCTTGTTTCGCAGCCCAAACCTGAACGTTCTCCGTACTACGAGTTGGAGAAAAGGTACAA
>NZ_JANRKL010000127.1:0-49049 GCF_033763495.1 Haliscomenobacter sp. | reverse complement strand
CTCATCCGCCGAATGGCGCTCAACCTACTCAAAACAAATGGTGACAAACCTAAAGTCAGCATTAATCGTAGAATGAACCGATGTGCATTGTCGGACAAGTATAGAGAAAATACCCTCAAATTTTAATGCGTTTGCCCTGCTACTATGACCGACCCTAAAACTGTGAAAAGGATAAGACGGATTTTCTTGACTAATTTTCTCTATTATTTTATAGAGATAAATCATGCGTAATTCTTTAGTACTATTCAGTTCAGCATTTTCAAGCTTTTCAATCTCATTTTTTAATTCTATTATTTGATTATTTATTTCAGATGTTTTTTCAATAATATATTGGTATCTGTTTGTAATCGTACTATACAGCTCTCCTTTATTTTGGCTTAATTTGGTGAAATCATTAGGATAAATATTTTTGTAGACTATCATTGCCAAAAGTTTATCTTGAGACAAACTTTCATTCAGTTTTTTGAAGTATACATGATACTCATTCATAATATTATAAAGTAGTCGCATGTCGTCAATAAAGAGTGAAATATCATCAACTAAACTTTCAGAAATTTTATATTTATTTAGTTCTATGAGCTTTAGTAATTTATCATTGGAGTTTGAAGAGTTTATAACAGGAATTACAGGAATCATAAAATCAAAGAACTTAGTTCGGTCTTTGTCTTGAAACATATCATCTCTTATAGCATAAATAAAAACAACATCATTTTCTATCTTCTTGGAGTTATTAATGAGAAGGTTTATTTCTCTTAGCTTTGTAAAAACATCTGTTTGCTCAAACCTGTCAAGGTCTTCGATAATTACAATGTTATATTTTGTAACTTCAAAGAAGTATAGGATCTCATCTATATGGTTATTGAGAATTGATTTGCTTATTTTATCATCAATTTCAATTGATGCATTATTTATCCCCAATTTTTTAACTGATAATCTTTTTAAGGTTCTAATTGAACTATAAACTATCAGTAAAATTCCAAAAGCAATTATTAGGACAGATAAATAATGAAAGAAAAAACTATTCTGAGCTGGTAGTTCTTTAAGGTAAAACTTTGCTAAAAAATCAGGAAATACTATGTGTAAAAATGATGTTGTAAAGATTAGCAAGCCAATAGTTATCAGCAATGAATAACTATTTTTTTGAATTTTAATTTTTTTAAACCTTGAGTCAGGTATTTTTGTGTCTTTTTCGTGATAAAAAAGCTGTTGTAAAATACTTAGTTCTATCAACCTTAGTAAGTCATCTTTAGTTTCAGGAATCGTTGTCTCACTATTCTTTTCTTCTTTAAAAGTTGCTAATGAAATAGGTAAAAATTTGTAATCATTATTAGATTTACACCTGTTTCGAAAAGTATTTATGATACTACTTTTTCCTGCTCCATAAGGACCTGCGATTGCAATATTTTTAATCTTATCCCTCTTGTTTAAAGCCCATTCAAGCGCATTTAAATAATCGTCAACTTTCTCTGCATTATCTGTAGGGGATAGTGAATTATAGGGTAAATTTATTTCTGTTTTTGTTAGTAGTTTTGTGTGTTGAATCGATAAAAAATCAATAAACAATTTTAATATTTTCAAAATACTATTCTTCATATTTTTAGTTTCTTTAAGTCTTTGGTTTAATTGCGCCCAACTTAAGCACTACCACAACTAAAATCTAAGTAAAACCCGCATTGCTTCTTTCACCTAGTCGTTAGCTGCGTGTATGTTTGCTTAGTCTACGGCTCATTTTATTCCGCCCAAGTGATTCAAAAAATTAATAATGCGTCACATTTGCGAATATAGCAAGGGATTGTTAATCCAACAAGCAATTACCCATTAAATTTTCCAATCATCAACCAGACTTTTAACCCAATTCCCCCTATCCTCGGTTGCAATTCCCCCCACATCCCCCTATCTTGCCCCTCGAAAATCTTAGATTAGCATGAAACCAAATCAATACTTCCTTTGGCTACTGGCATTCCTATGCTGTACCCTAGCCCAAACGAGTTATGCCCAAGCCGTCTGGACCGAGCCATTTTTCCCACGCCCCAACCAGCCCGTTACCGTGTATTTTGACGCTGCCCAGGGCACGGGAGGTCTCAAAGATTGTGGTTGTACTGTGTACGTCCATACGGGGGTGATCACCAACGCCAGCACCTCCACGAGTGACTGGAAAAACGTGCAGACCACCTGGGGGCAAGCCAATGCTGCCTGGGCCATGAGTGCCGTAGCCGGGCGACCCAATGTATACAAGTACGAAATCAAGCCCAGCATCAACGAGTATTACAAAATCACGAGCGGCACCGTACAAAAAATGGCTTATGTATTCCGCAATGGCACTGGCAACCGTGAAGGCAAGGACACTGGAGGCAAAGACTTCTTCCTGGACGTCTACAACCAAAGCGGCCTGCTGACCGCCCTGCTGGCCCCCACCAACCGCAACCAGGTGGTAACCGAAGGCACTTCCATCCTCGTCAAAGCCGTCGCCTCCGAAACCGCAGATTTGAAACTTCTAGATAATGGCGTTGAACTCACCCAAACCACTGGCACCGAACTCAACTACAATCTCCTCGCAGGCCCTCCAGGCAACCACAAGGTGCAATTCATCGCCGCCACTGCTTCCGCTCGGGACACCGAAATCTTCAATTACCTGGTGCCCATCGTCAAAGCGCCGCAGGATGCCCCCGCTGGCACCCAATTGGGCATCAACTACCTGGCCGACGACAAGGTGCGTTTGGCCCTTTACGCCCCCGGCAAAGTGGGCATTTACGTCATCGGCGACTTCAACGATTGGACCATTTCTACCGAATACCTGCTCAACCGCAGCATCAATGGCACCACCCACTGGATTGACCTGCCTACGCTCAAAGCGGGCGAAACCTACCGCTTTCAATACGTGGTGGACGGCACCCGCCGCATTGGTGACCCTTATAGTACGCTGGTGCTCGACCCTGACAATGACCGTTTCATCAGCGCACAAACTTTCCCGAATCTGCCTGCTTACCCTACCGGGAAAACCACGGGTATTGTTTCGGTGATGCAACCCGGCAAAGCGGCTTATCCCTGGAAAACCACCAACTTCCAGCGCCCGGCCAAGGAAAAACTGGCCGTCTACGAGTTGCTCCTGCGCGACTTTACCGCGCGGCACGATTACCAAAGTTTGATCGATACCCTGAATTATTTCCAGCGTTTGGGCATCAATGCCATCGAGCTGATGCCGGTCAACGAGTTTGAAGGCAATGTTTCCTGGGGTTACAACCCCTCGTACCACATGGCGTTGGACAAATATTACGGCACCCCCGAAAAGTTTAAGGAATTTGTGGATGCCTGCCATGCGCGCGGTATTGCGGTGATTTTGGATGTGGTGTTCAACCACGCTTTTAGCCAAAGCCCCTTGGCACAACTCTATTGGGACGACGCCAATTCCCGCCCCACTGCCGACAACCCCTGGTTGAACGTCACGGCCAAACACGATTTTAACGTCGGTTACGACTTCAATCACGAAAGTATCGCGACCAAGGAGTTTGTCAAAAAAGTCCTCCAATTTTGGCTGGCCGAATACCGGGTCGACGGTTTCCGTTTTGATTTGTCCAAAGGTTTTACCCAAAAACAAACCCTGGGCAACGTGCCACTTTGGGGCAATTACGACGCCTCGCGGATCGCTATTTGGAATGACTATGCAGGTTTTATCCGCTCCAATTCCACCGATGCCTACATCATCCTGGAGCATTTTGCCGACAACAATGAAGAAATTGAATTGGGCATCAATGGTATGATGTTGTGGGGCAACCAAAACAATCAATTCAACGAGGCCACCATGGGCTACTCCAATAGCTTGAGCAACCTGGATTACCGCACCCGTGGCATGACCAACCCCAGAGCCATTAACTATATGGAAAGCCACGATGAAGAGCGCCTGATGTACAAAAACCTGCAATTTGGGAATACCGCTGGGGGCTATTCTGTCAAAAACCTGAGCACGGCCCTCAAACGCCAGGAGATGGCCTCGGTGATTTTTTACAGCGTTCCCGGCCCCAAAATGCTCTGGCAGTTTGGCGAACTGGGCTACGATTACTCCATCAATACCTGTACCAATGGCACGGTCAGTGGCTGTCGCCTCGATCCCAAACCCATCCGCTGGGACTACCTCAATCAGCCGGACCGGAAACGTTTGTTCGACGTGACGCGGAGCATGTTGTACTTGCGCAAAAATTATCCGGTGTTCCACACCAGCGATTTCAGTACTCAATTGAGTTCAAGTGTGGAAAAACAAATCATCCTGCGCGACCCCAGTCTAAATGTGGTGGTGGCTGCCAATTTTGGGGTCTTGTCAACCAGCTTCAGCGTCAACTTCCCAGCCGCTGGCAAGTACTACAATTATTTTACCCGCGACAGCATCACAGTGAGCGGCACCAGCCAAACGGTTAATTTCCAACCTGGGCAATACTTTTTGTGGACTTCCAAGTTCCTGCCCGAAGCCCCAGCCCTGATTACCACCAGTACCCGGGCGGAATTGCAGGCGCGCTACCAGCTGGAGGTTTTTCCAAACCCTACCCATGGCGCCGCACAAATTCGCTTTGAATTGCCCGAGGCTACCCAGGTCAAAGTCCAATTGTTCAACAACCTGGGACAAAACGTGGGCACCGTTCACGAAGGTTACCTGAATGCTGGCAAACAGCAATTGCAATGGAATAAAGCTTTGAACCCCGGCCTGTATTATGTGAGCATGCAGATTGGGCAAGGAGTCCTAACTCAAACGCTAGTAGTGCAATAATTGTAATAGGTTATGACTTCGCCTTCGGCGAAGCGCAAACAAAATTTTTAGCCACAAATGACACAAATTTTCACAAATTAAGGCACGAACTTCGTTCGTGTTGGGAGCACAAACGAAAGTTTGTGCCTTAATTTGTGAAAATTTGTGTCGTTTGTGGCTTGATTTCAAAATAAGACGCCACCAAAGGTGGGGTCTTAAACTTGCACCAATAATTTTTCAATCCCTGACTGATGATCAATTGCCTGAACATCAGTCAAGGTAATATGCCTACATGGCATTTTGACAATTCATCATTTATCATTCATCTCTCATCATTATTTTTCCTATCTTCGCCCCGAAATTAGCAAACGCTAAGTGACATAAAACCATAGCCAACTAGCACATGGTGGGTGATCTAAAGAAAAAAAAAGCAGCTCGAGCGACTGAGAATGCGCAATGGAATCGGGAAGAGGTTCTCGAAGATTTCCGCATCTGTTGTGTGAGCCGCGAAGTCAGCCTGATGGCGCGGAAGGAAGTGTTGACCGGAAAAGCCAAATTCGCTGTAACGGGTGATGGCAAGGAGGTTCCACAAGTTGCGATGGCAAAGGCTTTTATGAAAGGGGATTACCGTGCTGGCTATTACCGGGATCAAACCTGGATGTTTGCCCTCGGAATCGTCAGTTTGGAAGATTATTTTGCCCAATTGTACGCCGATACCGAAAATGATCCATTTTCTGGCGGCCGACAAATGAACAACCACTTCGCTACCCCCATCGTTGATCCACAAACGGGGGAATGGGCCAATCAGCTCGAACAATACAACGTTTCATCGGATGTTTCCTGCACCGCAGGCCAAATGGCCCGGGCACTGGGTTTTGCCTTTGCTTCCAAGAAGTATCGGGAGAGCAAGGCCTTGTCGCAAGGCACCCCATTTTCGGTGAATGGCAACGAGGTTTGTTTTTCCACCATTGGAGACGCCAGTACTTCCGAAGGTATATTTTGGGAAGTCATTAATGCAGCAGGCGTCTTGCAAGTGCCGCTGGTCATTTCAGTATGGGACGATGGTTATGGCATTTCCGTACCCGTCGAATACCAAACCACCAAAGGCAGCATTTCGGCGGTTTTGAGTGGTTTTGAACCCGATGAAAACAACGCCGGAGTGCGTATTTACACCGAAAAAGCCTGGCGTTACCCCGAATTGGTGGCTTTGTACAAAAGCGTAATTGACGATGCGAGGCAGCAACACCAACCCGCGCTAATCCATATTCAGGAAGTGACCCAACCACAGGGGCACTCCACTTCAGGCTCCCACGAGCGCTACAAATCGAAGGAGCGTTTGCAATGGGAGCGCGATTTCGACTGCATCCTGCAAATGGAGCAATGGATGATCGCCGAGGGTTTGGCCAGCCCGGATGAAACCCGTCAAATTCGGGATAAAGCCCGCAAAACGGTTAAAGAAGCCCGCGACCGGGCCTGGAAAGCGTATGCAACGCCAACCATTCAAACCCGCAAACAACTGGAAGGCATTTATCAGGACATGTTGGGCAGTCACCCACGGATTCAGCCTTTGGTGAAAGAAGCCCAGGAATTGATTACCCCGGTGATCAGCGAGTTGTTGCAAAGTGCCCGCCGGATTGTGTACCAAACCATCGGTGAGGACTCTCCGGCAAGACAAACCTTGGTGAAGTGGGTAAAAGAAGTGGAAGCATTGGCCCAACAGCGTTACCATACCCACCTGTACAGCGAAACACCCAACGCGGCCCTAAAAGTGCCCGTCGTTGCACCTGAATACAGTGAAGATTCTCCCGTAAAAAACGGTTTTGAAATCCTCAACGCCTATTTTGACGCCATCATTGAAAAAGACCCTCGGGTGTATGGTTTTGGCGAAGATGTGGGCAAAATTGGGGATGTCAATCAAGGTTTCGCGGGCTTGCAAGCCAAACACGGCGAAGAACGGGTTTTTGATACGGGCATCCGCGAATGGTCGATCATGGGCCAGGCGATAGGCATGTCGATGCGCGGTTTGAAACCCATCGCTGAGATTCAATACCTCGATTACCTACTGTACGGTCTGGAACCCTTGTCCGACGACGTTGCTTGTCTGCGCTACCGCACCAATGGCATTCAAACTGCGCCGCTCATCGTACGCACCCGGGGCCACCGCCTGGAGGGCATCTGGCACGCGGGTTCTCCCATGGGCATGATGATCAACTCCTTGCGCGGCATGTATATCCTGACGCCGCGCAACATGACCCAGGCGGCTGGCATGTACAATACCATGTTGCTTTCGGACGAACCGGCCATCATCGTGGAATGCCTC
Organism: Haliscomenobacter sp.; assembly: GCF_033763495.1. GTDB lineage: Bacteria > Bacteroidota > Bacteroidia > Chitinophagales > Saprospiraceae > Haliscomenobacter. Next base: position 41,994 of record NZ_JANRKL010000127.1, on the reverse strand, counting down.
AATGGATATCGTCTAAAAGAACAATTACCGGATAACATCGGCACTTTCACCGTACCCGTTGGTGTGCCCGAAACCCTGCAGGAAGGCACAGATGTGACCCTGGTGACCTACGGATCTTGTGTACGGGTGGCTCAAGAAGGTATGAAGATGCTGGAAAAAATGGGCATTTCGGTAGAACTGATCGATGCTCAAAGCCTTCTGCCCTTTGATGTACACCACCAAATCGTAGAGTCGCTGAAAAAGACCAATCGGGTGGTCTTCATGGACGAGGATGTGCCCGGTGGCGCCAGCGCCTACATGATGCGGGAAGTATTGGAAGTGCAGGATGGTTACCAGTTCCTGGATGCTGCACCCTTGACCATTACCGCCAAGGCGCATCGCCCACCTTATGGTTCGGATGGCGACTACTTCACCAAACCCAACCCGGAAGACGTTTTTGAAACGATTTATAAAATGATGTGTGAGGGGGAACCAGCTCGCTTTAAAGGCTTTTTAGGTTAATTCTAGGGGCGTCGCGAAAGCACACCCACACCTCACACTTCACACCCACACCTCTTATGTCCATTACTAAGGATTCGGAACTGTTAGGCATGAAACAAATCAGCGAAGTGGTGGGAGAAACCCTTCGCCTCATGCGTGAATTCGCCAGACCAGGCATGAGTGCTCAGGAACTGGACGATTATGGTGGTCAAATTCTGAATGGTTACGGGGCTAAATCTGCCCCTAAACTGACCTACGGTTTTCCTGGCTGGACTTGCATCAGCATCAACAACGAGATTGCCCACGGCATTCCCAGCGCCGGAAAAATCCTGCGGGAAGGTGACCTGGTCAACATAGATGTCTCAGCAGAAATGAATGGTTACTGGTCGGACAATGGAGGTTCTTTTGTCCTAGGCCGCGACTTGAACAAACACCAACACCTGGTAGATACCTCCAAACGCATCCTGCAAAAAGCCCTCAACAACATCCGCGGCGGCGTGCGCATCGCCGAAATTGGCCGCCTCATCGAAACCGAAGCAAAACGCTCTGGCTACCGCGTGATCAAAAACCTGACCGGGCATGGCATCGGCCGTAGCCTCCACGAGGAGCCACACGACATTGTAAACTATTACGATCGCTTCAATTATACGCGTTTTAAGAAAAATTCCGTAGTGGCAGTGGAGACCTTCATCTCTACGCGCACCCGTTATGCACACACGATGCCTGATGGTTGGACTCTGGCTTCCAGGGATGGGAGTTTTGTGGCGCAGCACGAGCATACCATTGTAGTGACGGATGGCAAGCCGATTGTGTTGACGGCGGGGAATGGGATATTTTAGGGTTGGATTGGCCCTGCTTCGCAGGTATTGCTTTTTCACCACCTAAGACATCTTAGTTCATCTTAGGCGCCACCTAAGGAAGATATTCCTAATTACTTCCATTCCATTCCTTGTCATTTAGGCGTAAAAATTCTGAAGTGCTGTAGGCTCTGAAGCTTGCGATCGTCGAGCCCGCTCGCGCAGCGAGCATCAAGGGATCGACGAGCGCCCACGAAGTGGCGGGTAAAATGCTCCGCTCATCGCATAGACATATTTCGGTTAACATCGCTCAAAACGAGCGCCCCAATAGTGGTACATAAAATGTTGGAGATTGTTTATATTAGAGCCCTTAGAAATGGATTAAAAAACTATGACCAGAGAAGGGATAAAAAACCTTATTGCCCAGGATTCTTTAGCTGATGCCATCGAGCAGTTGATGACTTCGGTTACGGCTTATTTGTTAACAGAAAAAGAGTCAGACGTTTTAGATATTCAGCATGTCCTTATTGTCAATTCTGCCAAGTTTAAAAAATGGGAAAAAGATAACAAGCGTGGTGTTTTGGATCATAAAGAAGAAGAGACCACCATCGCTCAAATTAGGGCTGCGGTACTTGATGTAATTGAAGCGTTGCCCGATAAATTTTGGACAATTCCATCCATTGCCGAGCAAGGTTTCGAAGCCCCCCCAAAAAAAATAGCAATTGAGGAAAGCGAAGGCTTTAAAACCTCTTTGCCTAAGCAGAAAGCAGACCTTTCAGAGGTTAAGAATTCAAACATGTTAATTGATTTCATCCTTAGCCATGGTGAAAAAGCTCCTGAATTTCAGTTTTTTCAGTTACACAAAGCAATTGAAAAAGAATTTGGCCGCATTTCTGAAGAGGATTTAGATAAATTAATTGTTGCTATTTCAGAAGAGGTGCAGAAGCGGGATGATGCGTTAAAAGTCCATATCCCCCAAGCAATGAAATTTTTTGTTGCAAAACACAAGGGAAACTGGGATCGGGAAGATGGATTATCCTTTATAAAGGAGCTTAATTTTAAATTTGAAGGTATATTGGACAAACTGGAGCTAGCCACTTTACTTGGAGAAGCACGTTCCACTTATTTAGCCCCTCTGCACGATTTCGTATTCATTAAAGGAGGTGATTTTTTTATGGGTACTTCGGATGATGAACCTGAATCGCTTAGTTATGAAAAACCACAACATAAGGTACAGATCTCGGATTTTTATCTTTGTAAATACCCAGTTACTTTAGCCCAATTTGAGGCCTTTATCTTGGCATCAGGTTACGAAACCGACGCAGATAAGTATGGAGGAATTAATAATTGGGATGGATTTAGGTGGGAAAAGAAAGAAAGTATCAATTGGCGATGTGATGTAGATGGAAAATGGCAAATGGATAAACAACACCCGGTCATTCAGGTTAGTTGGAACGATGCAAAAGCTTATTGTGATTGGTTAACTCAAGAATTAGGCTTGCCTGTGCGTTTGCCTAGGGAAGCGGAATGGGAATATGCTTGCCGAGCTGAGACATCCACTCCCTTCAACACGGGCGCAAACCTTACTTCGGCGCAAGCCAATTACGATGGGAATTTCCCCTATAAAAAATTCCCCAAAGGCTCTAGTTTGGAGCGTACCAGTCCCGTATGCAGTTACCCTCCAAATGCTTGGGGAATATTTGACATGCACGGCAATGTGTGGGAATTGTGCGAAGATTGGTACAGTGATGTCTATTATGAGGAATGTAATAAAGGTATCGAACCTGATCCAAAGGGCCCAGATTTAGGCTCTGTGAAGATTGTGCGTGGCGGCTCCTGGAGAGATAATGCTCATGACTGTCGCTCGGCTTTTCGCTACGGGTACGAACCTGAGTATCTCAGTACAGATACAGGTTTCCGTCCCGCAATTTCCTTGTAGCTCACAGGTATAGTTGGATGACAGCCACTGAACAGATGGACGCCCTGATCGGAAAGGCCTCTTGAGGTTTCCCGACAAAAACGTAGCGCTGGGGTGGTGCTAGTACAGGCAAATGATTTTTTGCGCCGAACGCTCTACAGGGGCAAAAAACTGGGCTTTAAACTTGATCAAGTTAAGGCCCTTCTTATTGGGGCTGAGGTAAAGTGGCTATCAAGCAATTGATAAAATTTAGGTTCAAGCAAGTTTATGATTTTTTGAGTGAAGAGTACATGAGTACATGACTTAAGAGTTTAGAAGTGGGCTACCGCAGCGACTTGTTCGGTGTCCTGCGTCTAGGTCGCTGCGGTAGCCCACTTCTAAACTCTTAAGTCATGTACTCTTAACTCATGTATTCAGTATGTAATGGGGTCTTTGCCAAAATCATTGAACAATTTACTAATTACCTGATAATCAAATCACCTCAAGTCTATCACTTATCCACCGCCGAATAAATCAACCTCGTAAACACCCCTTCACTACCCGGATCAGCCACCCCTTGCGTCTGCTTCATCAGCACCATGATCAACTTTTCCTTCGGGTCCGCCCAGTAATTCGTATTGAAATAACCACCCCAACTGAAGCGGCCAATGCTACCATTGCCCTTGTCTTGGCCCTGTTTGTTCAGTACACTGAAGGCCAGACTGAAGTGGGTATCACCCTTCTCGCCACCCAACAAATCACCGACCTGATTGGACTGGGTAAGCAAGTACACGTTGTAAGGTGCCAAAAAACGTTTGCCATTGAACACCCCACCGTTGACCAACATTTGTAGGAAAGAAGCGTAGTCTTTGGCCGTACTCGACAAGCCTGCACCGCCCGAAAACCAGGTTTTGGCTCCACTGATCGGGTAATTGGGATCGTAAAAAGTCACCGGGTACCGCTCCCATTTTTGGGCACCCTTGCTGGGGCGTTGCACGGGCACCAGGCGATCTTTTTTGGCATCGGGCAAATAAAAATAGGTATCGTTCATCCCCATGGGGTCGAGTAAGCGCGTGCGCAGGAATTGGTCGAAGGATTGCCCCGACCAAATCTCGATCAGGTAGCCCAACACGTCCAGGCCCAGGGCATAGGTGTATTTTTCGCCAGGGTTGTGTACCAGGGGCAATTTGCCCAGTTTTTTGATGTTGTCGGCTACCGTCACCGCTTTGGTGGTGTACAGGTCCACGATGCCCGCCTTGGCATTGATGGCGCTGAAGCGTTCATCGCCCGAAATAACCCCGTAGCTCAAGCCCGAAGTATGGCTCATCAGGTGCCTCACGGTGATTTCACTTTTGGCTGGAACGGTAGTGTAGCTTGTATCCCTCCAACTGAAACTTTGCAGCACCTGTGGGTTTTTGAACTCTGGAATCCACTTGGAAATCGGATCGTCCAGGGAAAATTTACCTTCCTCGTATAGCATCATCGCCGCTGTAGCCGTGATGGCTTTGGACATGGAGGCGATGCGGAAGATGTCATCGGTTTTGAAGGCGCGGCCCGTTTGGGCATCGGCGGTACCGAAGGCTTTGTGGTATACGATCTGTCCGTCGCGCACGACGAGGGCCACCATGCCCGGCAATTGATCCCGGCTGACGAACTCCTGAAAGACTTTGTCGATGCGGCTGAGGCGCTCGCTGGACATACCTGCGGCTTCGGGCGTTTTGGCCACGGTGAGCTGTTGGGGGCCACTGAGCTGGGCCGTGTTGGTTTGTGCGAAACAAAAACTGCTACTGAGCAGCAGGAAAAAAGTGTAGATGTAGGTTTTCATGAATCCTGTTTATAGCTTAAAAATAACAAAAGCGACAACAATTAAGTAAAGAGGGGCATTTCTGAGGTGTACCTTAAGTGCCTTAGGTTTCTTAGGTGGTGAAAAAATGTGCCGCTTTTTTTTTCCACCTAAGAAACCTAAGGCACTTAAGGTTCACCTTAGGAAGTTACCGCTCATCAAAACGAAAGCCCAGCCTCACGCCCACATACACCTGCGAAATCGCCGAATTATTCGATACCTCAAAATTGCCCACACTGGGATCGACCTCCAGCGCCTCCTCCAATCCAAACCAGCGTGCCTTCGGATAATACCGCAGCCCACCAAAAGGGGTGAAGGTGAATTGATCCGACAAACCAATGTCCAGTCCCATGCCCAGCCCCAAACTCGGCGCATAACTGCGACTGCGGGCCCGGGCACCACTGAACAAATCCGCTTTTCCTTCCAGCACGCTATACCCCGGCGATACTTGCAGGAACAATCCCTTGCCCAGTGTAGAACCCGACTTGGAAAAAGTTGGACATTGGCAATCCCCCTTCAAATCTAAAAAATAAAGGTTGAAATTGAGGAAAAGGCTACCCATTTGCTGCTCCAATTTTCCGATGTCGACAATCTCGGAGTCGTAGCGAGCATAGTTAAGCTCGGGCAGGAAGTCAAGGCGCAACCCTTTCATGGGAATCCAGACGTCGAGTCCAAAAGCAAGGTTATTGCCAGGCAGCTCATTGACGCTGTTGTTGACGGGATTGGAAAAACTCCAGCCGGGCGCATTGTTGAAGCGAAAGCTGGTGTTGATACCAAATTGAGCCTGAGCACTCAGTGCACAGAGGCTGAAACAAAACCACAGACCTATTCTAGACATGATGTTACCAGAGATTTTTTAGTTAAACGCATTAAACTTGGGCTAAAGTTTTCCTTTTAAAGGATTGCAGTTTTTATTTTTTTCCAAAAAGAATAAAAAAAATAAAAAGTATTTGCAGAATTCATGGCTTATACTACTTTTGCAATCCGGTGAGCGCACTTGGTGCTGCTCCTTCTAATCCCCCAGGGTGGAAACGCAGCAAGGGTACGAAGTTGAGCGCCCGTTGTGTGTCTCACCTTATTTTTTTCCTCTTCTTTGAGTCGTTCCGACCAGCTCTTACACTCCAATTCTGATTTCGTTCAAAAAGTGGACAATTGCCATTGACCTACATATCCCTGTTTTCCGACGATAATTAGCGGAAGCTTTGCTATTCCTTGTTATTTTCGCAACGTTCACAGAAAAAAGTTGTATACATGAAGAAATGGAGCCGCTTGGCGCAGATTGCAAGCTTCTTATGCTTACCGGTGCTGACCTGGGCACAAGCCGATCGTTGGCAACAACGGGCTGAATACCAAATGGAAATCGATTTTGACGTCGACAAAGACCAATTCAAAGGTACCCAACGCCTGGTGTACTACAACAATTCACCCGATACCTTGACCAGGGTTTTTTACCACCTGTATTTCAATGCTTTCCAACCGGGTAGCGCCATGGACGTGCGCTCGCGCAATTTGCCTGATCCAGACGGTCGGGTAGGAGCGCGCATCAGCAAGTTGAAGCCGAACGAAATTGGCTACCTCAAAGTCAACAAACTGACCCAGGATGGCAAGGAGTTGAAACACAGTACGGAAGGTACCGTTCTGGAAGTGACCCTGGACAAACCCATTTTGCCCAAAAGTAAGGTCGTTTTTGAGATGAATTTTGATGGACAGGTGCCCATCCAAATTCGCCGCTCGGGCCGCGACAATGCTGAAGGTGTGGACTATTCCATGGCCCAATGGTACCCTAAAATGGCGGAATACGACTATCAGGGCTGGCATGCCCATCCCTACATTGCCCGAGAATTTTACGGGATTTGGGGCGATTTTGATGTCAAAATCACCATTGATAAAAATTACGTCATCGGAGGCTCCGGGTATTTGCAAAACCCGGAAGAGATCGGCCACGGCTACTTGCCCGAAGGCCAAACGCCCAAACCTGCCAAAGGGGACAAACTCACCTGGCACTTCAAAGCACCCAATGTGCACGATTTTGTATGGGCCGCCGACCCCAATTACACCCATACCAGCCTCAAACGCCCGGATGGTCTGACCCTGCACTTTTTTTTCCTAAAAACCGAACGTACTCAGGACACCTGGGCTGCGCTTCCCAAGGTGATGGACAAAGCTTTTACGTACATCAACCGCCGCTATGGGCAGTATCCTTACCAGCAGTATTCCTTCATCCAAGGTGGCGACGGAGGTATGGAATATCCCATGGCGACTTTGATTACGGGGATTCGCTCGATGCCGAGTTTGGTCGGTGTATCGGTGCACGAGCTGATGCACAGTTGGTACCAGATGATCTTGGGCTCCAACGAAAGCCTGTACGCCTGGATGGATGAAGGTTTTACCGATTTTGCTACCCAAGACATTGAGAATTACCTGGCGGGTGAAAACCTGGTGCCTGGCTTAAGGAAAATGGACAACCCTTACCTGCAAACTTACGCAGGTTACTTCAATCTTGCTTCTTCCGGTGAGGAAGAACCGATGAGCACCCACGCTGATCACTTTTCCACCAACTTTGCCTATGGCCTGGCAGCCTACAGCAAGGGAGCCGTGTTTATGAATCAATTGGAGTACGTCATTGGTAAACCCGCTCTGGACAAGGGTTTGTTGCTTTATTTCAATACTTGGAAGTTCAAACACCCCAATTCCAACGATGTGATTCGCATCATGGAAAAGGCATCGGGCCTGGAGCTGGATTGGTACAAGGAATATTGGGTCAATACTACCCATACCATCGATTATGGAGTGGATGCCATTGAATCTGATGGCAATGGAGCCAAAATAACCCTCAAACGAGTTGGCAAAATGCCCATGCCCCTGGACGTGGTGGTGACCTATAAAAACGGCAACAAAGAAATCATCAACATCCCACTCGACATCATGCGTGGGGCCAAGCCCGCTGAAAACACCTCAACGCCTTATCGTGTAGCCGCCGATTGGCCTTGGGTCAATCCAACGTACGAGTTGCGCCTCAGTGTTCCGGCAACGGATGTGCAGCGTGTAGAGATTGATCCCAGCCTGCGCATGGCTGACGTAGACCGCAACAACAACAGCAGAAACTAAAAGATGGTAAAAACTTGAATCATCCCGATTTTTTGAAAGGCTAAAATCGGGATGATTCATTTTTGGCCCAACTACCAATACCATGATCAAAAAAAGCATCGCGGCAATCCCGCCTTTTACGGCTGGTGATGATACCCTCATTCGGGAGGTGTTGCACCCCAAGAATGAAGCAGTACCCATGTCTTACAGCCTGGCACATGCCGAATTGGAAGCAGGTAAAGCCTCTTTGCCCCATCGTTTGATGGAGCGTTCGGAGGTGTACATCATTTTGGAAGGGGAAGGTACAGCGTACGTGGATGGACAAGCAACTCATCTAAAAACAGGCGATGTGCTGTTCATTCCAGCAGGGGCAGAACAATACCTGGACAATACTGGGACACAAACCGTACGCTTTTTGTGTATTGTGGATCCGGCCTGGTCGGAAGAATCGGAAATCGTATAGATTTATTGAGTTGAGTTCCGGATACATGAGTTAATAGTTTAGAAGTGCTATGAACATCCTCCAATTGTGCAAAAAATTCCCTTTCCCACTCAAAGAAGGGGAAGCCATCGCGGTAAACTACCTCAGCCGAGGGCTCGTTGAGCAAGGCTGTGAGGTAGATTTGCTGGCAATGAACACCAGTAAGCACCCTTATACCCATGCGGAATGGCCGCAGGAATTTGACCATTATCGGGAAGTACAGGCGGTGGAGGTAGACAATCGGCTGAGTATTGGAGGAGCGATTAACAACCTTTTTTCCCGCACCTCCTATCATGTTTCCCGGTTCGATACTCCCGAGTTTGCAGCAGCACTCAGTGCTTTGCTCGAAAAAAATCAGTACGATGCCATCCTGCTGGAAACCCTTTACCTGGCGCCCTATATTTCGCTAATTCGCTCCAAAAGCAAGGCCGTAGTGGTCATGCGCAGCCACAATGTAGAATTTGCCATATGGGAGCGTGTTATAACTCATACCCGTTCTGCCTTCAAACGCAGGTATCTGTACTACCTCACCCAAAAACTGCGTCGATTTGAAATTGAGCAGTTGAAAAACTACGACCTGTTGGCCCCCGTCTCCGAACATGATTTACAGGTGTTCAAGGCATTGGGTTACACGGGGTATCATCTGGTGGCACCAATTGGCCTGGATCTGGAAGCCTATGTTGTAAAACCTTTGGACAAAAACGAAGCAATCAAACTCGGATTTATTGGTTCTTTGGATTGGATGCCCAATCAGGAAGGTCTGCAATGGTTTTTACAAAAAGTATGGCCATTGTTGCAAGGGCGTTTTCCGAATTTGGTTTTTGATATTGCTGGCCGCAATGCTCCCGAAGGCTTTTTGAGGGAAAAAATTCCGGGGGTGAATTTCCTGGGAGAAGTGCCCAATGCAGCAGATTTTGTGGCGACTCATCTACTTTCTCTTGCCCCTCTGCGTTCAGGCAGTGGTTTAAAAGTAAAAGTTTTGGAGGCGATGGCTTTAGGTAGGGTAGTGCTGGGAACCTCGATTGCGCTGGAAGGAATCCCCGCTCAGGATGGCCGCCATGTGTTATTGGCCAATACTCCGGAGGATTTCGTTCGGCAAATAAGCTTTCTGCTGGAAAAACCCGAACTAGCAGCAGGATTAGGAGCCGCTGCGCGGGATTTGATCCAATCCACTTTCGATTACCGCGATGTAGCTCGTAAAATGATCGCAAGTATCGCAAGAATAGGGGCATAAAAAATGAATGGTTATTTTTGCGGCACTAGATAGTTTAATCGTATGGAAAATAATGTGTTAGATACGGGCGAAGGGCGTTGGACCAGCTTCTCTTATGCTGATGAAAATGACCCCTGGTGGAAAAAAAAGCTGATCGAAACGGTTGAATTTTCTACCGGCCGAGCTAGGATTGAACGTTTGTACAACCGGATTCGCGACCTGGATGTGCCCGCCAAATCCCTCTGGAGCCTGGGCTTACAACAGTTGCAAATTGACATGTTGTACGACCGGGATAAATTGATGAGTATGCCCAAAACGGGCCCACTCATTTTTATTGCCAATCACCCCTTCGGCATCGTGGATGGCCTGATGTTGGCAGCCCTGGTGGCAGAGCTGCGCGACGAGTTTGTTTTTTTAGTCAACGAAGTTCTCACCCGGGACGAGCGACTCAAACCTTTTTTGTTGCCCATCGACTTTCGAGAAACCAAGGAGGCCCTGCGCACCAATCTGGACTCCAGGGAGAAAGCCGTGGAACGACTTAAAGCAGGTGAGGCATTGGCCATTTTTCCTTCGGGTGCAGTGTCCACCTCCAAATCCTATTTCGGCCCTGCCGAAGACTTGGAATGGAAAAACTTCGTGCTCAAACTGGTGCAACAATCCCGGGCTACGGTAGTCCCATTGTACATTGAGGGGCAAAACAGCCGGATGTTCCAAATGGTCAGCCAATTCAGTGTGGCCCTGCGTTTGGGCATGTTGTTGTATGAAACCGTCAATAAAATGAAGCGCCAGATTCGGGTACACATCGGCGATCCGGTTACCTATGATGAGTTGGAAAACAATTGCACCCGGCCAGAAATGCTGGGGTATTTGCGGAAGAAAGTTGAAGCGTTAAAACCATAAATGAAAAAACACAATTTCAATCCAGGCCCAGCCACCATCCCCACTCCCGTTTTGGAAGAAGCTGCCCAGGGTTTACTCGAATACCAGGGGAGTGGATTGTCTTTTGCTGAAATGAGCCACCGGGCACCACAAGTGATGGCAGTGGTGGAGGAGGCAAGTACTTTGATCAAAACCCTTTATGGCCTTGGCGATCAGTACGAGGTCATTTGGATGCAAGGTGGAGCCTCGGCCCAATTGGCCATTGCACCAATGAACCTGTTGGACGAGAAACGTTCTGTTGCCATTGTCAATACAGGGTACTGGGCAGTAAAGGCGATCAAGGCGGCCAGCGAAATTGGCCGGGTGAGCATATTGGCTAGTTCGGAGCAGAGCCGTTTTGATCACATCCCCAAAAACTGGACGCTTCCCCCTGATGCCCAATACCTGCACCTGATTTCCAACGAAACCATCGATGGCAACCAATGGCAGCAGTACCCGGATGTGGCCGTTCCCATTGTAGCGGACATGACTTCTGATTTTTTGACCCGCCCTCTGCCCATTGAAAAGTTTGGGCTGATTTTCGCCAGTGCCCAAAAAAACTTTGGAATTGCGGGCTGCACTTGTGTAGTGATCAACAAAGACTGGCTGCATGCCCGCAAAAAGCGGGCCATTCCAACCATTTTTGATTACCAAACCCACATCGAGACCCAGTCTCTGTACCATACTGCACCGACCTTTCCCATTTACTTGGCTTGTTTGGCGCTCCGCTGGACATTGGCCCAGGGAGGCTTGCCTGTCATGGCGCAACGCAATGCTGAAAAGGCCGCACTTTTGTATGGAGAGATTGATGCAAACCCCTTGTTTGAAGGGAGTGCCCAAATCGCTGATCGTTCCATGCTGAACGCCTGTTTCCGCATTACCCGACCAGAGTTGGAAGATGCTTTTTTGAACTTTGCTACTCAGCATGATGTGGTGGGTATCAAAGGATTCCCGACTGTGGGAGGTTTCAGGGCTTCGATGTACAATGCTTTGCCCTTGGAAAGTGTGCAGGTATTGGTAGATTTGATGCGCGATTTCGCTCAACGCCATTGAGTAACCTGATTTTACCTAAATAACAGCTACGACTATGCTGAGTTGCCAAAAATCCTTGTTCAGTATTTCCGAAGAAATCACCTACCTCAACTGCGCCTACATGTCGCCCCAACTCAAACAAGTGGAGCGCATCGGCCAGGAAATGGTGAGCCGCAAAAGCCAACCCTGGCTCATCCAACCCGATGATTTTTTCAAACCCGGCGAAGCGCTTAAATCCGCATTTGCCCGCCTGATCAATACCCCGGAAAAAGACCGTATCGCCGTAACTCCTTCCGTATCTTATGGCCTGGGAACGGTAGCGCGCAACCTGAAACTGAAACCCGGCCAAAACGTCATCGTAGCGGAAGAGCAATTTCCCAGCAATTATTACGCCTGGAAACGGGTGGTAGAGGTGGGTGGAGCCGAATTAAGAGTAGTGAAAGCCCCGGCAGGTTCACCACGTAGTAGCCTTTGGACCGAAGCCATCCTGCAGGCCATTGATGCAGGTACCGCCATGGTTGCTTTGGGCAATGTACACTGGGCAGATGGCACCCTTTACGATTTGAAACAGGTTCGCTCCCGAACTGAGGAAGTAGGCGCGCTGCTGGTGATCGACGGAACCCAATCGGTCGGCGCCCTGCCTCTTGACATAAGCGAGCTACGCCTGGATGCCCTGGTGTGCGGAGGGTATAAATGGCTGATGGGGCCTTATTCTTTGGGCGTAGCCTATTACGGACCTCGGTTTGACAACGGCATACCCCTCGAAGAAAACTGGATCAACCGCATGAACAGCGAAGATTTCAGTGGCCTGATCAATTACCGCGACGAATACAAACCCCAGGCTGGGCGCTACATGATGGGCGAACAAAGCAACTTTGTATTGGCGCCCATGCTGGCTGCGGCCATCGAGCAATTGCTGGAATGGGGTGTGGACAATGTGCAGGAGTATTGTAAACGCATTGCCGCCAATGCCATCGAAGACTTGCGGGAAATGGGTTGCCAAATCGACCCCAGTACACACCTGGCTCATCACCTGATCGGGGTGCGACTGCCCGAGGGCATGGATATGCCACGCTTGCAGGCGGAATTCAAAAAACGCCGGGTCTTTGTGTCAACCAGAGGGAATGCCATTCGGGTTGCGCCCAACGTGTACAATACGCCGGATGATTTTGAGGTGTTGTTGGATTGTTTTCGGGAGGTGCGGGGGTAGTTGCTTTAGACGACAGGCTAAATTCAAAATCGACCCCTACTTTTACCCACATTCTCCAAAAAAAACACTCCCCTTACCAAATCACCTAAAAAATCCCTATCATTGCGGGATAGAGTACCAACTATGACCGAAACCGAGACAACACTGCAAAACGACATCTTCCTCCGCGTGGCCAAAGGTGAAAGCACCGATCGTCCTCCCATTTGGCTCATGCGACAAGCTGGGCGAGTACTGCCCCAATACCGCGCTCTACGCGCCCAATTCGCCGGATTCCGAGAGTTCTTGTTCCATCCAGCCGCTGCTGCCGAGGCGACCATCCAGCCCATCGACGAATTGGGGGTGGATGCAGCGATCATTTTTTCTGACATTTTGGTGGTGCCCGAAGCCATGGGACTGCCTTATGATATGGTGGAAAAACGGGGCCCTTTATTCCCCAAAACCATCCAAACTGCACAGGACATCGCCGACCTGATTAGCGGAGAAGCCGCTGCCGACAACATGGAGTACGTGTACGAAGCCCTGCGCATCACCAAAAGGGAGTTGAACGGGCGAGTGCCACTCATCGGTTTTGCTGGAGCGCCCTGGACCATTTTTGCTTACATGGTAGAAGGGCAGGGGAGTAAGACCTTTGCCAAAGCCAAACAGTTTTTGTACCGCGAACCAGTTTTGTCGCACCTCTTATTGGAGCGCATCACTGATACTACCATTGCCTACCTCAAGCGAAAAATCGCCAATGGGGCTGACTTGATCCAATTGTTTGATTCCTGGGCGGGAATCCTTAGCCCGGCTCAATACCGCGAATTTGCCACACGTTACATCAGTAAAATTTGTGACGCCCTTACAGAAGTGCCCGTGACCGTCTTTTCCAAAGGGGCCTGGTTTGCCCTCGAGGACATTGCAGCCCTCAATTGCCAGGTAATTGGCCTGGACTGGAACATTACGCCGCAGGAGGCTAGGGCCAGGGTAGGGGAGCGGCCGGTGCTTCAAGGCAACTTAGATCCTTGCTTCCTTTATGCCGATCATGACACCATTCGGGCAGGGGCCTTACAAATGGTGCAGGATTTTGGACCTAAACACATCGTTAACCTGGGCCACGGATTGTACCCAGACCTCGATTTGGAGTCGGTCCGGGTATTTGTAGATACCATAAAAACTTATCGATATTGAGTTGAGAAGTTGAGGCTGTGTTGCGACTCACACCTCCACGCTCACACGTTTACACGCACCCTTGTTTTTTCTCCCCTTTTTGCGTTAATACGCTGTTTATTTGTGAGTAATGTGTTAAAAAATGTTCCGCCATGAGAAAAACACCTATTCTCTTGTTGGGGGCCGGACTGCTCGTTCAGTTTTGTCAAAACCCAAAACAGGCCCCGGAAATTGAAACAAAACCGATTGAACCCGCAGTAGCCAGATTTGCTTGCAGGGGAGCAAGCCCGGTATTGTGGTTGGTTGATATTTATCCTGATAGCATCGTTTATGAACGAGGTGGAGGGAAAAAAATCGTTTACCTCAAACGGATAGAAGAAAAAAAAGGTGACACCACGGTTTTTAAAACGAGGTTGAAGCTCTATGAAAAAGAAAGTAAAATGACCATCAAAATCATTCCTGATTCTTGCTCTACAGGCCAGGACGCATTGAGATTTCCCTATACTGCCATCATCGAACGGGATGGAGATGTGTTGAATGGTTGTGCCTCAGGTGCAGCTCCCAACTAATTTTGTAAGCTTTGTTTGATTTTTCGATGCGGTTCCCTGAGTTTACGCAGTATCCACCTATTTAAAAAGCACTATCTTGGATGCTCCATGTATCGAGTTATTGCTGCTTTGTGGTTGGTCTTTTTTGCAATCGAGCCCTTGATTGCCCAACAGCCCTTTTTTAAAAACTACCAAATCAAAGATGGGCTTTTGTCCAATTACATCTATTCGGTGTTTCAGGACAGCAAGGGCTACATTTGGGTCAGTTCCGATGTTGGCATCAGTCGTTTTGACGGCCAAAGTTTCACAAACTACAACACGGCCCATGGCATGCCCGACAACGAGGTGTTTTCGATGCACGAGGCCAGGGATGGACGCCTCTGGTTTGCTACACTGAGGGGTAAACCATGCTTTTACTTTCGCGACAGCATTTTCAGTGAAAACAACCTCCCTTTTCTCAAACGTTGCGACGTTCAAGGCATGATCATCAACATCATCGAACTGGAGGACGGGCGCATCGCCTATTGTTCTACCCACAAGGTTTTGATCATTGATTTGGTGCACAAAAAAGTGGAAGAGCGTTCTTGTGGCGAAGGGATTATTTTGGCCTGGAAAGATCGGTTTGGTCAATTGATGGGCGCTGGACGAGATTTTGGCCATATAACCAAGCATGGAATTCAAGCTGAAATGGTTCCCCCGGCTATCCTTCAACCGGCCAGGGCGATTCCGGCCGGGGACTCCGTTTTGATCTCCACCAGTCATAAGTTATACAACTGTTATCCCAGGAGCGGCCAATTGCAGTATCGCGAATTGCCTACTCCTTTGGAGAAAAACAATGAATTCATCTATTTGCGGCGAAGTGGAGCAAAACTTTGGTGTGGCACCCGCAACGGAGTGTATTTGTTGGATTATCCTTCTTTACAAGTTAACCGGTATTTTCTTGCTGGGCGCTCAGTTTCCTCGGTGTTGGAGGATCGTGAGGGCGGTTTGTGGTTCTCCACTTTTGAAGATGGACTATTTTACGTGCCGGCCCCCAATATTCAGCACTTTACTACTCAGGATGGGCTTATTTTTAACCGCATTACTTGTTTGAGCCAGGACGCTCAAAGCCGCCTTTGGATCGGTTCGGAAAGCAGTGCCTATTCCATTTATGATGGAAAAAAGATGCAATCCCGGCAAATTTTTCCCGAAAATGTCAAAAACAAAAACATTCGCAATATTCGCCACTTTGCCGATGGTACCACTTTGGTGATTGGCAAGGCCGCTTCCTTGTATTTGCGAGAGGGTATTGAAAGATACCTTTGCCACCGATCCCTCGATGTCAACATTGATCAGCATGGAGAATATTGGGTGGGAGGTACCGGGCTATTTCATTTGGATCTAAAAACACTGCCCGAGGTGTTGGTGTCACAACAGCAATTGCAAAAATTCGGACTAGAAAGTTTGTACAGCCGGGTAAAAATCAATCGACTACCCGGCATTCGAGTGGAGCGGCTTGTATTTGATGAAAACAACCGAAAATGGTTGGCTACACCGAATGGATTGTTTAGTTTTAAAGGTAAGGAAGCCGAAAAACTGATTCTACCCTATGGCATCAAAGACCTGGATTTTGATGATAAGAACCAAATTCTTTGGGTATTGACAGAATCAAAGGGGTTGTTCGTCATTAAACACGGTCGATTGATTGACAGTATCGCCATTGCCAACAAACGAGGTGGAGTCATTTGTTGGGATTTATGCAGGGATCAGCACAACGAAATCTGGATAGGCACCGCGGGAGGTTTGTTTCGGGTCCTTGGCAAACCTGGAAAACTAAAATTGATCGATTATTGGGGAATATTGGGGCTGGGGTCGGAAAAAATCAATGCCATCGAAGTCAGTAAAAATTACATTTACATAGGCAAAGATGATGGTTTGTTGAAAGTGCCTCGGGTGGTTTTAGCCTCGCCATCGCCACCACCGGTGGTGCTGCTCAAATCTTTACGGATCAATAATGTTGCCCAAGCCATTTCTCAAAAAAGAGCCATTCCTCTGCATTACTCAAGGGGACCTTTAAGCATTGAATACGAAGGACTTTCTTATCGGGAGTCCCAAAATATTCGCTACCGCTATCGTTTGGCGGGACTGGATGAAAAGTGGTACGAAACAGCCGTCGAAGCGGTGGAATATGTCAACCTTCAACCAGGGTACTACACCTTTGAAGTTATGGCCCTGAATGGGTCAGGGATCGCCAGCGTGCATAGTACCCAGCTGCGTTTGTGGATCAAACCTCCCTTTTGGCGTGAAACCTGGTTTTACGTTCTGTTAACCGCTTTGTTTATTTTGTCCATCATTTTGTATGTGAGAGCCCGGGAGCAAAAACTGCGGCGCAAATACGAGATTGAAAACTTGCTGATGAAAAGCAGCCGCGAAAACTCGGAGTTGCAAAAACGCATCTCTGATTTGCGGATGTTGGCCCTGCGCTTGCAAATGAACCCCCACTTTATTTTTAATGCCCTCAACACCATCAAAGGATATTACGGACAGGATAAGGTAGTGGAAGCCAATGCTTTTATTGGCAAATTTGCGCGACTCCTGCGCCTGAATCTGGACTATTCGGATAGCTTGATTCCTTTGGAACAGGAAATGGATTTACTGCGCATTTATGTACAGCTTTCCCAAATTCGCTACCCGGAGAAAATTGAGCTCGATATGCTGCTTACTCCAACCCTCAATGCTGCTGAAATTTTGATCCCCTCCATGCTGATTCAACCCTTTGTGGAAAATGCAGTTATCCACGGAGTGGTACCCAAAAAAGGCAAAGGCAAGATTACGATTGAATTTTCCGTGCAAGACCAAAACCTGGTGGTGCAGGTAAAAGACGATGGAGTAGGGCGCGCAGCTTCCGGGCAGCACAAACTCCGGGACATGCACAAACCCCTGGCTACACAAATCACCACGGACCGGCTAAAACTATTGGGGCAATCGGAAAAAACGCCGATTCAAATCCTCGATTTGGTAGACGAGCTGGGCCAGCCTTTGGGCACTGAAGTTGTCCTAATGATTCCTTTTCAACACAAAAAAAAGTTATGATCAGAGCCATTATCATCGATGACGAACCCGCTGCACGAGCATCTCTGGAGTTGGAGATTCGCCTGCATTGCCCGGAAATCAGGGTGGTGGCCGAAGCAGAATCGGTTCTGGAAGGAATTCGAATCATTCAAGCCACTCCTCATTTTGATTTGTTGTTTTTGGACATTCAAATGGCGGATGGTACAGGTTTTGATGTCTTGCAAAATGTAGAAACCGATCGCTTTAAAACTATTTTTACGACTGCCTATAGCGAATATGCACTGCGCGCCATCAAGTTTACCCCTCTGGATTATTTACTCAAACCCATTGATGCCGAAGAACTCAAGGCTGCTGTACACAAAGCCCTCCGCCAGCAACAAACCGATATCCAGGAACAAATTCGTAGCTACCTCAGTCACTTGGCGGCACCGCAATTGAGCCCACGGGTATCCTTGGCCACTGCAGAGGGCATTCATTTGTATTTTGTCAAAAACATTGTCCGCTGCGCTTCTGATGGAAATTATACCACTGTTTTTTTTGAAGACAAAAGTAAGTTATTGGTAGCCAAAACCTTAAAAGAACTGGAACTGTTGTTGGGCCCCTATCAGTTTGAACGCATCCACAAATCGCATCTGATCAATCTGGATCACCTGCGGCGCTACTACAACCGCTTTGCCGGAGAAGTAGAAATGAGCGATGGCGTCTTGCTTCCCGTTGCGCAACGCAAAAAGACCCAATTGTTGGAATTACTCAATCGTTTGAATTCGACACAATTGGGAGAATAAAACCTCACTTGCGAATACTCAATCAAAGCTATCGTTGATCCTTTTTAGGACTAGTAAATTAATTGTGCATACTATCATTGTGTATCGAATGGCTTGAAGGCCTGCCAATTATTGGCCTAATCTTCTCAAAAACTGATTGTATGCACAAAAGACCTCATTACCTTTTTGTTTGGGTAATTTTAATTTATGTAAATGTACCAGGCATAGCCCAAATTGATCCCCTCAAAGCGGCTAAGGATTTGGGGAAGAGTGTTCCCGTGAAAAGAGACCCCGCCCCCAATAATCCTAATTCCAGTAGGCCAACTTCTTCCAATAACAACCCTGCTCCCCCTTCAACAGGAACCAATTCGCCTACGCCTCTGGATGCCTCAGCAGAAAGTAGTCCGGCGAAAAGTTTCATCGCCAGTTTCTGGAAAGCCATTGATAAACTCAAGGCAGCATCGGCCGCGCAGCAATACCATTTGTACTACAGCAATATATCCAGCGCGGAAACCAATTTGCGCAACATCAAAATGCGTGACCCCAATTATGACACCAAAGCGCTTGAGGCTGAATTGGACAAATACAAAGCAGAGCAGCAAGGAGCCAGCGCTCAGAAAGAAACGACTCGGGACATAGCTGCGAACACCATTGGCTTCCTGTCTGATTTGTTTGGAAGCGACCAAACTTCTTATTCCACGAACCTTACTTATGAACAGGGCGTATCCGCACACCAAGAGAAACTCCAGGCATTCACTAGCAAAGTAAACCAGTTTTTGGCGTCTAATCCAGACCAGTCTGTGATCAAAAGTAAGGAAGCTATTGCTACCCAAAAAGCCAATTATGTGGCGGGAAAAGTTGCAGAATATGAAAAAAGCATCAACGAAAATACCTCTAAAGCGGGTTTGACTACCCATCGGGAATTGATTGGAATGGACGTTTATTGGAGCGCCGTCGTGAAAATTTTTCCAAATCTACCAGCCCCAGCTTTCGCCTCCCAAGCGGTCAAAGCAGCTTTAGCACGCCTGGGTACCGAGGCTGAAATGTTGGCCAAGTTCAATAAAAACGAGGTCGAAAAAATGAAAAACACCAAAATGCCAGCCGCAGTAACGGTGAATCCAGCCTTGGAAGCAGAGTTCAAAAAGGTAATCGCAGAAATGGGATGGAAGGAAAGTGTTGTAAAAATCAATTTGCTTACCCGGGATTGGACTACGCTCTACCACAGCGTTACCGGGAACATCATTGCCAGGACCCAGCAGGCAGCTGTAGTTGCCAAAAAGAATGACGGAAATTGTATCCTGTATAGCATCACCATTGTGCAGGAACATACGGGGGCTGGGAAGTACGGCTCCTCAAAGCATTATTCGGACGGGGTTCTTGCAGATAAGTTCCTCTGCGAAAACGCCAAATAATTTAGGGACGGGATTTCTCATATACTAGACTGAAAGGTCGGTCAGTAAGTTTTTATTTCCTTCGAAGGGGAAGGAGCACTTCCTATTCCATTTTTTAACCCAAAGGATCAAAGTAGTACATGTATAATCTCTGAACATTTTTGATTGAGGGGGCAGTTTTCTGCTCCTTTTTTTTTTACGATAGTCTGGGCGATTCTACTATTTTTGTAGACTCATCAACAGACACCATGGAAGTAAAGAAGAATACCTTTAAAAGCTCCGCTGCTGCCAACAATGACAAACCTCAGCTTGGTTTATGGAATGGCCTGGTCGACAGTTCAGTAGTCGAAATATTGTCCAGCGCAGGTTATGACTGGGTGTTGGTCGACGGAGAACATGCACCCTTCGACTTGCAAAGCATCCTGATTCAGTTGCAAGCCTCTTCACGCTACGAGGTGCCGATTTTTGTGCGGATTCCCAAAAGTGATCCCATCATCATCAAACAAATTCTCGATCTGGGAGTGCAAAATATCCTCGTACCCATGGTTGATTCGGCAGAAGAAGCCGAACTCATGGTGCAAGCAACCCAATATCCTCCCCGAGGCATCCGGGGAATCGGTACTGCCATGGCCAGGGCGGCGCATTGGGCCCAAAATGAGGATTACCTCTATACTGCAGGCCCGGAAATTTGTATGATTGTGCAGGTAGAAAACGTGCCCGGTATTCAAAACCTGGATGCGATTCTGGCAATAGAAGGCCTGGATGGGGTGTTCATCGGCCCGGCGGATTTGGCAGCCTCCATGGGGCATTTGGGCAATTCCAATCATCCCGACGTAAAAAGTACCGTTCTTGATGCCTTGCGGCGCATCCGCGAGGCTGGAAAAATTGCGGGTGTAATGGCACTGGACAAACCTACCGCCGATGAGTACATTGCTGCGGGCGCCAATATGGTGGCCATTGGAATTGATACTTTGTTGCTGATCAAAGCTTGCCGGGATTTGCTGCACAGTTTCCGGCCGCAGGATGATTCGACGGCTGGAACCAAATATTAAAACTTTGGAAAACCTATGCGTCTCTGTTATTGGCTATTGCTGCTGTTGATGTGTTGTGGAACATTGCCCTCCTGTTATCTTTTGAGGGCCTATAAATACCGTCACCTTAAGTTGGAATCCTTGTCTTCCCTCCGCTCGGTACCCCTGCAAAAGAGTAGGGAACCGTTTCGTTTCGTTGAAACAGGGGCAAACAAAACCCGGTTGAAGCGCACTCTGGACTCCATTCTGGCACCAACCCATACCTATTCTTTTTTGATCATTCGGAACGATTCCATTTTGTACGAGAATTATTTTGGCAACATCAAACCGGAAACCCAACTGCCCTCTTTTTCAGTAGCAAAAGCTTTTGTTGCTACACTAGTTGGCATTGCCCTGGATGAGGGAAAAATCAAAAGCCTAGATGATCCCATCACGACTTATTTACCCGAGCTAAAAAAACGCGATCCCAATCTGGAAAAAGTCACCATCCAACACTTGCTGGATATGCGCAGTGGCATCAAAAGCCTGGAAACTTCCAATAGCCCCTTCAGCAATGTGATCAAATTGAGTTTTGGCCACAACGTGACCAAAGTTGCCCTGAAATCCAAAACGGAAAAAACACCAGGTGAAAAAGAATACAAAAACCTGAATACCCAATTGTTGGGCCTGATTGTAGAAAGGGCAACCCAGCAGAAGCTCCAGGATTATTTGCAAACAAAAATCTGGACGCCCTTACAAATGGAAAGCAACGCGAGTTGGAATATCGACGCCCGCAAAACTGTTCGGGCCTTTTGCTGCATCAATGCCACCACCCGGGATTTTGCAAAATTAGGCCGCTTGTACTTGTGCCAGGGACAATGGAATGGTCAGCAAATTGTTTCTACAGATTGGGTAAGGGCGTGCACCGATCCAAAACTCATGGAACAATACAACGGCTATAAAAACCAGTGGTGGAGCCGTCCATCTACGCGCACTTTTCGGGATTCTACCGAAGCCTATACATTCAGCCAATCAACCCCGTACCCCAGCGTAGTAAATGCTCGTCCTGGCCGCGACGGGCGGGGGCGGTTTTATCGGGTAGCATACCGTTCTCCGGCTTATTACGCTGCGGGTGTGCTCAATCAATTTGTATTTGTGCACCCTACCAAAAATTTAGTGATTGTTCGTTTGGGGCATTATTGGGGGAATTCTTCATTTGGACCAGATGCGTTTTTGTATTGGGTGGGGGATCAGTTGTGAATTATCGTGAAAGTTTAATACTTCGCCTTCGGCGATGCGATAAATAAATTTTTAGCAACAAATGACACGAATTTTTACAATTTGTGTCATTTGTTGCTGTATAAAAACACACTCCACCGAAGGTGGGGTGCTAAATTTTCACAAATTATCGATACTGGTAAATCTGCACCAATAACTTGATCTCTTCCAGGGTTCGAGTTGGTGGGGTAAAGGGCGCGGGAATCGGCATTTGGGAATAGGTCTGAAAATACAAAACACAAGCATCGCGCCACCACAAGGCTTCACGGTATTGTGCGGCCAACCTGCCAGATACATCAGCATGGATTTCAGCGTCCATTTTTCCCTTCAGGCCGGCCCATTCTTTTTGTATGGTGGCCACTGCTTCGGCCCCGGTGTAATAACGGGTGCACAACTCATCCCAGAGACTGCGCCCGGTGCTGAGTTTTTTGGCCCAGGGTACATGGTGGTACCACAACAAGTAAGGCAGAGGGCAATTATCCACCTGGCTCCAGGCTTTGGCTGCATCGGGGTGGTACAAACCCAGGGCATTGCTGCCATTCACCCCCCGATCAAAACCCAATCCAATCGAATCAGCCCGATGGTAATAAATCGATGTCCAATCCGGGCGGGCGCTGCGCTCCAACCAGGGCTCAGGCCCATAGTGGATGCCTTGCCCCATAATGTGGTGCAAGCCCAGGGGAGTGGTGAAATCGACATACACCTCCCGGGAACGCTCCATGATGTTGCGAATGGTGGTCAAGGCAGTGGCGTCCTGGGACAAACTCATCTTGATCCACTCCTCAGCAATGCTGGCACTACTCAATTGGTGATCCCAGGCCAGGCGACCAAAGGCGTACCAGTTGGCCTGCGACATCAAATGCCCACACCAATTCCGATCCGAACCTGTATTCGCCACTCCGGCCATGACGCTGATGGGGTATTGATGCAAACTGCCATCAATGACTTTGGCTACACTTGATCCGGGCCCTTTGGCGTAGGTATCGGCATCCAGGCATTCTTTGAACAAGGGGGCGAGGTAAACCAGGTTGGTAGAAAAACCGAGATATTCCTGAGTAATTTGGAACTCCATGGCCAGTGGGGTTTTGGGCATGGCTCCGAAGAGGGGTGAGAAGGGCTCACGGGGTTGAAAATCAATCGGGCCATTTTTCACCTGCACCACCACATTGGGCAAAAAATTGCCGTCAAAGGGCTTGAATTCTTCATAGGCGGCCTTGAAACGATCTCCTTTAGGGTCGGCTTTGTACACAAATGCCCGCCAGATGACGATGCCTTTAAAGGGGGCTACGGCTTCTGCCAACATATTGGCGCCATCGGCATGAGTGCGACCAAAGTCTTGAGGGCCAGGTTCTCCTTCGGAGTTGGCTTTTACCAAAAAACCACCAAAATCAGGGATAATGCCGTAGATTTCTTTGGCCTTTTCCACCCACCACTGCCGCACTGCTGGTTCGAGCGGGTCGGAATTTTTCAACTTGCCTAAGATACGCGGTGCAGCAAAATTGACCGAAAGAAATACTTTAATTCCATAGGGTTTAAACACATCGGCCAATGCTTTGACCTTGAGCAAATACTCGCGGGTCATAAAACGGGCACTGGCATTGACATTGTTGAGTACCACGGCATTGATGCCAATGGAGGCGTTGGCCCGGGCGTAATCGCGGTAACGAGGATCGATGTTTTCCGGTAACTCATACCATTTCCAGAGGGATGCACCGGCATAACCGCGCTCGATGGTACCATTGGTGTTGTCCCAGTTGTTCAGCATGCGCAATTGCACCTTAGGGGTGCTGCTTCCTTGGATTTGGGTTGCCGGAGTAGCGGTTTGTACTTTGCGGAGCAGGGCGAAAGCGCCGTACAAGAGCCCGGAAGGGGTATTGGCACTGATGTTGATGTGGCCATTTTGGATGGCCAAGTTATAGCCTTCAGTGCCCAAGTTGGCAATAGGCGTTGAATTTAGGTTTAGCGCGATGCCCCCTGGCGCAGCACTGCCGGTGTTTTGTAGTCGGATGGTTTTGCCCAACAGGCCTTGCAAACCTGTCTGTAATTCCCGGACTGCGGTTTGGGCAACGGGGTCTGAAGAATTGTAGGCGATGTATTGGGCGTAGGCTAGGTATTGAGCGCGAACCGAGGTGTTTTTGAGCAGGTCGTACTTCAACCAAAGGCGGTAGCCATCATCGGCTTTGGCTACCATGCTGGCCAGTAAGAGTAGGAAAAGGCAAATTTTGTATCTCATGTTTTTGTTTGTTTGTTCGTGACAGTTTAGCAATCCACCGAATTTCGAATGCCCAATTCCAAACCCCGAATTTCTGCCAAACCTTTCAATCTGCCAATGGCCGAATAACCTGGATAGGTTTTTTTACCCAAATCATCCAGCATCTGGTGGCCGTGATCGGGGCGGAAAGGGATCTGGGCATCTTTGTAACCAGCAGCAGCACGGCGCCTTTCTTCCAGTACAATCGCTTTGACCACGGCATACATGTCCACATCCCCCGTAAGGTGATCGGCTTCGTGAAAATTCAGAGGATTATCTTCTCGTTTGGTAGCCCGCAAGTGAATAAAATGAATGCGGTCGGCAAAACGGGAAAACATGCTGGGCAGGTCATTGTCGGCGCGAACCCCCAAAGAACCCGTGCAAAAAGTAATCCCATTGGCGCGAACCGGACATGCCTCCAGCAATTGTTGCAGGTCGGCGGCAGTGCTGACCACCCGGGGCAAACCCAGCAGTGGCCGGGGCGGATCATCGGGGTGGATACACAGGTTGATGCCACATTCAGTGGCTACTGGCGCAACCTCTTGGATGAAGAAATACAAATTTTGCCGTAATTCCGCGTCACCAATCTGGGCATAATTGTCCAATAAACCCTGAAATGTATCCAGTGTAAACGCTTCCTCTGAACCCGGCAATCCCAACAATACCGTCTTTTGTAACTTGTCTTTTTCTCGGTGACTCATGCTGGAAAACTGGGCGACCGCAGCTTTTTGCACCTCGGGTGTGTAATCCTGATCAGCTCCCGGGCGCTTCAAAATGCACAAATCAAACACCGCAAAATCCTGCCAAACAAAGCGCAAGGTTTTGGCACCATTGGGCAATTCATACACCAGATCGGTGCGTGACCAGTCTAGTACAGGCATAAAATTGTAGCACACCGTTTTGATGCCAGCGGCGGCCAGATTGCGCAACGAAGTTTGATAATTGGCGATGTATTGCTCGCGACTGGGCAAGCCCTTTTTGATGGCCTCGTGAACGGGCAAACTCTCTACTACCGACCAATGCAGACCTCCTGCTTTTTCGATGATAGCAATTCGTTCGGCGATGGCTTCTGGTGACCAGATTTCACCTACAGGAATTTGATGCAAGGCTGTGACCACCCCTGTACAGCCCGCCTGACGGATGTGGGCAAGGCTTACCGGATCTTTTGGCCCAAACCAACGCATGGTTTGAATCATTTTTTAGAATTTGGACTGATTAACAATTCTTTACGTGGGCTTTCCGGGGGGCCAAGATAAGCATTTTTTACCCCGCCCAAATCGATGACGATTTTTTGTAAAACAATCCCCGGATCAATTACCCAGTATTTCAAAGTATGTGCTCCTGCCTGAGTTAACACATGTGTAGAGAATAGACTGCGAACGTTATTGGCAACACTGCGTTCCCAAGCTTGGTTTGATTTATCCTGGTGCAAATTTACAGTTTGAATTGGTCCGTCATCGATAGAAATGCCGTAACGCAGACCACTGGATTCGTTGAATTCTAGGGTAGGAGAGAAAAGGGCATTGACCCTGGTTTCACCAATTTTACCACTGTAAAAAGAGTATTCCAGACAAGGACTTCCCGGTCCGGGCGTTTTGATGCTTGCCGTAGCCGGACTACTGGTCATACCTCCTGCCTGGAGGCCAATGTCGGGCAATTGCTGCCATTTTACTTCTGGACTTTCAAGAGAGCGGGAAAAATGCTCCGCGAGCATTGATACATATCCATCGGTTTCAACGAAACCTTTAAAATTATTGAGTTCAGGACTGATGATATTTTGCACATCGACATATACGCTGATCTCCTGACCTGTAGATGCTTTGATGAGGAGCGGAAAGCGGGAGAAACCAGGTGGAGCTTTGCTCCAGTCTACCCGAATTTCAATCCGTTGTTCGTTTTCAATTTTTCCTTGTTGGGGCTCAATTTGCAGGCAATTGGTTGTGGATGTGATTTGGTAAGTAAAAGGAGTTATCCCCTGGTTAAAAACATCCAGGTAGTGCCCAATTTCTGGTGTTTGAGCATAAAAGCCAGGCAAAACCAGTGGATCTGAAGCATCCGTGCGCACCAGTGCATTTCCCTCTACTGCAACTCCCATTTTAGCTGCTATGGGTGCTTCGTAACTACTCAAATCAGGAATTTTATTCTGAGCTGGTTGCTGCCAATAAGTATAACCGATATGGGTTTGGTCCATCATGTGGTTCCATTTACCATTGGCCAGGGTTTTGTTGTAATAGTCGCTGATTTCGCTATCGCGCTGGTACAATGCCCGGGCTTTTTCGGCCATTTTATGGGTCGCACTACGCCCTTGTTTGGCATACAGGCGATTGAGTGCTACAGTGTAATACAACTCATTCAAATTGGCGCAAGCCTTAATCGGATGCAGCACCAATTGGAAAAAAGCATCGTGGTATGATGGAGGCAGACTGGTATTGATTTTTTCAGCCAGGGCCAAAAGAGCATTGTAATCTTTGACCACCGTTTCAGCTTCGCGGTAGTGCAATAAACTATAGGTATCCGGACTCAACAATTCAGGTTTGCGCCGGGAATTGTATTTGGCGTATTTGGCCAGAAGTCCGGCAATGTCTTTGGCGTAAGTTGGGCCAAATTGTTGGGCAGCCCATTGTTCACTGTATTGATCAATTTGATCGGACTTAATCCGCGTAGGATCCCAGGCCAGGTCCAAAAAAAAGGAAATGGGGAATTCCATGGGTTTGATGTCGCCCACGTTGACCACCCAGATTTGGCGGGCACCGTAAGTGTAAGCCAAACTCATCTGCTCATGAATGCGAGGCAGCGGATTGGTATTGAGCCATTTGTAATTGCGTGGCCCACCCACATAGTCGAAATGGTAATAAATGCCGTAACCACCAGCCCGGGGTTTGGCATCAAGTTTGGGCAGTTTGCGGATATTGCCCCAGTTGTCATCACAAAGTAAGAGGGTCACATCGTCGGGCACCCGCATGCCTTTGTCGTAATAATCTTGAACTTCTTTGTATAGGGCCCAGACTTGGGGCGTTTGTTCGATGGGTTTCCCGGTTGTTTCCGCGATGATTTGGCGCTGATCCTTCACAATGCGTTCGAGTAGTTCAATGGCAGTGCCCTGGGTCATCGGCGCGTCGCCATCGCCACGCATGGCCAGGGTGACCACACTTTCATTATTCCCCATTCGTTTGATGCCTGCTCGCCAGAATTCGCGCAAAGTAGAATCATTGTTCGTGTAGTTCCATTGCCCTTTTCCGTGGCGACGCCATTCGTCGTGCGCGCGCATGAGCGGCTCGTGGTGAGAAGTGCTGATGACCACCCCATATTCATCAGCCAAGGGGGCATTTAAGGGATCGTCGTCGTAAAAGGCATTGCCCCACATGGCTGGCCAGAGGAAGTTGCCCTTCAGGCGCAGGATGAGTTCGAATACTTTTTCGTAAAACTGGTGGTTGAAACCGCCAAACTTTTCCTTGGTCCAACCAGAAAGCGCGGGTGCCTCATCGTTGATGAAAATCCCACGATATTTGACCTTGGGTTCGCCCTGGGAGTAAACACCAGGCTTGATGTAAAGTGCCGATTTGGTTTGGACAGGCACATCAGCCCACCAATTCCAGGGAGAGACGCCAATCTGAGCGGATACATCGTAGGCACCGAAAATCGTACCACGTTTGTCACTGCCTACGATTACCAGTACCTTATCGATGTTGGAAAAAGGTTTGTTTATAGTTTGAATAGAAAAGGTTTCCCACTTGCCGGGCAAGTCGGAGCTATTGAGTTTTTTGCTTTTGACCAATTGATCGATTAAAGGGTGTTTGCCCAGCGTGCCAATGAGCACGATGGATTTTTTACCCTTGGGAATTTGGTCATAAACGATATCGGCATTCGCCTGGGTTACTTTTGATAAATCTGTCTGCAAATTGTGGATGGCCCGGTCCACTCCTGCATAATCTTGTTTGCTGGCTACAATCGTGGCCACTTGGCCCTTGGCAAACAGCGCAAAACCATCCTGGATTGCCGTTTCACTTACATACCGAGCCCCGCCTGCTATTTGTGCGTTTACGATGGTTGAACCAGGTAATCCAAGCATCAAAATTATTCGAAGCAGGTTTTGGATACACATGTCGATGTAGGTATGCTGGTGATGAAAAAACTGAGCTCATGTCAAATCATTTTCGCTTGAAAAAAACATTTTGACATGTGCGGAATCCTGGGGTAAATGTCGCAAAAGGATTTTGATTTACGAAATCGATTGTATGAAATATTTTGCAGCATTTCCAGGGGGAAAGTCAATAAATCAGTGGATTTTTGCTGTAAACCCAAATAATGCCCCGCGTTTTTATTTATTAAAATGAAATCGGTTGTATTTTTTTCGAATATTGGAGCTGGAATTTGGACACACGCACAAGCAAATATTATTGATCCAAAATCTCTGCGTTCAATTCTGTCAATTAATTGTATTCAACCATTTGGTTTTTACAAAAATCTGGGTTTAATTTCATTTAAAATAGTAATAGTTTTTATATTTGCATAGGTAAAAGCTATCAATAAGTGACACTTCAACAACTAGAATACGTCGTAGCCCTGGACAACCACCGCCGTTTTTCAACCGCCGCTGAAGAGTGTCATGTGGCGCAGCCCTCCTTGAGCGCAGCTTTACAAAAACTGGAAGACGAGTTGGGAGTAAAGCTCTTCGACCGCAGCCGGCAACCCATCCTGCCGACCGAATTGGGCATTCCTTTCATTCAACAGGCCCGCCGGGTGCTGCGCGAAGCGGAGGCCTTGCGCTTACTGGTGAGTGATCACTGTGAAACCTTGAGCGGAGAGTTTCGCTTGGGCATTATTCCCACCCTGGCCCCTTATCTTTTGCCCCTGTTTTTAAAAGATTTTTCGGATCGGTATCCCGATATCAAATTACACGTACACGAAAGAACCACTGAAAACCTGTTGGCCTTACTCAAACGGGAACAGCTGGACGCGTTACTTCTGGCTACACCTACTGATGAGGATATGTTTGTCAAAGACTGTCTGTTTTATGAAGAGTTCGTGGCCTATGCACCCAAAGAAGCTTCGATTTTGGAAAAACGGTATTTGATCACCGATGACATCGACCCCAATCGTTTGGTGCTATTGGAAGAAGGGCACTGCCTGCGCAATCAGGTGGTGAACCTTTGTGCTTTACAAAAGGCGCAAAGTGGCTGGAGCAATATCGCTTACGAAGCTGGTAGCCTCGAAACCTTGCGCCGACTGGTGGAGAATCATTCGGGCATCACCATCTTGCCCCAATTGGCAGTCCTGGATCTGGATGAGGATCAGATGCAATATGTTCGTTTTTTCCAGGCACCTGCTCCGGTGCGGGAAATCAGTTTATTGACCCATCCACATTTTAGCAAACGGAGGATTTTGGGGGCTTTGAAGGAGTCAATTTTGCGGAGTTTGCCGCTGTTTTTGCAAGAAGAGAAGGTGCGAAGGGTGGTGGAAATTGGGTGATTTAATGTGCTTGTAATAGTTTGGTTATCAGCAAATTGATGATTTTTTTTGAGTTACGAGTTCCGAATACATGACTTACGAGTTTAGAAGTGGGCTACCGCAGCAACTTGTACAAAGGCTACGTCTAAGCCGCTGCGGCAGCCCACTTCTAAACTCCTTCTTCATTTATTCGCCCTTTACTTCAAAAAACTCATGTACTCTTAACTCGTAACTCAAAATAGCTTATATCATTTCCAAATGATCAATAAACCTCAAATCTTTAATCATTCCACTTCCCATTCATGCACTCCAGCCGATACCCTTTCCTTCAACTGCAACTCTATTTTAATTGCCGTCGTTTTTACCGCATCAAATTTTACCTCATTCCAGGCGTCTTTGTTGGTGGTATAAGCCTGGCTGGTGGTTACCGGTTTCCATTCCCCATTGTCGAGGTACAGCACCCGCCAGGATTGGGGCACCCGGCACCCGCCGCCCGTAGCCCCATCGTCGAACCAATAGACCCGAACCTTGCTGACCTGTTGGGCCTCAGGGAAGGTATACTGCAGCCACTCCTGGGTACCAAAATGTGGCCACCAATGCACATAGGTACTTTCGCCATCGCCCGAAGTTTTGGGTGCGGATTGGTCGCTCGCAGCGGTCAATGCACCTTTCAGCTCGGGTGAGGCAGTCAATTTGCTCTTGTTCGCCAAGGTAGGTTGGGCAATGGCCTTGGCCACACTGACCTCGTAAGGCAACCAAACCAACATGTTGTCCCGGCCCCGGTTGGCCCAGGCATAATAGGGAATGGCCTTGAGGGACATGGGTTTCAGTTCAGCGCTGGTTTCGCTTAGTTTTTTGGTCACCAATTGCCCTTCAAATTGCAAGGTAGCCTGACCACCAAGGAGATTGGGTTCAAACTGGCGGCTGATCTTGGCATCCTTGCTCACGAGCATATTCAATACCCGATCATCGGCCTGGTCGCTGCCTTCGATGCAATACACAAAGGGGCCACTTTTCAGGGCATATCGTTTTTCATCCGCCTTCACGAGCGGGTGAGCTGCGACGCGTTGCACATCCATGGGTAGTTCAAATTCAAGCACATCACCTTTTTTCCAACTACGGGTAATCGCGGCGTAGCCACCCTTGACACTGGCAGGGAAGACCTTGCCATTCACCTTGAAGGTTATGGCCTGGGGTTTTGCATCTACAAAATTGTACAAACCCAAGGGGATGGCTTCGCCACGAGCCCATCCGGGAATGCGGATTTTTAGGCTGAAAGTATTGGTTTGTGCAGGATTGACGTGCACTTTGATCAACCCGTTGTTGGGATAGTCACTTTCTTGCTGAAGGTCTACCACGATTTTTTTCTTGCCCTTGGTAGTTTCAAAACTGGTCTGGCTAGCTGCAAAAA
This sequence comes from Haliscomenobacter sp., assembly GCF_033763495.1. Taxonomy (GTDB): domain Bacteria; phylum Bacteroidota; class Bacteroidia; order Chitinophagales; family Saprospiraceae; genus Haliscomenobacter. The sequence goes on along the minus strand of NZ_JANRKL010000127.1, from coordinate 10,738 downwards.
GATTGAGGTAAAGGTCGTTCCCTTTCTGAGCATAAAACAACCCAGCAAGTGAGCTGAAAAAACGAACTAGGTTGGGGGGGCAGCAGGCACAGCTGAACCACTCGGTACGCGCCACATTTTTGCGGCTTTCCAGCGGGTTGGGGTAAAAGAAATGGTCGCCCGACAAGGACATACCGGCATTCAGCGCATTGTATAAGGTCAGCTCTACTACGTCCAGATAGCGGGCGTCGCCAGTGAGTTGAAAGAGTTTATGGCTCCAGTTGACAAAAGCAATCGAGGAACAGGTTTCACAATAAGCGCTGTAATTGGGCAGGTCGTAGGCTCCACCAAAACCTTCGTTGCTACCCGTAGCTCCTACGCCACCAGTAATGTAAATTTGTTTGTTTACAATGTCCTCCCACACTGCTTTTAGTGCTGTGCTGTATTCATCGGTACCAGTCAGAGCGCTGATATCGGTGACAGCAGCATACATGTAAGCCAGGCGAACGGCGTGGCCTTGAGCGTCACGTTGATCTTTAACTTTGAGGTGGTTTTGACTGTATGGTTCACCATATCCACGCACATCGATGAAAAATTTGGCTAAATCCAACCAGCGTTTTTCCCCAGTTGTTTGGTACAATTTGACCAAACCCAATTCTATTTCCTGATGCCCAGGAGCCTTTTGCAACTTGCCTGGACCGAAGGCCTGGTCGACCAGATTCGCATTTTTGAGGGCTATGTCCAGCAGGTTTCTTTTTCCGGTGGCTTCGTACCAGGCCACCGCTGCCTCATACAAGTGCCCCGCATTGTACAACTCGTGGCTAAGGTCGTCCTCTTTGGCCCAACGGGGACCGCTCAACCAGCTCAGGTTGGCTCCGCGAGCATCCACATTGGCCACCAAATTGGGATTATTGCGGCGTTCCACAATGGTCCGAAAGGTGTAGAGATAACCATCTGGTTCTTGGGCAGCACCAATAATGGCGATCAAGCTGTCCACTTTGGCTTGCAGTTTGGGATCGGTTTTGGTTTGTAAAGCATAAGCAACGCCTTCGATCAATTTGTACAAATCCGTATCGTCGAATGGAAACACTGAACAAACCCGATCTGGGCTGCTGGAGGCAGCCATTTCGAAATTTTTTACCCGTCCAGTTTCCTGGTTTTTTCTAAAAACGTGTGGAATTGTGGAGTTACGAACGACTTCCAGACGGGGTGCCCAAAGTTTGTCTTGAAGCTTAACCTGGTGAAAGGGGATGGCTTGGATAGGGTAGTGGTGGGCATGGTCATGTTGGGCGATCAGGCCAGTTACGCAGATCGTGAATAGGAGGGTGTACAAAAAGGTTTTCATGGTTTGCCGCGATACGGTTTATGGATATCGATGGGGCTAAGTTAGAAAACTTTGATAATTGTAAAAGCGACTATTATAAAACGGGGACACAAAATCATCGGATTTTCCTTAACTTTGCCGCACATTTCCCTTAGCCACCCGAAGGCTAAAACAAAAAAAGATGGAATTACTGGCACCCGCCGGTTCTTTTGAAGCGCTCATGGCTGCGATGCAGGCCGGAGCGAACTCGGTGTATTTTGGGGTGGAACAACTCAACATGCGGACGCGCTCCTCGAACAATTTTTTGGTGGAAGACCTGCCAGAGATTGCCAAACGCTGCCAGGACCAAGGGGTAAAAACTTACCTCACCCTGAACACGATCATTTACGATCACGACCTGGCTTTGATGAAAAAAATTGTGGATGCAGCCCGCGAAAACGGAATCAGTGCACTGATTGCCTTCGACATTGCGGTGATGAATTATGCCCGAAAAACCGGAATGCCCGTCCACATTTCTACCCAATCCAACATCACCAACATCGATACCATTGAATTTTATGCGGCCTATGCCGATGTGATGGTGCTTTCGCGTGAACTGACCTTGATGCAGGTTGCTGCACTTACCCGGGAGATTGCCCGTCAAAACATCACTGGGCCATCGGGCCAACTGGTGCGTATTGAGGTGTTTGGGCATGGGGCCTTGTGTATGGCGGTGTCCGGGAAGTGTTATATGAGTTTGCACAGCAATTTTTCATCTGCCAATCGAGGGGCATGCATTCAGAATTGCCGCCGTTCTTACATCGTGACCGACAAGGAGAGTGGAACAGAATTTGAGGTCGACAATGAATACATCATGTCGGCCAAAGACTTGTGTACCATCGATTTTTTGGACAAAGTTGCTGAAGCCGGAGTATCTGTACTCAAGATTGAAGGGCGAGGGCGCAGTGCCGATTATGTGTACACCACCACCAAATGTTACCGGGAGGCCCTGGATGCGCTGGAGGCCAGCACTTACTCTCCATCCTGCTTTGAGGAATGGAAAACCCGCCTGGCAACGGTGTACAATCGTGGGTTTTGGGAGGGTTATTACCTGGGCCGCACCATGGGCGAGTGGAACAACGAATATGGCTCTAAATCCAGCAAACGTAAAATTTACCTCGGCAAAGGGGTAAAGTATTTTGATGAAGCCAAAGTGGCTGAGTTTAACCTGGAAGCACAAACCCTGAAAGTGGGCGACGAAATCCTCGTCACTGGACCAACTACTGGGGTGATCCAGCAAAAGATTCAGGAACTTAGAGTCAATGGACTGAAAGCAGAACAGGTCAAACGCGGCGAAAACTGTACCTTCATTTTGCTAGAAAAAATTCGCCCGTCGGATAAATTGTATAAAATTGTTGACGCAGAATGATCCGCATTTTTCAACAAAGAGCCAAGTGCATTGGCTGCAATGCCTGCGTGGAAGCTGCCCCTCAGCGCTGGCGCATTTCGCGCAAGGATGGCAAATGCACTTTGATTGGGGCCAAAGAAAAAAAGGGCATGTATCTGGTGCTGGTGGATGAGGAGGAATGGGTGGAGAATGTGCTGGCAGCAAAGCATTGTCCGGCAAGGATCATTCGGGTGGAGAAGGTTGAATGATGATGTTGTCCCTAAGTTACTTTAACCAAAAGTTGAAAAATTTTATCCTCGGTTTTTGTTGACCAAAATCATTCTAATCCTTGAAATAACTCTTTTCCCATCTCAAATTCCTGCCTTTTTTTTAACCTTGCAAACAAACCAAATTGCAAGCCCTACTCGCCTATGAAAACCGACATCGAAATCGCCCAATCTGCCACCCTGCGCCCGATTGCCCAATTGGCCTCCAAATTAGGGATCAATGAAGAACAAGTTATTCCCTATGGCCGCTTCAAGGCCAAAATCCCTTATGAGAATATTGACGAAGCCAAAGTAGCCCAAAGCAAACTTATTCTGGTGACTGCGATTACTCCGACCAAGGCGGGAATTGGCAAAACCACCGTCGGCATCGCCCTTGCCCAAGGTTTGCACAAACTGGGCAAAAACGCCATTCTGGCCCTGCGTGAACCCTCGCTGGGGCCTTGTTTTGGCATGAAAGGGGGCGCTTGTGGCGGAGGTTACGCCCAGGTTTTGCCAATGGAAGACATCAACCTGCACTTCACCGGCGATTTCCACGCCATTACCAGCGCCAATAACATGATTGCAGCCTTGTTGGACAATTACCAATACCAGAACCGGGGTAGCGACAAAGCCTTGAAACAAGTTACCTGGCGTCGGGTATTGGATGTCAATGACCGATCCTTGCGCTATATTGTTACCGGCTTGAACGGTGTAAACAATGGCATTCCGCAAGAGGCAGGTTTTGACATTACGCCTGCTTCGGAGATAATGGCGGTGTTTTGTTTAGCTACCAGTTTGGAAGATTTGCGCCAACGCATCGATCAGATTATTTTGGGCTATACCTTTCAAAATAAACCCTTTACCGTTGCTGATTTGGGAGTGGGAGGAGCCATCACTGTATTGTTGAAAGACGCCCTTGATCCCAATTTGGTACAAACCCTCGAAGGAGGGGCAGCCTTTATTCACGGTGGCCCCTTTGCCAATATCGCGCATGGTTGTAACTCGGTTTTGGCTACCAAAATGGCGATGACTTATGGTGATTATGTGATTACGGAAGCGGGTTTTGGGGCTGATCTGGGGGCGGAGAAATTTTTGAACATCAAGTGCCGTAAGGCTGGTTTGCGACCCAGCGCTACAGTCTTGATTGCGACCTCCCAAGCACTCAAATTGCACGGTGGTGTCCCATTGGAAGCCATAAAAGAACCCAATCTCAAAGGCCTGGAGGAAGGATTAAAAAACCTGGAGCGGCACCTGGAAAACCTGCAAAACTTTGGACAAAGTGTAGTGGTTACCTTCAATCAATACCATTTCGACAACAGTGAAGAAATGGTATTTACCGCCGAATGGTGTCGTGCGCGTGGTGCTGATTTTGCCCCCAATAATGGTTTTGCAGAGGGTGGGGAAGGGGCAAAACCACTGGCAAAAAAACTGATTGAGGTGGTGGAAAAACGACCATCCCAAGCCTTGAACCATACTTATGAACTTGAGGATAAAATCCCGGAAAAACTGCACAAAATTGTGACCCGAATATACCGGGGCAGGGGAGTGGAGCTGGGAAAAAATGCCCAGGCCGCTTTGAAAAAAATTGAATCCCTGGGTTTGTCCCATCTCCCGGTTTGTATTGCTAAAACTCAATACTCTTTTAGTGACGACCCCAATCAAATTGGCCTGGCTACCGATTTTATGCTGCACATTGAAAACCTGATCATCAATCGTGGCGCGGGTTTCATCGTGGCAGTGGCTGGAGAAATGATGCGGATGCCTGGGTTGCCCAAAGACCCGCAGGCTTTACACATAGACATTGTGGATGGAAAAATTACGGGATTGAGCTAAAATTGTATTGACAATTTCAAAGATTATACTAACTTTGTGTTTCAAAGTACTTCAAAATGACCCAACCGCAGCACCAACAATCTTTGGATACCCTCAAAGAGATTCGTTCCCTGATGGAGCGCTCCTCCCGGTTTATTTCCCTTAGTGGGTTATCCGGGGTTAGTGCGGGCATATGTGCATTGATCGGCGCAGCTTTGGCAGCATTGTATTTGGGGCGTTTTGACCGCCATGAGTTGAGTTATGAGCACCTGGCCGAACTGGAACGCTGGGGGCTCAAAGCGGGGGTGTTTTTTGCATTGGATGCTGCATTTGTGCTGGTTTTCGCTATTTTGTCGGCCATTTATTTCACGACTCGCGAGGCCAAGAAAAAAGGCCAAAAAATCTGGGATACTCTAACCCGGCGTTTGATCCTGAGCTTGGCTGTTCCTGTTGCGGTTGGAGGCGTTTTTATTCTGGCTTTGATTTACCATGGTTTGGTGGGATTGGTGGCACCTAGCACTTTGGTCTTTTATGGCTTGGGCTTGGTCAACGCCAGCAAATACACCCTGGATGATGTGCGTCAATTGGGTTATGCGGAAATCATCCTGGGATTGATCACCTGTTTCAATGTAGGGTACGGGCTGGAGAGTTGGGCACTCGGATTTGGGGGCTTGCACATCATCTATGGCCTTTACATGTACTACAAATACGAACGTACTTAGTAGTGGGGCAAAAATAAGTGTTCATTTTTAAGATGCTTAAAATGAATCGTTTAATTGTAAAAAATGAACACTTATTTTTCATCGCCCTTTAACTCAAAAAAGCATGAAAGTACTCATTGAAGGTTTGAGCGATACGTTTGACAATCGGGTGCGGCTGGGGGTGATGTCCATGCTGATGGTCAACGATTGGGTGGAGTTCACTACCTTCAAAACCATGCTGGACTTGACCGATGGGCGTTTGGCCAGTCACCTCAAAGTACTGGAAGCTGAAGCTTATATTGAAGTACAAAAACAATTCATTGGGCGCAAACCCAATACTTCTTACCGGGCAACGGCTCTGGGCCGCAAAGCCTTTAACGACCATTTGGATGCCCTGGAAAAATTGCTCAATCTGCGCAACCAAATTGGGCCTGAAGCAGTCGAAAAAAAGGAATAGCAAGAGCTGGGATTTTTTTTTGACCTATACTTTGAAATTCAAAGTACTTTAAGAATATGAAGAATCTAATGATCAATGAAAATTTAAGCTGGCCAGTGCGGAGCCTCAATGGCCAATTGTGGATTACACTTTTGCTGGGCGGCGGGGCGAGCTGGTACACCGTATTGTTCTGGAAGGCACAGTTGGGGCTCAACGCACTGTTGTTCTCCGGCTTTTTGTTGCTGGCGGTGTGGTTGTTGTACCCGGAAATGAGATCAGCCCGACGGATTTGGCTGGCGATGGGAGGGGTATTGCTGAGTGCCATCGCGGTGGTTTGGCAACACTCCCTTTTAGCCCAATTGACGCATGTGGTGTCGATTTTTCTCTTGCTGGGCTTTGCGCAGGCGCGCGAGTTGCGGTTTTTAGGGTTTGCCATAATGCTGGCTATCAGTAGCTTGTTGACCATCCCGGTGACCTGGTGGCGTCGCTGGGAAACCCAATACAAGGACACTTTTAGAAACATCAGCACCTGGACGTATTTGGCCATTTTTCCGCTATGTTTGCTAGGCATATTTTTTACCATTTATTACTTTGCCAATGCTGAGTTTGCGGGTTTGGTGGATTTAATTTTAAGTTGGTGGCCGAAGATCAGCCCATGGAAAGCCCTGGCTTTGTTTTTACAAGGTATGTTGTTGATTAGTGTCCTGATTTGGTCTTCGGTTTGGACGCCAGAAATATTGGAACAAGAACAGGGCTATTTCCTCAGGAAAGTGCACAAGAGGCCAAGCCTGAAAGCATTTATTCCTACCTTGGCACTGCGGCGGCATTATTATTCAGGGGTATTGAGTTTTGGATTGTTGAATGCATTGTTGCTGGTGGTCAATATAACCGACATCAAAGGTGTATGGCTGAATCAGTACCAGCACAGTGCTGCGGAGTTGAGTGAATTTGTACACCAGGGCACTTATTTGTTGATTGCTGCTTTGGCTTTGGCCATGGGGGTGATTGCCTATTTTTTTAGGGGTAATCTGCATTTTTTGCAAAAAAACCAAAGCCTGAAATCTTTGGCGTATACCTGGATTGTGCAAAATACGATTTTGGCCTTGTCTGTAGCCTGGCGCAATTACCATTACATTGCGGAATATGGGTTGGCTTACAAAAGATTGGGCGTATTGTGGTTTTTGGTATTGGTTATTCTAGGCTTGTATTCCCTGTATGTGATGATCCAGGAACGGCGTTCCTTGTATTACCTCTGGGTAGTCAACGCCTGGTTTTTGTACGCTAGTTTGTTGCTGACGAGTATGGCCAATTGGGATGTGCTCATCACACGCTACAATTTGAATCAGGCCCGCCATGATACGATTGACAGTGCATTTTTGTTACAGGAAGTTTCAGATAAAAATTTGCCTTTGTTGTTGAATGAACACGCATTACTACAAAAGAGAAGCAATTTAGATCCTCGTTTGGTAGACCGGAAATTGCAGGCAAAAATTAAACGTTTTGAACAGCGACAGGCCAAGTTGGATTGGCGAGGTTGGAATTGGGCGGATGTCAAAACGGCTAAGGTGTTGTAACTGAGGTGTCCCTTAGATGTCTTAGATGGTTCAATTAAAAAAAATGACTAATTGGTGAAAAAAGAGGTTTTTTGGCGGCTACGCCGCTTGTTTTTTCACCATCTAAGACATCTAAGGGGCATCTCAGTCGAAATAGTTAAACAGAATTGTGTTTTTAATCTGTTTAGTCTTGCTATTTTTGGGGCAAAACCATTCACCCCTTGAGCCAACTTCGCTACTTCGTTCTGCACAAACCTTATGGTTACCTGAGTCAATTCACACCGGAAGAAGCCGGGCAATTGACCCTGGCCGATTTGGGCCCTTTTCCGCCGGATGTCTACCCCATTGGCCGCCTCGATCAGGACAGCGAAGGGCTCCTGTTGTTGAGCAACGATGCCAAACTCAATGCCAAATTGCTCGACCCGCGCCACGCCCATTGGCGTACCTATTGGGTGCAAGTTGAAGGGAATCCAGATGCCGAAGCACTCCAACAACTGCGCAATGGCGTCGACATCCGCATCAACAAAAAAACACACCATACCCTGCCCGCCAAGGCAAAGGTGCTGGAACCTCAACCCGGGATCGCAGAGCGCAATCCACCCATCCGCTACCGGGCGAATATTCCAGAAACCTGGCTGGAGTTGTCTTTGCAAGAGGGAAAAAACCGGCAAGTACGGCGCATGTGCGCCAAAGTTGGCTTCCCGGTGCTGCGTTTGTTGCGGATAAAAATTGAAAACCTGGCCCTCGAGGAATTACCGATGGGCGCACATCAAGAATACGCTCAAAGCGAAATTTATCAGGCCCTTAAAATCAAATGAGGCTATGTTTTTAAGAATCGAAACCCTACCGAGTAAGAAGCTGATGGGGAAACAAATGCCAATGAGTTTCGGCCAGGATCGCACCGGGATGTTGTGGGGCAGCTTTATGCCCCATCGCATGAAAATCCAAAACAAGCTGGACAACAATTTATACTCCATGCAGATTTACAGTTCCCCACCTAGTTTCCAGGAGGATGTTGAATTTGTAAAATGGGCCGCGGTGGAAGTGAGTGATTTTGAGGTAATCCCCGAAGGAATGGAAACGTATGAACTGGCTGGTGGTTTGTATGCAGTGTTTCAACACATTGGGCCTGCCAGCGCCTTTCAAAAAACTTTTAACTACATTTTTCAGGAATGGCTGCCTGACTCTGGTTTTGCCCTTGACCATCGCGAGCATTTTGAATTGTTGGGGGAAAAGTACAAAAACAACGACCCGGAGTCGGAAGAGGAGATTTGGATACCGATTAAGGTGAAAGTTTAACGTAAAACCATCACTTTGGATAATTCGGAATGTTCAAACCCAAAATAATGTCGTGGTTGGCCACCCACAAACCATTTCCGTTTTTTACCAATTTTAAGATGCCGTTCCCGCCCCGGTTTGCATGGCCCTTGCGCCGTTCTGGAGTCATGAAGGGATCATCGTCGAACAAAAATTCATCGATGTAATAAGGTTCTTTCAACTTGGGCTCTTTGATGGTCACGTGGATATGGGCCAGGATATCAGTGCCGGGGTAAGATGCTGGCCGAATGGTATAAATGGCGTAATGCCCGTTCTGGTCACTTTTGACCCAACCGCGTAAGTACCCATGCCGCTCGGCACCCTTGGGCACAGCTGCATTCGGGGTATAATTTCCTTTGGTATCGGTGTGGTAATAATAAACCACTACGTTTGGGGCAGGTGTTTTGCCATCACGCTGGTAAACTGTCCCTTTGATCAGGATTTTATTGGCCCCTTTTTCATCCCAAGCTGCACTGGTATCCACACTGTTCATGGCTTTGGGGATGCCCAAAAACAGCAGATTGCAGCCTTCACAAGGGCCACCAACCTTGGGCCTGGCCTTGGTTTGCGCCTGCATTGAAATATTGATGATTAAAAAAGCCAATGAACACAAAGTGAATATCTTGCGCATGATGAGGTGGTTTTAAAGAAAGACAATCCCGACCTTAAACCGTTGCAAACCAAACGCCATTAATGGGCAAAATCAACTTCAAAATTCCCTTTGATCCGCTCCATCGGTGGATTGTAATAGCCGTATTTGATGTCTGGAAACTCTTCCTTGATCAACTCCATGACCTGCTTGATCCCCAGGATTTCCCCAGAGTCCGGTAAGTTGATGCGGCCCAGGTACCAGTCGGGATCGATGTTGAAGTTGCGCCACTGGATCATTTTCAGGCCCGTATCCTTGATGAAAGCGCGCAGGGCTTCGTATTCCTCCACCGAGTCGGTTTGGCCGGGGAAAGCAAAGTAGTTGATGCTCGTCCAACCGCCGTAACGGTTTACAATTTTGATCGACTCAGCCAGAGCATCAAAATCGTAGTTGTTGGGGCGGTAATAAGGTGTGTAAATGTGGCGCTGCAGGGAGTTGGTGCTGACCCGGATGCTGTTTAATCCTACTTTGCACAGGGCTTCTACTGCATCGGGCTTGCTGCCGTTGGTATTGATGTTGATCGAACCTTTGTCGGTGAATTTACGGATTTCGATGATGGCATCCCGGATGGTCTCCCACATCAGCAGCGGTTCCCCTTCGCAGCCTTGCCCAAAACTGATCAAGGGATAAGGGGCGGATTCGAGATGCGGCACGGTGAATTCGATGATTTCCTGTGGGGTAGGTTTGAACTGCAAGCGGTCTTGGTTCGATACCACCGTTTCATCCTCAGGTTGCTCCGAAATACATCCAATGCAATTGGCGTTACAAGCTGGAGATACTGGAACCGGGCACTCCCAGCGGCCCATGAAGTAGTTGCGGGCGGCAGGGCAGGTATAGGTCAAGGCGCAATTTTCAGCGAGATGCTCTACCAATCGGTTGTGCGGATAGGCTTTCCGCAATTCTTTAACCCCTTGCTGAACCACATTGTGGTCAAAACCTGCACATTCCTGGCGAATGTCATTTTCAACTCGGACGGCAGGTACATAAAACTTGCCCCGGTACCAACCTACGGCAGTGTAACAAAACAGGGAAAGGGTAGGGGCTTCGGGCTGATTTTCGTAGGCGGCCAGGTACAATCCGGTATGTGCTGGTGGAACAAAAGCGGCTACGGCAAAACCCAGATCGCAAAGGCGCATTTCCCCGGTTTTGACATCAATCCCTAGCGGTATGCGGTTGGGCAGGTTATACAAAGAGCCACCATCGGGCAGTTCAATCCAGTCCTCGTCTGGAATGGGGTCACAATACCATCCCGAACGGCCAACGGCGTATAAGCTCTTGTCCTCAAAAACGTTCCCTTCAGTATCCGCGTATAGCACGTATGGCGAGTGCTTGAGT
>NZ_JANRKL010000126.1:0-29589 GCF_033763495.1 Haliscomenobacter sp. | reverse complement strand
GTGAAAAATGAAAAATGAAAAATGAAAAATGAAAAATGAAACCTGAAAAATGGGCGACCGCAGCGACTTGTTCTGCTTTGCTTATCAATGTCACTGCGGTAGCCCGTTTTTCATTTTTCATTTTTAGTTTTTCATTTCCCCAGCTTCCCCATCAACCAATTCGCCACCTGTTCATTTTCCTCTGGAAAAGTCCAGTGTCCAGTTTCCAGAAACAATTTAAGTTCTTTGGGAGCAGTGATGGAATTGTAGACTGCCCACATGGAAGTTGGAGGGCAAGTTTCATCGTTGAAGCCCATTGAATAAAAGGTTGGCACTTTGAGCTGTTTGGCAAAATTGACCACATCGTAATACGCCGCCGTTTTGATTTTGGCTTCGGTGTTGTTTTGTGGATTGTTTTTGTCAAAAATATGTGGCCAACCACCAGCGCGATTTTTCAAATAACCTACCATATCCGCTAAGGCCGGATAAATCGGGGCCGACCATTTTACCCGTGGATCAAGTGCTGCCGTAACAATGGACAAAGCGCCCCCCTGGCTACCACCAGTAACTGCCAGATTGCTGCCATCGTACTGCGGCAAACTCACCAAAAAATCATTCGCGCGTACACAACCCAGGTAAACCCGCTTGTAATAATAACGGTCGCGGTCATCCAGGTTGTAGGTCCAGTAACCGCTCAAGTTGCTGGCCATCATGTCGTTGTACACACTCACATCCATGGTGACCGGTACGCCGTGAATGCCAATTTCCAGGGTGATTACTCCTCTTTCAGCAGTACGCACATCGCCTGCGTATGGGCGTGCGCCTGCACCGGGTACCCGCAACAAGGCAGGGTATTTTCCTTCGGCTTTGGGGACACAAAGGATACCATAGACCCGTGCACCAGCCCGAAAGTTTTGGATATTGACATGGTAAACGTTGACCTTTTCCGTGCAACGTTCGGGGAGCAGGGTCATTTTTGCGTCGAGGGGCATTTTGGCCAGCTCGGCTTTGGCTGCATCCCAAAAGTTGTTAAAATCACTGGGTAGTTCAACGGCAGGCTGAATTTTGTCGGGATCAATACCCGCAGTAGCCAGGCCCCGGTATTCCTTGCCGTCTACCAGTGCGGTCACGATGCAACGCAAAAAGCCAGGATTGCTCATGCTGCCACCCGCCAGGGTAGTCATTCCTGTTTTGAGGGTGATGGTTTCTTGTTTGGTAGCGGGCATTTTTTCCGGGCCAATTTCGTAGCGGATTTTTGCATCCTTGACGAGGTTGCCATTGCGGAAAATGGATACGGTGAAATTGACGTTTTCGCCACTGCGATAAGTCCAGTTATCGTGATCGGTACCAACGATCACCTTGATGAGCCTTTCAACGGGTTGTGCCTGCAAGCTGATGCCGCTTAGCACAATACTCAAGCATAGAAAGGAGAAAAAGAACTGCTTCATGATTGTTGATGTTTTTTGTTTGTTTATGTGGTGTTAACTCAGGTCAAGTGCTTATTGCAAAAGAACTCAATTTCTTTTACATTTATATTTAAAAGCAGAAAGCTATGTTCGGTCAAAAAACGGCATTTGATTACCTCATCGGGCTCCTGGCTTTACTCTTGGTTTTGTTGCAGGTGTACCTGGTTTTTCAGTATTGGCAGCTCTTACCAGAGCGCATTCCCACCCATTACAATTTTGCTGGAGAACCTGATGCCTACGGGTCTAAGACGACGCTGTTGTTTTTACCCCTGATTGGAGCTGGGCTATTTGTTATGCTTACCGTAGTGGGTCTGAATCCCCAAAGTATGAATTTGCCCGTTAAAGTGACGGAAGAAAATCGGGAATTGGTTTATGCGCAGGCGGTGCGGTTTATTCATTTTTTGCGGCTGCTGATCGGCGTTTTGTTTGGGTACCTGATCTGGGGAACCATCCAGGTGGGTTTGGGCAAACAGACTCAGTTGGATAGTCGGATTTTGTTTGGTTTATTGGGGGTATTGGGAATAGTCATGATTTGGTTTTTTGCACGTATTCCAAAAAGAAATAAAGAATAAAATCTAACGTTAAAAACAAAACAATTCCAGCCATGATTAAGTACTTTATCCTCTTATTGGTTTTGTTTCCAATGGGCTTTTTGTGTGCACAACGCACCGTAATTGCCGGAAAATTCCCTTATCAGCGCGATGTCCCTTTTTCGGTAGCCTTTATTTCAAATCAGGTAGTGTTGATGCAGGAATGGGGCAAAGTGGCCGATACCAGCAATGCCCAAGGTCTTTTTCATTTGGAACTCAAGGTGGACAAACCGAGCATCATCCGGTTTACACAACGCGAAAACGTTGAGCTGTACATTCGCCCAGGAGACAGCTTGTGGATAGAAATGATCAATGGCCGCAATGTCAGCTTTGCCGGGACAGCGGGCCGCGAAAACAATTTACTGTTCAGCTTGAATCGGCCCTTTATTCCAATCGAAACCCAGGAAAACCCACAGGAATATTCTGCGCTAATAGACACCCTTTATCAAAAACAACGCGAAGGTTTGAAGGCCTACCAAGCCGAGCAAGCTGATGAGGGCTTCGTTTCCCTTTTTACAGCAAAGGCACAGGCTCAATTTTTGGAGGACAAAATCAGGGTTTTGCAATTCATGCAAAAAGAAGCTTGGGAAGGAGCTTTGAAGGATCGGGTGGAGCGACAAATCCGCAATTTGCCTTTGGTAGATGAAGTACGCGCTGAGGTTTACATCAATGCCTTACACCACTTGTTTACCCTGGAAGTGCAACAAATCATGGGGATAGATTGGTCGGCCAATGAACGCAACGCTGAGATCGCTTATCCGGCGGGCTATCAGGAAGTATTTCGTCGGCATTGGCAAGAACGTTTGGCTGAATTGCCCAAACTGAAACAGTATTTTGAAATAGAAGAGTGGGTTCAAAACATCCAGTATTGCAGTAAGCTGGAAAACTTACCCCAGGCTGCTGCTGATTTGGAGCGAATCAAACAGGTAAAAGATTATCTCGCGCTCCATCAGGAAATGGAGTTGGCCTATCGAAAAAAGGTAATTCTCCTAAAAATGAAAAAGCTTCCGGCAATGGCCTGGCAAACTGCAAGCGGACAAATTGGTGGATTGGATCCGGCCTCAGACCAGCGTACTTTGGTGGTGTTTTGGGATGCCAACCAAGCAGAAAGTGTAGAAGCTTACCGGAAATTCCAGGAAAAAACGAGCATCCAATTTCTAGGTCGCTTACAGGATAGTGTGCTCAATACCATAAACCGGCAAAAGATGATTTGGGTACAAGTTGGTGGAGACCTTTCAAAATGGAAGCAAGTCATCGGAGAAATACCAGCAATATACCGAACGGAACACTATCTAATGAAAGAAATAGGTGCTTTACAGCCCTACCTCTACGCAGATAAGCTCCCCATTGCATTTGCACTGAAAGCAGACCAAACGATAGAAAGCATTAGCAACCGCCCGACGGCAATTGACGTCCCTTCCTGGGTAGTTGAAACAGTGGGTGGAAGGGTTATTTGGAAGCGTCAAAAGGAGTAATTTCAAAACGATACCCAACCCCGTGTACACTCACTATTTTGATGTTTTCATCCTCCTGCAACAATTTGCGTAGGCGGGAAATGAATACATCCAAACTCCGTCCGACCAGCATACCTTCGTCTTGCCAAATGGCTTCGAGGATGCGTTCGCGGTCCAGTACCTGATTGGCATTTTGGATCAAATAGTGGAGGAGTTTGGCTTCGCGGAAGGTGAGGTTTTTGAGTTGGCCATTTACCCAAAGGGTCTGATTGGCAAAGTCGAAACTGCTTTGGCCAAAGCGAAGTTGATTGGGATTGTCTGTTTCAGGTTGATCCACTGAGGTTGAGGGTGTTTTTTTACGATACAACACTGTTCCCAAGGCAGCAAGAAAAAGAAAACCACTCAACATGAGGAAACTGGTTTTCCAGGGATTGGGCTGGGGGATCACTTTTTCCAAAAAACTCAATTCGATGTTCAGACAATCGGCAGCGAGTTCACGGCCACCACAGGGTACCTCACCTTCTAGTTCCAAACCACTGGCGGAATAACCCAGGATCAATTCGTCGTCCTGGCAACGCAGTACGGCTACGTTGTAATCCAGCCGAATGGCCTGACGCAATAAGGCACGGCGTAAAATTTGCGGTAAACTATCATAGTTAAAACGACGCTCCAAACGGAGTTGCCAGGTATGAGCATCTTTTCTGCGTACGGGAGCAATGGTTGAGGTGCTGTCGCCAGCCAAATCCAACAGTCGATCTCCCGTTGCGCGCAGGGCTATATTAATGCGGGTAGGCTCCAACGGAGTTTCATTTCCTTTTGCTTCCGGCCACCAGACCGCTGAAAGGATAAACACCGCCAAGACCAACAGGCTCAGCGGCAAGCCCCATTTTTTGATTTTTTCTGCATTCATGGGACAAAATTAAAGCCTTTTGAACTTCCAAAAACAGGTTTTACATTTCATTTACATTGTTTTACCGGGTTTTAACGGCCTTTACAAGTGGGGTGCCTAGGTTTGTACCATTGAAATTCGATTCTTTAATCCTTGCATTTTACAACACTTCAAAATCAAAAAACATGCGCATTTTTCAAATCTTGCTGTTGTGTTCCTTTTTTAGTGCCACTTTGTTGATCGGGCAAAACGATTCTATGATGGTAGGGCAAAACGATTTTAACAATTGCACCGCCGTATTGCTGAACGATAAAATGGTGGTCAACGAGTACACCCCTACAGGGAAATGTGAATTGGCCATTGATGCTAAAGGCGCCTTTACGGTTCAACCGGTTAGTCTGCAAGACAATGGTGTGGTGATTCCACAAGGCAAGCGCCCTTTCAAAATCGCCATCAGGGATTTTAATACCAAAACGATGACTTTATTTTCGGATCAAACGTATACGGAAATAGAGGTAAGTAAGGTCTTGAGTCAGTGCAGAAAAGGGGATCATATTGTATTCATTACCTTGGACCGTAACTTGGCTTTGCCGCACAATGAAGTGCTAGTAAAGTGATTTCGGATTTGGGGTTTCGGAATTCGGTGGGCTCAGCTGTAAATTGACCGAAATCCTCAATCCGAAATGGTAAATAGTTTCCTCAGCGACATTGAAAATGGTACTAAAGCCACTAACTTCGTCAAAAAAAACATGAAACCAATCATTCTCTTTTGCTTTTTGTTGTGTTCCACCCTTCAGCTCAGCGCCCAAAAATTCCCGGGCTTGGACAAAAGCCCGATGGACATCAGTTATTATCCCCACGATTTTGCCCACGACCGCAAATTTGCGCCAGATAAAATTGGTGGTGCCGATGCAGCGGCGGTAGTGCGGGTCATTTACAGCCGTCCAGCCAAAAAAGAGCGGGAGGTTTTTGGGAAACTGATTCCCTACGGCAAGGTATGGCGATTGGGAGCCAATGAAGCTACCGAGATCAAGTTTTATCAAGATGTTACTTTCGGAGGTAAGCCAGTTAAAGCGGGATCTTATGCTTTGTTTGCGATTCCCGACCAAGGTGAGTGGACGATTGTGCTGAATAGCGAATTGGACCACTGGGGTGCTTATAGTTATAAGGAAAGCCTGGACGTGTTGAGGGTTAAAGTTCCGGTTAAAAGTACCACCGATGTAGTGGAAAACCTGGCAATTGCTTTTGAAAAGGCTGATGCAAAAGCGGCTACCATGCGGATTGCGTGGGACAAAACAATGGTAGAGGTGCCTGTTGAATGGAAGTGACGGAACACGAAGTTTTTCTAATTCATACCAAAGCGACATATCAGCACAAAGAACACAGAGGGGGGCACAAAGAACACAAAGCGAAGCGTCGTCAACGTCTAACTTTGTGTCCTTTGTGTTCTTTGTGCTAATATGTCGCTTTAGTGTTGAGATAGAATTCCGAAATCAATTCACTTCCAATTTATCTCTTTCTGGCAACTTCGGAAAAGTACCATGCGGCTCCGTCTGGTACCAAAAAACCACCGAAGCAATGTCATCCTGAAGCGGCAAGTAACGCCCATCGTTCCGCCAACCCAAAGCCTGAATGGTGACCTTCAAGTCTTTTTCAAAACGAATTGGATCTGGAATGTGCCAGCGGTACATGCCAAAACGCTGCATGACCTGGTAGTGCCCATCTCCGCGAATCACCTGCGGTAAGCCAACGTAGGCCGTGTTGAACTCCTGATATTCCACCACATCTACTCCTGCGGCATTCTTTTTGCGTACATCAAAATCGTAGGAACCGCAGAAATAATCTTCGGTACCCGTACCACAAATGGTGGGAAAATCCTTGTCGCCATCGATGTAAAACTTGATTTCGCCTTCGCCCCACCAGCCATTGTTGTGAACGCCCCAGGCGATGTAAGTACCAACGTAATGACCTTTACCCTTGATGCCATCCACCAGGGTATACACTTCTTTGTAAGGCACTGGATTGGTGCGGCGGAATTGGGCGTGGAAATAAGCGGCATCATCAGGAACGGTGGTTTCTACATAATCAATCTGGTAGTACAAACGGAATTCCTCATCGGCCAGATTTTCGATGGTGATTTTGGCCTTTTTGCGGAACGGCATCACCCAGTAGCAGTTAAACGCACTACCGGGATTGACCGTTACCGCCAGCGAATTGACCGGCGCATACTGGTTCCAACCCATGCAGAAGAAATCACCCATTGGTGCTTCGACGGAAGGCTCCTTTTCATCATCCCAATAAATGCGGATGATGGCATAGCGCCACTTGATGCCCGCCGGGGTGAGCCAAATGTGCTGAATGGCCCCCGATCCGTTGATTTCTGCCATGGTGAAGGTGGTTTTGGAGGGAATTTTTACGCTGGGGCTGATTTTCCAGCCCTGCCCCAGGCCACGAGCTGCGTTGGCTCCGGTTCCTTCCGTGGCCATTCCACCTTTTCCTTTTTCTCCGCTAAAGTTTTCTGGCGAGATGGAACGAGTCTTGGCGTCGGAAAGTTTGAACAAATTGCTGAGGTTGTTGGAAATGCCGTCATGTTTTTGGGCAAAAGCCAGGAGGCTCAGCCAACAGAGGCATAGGGTAAATAGTGTTTTCATTGCGATCGGAATTTATAGGTTGAAAAGTTGAGAAGCTGAGAAGTTGAGGGCTACCGCAGAGGCTTTGACAAAACCGGTGTTAAAATCGCTGTGGTAGCCCTCAACTTCTCAACTCCTCAACTTCTCAACTAAACTAGTTTTTCATTTCTTTTTCCTCCTTCAAATACTTATCCAAAAACTTCAGCACTGCGCCGTAGCCTTTGATCTCATTTTCCTTTTTTACAAAACCATGACCCTCATCCGGGAAAACAATGTATTCAACGGGGACTTTGTTTTTCTTTACCCCGGCCACAATTTCATCCGACTCGACCTGCAAAACGCGGGGGTCGTTGGCACCCTGGAGCACCATGATGGGGTGTTTGACCTGTTCGGTGTGGAACAAGGGCGATATTTTGTGCAAGCGCACGGAGTCAGCACTAAAGGGATCACCCAACTCGGCGTACAAGGCACTGCGGAAGGACTCCCAATAAGGTGGAATGGATTTGAGGGTGCGCAGCCAGTTGGTCACTCCAAAGATATCGACCCCAACTTTGAACTCATCGGGTGTAAAGGTCATCGCTGCCATGGTCATGTATCCGCCGTAAGAACCACCAATGATACCGATTTTTTCAGGATCGACATAAGGCAGACTTTGTAGGTATTTTTTGCCCCACACACAATCTTGCAGGTCTTTTTCCCCATGGTTGAGGTCGTCCATTTGGTAAAATTTTTGGCCATAACCACTACTGCCCCGGTTGTTGACGGCCAGGACAGCGTAACCATGGTTTACCAAAAATTGGATCAGCGGGAAATAACCTACCCTGGATTGCCCGCCAGGTCCACCATGTACCCAAACCAGGGCGGGAACTTTATTTTGCGCCGAAGCTTGCTGGGGCTTGTAATAAATAGCGGGAATGTCCAGCCCGTCGAAGGATTTGTAACGTACAACCTCCGCAGCCACCAAATCTTCGGGATTGATTTCCTTGTTCAAGGTTTCGGTTAATTTTTTCAGCTCCTTGGTTTGGAAATCATAGAGGTAAAGGTTTGAAGGAGCTTTGGAGGTGCCAACCGTAAGCCGCATTTTATTTTCGCTAGGGGAGATGCTTACGGAGGTCACGTCGCCATCCGGGATTTCAGGCAAATCCACTTCTTTACCACTTTTATTGTCAATAACTTTTAACTCATTTTTGCCATCTGCATTGATGGCAATTACGCGGTACTTTTCATTTTCGGAATCGTAGGCATACATGACGTCCCAATTGGTGGCAAAAACCTCCTTGCGTTTGCCATCCGCCAGGTTGTAGGCTTCGAGGGACTGAAACTCCTTGCTGGCATTGGAGAGGTAGTAAAAGGTTTTGCCGTCTTTGCTGAAGCCGGAACCTCCATAGATGCCTTTTTTTCCCTTTTCCGAGATCTCGGTCATTTTTTTGCTTCCCAATTCGTAAAGGAACAACTGATTTTCGCTGGTGGTGATGCTTTTGTTGAGGGCAACGTATTTTTCATCCCAGGAGAGCCCGGCCAGGTCGTACCCTTCGTTGTTTTGGTACATCATGCTGGCCTTCCAATCGCCAATGCTCATTTTATAGAGGTCAAAAAAACGCTCGTCCCGCTTGTTGGAAGTGTAATACATCGTTTTTTTATCGAGGCTCCAGCCAAAAAAGCTGGCTTTTTCTTTGGGCGCGGGAGTGAGATCTTGCACACTGCCATCGGCTTTGCGCAGGTAGAGGTGGTCAATTTCGTTCCCACCTTTGTCGGCGGAGTAAATGAGGTCGTTGGTGCCGGGTACATAATCCACGGCGAAGATGGATTCGGTAGTTGATTTGGTCAGGGCATTCATAGTCTGGTCGGCCAGATTGATTTCATACAGGTTGAAAATGCCCGTTTCGTTGCTGTGGACCAGTAGCTTACTTTCATCAGGAGAAAAGAAGCCCCCGCCGATGCCTTTGTTGGCATAAAACTGCTCAATGCTATATTTTTTGACATTTCGCGGTGGTGCTTCTTTGGGTTTTTGCTGGCAGGAAAAGGTGGTGATCAGGACAGTCAGGAGAATCAGGATTTTTTTCATTGCGATGGATTTTTGGTGAAAAGAGGAAATGAAAAATTCGTTTCCAGTGGTAAAATGGCCTTGAATTTAATCAATGCCGATCAATGTTTTCTTTTTTGAAAAAAAAAACAAGAATCTTTCTATTTTGTGGATCATCCGACTATGTAGAATAGAGAAAACCAAGCAACATGAACATCAAATCCATCGAGGTCTGGCGGCAAAATCTGGCCCTCTCCCGACCTTATACTATAGCCTACCATACGACTACCGAGGTTGAAAATGCATTCATTTTGATTGAGTTGGAAAACGGCATTCGGGGCATCGGAGCTGGGTGCCCGATGGATTATGTGACGGGCGAAACCCTGGAACATACCTTGGCTGTATTGCAATCCGAACCCATCAAAATGCTGGAAGGCAAACCCATCGAGTTGTTTCAGGTATACATCAAATGGTTTCGGGATACCTTCGGGAAATATCCTGCTGCCTTGGCCGCATTTGACATGGCTTTGCACGATGCTTTTTGCCAATCGATCGGGATGTCGGTGGTGGATTTTCTGGGCCGCAGGGTCGAAAAATTGCCTACTTCGGTGACCATTGGGATCAAGGATGTGGAAGGTACCCTGGCGGATGCGCAGGAGTTTGTAGAAGCGGGGTTCAAAATATTAAAAGTCAAACTGGGGCAAAATCTGCAACTGGACATCGAACGCCTGGTCAAACTGCGCGAGCGTTTCGGTTACCTCATCGGCATCCGAGTTGACCCCAATCAAGGCTATTCCTATAAAGATTTATTGCTGTTTGACGCTTTGACGGAGTCGCTGCACATCGAACTGGTAGAACAACCCGTCAAAGTGAGTGACATGCAGTTGCTGAGCGGCCTTCCTGCCGATATGCGCGACCAAATCGCTGCCGACGAGAGTTTGCTGCAATTGCCTTCCGCCCTACAATTGCTCACTCCCGATCGCACCTGCGGGATTTTCAACATCAAATTGATGAAATGTGGGGGCATTCAGGCGGCCCATGAAATTGCCAACGTTGCGCAATCCGCTGGCATCGACCTGATGTGGGGCTGTAACGATGAGAGCATTGTGAGCATCACGGCTGCGCTGCACGTGGCTTTTGCCCAGCCGCATACGAAGTACATCGATTTGGATGGCAGTTTTGATTTGGCGCAGGATGTGGTGAAAGGGGGATTTGTGTTGGAGGATGGGTACATGTGGCCGAATGAAAAGGCGGGATTGGGTTTGGAAATATTGTAGGGGCGACCTTCACGGTCGCCCACAGGATACAATTGCGACTGAAATGGCCGCCCACAGGATACACGACCATTCACGGTCGCACAGCGAGGGGTTCCCCTACACGATATCCACATTCCGCTCCACCCGTTGCGCCTCTGGCTTTTTGGGTAGCGTAATGATCAGTACACCTTCCTCCTGCTTCGCTACAATCCCTTCCGTTTCGATCTCTTCGTTCAAATGGAAGACCTTTTCAAAAGACTTGATCGGAAACTCCTGACGGATAAAGTTCGGCCGATAATCCTCCGGAATTTCACGAGTACCACTTACATACAGTACATCATCGACTACCGTGATGCTAATGTTAGCCTTGTCGTAGCCGAGGGCGTAGAGATGGATTTCGTAGTAGGTATCCGTTTCCGCTACGTTGGCTGGAATGTTGTACTTGGGCCGGCGGTGCACGCCTCCACCGTAGTGGTGACGGCCTTGATGACGACCATGATGTTGATGTTTTGGGGCACAGTTTGCCCACTTGGCCATTGCGTGTTGCCAATGCATAATGAATAGATTTAAAGGGGGCGACCACCACGGCCGCCCTGATGAATAATTGATATGGAATGATTGGTGCGACCCAGATGGTCGCCCTAAATGGAAAACAATTGGTGGATAGAATGGGCACTCATGTAGGGGCATCCGCGCGTGGGTGCCCGGCATACGATGTTATACCAAATCCCGGTCGTTGTACAAAGGTCTGTTGTCGTCCTGGATTTCTACTTTTCTGGCTCCACAACCCCGGCTGAATTTGTGGCGGAATGCCTCGTATTCTTCATCGCTCATGCTGCGGATGCGGTCGGCAAAAGCGGGTACGTGGTGGCCCCAAAAATGCCGACGCCACTTGCGCCGCATCACGAATTTGAAGATGGCCCCAAAGATGAAAAACATCAAAAAGGCTTTGAACAGGAAAAAGGGTACCAGCCACAAGCCCATGAACAATAGCAGGGCTGGTGCAAAAAACAGCACTTTCATTTCTTTGTATTTTGAGATTTAACAATCAGTGATTTCTCGTCACATTTGGGTAGACGGGGAGGCGGGAAAATTACTTTAAAAAAAGTGGAGTTTTTTTAAGATTTTTTTTAAGTGTATGATTGTCAGTTTTTTGACCCACGAATAAATTCGTGGGTTGGGGCGGTGGGGTGGCCTCCCACGGCTAATGAAGTTTTTTGAAATAACCGATCTCAAATTCTAGGCTCGAAGCGCATGAATTGCCTCCAGCTTTAGCTGGTGGATAAGCAGCGCACTCTGGTTTTGGGCTTTAGCCCCATGTGCAAAATTGAGTTTTGGGCTAAAGCCCATTCTAGTTCTGGCCATTGTTCCACCAGCTAAAGCTGGAGGCAATTCAATCGCCAGAGCCTAAAGAACGGTTTTTTCTAAAAACTTCATTATCCGTGGGTTGGCGGTATCTTTAGGGTATTGGGCAGCCACAAAGGACTGCCCCAACACACCCTATTTTGGTGGTTGACAACGTTTTTTCCACTCGGATTTGAAGCGTTCACGCTCCTCGTCGCTCATGTCCATCCATTTTTCACGCCATTGTTGGGCTTTGGGGTGGTTTGGGCCACCGCCACGACCTTTGGGGCCACTGAAACGAAAACCACCAAAGAGGATACGGCAGAGGATGAGCAGCCCTACGGCTTGCCAAAAGTTGATGCGTTGGAGGGGAGTGATTTCCGCCAGGGTGTAATTCCACAACAACATCACTACATAGCCCATCAGCATGAAGAACAGCGGGAAGGCGAGGATGAAGAACCCTATTTTTCTTTTCCAGTATGGTCTCATGGCTTAATCGTTATTGAGTTCATCGTACAAGGCCTGGAGGCGTTGGCGCAGGTGTTGCACCGCGTAGCGCTTGCGCGAGATGATGGTTTTTAAATTTTCCTGGGTGTTGTCGGCAATTTCTTGCAAGGTCAGGTCTTCCAATTCATTCCACACAAAAACCTGGCGTTGGTTTTCGGGCAATTCATCGAGGGCACTCATGAGGGTTTGCCAGAAGACTTCTTTAAAAAATTCGTCTTCGGGAGAATGGCTGTCCGAGAGCAGGATTTCTTTGACGTTGAGGTTGCCCTCTTCGTCTTCGTAACTCAGGTCGTCCAGGGATTCGGTTCCCTTTTGGCGGTAGGTATCGGTGATGCGATTGCGCGCTACCTGGTAGAGCCAGCCACTGAGGCTTTCAATTTCGTCCAGGTTGCTGAGACGGCTAAGTTGTACCCACACATCCTGGAGAATGTCCTCGGCCTCTTCCTCCGTACGTACCCGCCCACGGATGAAGCGGAACAAGCGGCTTCCGTAGTTGCGGATGGTGGAAAGGATGGTGGTTTTTTCGCTCACGTTTTGATTTTGACGGAACCAAAGATAAAGATAAACTCAAATTCCAATGCTATACAGGAACTGCACAAGACCAAACAAGGTTCAAAAACCAAAAACTCAAACCACAATGGTGCTGGGCTCAATACCCCAGCACCGTATCATCCTCAGCCCGATTGTCGGCTACACCTTCCAGCTTTCCATCCTTCCTGACCAAGATCGATTCAACCAGGCCAATGCCCGACCATTCCACGATTTTATGCCCCATTTCCCGGAGTTTTTTACGTGTTGCCTCATTCGCTGCACCCTTTTCTAGGTACAACTCATCTGGGGACCATTGACTGTGAAAACGTTTGGAATGTGTTGCATCGGTCATGTTCATTTTGAAGTCGATGACATTGGTGATGACCTGAAAAACGGAGGTTATGATTGTGGTACCGCCGGGAGTACCTACTACCATGCAGAGCTTTCCATCTTTGGTAACTATGGTCGGAGTCATGCTGCTCAATGGCCGTTTGCCGGGCATAATTGCGTTGGCGTCGCCGCCGATGGCACCATAGAGGTTGGGTACCCCTGGTTTGGCACTAAAATCGTCCATTTCATTGTTGAGCAAAAATCCAGCTCCGCCGACTACGGTTAATGCCCCGTAACCACCATTCAGTGTCGTAGTGATGGCAACCGCGTTTCCTTCTGCATCGACAATGCTGTAATGAGTGGTTTGTTTGCTTTCTTTCCCCGTAAATTCCCCTCCTTCGATGGCCTTGCTGGGTGTGGCTTTGTTGGGGTCAAAATTGGCAAACCGCGCTTGGATGTACTGGCTGTCCAGCAAATTGGCGATTGGAACACCATAAAAATCCGCATCGCCCAAGTGTTTGGCCCGATCGGCGTACACCCGGCGTTCAGCTTCGGTGAAGAGGTGAATGTGCTCGGGGGAATGGAAGCCCATTTTACCCAAATCATAGGGCTCTACCATGCCCAACAGCTGAAACAGTGCAATACCTCCACTAGAGGGCGGCGGCATGGAAATCAAGTCATAACCCCGGTATTTGCCCAACATGGGCTTGCGCCAAACGGCATGATAATCAGCCATATCCTGAGCCGTAATCCAACCACCACCACGCTGCATTTCTGCTGCAACCAAATCAGCAGTTTTGCCTTTGTAAAAACCATCGCGTCCCTGATCGCGGATGCGTTGTAGGGTTGTAGCCAGTTCGGTTTGGATCAACAGGTCGCCAGCTTTCCACTTTTGAGTACTGTCTGTTTTGATAAAAGCGCAAGCCTGGGTATTGTTTTTGATGAAACTTTTCCGATTCTCATTTAAACCGGATGCTTCGGCTGCGGTGATGTGAAAACCTTTTGCAGCCAGGTCAATGGCAGGCTGAACCAAACGCTTCCAATCCTTGAGTTTGGAATACTTCTGAAACATTTGCCAACAACCCTCTACACTACCCGGCACACCAGCGGCCAGGTGCCCTTCGATACTTTTGCCGTTGATGACATTGCCTTCTGCATCCAGGTACATGTCGCGATGGGCTTTGGCGGGGGCCTTTTCCCGAAAATCCAGGGAGGCTATCTCCTTACCATCGCCACTGCGGTAGACCAAAAAGCCACCACCACCAATATTGCCTGCAGCTGGGTATACTACTGCCAGGGCCAAATGGACTGCCACTGCTGCATCGATGGCGTTGCCCCCATCTTTGAGTACTGCCAGGCCTACTTCCGAGGCTAAAGGATGGGCAGTGCTGACGATGGCACTATCGGCCAGGGTGGATTTTTGGATGGAATAGCCAGTGAAGGTTGGTTGCTGCTTACAGGCGGTTAAAGCCAGGAACAAGAGGCAAAAGAGGTAAAGGTTAAGGCGCATGGATGAAGGGTTGAATGAGTCGAAAAATAGGGTAGGCAGCTTCGCTGCGGGTGCTTTTTCACCACCTTAGAAACCTGAGGCACTAAAGGGACACCTCAGGAATAGTTAAATCTAAGGTGTGTCTTTGGTGCCTCAGGTTTCTAAGGTGGTGAAAAAATCAAGCAACGCGCAAACCGTTAGGCACAGGCCGTTCCGGTTGCAACAAAGTAATGGTTTTATCGCCACCAATCAAACCCAGCACCAAACACTCCGAAAAGAAATTGGCGATTTGTTTGACCGGAAAATTGACCACAGCGATGACTTGTTTGCCAATCAGGTCTTCCTTTTGGTACAGCACCGTGATTTGGGCGGAGCTGCGTTTGATGCCCAGTTCTCCAAAATCAATCGTGAGTTGATAAGCAGGATTGCGGGCTTTTTCAAAATCCCGTACTTCGAGGATGGTGCCAACGCGCATTTCTACTTTTTCAAATTCTTCCCAAGTGAGCATTCCTTGTCTAATTTGGTTTTGAATCGGATGAAAATAGGCAATTGATTTTAGAACCAGGTTATTTTTTTCACTCGTCCCCCCTCATCCGCTTTCTATCCACAATCCCCTCCTTTTGGCGACTCCAATGAAAAGTTCCCGACAAATATCATTTTATTTGCCATCTGGAACCCAAACGTAAACACACCATGAAATTTGTCATTTCCCTTGTCGTCATCACCCTTTGCTTGGGATTGCCCGCGATTGCGCAAGAGCAGCACGATACCATTCGGGTAAACAGAACTTCTACCCCTATCAAAATAGATGGCGTACTAGATGATGCCTGGGCCAATGCAGCCATTGCAAGCGACTTTTGGCAATACTTCCCGATGGATACCTCCCGGGCCTGGAATCCAACCGAAGTGCGTTTGTTGTACGATGACAATTTCATCTATTATCTGGCCATCGCCAAAAATCGGGTGCCCGATGTGATGGGGGCTTACGTTACCCCTTCGCTTCGCCGCGATTTTCGGGGTGAAGCCAACGACGCGGTTACTTTTACCCTCGATCCTTTTCAGGATGAAACCAACGCGTTCCAATTTGGGGTCAATCCCTTTGGCGTACAGCGCGAGGGCTTGCTGACCAATGGTGCAAATGGCCCCATGGATTTGGATCAAGCCTGGGACAACAAGTGGTTTGCGGGGGCAAAACAATATAAAGGTTACTGGATTGCCGAAATGGCCATTCCCTTTAAAACCCTGCGTTACAAAGAGAGCAGCCAGTTTTGGAATGCCAAATTTTACCGGATCAGCAGTGACGGCCCGGAGCGTTCGAGTTGGCCCAAGGTGCCCCGGCAATACCCCATCATCAACCTGGCTTATCACGGCGTGATGGCTTTTGATCAGCCCCTCAAAAAACCTGGAGCGAACATTTCACTTATACCTTATACCCTGGTGAATTACCAGGAGGATCGAGTCGACCAAAAGGTTTTTGAACGAGGTTCCAACATTGGTGGGGATGCTAAAATTGCAGTTGGTCCAGCGCTGAATTTGGATTTGACCGTAAACCCTGATTTTTCCCAGGTAGAGGTCGATCAACAGGTGGCCAACCTGGATCGTTTTGAGATTTTTTTTCCAGAACGCCGGCAGTTTTTTCTCGAAAACGCCGACCTGTTTGGCAGCTTTGGCTCACAAAATTTACGTCCTTTTTTCTCGCGTCGGATAGGAATCGCCAAGGATACTACTACGGATTTGAATGTACAAAACCCGATTTATTTTGGGGCTCGCTTGAGTGGGAAGTTGGATAAAAACTGGAGGATGGGCCTCCTGAGCATGCAAACGGCGCGGGATTATGACATCAGCCAACCTTCTACCAATTATACCGTTGGGGTACTGCAACGCAAGGTGTTTTCTCGTTCTAACATTGGCATCATTGCCATCAACAAACAGCCTTTTCGAGACCGACTCCTGGAGACCGCCAGTTACGATTTCAACCGGGTAGTGGGTATTGATTACAACCTGGCTTCCAACGACAATAAGTGGACGGGCAAATTTTTCCACCACCGCAGTTTTGATCCAGCCTTAAACCAAGGGAAAAATGGTGCCAGCTCGGCCATGATCAATTACAATGCCTTGAACTGGGATGCTGTTCTTACGATTCAGGATGTTGGTGCTAATTTTAATCCAGAAGTGGGCTTTGCCCGTAGAACAGATTACCGCCGGGCTGCGGGAACCGTCAATTGGAAGTTTTATCCCAAGAAGGGGGCATTACAAAGTCATGGACCAGGGTTCGACTTCGACTTCTTGGGCAATGACACTTATGGAACGACGGATTGGGATTTGAATATCTTGTATAAACTCCGTTTTAGGAACTCAACCATCATCGATTTTAGATTGCGACGCGAATATGTTTACTTGTTTAACGCCTTTGATCCTACCAATTCAGGTGGATTGAAATTGGAAGAAGGTAATGCTTTTGCCAATAACTTGTTTCGGTTTATGGCGCTTTCAGATGCCCGCAAGGTGGTTTATTTTGATTTAAGTGGCCGTATTGGGCAATACTTTAATGGCTCGCGGGCGAACCTGGAGGGAACCATCAATTATAGAAAACAGCCTTACGGCATTTTTGGCCTTAATTTCAGTTACAATCGCATTCGCCTGCCTGAACCTTATGCGGATGCCGACTTTTTGTTGGTTGGGCCAAAAATAGACCTCTCGTTTTCGCGCAGTTTGTTTTGGACTACTTTTGTTCAATACAACAACCAAAGCAATAACCTTAACATCAATTCTAGATTACAATGGCGTTTCCGGCCCGTATCGGACATCTTTTTGGTGTACACCGACAACTATTATTCCGATACTTATGTCAATAAAAACCGGGCTCTGGTGTTGAAATGTACGTATTGGCTCAATTTGTAAGGTGCAGCCCGGAAAAATTTTAGGTGGCTTTTTGAACAAGTGTTCAAAAATAATGTACATTTGTTGATCGATCGTTCAATAAACCTAAAATCGATGACTGATCTCAATGCTGCACACCAAGCCTTAGCCGAAGCTTTTTCGGCAGTTGAGGCCCTGTTTACCCAGGTAAACGATGAAAAAATCAACGCCAAACCTACTGAAAAATGGTCTTTTGGTGAGGAAATGGTCCACCTGACGATGTCGACCAATGGAACGGGAATGCTCCTCTCCAGCCCGGAGGAACGTTTAATCCCTAGTGACCACCCTTCGCGGAGCTATGATGAAATTGTAAAAGAATACCGGGAAAAATTAGCCCTCAATCCCACCATTGGCCAATCCATTGCGGATAAGGAACTGAGGCAGTATACCGGAACTGCTTTGCAACAAAATTTTGTTGCGGCAACACAGGCAGCTCTAAACGCCATTCCCCGTTGGACCGAAAGCAAGGCAGATGAGTGGATGGTTTGGAAACACCCACTATTGGGCAAAATGACAGCAAGGGAGATGATTTATTTTACGGTTTACCATACCCGGCATCATTTGGCGACACTAAGTGCAAAGGCAGGTTAATTATTTTTTCTTCTCGCCTAAAAACTGCTTTTCCCCCACCAATATGCTCACTTGAAGGTGGTTTTCATCAGGTGGAATGGGGCAGGCGTAACCATCGCTGTAGGCACAATAAGGATTGTAGGCTTTGTTGAAATCGAGCATCAACTCGTTGTCGACAATGTCTTTGATCCGCAGATCAAGGTAGCGACCACCACCGTAAGTACTTTCTCCATTGCTGAGGTCTTTGAAGGGGACAAAGAGGTAATCCCGGTACTGGGGTAAGGTATTGCTCAAACTGCGGTAGATGCTGAGTTGATGCTCCACTCCATCAAGTTTGAATTTGGCGATTCCATAACGCACATAAGGACGGGTCACCCCGCTGTAAGTTGGCAGCTCAAATGGCTCGGCATCGGGTGTAAGGCTGAACTGGCAGGGCACAAAATAGCGCTCATCGGCCGGGAAAAACTGCACTTTTTTGAGCCCTTTTTTGTCCAAAGGTGACTCTGGGCTGTTTTTAAACGCACTCAGGTAAGCTTTACGGTGCTGGGCAATGGACTTGACGTACATCGGGTTTGATTGCCCCATCAATTGTAGTCCGCAAATGCTACATAAGAGTAGTGTGATTACTTTTTTCATCGTCTTTGATTTGGCGAATGTCCCCTGAAAACTTCGGAGAAATTTTCATTCCTTAGTTTCATGAAAGGGAGGCGAAGCCCCTTCATTCGAGGCTTTTATTTTTAGACTTAGTTTAGCATTTTACGAGCCACTACGTGGGGCGCTCGTCGATCTTTTAATGACGCTGCACGTCAGCTCGACGATCGCAGGTTTTAGAGCCTACCTCGCCTTAAACACCTTACCCCTACTTGACCAGGAGTAGGCTATAGGCACCTGCGATCGTCGAGCCCGCTCGCGCAGCGAGCATAGGGGGATCGACGAGCGCCCCACGGAGTGGTAGGTAAGGAGTTATGCCATATCCTGCCGAACACTTCTCCGAAGTTTTCAATATCCGCTGGAATTTTTACTTTCACTGCCCCACAAACACAATTTTCCCATTGTCTGGACTGACTTCGATGCGGGTTATTTTTTTGATGTTGTAAAAAGAGAAATCGGCCATTTTTTTCCAGTTGCGATCCACACCTGGGCGGTAGCGGTACAAAATCGGGCCATTGCCCATGATGAGGGAGCCGTCGCTCATCAGTGCAAAATCTTCACTGCCGTTCAAGGTATTGACGACCTCACTGACCTGATTGCGTCCAACTGCCCGTTGATCCCATTTCATGATTTTCCAAGGCTGGCTAAAACTGGAGTTTTTTTGTACAAAATAAGCCCCTACACCCGTGATTCGGCGAATACAGCGACCCGGATTGACGGCAATGACCTCTTTGCGCGAACTGCCCACATCCACCCTGGCCAACTGGTTGGGTTTGTCAACCAAAAATAGCAACAACTCACGGGGGCCAAGCCAGAGGTAATAGCCCACATTGTCGATGTCGGTCCAAATGGGTTGGCCTTTGCTGGAGCGATTGATGGGGAATTGCCAGAGGCGCTGCAAGGTGTCACCCTGGGTGAATTCCATCCGTACGGCCGAAAAGTTTTGCCCATCACCAATCGGCTTGGGGGAATATTCTCCATCTGGTGTATCCGTAACTCTGCTGCGCACGCCTGTGCTCAGGTTGAGGCTATACAATTCCGGTTGGCTCTCCTTGGGCGACTGGGAAGAGATGTACAACTCGTTGTTGCTAAAAAAGAAAGGATGGTTGTTGTATCCTTTCAAGTTAAAGGCTGAAAGGAATTTGGGTGCAGAAAATTGGAATAAGGTGTCGCCCACTTTTTGTACATTGAATACATACAAATGAGAGGCGGGCGGCTGAGCCGATAAACTCAGGCATAAGCCAAAGCTGAGGAACAACAAGCGTAGTGTCTTCATGGTAAAATGGTACTATTCAGCGAAGATAGCTAAAAGTTTAGACCTTAAATTGGAGGACTTCATCTAGTTTTTTTCTATACACAAGCGTGGCACAATATTTTGCTGCATCAAACACCACTACAAAATCCTGATCCTGATGAAAACCAAAGACTTTTACGCCTTACTCATTCGGCTATTTTTGGGCTACATTTTTGCTTCGGCTGGCTTGTGCAAACTCACGGATGGCCAATTTGGGCAACTGATCGGTCCGCCTTGGTTGATCAAAGAACTGGCAAAATACGATCTGGAGCTCTTTGGCCAATTCATCGCTTTTTCTCAAGTCTTGGTTGGGATGATGGTGATGTCGCAGCGCTATTCGGTCTTGGGACTGATCATGTTGGTACCCGTGAATGTCAGCATTTTGATGGTGACCATCTCCCAGAACTGGAAAGGTACACCTTATGTAGATTCCGTTTTCGTAGTCCTGAATATTTTGGCCTTGCTGTACGAGTGGAAGAGCCTGAAATTTTTGTTGCTACCAGATACCTCGGAGATCAAAGTTCCGGCTAAAGTGAATGAACTATTTCCCAACGTGTGGTGGGGCACTTTGGGCATTGGATTTGGGGCATTGGGCGGTTTATTAGGGGCGTGGTCTTTCCCTGCTGCCTTAGCTTTTGGAGCCCTGGCTTTTGTGAGCATGTATGTCAATGTGTTTACTTTTCAATCGTACTTCCTGTTGGAAAAAATCATTCTGGGCTTATCGGGAGCGGCGATTTTGACCGTTACCTTTGCGGGCTTTTTTCAAAAAGTTATGGTCGTTTTATTGGGCGGCTTAATTCTCCCGATTTTTGTTTTGTTGTTGATTCGCACTTTTTTACACAAAAAATAGTTCTTTCTTTATCTTTACTGCATTGTTGCACCTAAAAAAACACCATGAGCCTTTTTGACCCTAAAGACAATCAGCTATTCGTTGATCGGATCCAATCCTTGAAACCAGAGACCCAACGCCAGTGGGGAAAAATGGATGTTGCCCAAATGATGGCCCACTGCATTCAACCGATGAAAATAGCTTTTCGGGAAACCAATCCCAAGCGAGGATGGTTTGGCTTTTTTTTAGGGAAGATGATCAAGAACAA
The DNA here is from genome assembly GCF_033763495.1 of Haliscomenobacter sp. Classification (GTDB taxonomy): domain Bacteria; phylum Bacteroidota; class Bacteroidia; order Chitinophagales; family Saprospiraceae; genus Haliscomenobacter. The sequence continues at coordinate 8,570 of NZ_JANRKL010000126.1, read as the reverse complement.
ATACATCACCCAGGGAAAAGATTTTGAAAAAAACCTACCAACAGATCCCACCTTTATTCAAAGTGATCCGCGAGATTTTGCTGAACAACAAAGCTTGTTGCTTGCTTATGTCCAGCGTTGGGTAAGTGAAGGCCCGGCCGCCATTACGACTGGGTTACACCCCTTATTTGGAAAAATGACTCCGGAAGAATGGGACAAATTGACGAGCAAACACCTGGATCACCATTTACGCCAGTTTGGGGCCTAAATATTCAATTTTCCGGCACATTGAAATAAATGACTTCAAAAGATGTTGTAATCTTGTGTATAAATATTTAACCCTAAAAGAGGATTTATGAATCGTTTTGCATTTTTCGTTTTGTTGCTGGGGATGGGCGTGGGCCTGATTGCCCAGGAAAATGCGGCAGGAATCAGCTTTCAGCAAGGCGAATTCCAGGCGATGTTGGATAAAGCCAAGGCAGAAAACAAGCTCATCTTTATGGATGTGTATACCACCTGGTGTGGCCCTTGTAAAATGCTGGACCGCAATACTTTTTCAGATGCACAAGTTGGCAGCAGATTCAATGCGAGTTTCGTCAATTACAAATTGGATGCTGAAAAAGGCGAAGGCATCAACATTGCGCGCAAATACGCAGTAAGAGCCTATCCCAATATGCTCTTCATCAATGGACAAGGAGAGGTGGTACACCGTGTGGTGGGCTATCGCCCCCCAGAGGAATTGTTGAAAGAAGCAGAAACTGCGGCAAAACTGTTGGAGGGAATGAAACCCCTTTCCTGGTTCGATGAAAATTATGGAGCCAAAAAGACAGATAAGGCCTTTATGCAAGCTTATGTGGGCAAGCTCAAGGAATCGGGAAAAGACAACACCAAGATTTTGAATGAGTACCTGGCCCTGGTTCCTGCCAATGAACGCGGAACCGAAGCCGTGGTGAAACTGGCCGCAGATAACCTTACTCAACTGGATGGCCCCGCCTATCAACTGTTGGCAAGTATCATGCGCGAAGCAGGCAAGTATTCCAATGCCTCGGTTCAAGCAGCCTATTCTGCGTTGGGCAAACTCAAGAATAACTTGTTCAGCAAGGCTGTTCAGGCCAAAGACCACAAAATTCTGGATCGTTTGATTCAAATATCCAAAGAAACGGATGGCCCTGGTGCGGAGGCACAAATTGCCCAATACGAATTTGAATTTGCAAAGGCAACCGGAGACCTCAGTGTGGTACGCAAGATGATGGAACAAAAAGCCAATGGTTTTATGTCTCTGTCCAGCGATGCATTGAAGAAACAAGACGCAGAAAGCCTGGCTTTATTCAAAAAACAAGCCGTACTGGAAGGTGAAGATACCACCTCCGCTCAGTTTGTACTGATGCGTGAAAAAATGAAAAACACGGTAAGTAGAAATACCGCGCTCGAACTGAATGAGCTGGCAATGAAATACCTTGAGTCCATGCCTGATAAAGCAGACTTGAGCAAAGCACTGGCATGGTCAGCTCGCTCCCTGGAATTGGATCGGGATGTCAATTTCCTGGACACTTACGCCAACTTGTTGTACAAATTGGGCAGAAAACCCGAAGCCATTAAATTTGAAACGGAAGCTATGGAAAAAGCGAGCCCAGAGGAAAAAGAAATGTTTCAGGATACCCTGGATAAAATGAAAAAAGGAACCTTGTAGGGATTTTGTCTGAATGAAAAAAGCCCATCGGATTATTGGTCACTGAGCGAAGTCGAAGTGCCCAATAGCCCGATGGGCTTTTTTCATTCAGACAAAATCTTCCGCAAAATCAGCTTATTTTTTTATGCAAGCCTGTTCCGACAAATAGCAGCAAAAGCGCCCCCAAAAGTGCAAAAAACAGTACGCTCAGCCAAAAATTATAGACTACAATCGCTACAAGGCAAAGCAAAGACAAAATCAAAGCAATGGCCGGTAAAATAGGGTAGAGGGGGGCTTTAAAGGGCCGCTCCAAATTGGGTTCTTTCCGACGCAATACAAACAAACTCACCATACTCACCACGTACATCACCACTGCACCCAAAGCGGAGAGGATAATCAATTGTTGGGTAGTTCCCGAACATACGGCAATAATTCCAATCAAACCTCCCACCAATAAGGCAACGTGTGGCGTATGAAAACGAGGATGGATACCGGCCAAGCTACGTGGCAAATAACCGCCACGAGCCAGGGCAAACAACTGCCTGGAATACCCCAAAATGATGCTGTGAAAGGAAGCCACCAGGCCAAACAATCCGATACCCGCAAACAATTTGGTCAAACCACTGTCCTTGCCCATTACGATGCCAATGGCCTCAGGCAAAGGGTAATCAATGGTGGACAAACGGTGCCAATCGGTGATGCCCCCGGTCAATAGCATGACGCCGATGGCCAATAAAGCCAGCGTAGCGATGCCCGAAATATAACCGAGTGGAATGGTCCGCTTAGGGTCTTTACTCTCCTCCGCGACCATCGCTACCCCCTCAATGGCCAAATAAAACCAAATGGCGAAGGGTAAAGCGGCAAATACGCCCAAATATCCATGCGGCATGCTGTCCTGCATGAAGTTCTCCATCCGGAAATGGGGCGCTACAATACCCATAAACAACAACAACTCCGCCACCGCCAATAAAGTGACCCCCAGTGTAAACATGGCCGACTCCTTGATGCCCCAAAAATTAATCAGGGAAAAAATGAAGTAACAGCCTATTGCAGTGTACAATACATTGAAGCCTGGGTACAAAAAATGCAAGTAACTCCCCAAAGCATAGGCAATGGCGGGTGTGGCAAATAAAAACTCCACTAGCGTCGCAAAACCTGCAACCAATCCCCCAATCGGCCCCAATGCCCTTCGCGCATACTCATATGGCCCACCTGAATGCGGAATGGAAGTGGTCAACTCCGTAAAACTGAAAATGAAGGCCAGGTACATAATCGTTACAATCAAGGTCGCAATGAGGAAGCCGACGGTGCCTGCTGCCTCCCAGCCATAGTTCCAGCCAAAGTACTCGCCGGAGATGACTAAGCCGACGGCAATGGCCCAGAGGTGGAGGGGGGTGAGGGCGCGGGTGAGGGTGTTGGGCATGGTGAATGGGTTAGAATGCTGTTTTGAGTTTTATTAATGAACTATCGTAGGATGATTCTTTAAGTATCCGAATATATGTAAACCAGCTAGATGGGCATTCGTTAAATCACCCTAAATGGCTGAAAGACCGAGAACTTTGCTTGTGTTAACAAACACAAGCAAAGTTCTCGAGACAAACCTACCATTTTAGGAGCCCCCCATCACTCCACCACCCGAAACGCCGTCCGTCTATTCAACTGGTGCTCATCCTCACTACACGTTGCACAAGCACAAGTCGCCTCCGGCACCCCTTCACCATAGCCCCGAGCCTCCAGGCGTTGCGCCTCGATTCCCTTGCTGATCAGGTAATCCACGGCAGATTGTGCCCGTTTTTGCGACAAGGTTTCGTTATAAGCATTGGAGCCTCGACAATCGGTGTGGGATGACAATTGAATTTTAACCTTTGGATTCAACTTTAAAGTCTCAGCCAGTTTATCCAAGGTAGGCTGGGCATCGGCGCGGATGTCCCACTTATCTAGATCGTAATAGATGTTTTCCAGGCGAATTTCCTTGTCCAGGTAGATTTTATCCAGGATGATCTCGATTTCAAACACCTGCTCTGGATTGTTGGGATCCTTGGCGATGCCTTTGGTTGAGAACTTCGCCGAGTTGTTGAGGTAGCCCTGGTGCGAGGCCAGAAAGTTGTAATCTAGATTTTCAGAAAGTTCGACGCGGAAGTGGCCTTCGGCATCCACGGTAACCGTTTCGGTTTTATTGCCAATTTTGATGTCTACCTTGGATTCGGGCAGGGGTTTGCGGCCAAGTACCTTACTGTTGGGGTTATTGGCGTCCTGGAAGATTTTTTCCAGTACAAAACCATCCAGAATCAGCCTTGCTTTAGGCTCTTCCTTGGGGCGTTCAGCTACTGGGGGTGGGGGAGTAGGAGGAACGTAGCGACGCTCAAAGGTATAAATGTCGTCGTTCCCTTGTCCGTCGTTGCGGTTAGAGCTCAAATAACCGATGCTGGTGACGCCCGAGTCGCGTTTGGACTGGTAGTCTACCAAAAAGCCAAAATCGTCACCCATGGAGTTGATAGGGGGCTTGAGGTTAAATACTGGTGCCCAATCTCCGTTTTTCAGGCGATAGGTTTTAAAAATATCCAGACCGCCCATCCCGGGGTGGGTGTCGGAAGAGAAGTACAAGGTATCGTGGTCCATGGTGGGGAACATCTCATTGCCCAGGGTATTCACCGAGCGGGGCAGGAGTTTGGGTTCGGTCCATTCACTGCCTACACGTTCGCTCATCCAAATATCGTGTCCGCCCCAGCCATCGGGGTGATTGGCCGAAAAGTAGAGCTGTTTGCCATTGGGGGACAAACAGGGTTGGCCATAATTTACTCCCGCCGTTTGGAAGCTAAGCGGTTCCGGAGCAATCCAGGAAGTGCCATCGAACACACTGTACATGATTTTACAAAACTGGTCTTCTTTTTTGGTGCCCGTACAGCGGGTGAAAAACACCTCCGTAAAATTGGCATTAAAGGTAGCCGTACCTTCGTTGGCCAGGGTGTTCAACGCGGCACTGAAATTGTTGGCATCACCCGTTTGGGTATTGACAGCAAAGAGGTCGCTGAAATCATTGCCCGTCCAGGCGTAGATTTTTTTGTCCCCGGTCGCAGTTGTGCGGTCGGAACTGATCACCAATTGGTCTTTGAAAAAAACGGGCGCATAATCGGCGAACTTTGTATTGAATGTAGCGGGCTCCACGCTGTATTCTGGCGTTTTGATTTTTTTCCAGCCCTCCGCCACGTCACAAGCCGCAATTTCCTTGCGGTATTCATAGGGGCTACCAATTTCAATGCCCAGGTTTTTGTAGGCTTCTTTGGCGTCGGCATAGCGGCCCGCCATTTTCAGAGCTTGAGCCATTTCCTTCAGCGCGTCGGTACCCGCCTGGTTGTCGTAGGCTTTTTGAAACCAATCGATGGCTTGCTCATGTTGGTGGATTGCCTTGAGCGACAGCCCCATCATGTAGGCAATTTTCCCTTTTTCCAATCGGGTTTTGGCCTTGTTGAACTCTTTTTGCAAAAGCCCGGTGGCTACTTTGTATTGTTTGGCTTCGTAGGCCGTTTTGCCGTCGCGTACCTGATTGGCTACACTACATGCGCTCAGCAAAAACAAAAGGGATAGACTGATGGAAAAAATAGCCTTCATGACGTCGATTTATGTCGGGAATATAAGCAAAAACGCAGAAATGGGTGGAAGAGTTTATTGGTCGGGTAGCTTACAAAGCCTTAAAAACAAAAAAACCGGTAGCCAAGCTTGCACTCAACCACCGGTCCGGTATATTCAAAAGATTAAACTTTCAATTACACTTTAGCTACAGCTTTGCTGCTGCCTTTGCCTTTACCTTCTTCAGTAGTGCTGCTAGAAGCAAATTTTGCATCCAGGTAGTCGCCTTTGGTCAAGTCGGCTACGATTGGAGCAGCAATGAAGATTGAGGAATAAGTACCAAAAATTACCCCCAACAACATAGCGAACGCAAAACCTTTGATGCTGTTACCCCCGAAGAAGAACAGAATCAATACACTCAGGAACACTGTAGAAGAGGTTACGATGGTACGAGTCAATGTGCTGTTGATGGCCGCATTGATCAACTCATGCTTTTTCATGGTCGGGAACTTGTGGATGTATTCCCGGATCCGGTCAAATACGATCACCGTGTCATTCAGCGAGTAACCAATCAGCGTAAGAATCGAAGCGATAAACGCCTGGTCGATTTCCATGTTGAAAGGCAAAATGCCGTGGAACAAGGCAAACATACCTACTGCGAAGACAACGTCGTGGATCGTCGCAATTACCGCGCCAGCTCCATACTTGATCTTGTTGAAACGCAAAAGTACGTACAAGAAAATACCAAGCAAACCGAAGAGAGAAGCTTTCCATGAACTCCGCTGGATGTCGTCGGCAATGGTTGGCCCTACTTTACTTGCGCTAGTGACGTGGGTGCCCGTACTGGCATAATCCTTAAACGCGTCCAGTTCAAGATTACCTCCGGCAATTTTATTGACACCGTTGAACAACTTTTCGATTACGTGATCGCCCGCTTTTTCATCTTGGCTGTCTACCAGGTAACTGGTCACTACGTTGAAGGTGTTTTCGGTGTCTACCGCTTTCACCACTGGCGTTGCACCAAACTCCGTAGTCAAAGCCTCGCGGACTTGTTCGGATTCTACATTGACTTTGGAGTCAAATTGGATGTTGTAGGAGTAACCTCCTTTAAAGTCAACACCGAGGTCGAAGCCACGAATGGCAACCGCTAGAATACAAATGATCGTTACAATTCCTGAGAAAGTATAGGAAATATGACGGAATCCCATCCAGTTGTAATTCCGGTCCAACAGGAAGTGTGAAGACCATGGGAAGCTGAAAGTCATTTTATTGCCTTTGCCTACCCAGTATTCCACCATCATCCGGGTAACGAGGATACCCGTAAACAAGGTTGTTGCAATACCCAACATCAGTACGATCGCAAAACCTTTGATCGGCCCCAGACCAAAAACGGCCAAGGCTACACCCGAAATAAAGGTAGTGAGGTTACCGTCAATGATGGCGTTGGCTGCGTGTTTGAAACCTTCCTGGATCGATTCTTTCAATCCCAGTCCCGCTCGCAATTCTTCCCTGATCCGTTCGTAAATGATTACGTTGGCGTCAACGGCCATACCGATGGTCAACACGATACCAGCAATACCTGGCAACGTCAAAACGGTACCCAAAGATGCCATGGCACCAAGCAACAGGAAGATGTTGATGATCAGGGCCAAAATAGCCACTACACCACCACCAGCATAATAAGCCACCATGAAGACCAGAATGGCCAAGAAGGTAATCACCAAAGTGCCGAAGCCTTTGTTGATGTTATCTTGCCCCAGTGTTGGTCCAATGATGGATTCCTGAATGATACGGGTTTCAGCTGGCAGTTTACCTACTTCCAGCAGGTTGGCCAAGTCTTTGGCTTCTTCCAAGGTAAAGCTTCCCGAAATTTGAGAGCTACCACCTGTGATCGGTTCATTTACACCTGGGCAAGAAATTACCTCGCCGTCCAGAGTAATGGCGATTTCCCGGTTACTGGCTTGGGCCGCTTTGGTAGTCATAGCCGCCCAGGTTTTGGCACCTTCGCCGTCCATACGCAGGGACACCATCATCTTGCCCGTATTCTGGTCAGAGTCAGCGTAGGCTTGTACCACATTATCACCACTCAAAGGAGCTTCCAGACGGTTGCCCTCTTTTTTGATGGCGTACAACTCGTATACATTGGTTGGTTTCTTCGTGGTAGGATCGGTAATTGGATCTTTCGACCAGGCAAAGGTCAGGTCGCGAGGGAACTGCGCCATGGCTTCTGGCCGTGCCAAAAAACTATCGATTACCGCTTTTTTGTTCTTTTCAGCATAACCCATTAAAGCTGGTGCTTGACCTTGGGTGTTGATTTGCAACAGTTCCAGCAGTGGGTTGTCGGCAGGCACCTGGCGGATGCTGTCGTATTTCCACTTGCTTTTGGCCAATGCATTACCCAAGGAATCAACTTTTACCAAACCAATGGTGTCTGGGCGCGTTTTTCCCGTTCCCAGCGTTTTAGCCAAAGCCTCGTTTGCACCAATAAACCCTTCGATGATTTGTTTGCTGGTGGTAGCATTTGGGTTGATCGGATCGCTCAGACGGTAGATGTTCCAGAACTCCAAACGGGCAGCACCCTGCAAGAAGGCTCGTGCACGCTGAGGGTTGTCGATACCCGGCAATTCCACCAGGATCAAGGCCCGGGCGTTATCCAGAGATACGTTTGGTCCGGTTACGCCCAATTTGTCGATCCGTTCTTTCAACAAGCGAAAAGTCAAATCGGCAGTTTGATCCGCTTTCTGCTGTAGCACATTGATGACCTTTTGGTTGGGATCACCAGATTTGATGTCATCCTTTAATGCATCCGTGCGAGAAAACAAGTTTGCCAGTGGCTTGTTACCACTGATTTCAGCGTAAGCTCTAGCGAAGAGCGTTACGTAATTGTCTTGGGTTTGACGTTGGTCTTGAGAGGCTTTTTTCAAAGCGCGCTCAAATTCCTGGTTACCCGGGTTAGAGGCAAGTGAACGGATGAAACCTTCCAAGTCAACTTGTAAGACCACACTCATCCCCCCTTTCAGGTCCAAACCCATCGCCAATTGTTGACCCTTCAAATCCTGATAGGTGTACTTTTTCAGTCCTTTGAGATCAAAGACTACTTCTGTAGACATGGAATCTAAATAAGCAGCGCGTGCAGCTTTGTACGCGGCGTCTTTGTTTCCTTTTGCTTTGGCTTTTGCTTTGAGGGCATAGGCTTCAGCATTCTTCTCTACAGTCGTCGTAGGAATCGTCAGCAGAAACTGAAAAAGTGTGACAATCGTCATCAGTATCAGGAAAAACCTTACCAGTCCTTTTCCTTGCATAACTTCTTGTTTACTTTGCTAGTATAAGATTTGTCTTAAAAAAACTGGGCAAA
>NZ_JANRKL010000125.1:0-13304 GCF_033763495.1 Haliscomenobacter sp. | reverse complement strand
AGGATGTCAAACGAGATGTCCTTGGTATGTAGATAGCCTCTCAAAGCTCTTTTTGGAAAGCCGGTTGGGTTACCCGACCGGTTTTTTTATTTTTGTCTCAAAGCAAGTGCAAAATAAAGCTTTTCTTTACAACATTCAAGTTATTATATAAAATTATTTCTTAAATGAGCCAACACCTCGTTGCGCCGTCGCTTCTCGCCGCTGATTTTACTCAATTGGCCGCCGAAATGGACCTGGTCAATCGCAGTCATGCCGATTGGTTACACTTCGATGTCATGGATGGGCGTTTTGTACCGAATATTTCATTCGGATTCCCTCTATTGGAAGCAGTTCGAAAACTGTGCCAAAAACCCATTGATGTCCATTTAATGATCGTAGAACCCGAAAAATACATTTCTGAGTTTCGCGACCGGGGTGCCGATGTGATTACCGTGCACTACGAAGCCTGCACGCACCTCCACCGCACGATCCAGCAAATCAAAGCCAGTGGTGCCAAAGCCGGAGTAGCCTTGAACCCACACACCCCAGTGGAGCTCCTGGACGATATTCTGGAAGATGTGGATCTGATTTTGATTATGTCGGTCAACCCGGGTTTTGGCGGACAAAAATTCATTTATCGGACTCTTCCTAAAATCCGCCGCTTAAAAGATCGTTTGATAGAGCGAAACCTCAAGCCGCTGATCGAAATTGATGGTGGAGTTGGCCTCCAAAACGCAGAAGAATTGCTCAAAGCCGGCGCCAATGTACTGGTGGCGGGCAATAGTGTTTTTGCCGCCAAGGATCCTGAAGCTACCATCGCCCAACTTAAGGCGATCGGAGAGGAGGTGTATAAATTTTAGGGCTGCTGCCCCTGTATAAACGTAGCGTGCTGTATAGACGTAGCACGGTACGTCTATACATTAGAACATCATTGACATGAAAAGAATCCTACTTTTTGCCTTTTCGATACTTCTTACATTGTCTGCCTTTGCGCAAGAAGACAACCTGGCTCGCATCACCGGAACCGTTAAAGATGGCTCCAACAACCAGATGGTCGAGTTGGTTACCATTTACATTCGGGGTACCCAGATCAATACGTCCAGCTCCGAAAATGGCCGCTACAGCCTGGATGTACCTGCGAACCGCGACCTGGAACTGGTTTTTTCCCGGGTGGGCTACAAGGAATCCGTTGTAAATGTCAAAGCCATGCCACCCCGCAGTGCCAAACAAATTGACGTTGAGTTGGCACCCATTGACTCGGACATTGAGTTCGTTGTGCGGGAAAGCCGCCTTGAAACTGCAGGTATGGTGCGAGAGGGAGTAGAGCAGTTTAAAGTATTACCTACTACGACAGGCAACCTGGAAAGCATCTTGCCCCACATTGCCCTGGGCACCAGTAGTGGTACGGGAGGTGAGCTCAGCTCTCAATACAACGTACGTGGGGGCAACTACGACGAAAACCTCGTTTACGTCAATGATTTTGAAATATACCGACCTCAATTGATCCGGGCTGGGCAACAGGAAGGATTGAGTTTTCCCAATATCGATCTGATGCGCGACTTGTCCTTTTCCTCAGGAGGATTCGAGGCAAGGTACGGTGACAAACAATCTTCAGTTCTCGACATCAAATACAAACGCCCGGATAGTTTACGCGCTTCAGCTGCGGCAAGTTTTTTGGGCGGTTCTACCCATATCGAAGGTAGTTTTAAAACGGGAAAGGACAATTTCCGGCGTTTTCGCTACCTCGCTGGCGCACGCTACAAAACCAACCGCTATTTGTTGAGTTCCCTTGATGTCAAAGGCGAATATGTTCCCAATTTTGCAGACATCCAAACTTACCTTACCTACGACATCACCCGCGATTTGCAGGTAGGGTTCCTGGGCAACTACAACCGCTCCAAGTACACTTTTGTGCCAGAAGAAGGCTCCAGTGCTTTTGGTTTGATCAACTACGCCTTGCAGTTGTACACGGTTTTTGAAGGCCGGGAAGTCGACGATTTTACTACCTCTATGGGCGGTTTGTCACTCACTTATCTACCCGATCGCAAACGCAATCCGCTGTTTTTAAAACTCCTGGGTTCGCGGTACCGCTCTGATGAAAACGAACGGTTTGACATCATTGGGGATTACAGCCTGCGCGAGATAGAAGCCAACTTTGGTAGCGGCAATTTTGGAGACGTCATTGCCGAATTGGGCACGGGAACCCAACACCTGTATGTGCGTAACTTCCTCAACATCGATGTGACCAACCTGGAACACCGGGGAGGAATCGAATTACAGACAACTCACCTCAACTCCGAAGTCACCAGTAGCCACTTCCTGCAATGGGCCCTCAAGTACCAACAGGAAAACATCAATGACCGCATCAACGAATGGGAGCGCCTGGATTCAGCTGGCTATTCCATCCCTTACGATACGGCGAATATTTACCTGTTCAACGTACTAAAAACCAGCAATCAGCTCAGTTCCAATCGCATCAACGGCTTTTTCCAGGATACTTACACTTTCCGCAACAATGGCAAGGGCGAATGGCGCATCTCAGCGGGTGTTCGAGCCACGTATTGGGATTTGAACGAGGAAATGTTGATTTCGCCGCGGGCGCAGTTATTGTACAAACCCCTGAAGGGCGAAAAGGACATCTCTTACCGCCTGGCAGCGGGCTTGTACGTGCAGCCTCCATTTTACCGCGAAATGCGGGCACCCGATGGCACGGTCAACACCGACCTCAAAGCGCAAAAATCGCTGCATCTGGTGGCCGGTTTGACTTACGATTTCTACATGGGCCAAAACCCCAAAAAATTCCGCCTGATCGGGGAGGCTTACTACAAGTCGCTCTGGGACATGGTATCGTATGAGATTGAAAACGTGCGCATCCGCTACTCCGGGCTCAACGATTCGGAAGGTTACATCACGGGTTTGGACTTGCGAATGAATGGTGAATTTGTGCCCGGGGCCGAGTCCTACATCAACCTCTCCTTCTTGCGCGCCCGCGAGCGCATCCTGGGCGTACAACACCTGGTGCGGGAAATTGGTCAAGAGGAAGCGACCCCCGTCAAGGACGTACCACGCCCTACCGACCGCTTTTTCAATCTCTCGATGTTTTTCCAGGATTACCTGCCGAAAAATGAGAATTTCAAGATGCACTTGAACCTCACGGTAGGCGGCGGACTACCTTATGGTTTGCGCGGCAACAACATCGTATACCGCAACACCTATCGCTTCAACCCCTACCACCGGGTCGACATTGGGTTTTCCATCCAAATGTGGGATCGCCTCAAAATGGCGGCTAAAAAACCAAATCATTACCTTGGCTTTACCCGCAATTCCTGGCTCAGCCTCGAAGTGTTCAACCTCCTCGATGTGCAAAACCAGGCGGGCAACAACTGGATCAAAACCATTTTTCAGCAACAATACGCCATCCCTACTTATTTGACCTCACGGAGGATCAATTTGAGATTGAGGATGGACTTTTAATTAGAGATGAAAGATGAAAGATGAGAGATGCTGCCGCAGCGTTTTTGACAATGACCTTGTCTAAGTCTCTGCGGTAGCATCTCTCATCTTTCATATCTCATCTTTCATCTCTCATCTTTCATATCTCATCTTTCATCTCTCATCTTTCATCTATCATCAAATGGCCAAATCACACACTCCACCGCCGCCTCCCACCGCACCTAAGATGAGCTTTGGGCGCAAGGTCCTGATTTTTTTTATTCTGCTGATCCTTCTTTCCTTTTTGTTGGATGCCTTGGGGGTGCCGATTGTGTTTCGGTCGGAGGAGGAGAAGGTGTTGGAGCATCCGCATCGGTAGATTTTACAATTACTTCATGCTGCGGAGGAGATTTTTAGTCTAATCAATGTCTACTTTGTGAGGTCTAACTTCCTTACCATGCAAAGACGTACCTTTCTCAAAAACACCGCCGCAATCACCATCCCTTTTCTGGTCGGTTTCTCTCTCGAAAAAACCCAAAAAATCCGCATTGGCCTCATCGCCGACATTCACAAAGACGCCATGTACGATGCCGATGACCGCCTGACTTCCTTTCTCAAAGTTGCCCAAAAACGCAAACCCGATTTCATCCTACAAATGGGTGATTTTTGCCAGCCCGTCCCCAAAAATCAACACTTCCTCAATCTTTGGAATGCTTACCCTGGCCCCAAGTATCACCTACTGGGCAATCACGACATGGATGGAGGTTTTACCCGTGAACAAACCAGGTCATTTTATGGCATCCAGCAGAGTTATTACTCCTTTGACTTAAAAGGTTTCCATTTTGTCTTCTTGGACGGTAACGACCCCAATCCCAAACCTTGGGCAGGCTATAATCGCCTTCTGGGCACTGAACAATTGAGCTGGTTGCAAGCGGATTTGGAAAAAACCAAATTGTCCACTTTGATCTTTTCTCATCAAACCTTGGAAGACCCACTTTATGGCGTACACAATGCCAAAGAGGTACAAAAAATGCTGGAAAACGTAAATGAACAGTCCGGATTCACCAAAGTCATCGCCTGCCTAAGTGGTCACAACCACACTAACTACCTCACCCAAATCAATGGCATCCATTATTGCCAGATCAACAGTGCTTCTTACCGTTGGGTGGGGGAACAATACCAGCGGGTTCGTTTGAGTGAAGCCATGGACAAGCAATATCCCATCCTGCGGAACACCATTCCGTACAAAGACCCTCTGTTTACATTTTTGGAGATTGACCCAGCCAAAGGGCTCATCCACCTGGAAGAAAAGGTCAGCGCGTTTGTTGGTCCTGGACCAGCCGAAATGGGCATTGTACAAAAGGTAAATGATCCCATCACTGCTCAGATTTCAGGCTTTGAGATGGAGTATTAATGGGCACAAAAAAATATGCTCAAATTTTAATTCGGCCAAAATCACCCCATTCCACTGACCTTCCTCATTTGCCACCCCTCCATTAAGCAAGACCTTAGGCGTGAAAAGTGCCAGATCATTCATTGTGAGCGGGTACTAAAGCTTCCAGCATTCACCCTTTGAATGAGTATGTCATGCCGATCCTAGATAAAGACCTGGTGCAGCCCTCCGACCTCCAATCGCACAGCGAAGGAACCGGGGCCCTGCGTTCACAAATTCCTCAATACATCGATTATTTGCCACCTTGCAACAATGCCTGTCCCGCTGGCGAAAACATTCAGGCTTGGCTCGGGCTTGCGCAGGAAGGTCGGTACGCCGAAGCCTGGCAAAAACTGGTGGAAGAAAACCCTCTGCCCGCCGTGCATGGCCGGGTTTGCTACCACCCTTGTGAAGACCACTGCAACCGCACCTTTATCGACACCCCAGTCAGCATCCACGCAGTAGAGCGTTTTTTGGGGGATAAAGCCTTGGAAGAAGGTTGGGAAATTCAAATGAATGTGCCCTCTTCAGGCAAAAAAGTCCTGATCGTAGGCGGCGGCCCCAGTGGCATTTCCGCTGCGTATCACTTACGGCGGGCAGGGCACGAGGTGGAAATCCGCGAAGCTGGGCCTGTGCTGGGTGGCATGATGCACTTTGGCATTCCACCTTATCGGCTACCGCGCAACATCCTCGATACGGAAATTCAACGCATCGTCAATCTGGGCATCAAAGTGACCCTCAACCATAAAGTGGAAAATCTCCTGGCGGAAAAAGAGGCTGGAGCTTTTGATGCCGTGTTTGTGGCGGTTGGTGCCCATTTGTCCAAAAAAGTGGACATTCCCTCTCGCGACGCAGGCCAAATCCTCGACGCCCTCACCTTTTTAAAAGACACCGAAACGGGCAATGCCCCCAAACTAGGCCGCAAGGTAGCCATCTACGGCGGGGGCAATACCGCCATGGACGCCGCCCGGGTTGCCAAACGCCTGGGTTACGAACCCCTGATCATTTACCGCCGCGACCGTGAACACATGCCCGCCCACTCCTTTGAAGCCGACGAGGCCTTGGCAGAAGGAGTGAAAGTCAATTGGCTGCGCACCATCAAGGAAATCAATGAACAGGAAATCAAGGTGGAAGTGATGGAAGTCAATGCCGAGGGCAAACCCGTCGGCACCGGGCAATTTGAAACCCTGGAAGCCGATGCCCTGATCCTGGCCCTTGGACAAGACAGCGACATTTCTTTTTTACAAAACATCTCCGACATCAGCTTTGACCAGGATGGTAGGGTAGTGGTAGGCCCGGATATGATGACTGGGGCCAAAGGCGTTTTTGCTGGCGGCGATATGGTTCCCAGCGAACGAACGGTAACGGTAGCGGTAGGACATGGCAAAAAAGCCGCCCGCTACATTGATGCTTTTTTGCGGAATACTACCTATCAAAAAGCACCCAAACACCCCGTGGTCGGTTTTGAACGCCTCCACATTTGGTACAAAACCTTTGCACCTCAGAGTCCTCAACCTCAAGTGGCGGAGGAAATCCGCGTACAAGATTTCCGGGAAGTACTGGGTGGTTTGTCCGAAGCGGCAGCTCGTTTTGAGGCCCAACGTTGTCTGTCTTGTGGCAACTGCTTCGAATGTGACGGTTGCTACGGCGCTTGCCCGGAAGATGCGGTCATCAAATTGGGCAAAGGCAATCGCTACCGCTTTGACCTCACCAAGTGCACCGGCTGCGCGGTGTGTTTTGAGCAATGCCCTTGTCACGCCATTGAAATGGCCCCTGAACTCGCCTAATTATTCACCCGAAGCAACCACAAAACCATGTCAAAGTCCAATAAACAAGTGACCATCGATGGCAATGAAGCAACCGCCTACATTGCTTATCGCGTCAATGAGGTTTGTGCCATTTATCCCATTACCCCTTCCTCCACCATGGCCGAGCTGGCTGATGAGTGGTCGGCTCAAAAAGTAAAAAACATCTGGGGGCACGTACCTGAAGTCATCGAAATGCAAAGTGAAGGTGGCGCAGCAGGTGCGGTACACGGCGCACTACAAACAGGAGCACTGACTACCACTTTCACCGCCTCTCAGGGTTTGATGCTCATGTTGCCCAACATGTATAAAATTGCCGGGGAATTGACCAGCGCGGTATTTCACGTAGCCGCGCGTTCTTTGGCCGCCCAAGCCCTGTCCATTTTTGGCGACCATAGCGACGTGATGGCTGCCCGAAGCACGGGTTTTTCCATGCTCTGTTCCGCCTCGGTACAAGAAGCGCACGACCTGGCTTTGATCGCTCAGACCTCTACGCTGAAAGCCCGCTTGCCCTTCATCCATTTTTTTGATGGCTTCAGAACTTCCCACGAAGTCAATAAAATCAGCCTGATTCCTGATGAGGTCATTGTAAAAATGATTGATGAAAAAGACATTATTGCCCACCGCCAAAGGGGGCTCAGCCCCGAACGGCCAATGGTGCGGGGTACCGCTCAAAACCCCGATGTTTATTTCCAGGGACGTGAAACGGTCAACCCCTTTTACGCCCGTACTCCTGAGATTGTCCAAAGTGCAATGGACCATTTCGCCGCTTTAACGGGGCGCCAGTATCGACTTTTTGAATACTACGGGGCGGAAGATGCAGAAAGGGTGATCATCCTGATGGGTTCTGGTGCACAAACTGCCATTGAAACCTGCAAACACTTGCAATCCAAAGGTGAAAAAATTGGAGTGGTGCAAATCCGCTTGTTCCGACCCTTTTCCATGCAGCACTTGCTGGCTGCCATACCCGCATCCGTGAAAAAAATTGCCGTACTGGATCGTTGCAAAGAACCCGGCGCAGCAGGTGAACCCCTGTATCAGGATGTGATTACCGCGCTGGTAGAAGGCCAATCCCAAGGGCTTTGGGCTCAGTTGCCGCTGGTAGTTGGAGGACGGTATGGCTTATCCAGCAAAGAATTCACCCCAGGCATGGTCAAAGGTATTTTTGATGAATTGAAAAAAGACCTGCCCAAAAATCACTTCACCATCGGGATCAACGATGACGTTTCGGGCAGTAGTTTGGACTACGAATCATTGGACCTGGAGGATGGGGATTTGACCCAGGCCCTGTTTTTTGCCCTCGGGGCAGATGGCACAGTGGGTGCGAATAAAAACAGCATCAAAATCATTGGCGAAAACACCCAACTGCATGCTCAGGGGTATTTTGTGTACGATTCCAAAAAATCAGGCTCCCAAACGGTTTCCCACTTGCGTTTTGGCAAAAATCCCATTCGGGCGCCTTACCTGATTCGGAAAGCCGATTTTATCGCCTGCCACAAGTTCAATTTTGTCCAAAAAGTGGATATGTTGCAGTACGCCAAACCCGGCGGTAAATTTTTGCTCAACAGCCCTTTTGGCCCGGACGAGATTTGGGAAAAATTGCCCCATCCCGTTCAGGCAGCCATTTTGGACAAAAAACTCCACTTTTATGTGATCGATGCCTCCAAAGTGGCCGAAGAAGTAGATATGGGCAACCGCATCAACACCATCATGCAGGTTTGTTTCTTCGCCTTGTCGGGGGTGTTGCCGCGTGAAGAGGCCATTGCCGAAATCAAACACGCGATCAAAAAAACGTATAGCAAAAAAGGCGAGGCCGTCGTCCAACAAAACTTCAAAGCGGTGGACGCGACCTTGCTCCACTTATACGAAGTGACCGAGATGCCAGAGGCGGGCAGCCAAAGTGAGTTCCCGGAAATTGTTTCGTCAGCGGCACCACAATTTGTGCGCGAAGTGACCGCCATGATGATGGACGGTCGGGGCGATGAATTGCCCGTGAGCGCCATGCCAATCGATGGCACTTACCCTAGTGGCACCACCAAATGGGAAAAACGCAACATCTCCGACCTGATCCCGATCTGGGAACCCGATCTGTGCATTCAGTGCGGCAACTGTAGTTTTGTTTGCCCCCACAGTGTCATTCGATCCAAGTTTTACCACGAACAAAACTTACAACAGGCACCGGAAGGATTTGCATCGGCCCCCATCAATGCCCGCGGTTTCCCCGAAACGCGTTACACCTTGCAGGTTTACCTGGAAGACTGCACGGGCTGTAACCTCTGCGTGGAAGCCTGTCCGGTGGTGGATACCCAATCCCCCGAACGCAAAGCCATCAACATGGCCCCTAAAGCTCCGGTTTTGGAACAAGAACGCGAGAACATCCGCTTTTTTGAAACCATGCCTTACAACGAGCGGGGCAAAATTGACTACTCGCTGGTGCGCGGGGTGCAATTTTTGGAACCCTTGTTTGAGTTCTCAGGTGCTTGTGCGGGCTGTGGTGAAACGCCCTATTTGCGTACCGTTTCCCAATTGTTTGGCGATCGGCTGATTGTGGCCAACGCTACGGGATGCTCTTCCATTTTTGGTGGGAACCTGCCTACCACGCCCTGGACAAAAAATGCCGATGGTCGTGGCCCCGCCTGGTCTAACTCGCTCTTTGAAGACAATGCGGAATTTGGCTTAGGCATGCGCATTTCGGTGGACAAACACGTGGAAATGGCCAAGGATTTGCTCCGTCGAATGCAGGGGCAAATCGACCCCAGTCTGATCGAAGACATCCTGAATGCCAGTCAAAAAACGGAATCCGAAATCGCCCTGCAACGCCACCGGGTCGAACATTTGAATGCCCTTTTGGACACCTTACACCACCCGGACGCGGAACACCTCCGCTCCATCAGCGAGTACTTTGTGCGCCGCAGTGTATGGCTGGTAGGTGGTGATGGTTGGGCCTACGACATTGGTTCTTCCGGTCTGGATCATGCCCTGGCGAGTGGCAAAGACATCAATGTACTGGTGATGGACACCGAGGTGTACTCCAACACTGGCGGCCAAATGTCCAAAGCGACACCTACGGCAGCTACCGCAAAATTTGCCGCTGCCGGAAAACGGGTGGGGAAAAAAGACCTGGCCATGCAAGCCATTTCGTATGGCAACGTCTACGTGGCACAAATTGCCATGGGCGCCAATCCGCAACAAACCTTACTGGCGCTGCGTGAAGCAGAAGCCTACCCAGGCCCTTCCTTGATCCTGGCGTATAGCCATTGTATTGCGCATGGCATCGATATGGAAAAAGGAATGGATCAGCAAAACCTGGCCGTAGCCTCGGGGTACTGGCCGCTGATTCGCTACAATCCGATGTTGCGTAAGGCGATGAAAAACCCCTTTGTACTGGATTCACCGCGACCAGTCATTCCGCTGACCGAATATGCGTATCGGGAATTGCGGTACAAGGATTTGATGCGTACCAACCCAGGCGAGGCAGAATATTTGATGCAATTGGCGCAGGAAATTGTGGACTTGCGTTGGCAGAATTATGAGAATATGGCGGGGTGGAAGGCGGAGGCATTTCAGCCGATGGCGTAGGGCTGAGGTAGAATTTTGCTGCGCAATAAACTGAAGCGACAGATTAGCACAAAGGAGACAAAGGTGGCACAATAGTTCGTCATCCCGATTTTTGAAAAGTCAAAACCGGGCATAAACCTAATCGCGGAGCGATTGAATTTAGAATAGCCCCGGTCGTCCGGGGTAAATAGTTGGGTCAAATTGGCGGCAACCACGGCAGTGGTTGAACTCAATTGAGCTAAAAGTTCAACCGCATCCGCGGTTGCGAAACCTTGTGCTACCAAAATGACCCCGGACGACCGGGGCTATTCTAAATTCAACCGCATCCGCGGTTTGTTATCCCAAAAATTCGGGATGGCTCATGTCTGACGTTGCCTCATGAATAGAGACTAAGATCTGTGGATTCATCTTTCCCATAAAAGGATCCTGAAGAATTTTGGAAGCCAAAATTCGAACCCGAGGTTGCGGTGTAAATATTATTAGGGGATTCTGGAGTATAATTATTGGATCCTGGAGGAGTTATTTCCAAATTCCTCGATTCGATGAAGTCTAATACAAAGCCTAGTATTTTATGAAGTAAATTATTTACCAGATACTTTAGCTCATCAATAGACTTTTTTAATGCATCTTCCAGATAAATAAAGTCGTCTGGGCTATTCATCGAATTCCAAGACATTTCAAGTCCAAACCCTCGATTAGAGTCCGTATCTCCTTTAATATGAGCAATTTTGAAAAGATTGTCGGGAGTAGTAATTAAAAACGGAACCTTTCGGCCATGAATAAAAACATGGCGTTGATGATAGAAAGTATCTAGTTCCTCGCAAGCTTTTTTTGCCCCATTTTTCTGCCCAAGGGATAAAAAACATTTTTCGATATTGTCTCTTAATCGGCCAGAATAAGCATGATAAGCCATTATTTGATTGCTTGCTTTTCTATAATCTTCAAATGAGTTAATTTCTTTAGTTTTAGATTCATCGTCCACAATTAGTTGCATAAAGTACAAAGACTCCAGAACTGTGTAATGATGTTGCGCAAAGTTCTGTCTTATTGCCTCATCATCTGCTGTGATTTTTTTCATAGTAGCCATTTGTCCATTCCCTTGATGGCCTATGAAATTTTTCCAAATGGATTCATAAGCAGAGATATTAACTGAGATGAAATCTGCCGCTTGCAGTTCCAGCCCATCGCCGTGGTCTTTAATTTTGTATTCCATAATAGCCTCTAACATCTTGTTGGAGTGGGAAAGTTCCAGTAGGTTGAAATTTGTTTAACTGCTTGCCTAAGTATTCATCCATCTTCATAGGAGTGCAGTTCTTTAGGAGCAAAAGTGCCAACCCTTGGCCGAGCGGATCACACCCTTCCTCTAATAAAAACTATCGTATTTAAACAAGCTATCCATCGTAATAACCTGATCTATCTGGCCGATGCTGGCTGGACTATGTTTTACTGGATAGGTAGTGATCAGGGTGTTGAAGAGTTGCTTTTTGGTGCGCGTCAGTTGCCTGAACTTCTCTCTTCGCTGCCGAAGTGCATCGGCGTAAGCATCGGTAAGGGGGTAGTTGTCGCCGTAGAATTTTATTTCGCAAAGGTTAATCGCACGATCTGCGCGGTCAATCAATAAATCAATCTGAAATCCATCTCCCGTTGACTCGCCTTTGTGCAGATAGGTGGTGGTTTCGGTGTGAATACCTGTAATGCCCAGGGCCATTTTTATGGCTTCGTTGTGTTTGAGGCAGATGTTTTCAAAGGCATAACCGCTCCAGATTTTGTAACTGTCCTGGCCAGACTGTTTCAACCATTCATTTTTGCCGAGTAAAGGTTTTCCTTCCACAAATTTCAGATAAAAAAGGGAATACTCGTCAGTCAAACGATATACCCCTCCCTTCACGCCCTTTTTATAGAGCGGAAATCGCATAATAAATGAGGCCGCTTCCAATTCATTGAGCAGCACCGTCAAGCCCCCACCGTCTTGTATTTTCGTGTGCGCAACGATGTCTTGGCGCGTCAAGCCGCTCCATTTTCCAGCCAACGCCCGGATGACCTCCACGTGATTTTGGTAGGAAAGGAACAGGGAGGCGTACAGATTATCAAATTCGCCGCGCATCATGCCCTCTGGCGTGAAAAACAAACGGTCAATCGTTTGGGCTACTGTAGTGCCAGGGCGAACGCCCTGCAAATAAGCGGGTACGCCACCAACAGCCATATAAAATTGAAGGGTCTGATAGTGATCCCAGCGAACACCGAGGCTTTCGAGGTATTGTTGGGTTTCCGCCAGGGTAAAAGGTTTCAGGTTGATGCGTTGGGTCAGGCGGTTATGTAAGCCTCCTTTACCATTGACCACTTTTTGGAGCATCCAGGCTGCTGCAGAGCCACATACCACGATGACGAGTTGTGGCTGATAAGCGGCCCAATCGTTCCAAAAATAGGCCAACTCTTCCAGGAAATTGGATTTAGGTGTGGCAATCCATGGCAGTTCATCAAAAAAAACCACCTGTTTTTGGTCGGTTTTTTTAGCAAGGCCTGTTTTTAAAACCTGAAATGCCTCGTACCAGGTGCTTGGTGGTTTGGCGTTGGGCGTTTCGCCAAAAAATGTTTTTATCTTTTCAAAAAACTTGAACAGTTGGTTTTTTAGGGTCGCATTTTGGGTGCCTGTAAATTCAAATGAGGTATGCCCGGCATACACGTTTTTCACCAAATACGTTTTTCCAATACGTCGTCTTCCGTAAATGGCCACAAACTCTGCTTTAGGACTTGCAATCAATTGCTTCAGAAGTAATACTTCGCTTTTTCGTCCGATTATTTTTTCGCCCATTTTGGTATACTTTGCTGAAATGATACAAATATAGGCTATTTCAGCAAAGTATAAGGCTATATTTCGCTGAAATGGACTACGATGGCCTGTTTTTATTATTTGCAAAAAAACCTTGCAAAATCCCCAAACTCCTTGTACATTTGCCGCGCTCAAGACCTACCGCTTGTTCGTCAAGGTAAGTAGGTTATGGTTTAACCTTGTAATTGTTAACCAACAATGGCTGTTAAAATTAGATTGCAGCGCATGGGCCGCAAAAAGCGCCCATTCTACCAAATTGTGGTAGCCG
>NZ_JANRKL010000124.1:0-10453 GCF_033763495.1 Haliscomenobacter sp. | reverse complement strand
CTTTTTCCTTACTTTTGCGCCAAATTTTGCAAAACCGAGCATATGGCTGGAAATAGAACTTTTACGATGATCAAGCCCGACGCAGTAGCTGCGGGTCACATCGGTGCCATTTTGGCGCAAATCAACGAAGCAGGATTCCGCATCGTTGCCATGAAATTGACTAAACTTTCTCAGGAAAAAGCTGGCGAGTTTTACGCTGTGCACAAGGAACGCCCTTTTTACGGTGAGCTGGTAGAGTTCATGTCTTCAGGGGTTATCGTTGCGGCGATTCTGGAAAAAGAGAACGCAGTGGCGGATTTCCGTACCTTGATTGGTGCAACTGACCCATCCAAAGCTGAGCCAGGTACCATCCGTGCCAGATTTGCCAAAAGTATTGGTGAAAACGCGGTTCACGGTTCCGATTCAGACGAGAATGCGGCCATTGAAGGCGCTTTCCACTTTGCAGGAACAGAGCAGTTCTAAAAACAACGGACAGTAGAGGCGCACGGCTGTGCGTCTCTACCATCTATGTTGGAATCTATTTAAATTCGATCAGCGTCACTCCATCTCCTCCACTCTCCGGCTCCGGGTGACGAATTTCCATTTCTACATTCTGGTATTCTCTGAGCTTGGAACGCACTGCGTTGCGCAAAGTGCCATTGCCCTTGCCGTGTACAATTTGCAAATGGTTTGAACTAGTGATGAGGGCCTGGTCCATAAAATCTTCCACCATTTTCAGTGCCTCCTCGTAACGCACGCCCCGGATATCGATGCGGGGGTAAAATGCAGCGCTTCTTTGGATCACATCTGACTGCACACTTTTGCTTTGGCGCAGGTCGATGGTAGGGTTGGAAAAGATGACGTCGCGAATATTGAGGGTCATGCGCATGAGTCCAACTTCCACGATGACTTTGTCCCCTTTGATGGATTCCACTTTCCCGGTAGCACCACCAGCCACCAATTTAACGAAGTCACCTTTTTTGACCGGGCGTTCGTTTTTGGGACGGCTTTCCGGGGAATAATATACTTCTTCGCGAAGTTGGGTCACCTGCTCGGCCAGTTGTTTTTTGGATTCCCGGGCTTTGGCGGCAGCTTCCATGGCCTGTTCGAGGTTGCGGGCTTCACGCAGTTCACGCACCAGTTTTTCCAGGTCTTTGTTGTCCTGGGAAGTTTTTTGCAGGTCTTGCTCTTTGGCCTCCAGTTTCATGCGTTTGCGGCGGAAATCTAGGTCGCGTTGCATGCTCTCGTAGGACTTCATGAGTTTGTCCAGTTTTTCCTGGCGGTCCTTGAGTCCTTTGAGTTCTTCTTCAACTTCCTGTTTTTCCCGTTGCAAATCGATCAACAGTTGATCAACGGCCTTTTCGTTTTTACCTACCCGGTTTTTGGCATAATCCAACACTTTTCCACCCAAACCACTTTTTTCCGCAATTTCAAAGGCATAGGAGCTACCCGGGCGACCTACTTTCAGTTCATAAGTTGGGGCCAGGTTTTCTTTGTCAAAAACCATGGAGCCATTGAGGATGCCCTTACTTTTGAAGGCAAAAATTTTGAGGTTGGAATAGTGCGTGGTGATGACCCCGAATACCTTGCGGTAGTTCAACTCCCAGAGAATGGCTTCGGCAATGGCACCACCAATTTGAGGGTCGGTACCCGAACCGAACTCGTCGATGACTACCAAAGTCCGCTCATCAGCGTGCTCCAGAAACATACGCATGTTGGCCAAACGGGAGCTGTAGGTACTCAGGTCGTCCTCGATGGATTGCTGGTCGCCGATGTCCGCAAAAAAATTGTGGAATATCCCCAGTTGGGTACGTTTGTTGACGGGAATCAAGAGACCGGACTGGGCCATCAGTTGCAACAAGCCCGTCGATTTCATGGTGATGGACTTCCCCCCGGCGTTGGGCCCACTAAGAACGAGAATGCGGTTGCCGCCATCCAGACGCAAGTCAAAGGGGATGGTTTTTTTGCCCAACTGGCTGTTTTTCAACAAGAGTAGTGGGTGGTAGCCTTCGTAAATTTCAAAACTAGGCTGGTCGAGCATTTGCGGCAATTCAGCCTTCATGCGTACGGCCAGGCGCGCTTTGGCCTGCACCACGTCAAAATACACCATGATCTCCTGATATTGGTGCATTTGTGGTACGTAGGGACGCAACACCGCGCTCAACTCCTTGAGGATGCGGTAGATCTCGCGGCGCTCCTGTTGTTCCAGGTCAAAGATATCGTTGTTGATGTCGATGACGGGCTCGGGTTCGATAAAGGTCGTTCTACCCGTTGCGGATTCATCATGGATGATGCCCCGGATTTTGCGTTTGTGTTCAGCAGGGACACTCAACACCCGGCGGCCATTGCGAAAACTTTCCACAGAGTCGCTCAACCAGCCTTTGTTCCGATAATCGTTGATGACATCGCGGAAAACCCGGTCCAATTCCTTCATTTTGGATTGGATGGCCTTGTAAATGCGGGCTAATTCGGGTGAGGCATCCGGGCGAATGTTGCCTTCTGCGTCAATAACCCTTTCGATTTCCTTGACCAAAGCTGGGTCAAAATTGACCGGGCGAATGACTTCGTAAAGGGTTTTGTACAAATCACGGCGAGAGGGACTAAAAAACTTGTAAATCGCGCCAACTGTAATCAGAATGGTATTGATGCGCCGTAGGCCATCTTCGGGCAATACCGAATCGATGATGGCCAGCAACTGTAAATCACTGTCGATGTTTTGGTAAGCTACCAGGGGAATCCGATCGTTGTGTTCGATCGATCTTTTCATTTCCATGACCTCCTTGAGCCGCTCCTCAATCTGCTCGCGATTGGTTTGGGGTCGCAACTCTTTAATGCGTTCGATGCCTTGTTCGCCCAGGCACTCCCTAACCAAAAGCTCAATCACTTTGTCAAACTCGAGCTTTTCAAAAAGATCTTTCGGTTCCAATCTCATAAATCCTGTAGTTCAATGGGTGTGTGCCAAAGAAACAAATTTTGGCGCTTTGAGTTCCGCAAAGATAGGATTTGTGAGAAAAAGATGAAAGATGAGAGATGAAAGATGAGAGATGCTATCGCAGAGACTTAGACAAGGTCATCGTCAAAAACGCTGCGGTAGCATCTTTCATCTCTCATCTTTCATCTATATTTTTTACGGTTTCACCTCATCCATCAAACAACTGGTCCCTCCATTGGCCAGAGACAAACCTTTTAAACGTTGAATGATGACGAGCATTTTTTCGCGATTGATTTGGTAGCGCTGAATCAGAGCTGATAGGTCTTTTGAACTAAGGGTGGTGTGGTCCTTACCTGCAATTTCGTTGTAGGTATTCACCGTGCGGATAAAGTCTTCCCGATCCTGTTTGATGGAGGCGAACATCATCGGGGAAATGGTGGTAGAATCTTTATTGGCCTTTATGTAGGTGTTGAGGCCATTCATGATGTTTTCAAAACATTCCAGTTTGCTGTAATAGCCTGCTGAAATGTTCTTGTATTGGCGGATGTTTTGCTCGTAGGTAGCATTTTCGATGGCGGTTATCTTCTCCCCTACCCTCTGGCCACAAATCTGGCACGTTGGATACACCTGGCTGGCTCGGGTGAGCAACCAACTCTTTTTGGATTCCACATCAAGGCGTGGGTCAGGAGAAAAATCGGCTTCAAACAAGGCTGTTTCCATCTCTTTAAGCTTGCGCAAGGTCAGGTCATAGGTTTCCAAAGCCTGGATTTCTTTAGGCAACTTACCCTGGGTTTCGATCTGTTTCACCCGATCGCGGTAATAATCCAACATCTCGATGT
Organism: Haliscomenobacter sp.; assembly: GCF_033763495.1. Taxonomy (GTDB): domain Bacteria; phylum Bacteroidota; class Bacteroidia; order Chitinophagales; family Saprospiraceae; genus Haliscomenobacter. The sequence goes on along the minus strand of NZ_JANRKL010000124.1, from coordinate 6,703 downwards.
CCTCATAAATATGGCGTGGCGAGCGGTTGGTATAATTGTAAGGACCAGGATTATTGAGCAGGTAGGCTGCCACCGAACGGGCTTTTTGCATCAACTCCGTACCAAACCAGAGGTCGACATCATTTTGCACGTTGCCGTACAAACGAGTGTATTTCTCCCGAATAATGGGCTCTTGTTTGACCAGTTTACCCAATTCTTCCTTGCGCAGTTCGTTGACGTGGAAATACAACTCAATTACTTTGGAGTAGGCCAGCCAATCGGGGTATTTGGTATTGAGGCTATTCTGGAATACATCCATTTGTTTGTTGAGCTCGACGGCCAGCTTCAGGATTTCCAAAAAGGATTTTTCCACTTCGCGTTTTTCCGCATTTTGGATTTTACGGAAATCCTTGGCTTTCTTCTCGATGTATTGCTGGTTGTAGGCCATTTGGGAGTGGTCGGTGTTGTACTCTGCTTTGGTGCTCACCACCAAAAGGAAGGGTGCAGTGGTAGTATTGACCATTTTTTTCAGGTCATCGACACGGCCTGGCTTTGCGTTAGTAAAAAACTTGGACCGCACCGGTTTTTCCACATCCCAGTGGATGCGGTACAAGATGGCCGAAATGACTTTTTCTTCGTACAAACCACTCAGTTCCTTATTCAGTAACTTGATGTAAAATTCGCTGACGATTTTTTGAGGGTCTTCCAGATTGCCCATCGACTTGATGCCTTTGTCCACCTGAGGAATGATCTGATCCGAAAGTGCAGAAAAAGTACCTGTGATGGGGTTTTTCAAAATGCTGGTGGCAGTTCGACCCAGGTTAAGGGAAATTTCGGCAGTTTTTTTCCAAAATTCATTGGAGTTATTGCCCTTAAACGCTTCAAACTTAACCTTGGCCACGATGTCGTTTTTCAGGTTATCGTCGGGAATGTTTTCCAAAAAACGGCCCCCATATTCCACCAAACGTTGGGAAATAGCTGGGTTGCGCACATCATGGATCATCAGCGGGATGGTCAGGGTATTTGCTTCATTGACTGGGTCCTTGATGTTTACGGCCAGGTACATGTATTGCGGGTAATCCCCTTTTTTCAGTCCTACATCTTTCTTTTCCCCTTTGTTTAAACCTTCTCCTTCAAAAACGGCCTGGAGGGCGGTCGGATTCAGGAGGTAAACATAGGCGGAATTGAGGTTGTAATCAGAGGAAGCCGGCGTAGGCGTCGTCCAGGTTTCCACCTCTGTTGCAGTGATAGAAAATTGGGCGGACAAGGACAGTACACTGGATAAAAACAGCAGTGCTGTTGAGAGTAAGGAATTAGCAAATGGAAGTCGCAGCGTTCCACGCTTGGCTGGAAAGAGTACTTTAACAAACATCGATGTTTATGTTTTGAGCTTTTACACCATGCACTTAACGTCGCCAATAGGAAAAGTTACATGTCTGGAGGGCGATAAAAAAATAAGTGATTCATTTTGGCAAAGGATTAGATAAGTAAACGTTTCATTTTAAGTTTATTATCTAATCCTTTGACTCAGTAAAAATGAACACTTATTTTTGCCCCACTACTCAGATTTTTCTTTTATAAAGTGACGCAAAAAAAACAAAACCCCCAAGCGTAGGAGTAACAACCAGGGCAAAGCATGCATCGTCAGGTCAAACCAATCCAACCAATATTGGCCTTTGGCTCCATCGCGTAGCCAAATCAACTTGTTGACGATGTGGGGCTGTGGGGTAAAGGGTGCCAAACCCAGGGTAAGACAGGCCAATACCACAAATTTCCAATCATTTATGGCTTGTTTCATGGGACGGTTTTTGGAAAAATAGTTTTGTACGATAAATCTGAACTTTAAATTACGTCTTTTTCCATAAAAATCCCTTTTTTTACTCGACCTAAATCAGAAACACAAAATGATTGACCAACCCAACATAGTCGTATTAGATGGGCACACCCTCAACCCAGGGGATTTAAATTGGCAGGAATTACAGGCCCTAGGCAGAGTAACAGTGTATGATCGATCGAGAGGTGATGAAGTGGTTCCTCGATCTAAAAATGCACACATTCTAGTGGTCAATAAAATACCCATCACCCGCGAACACATCGCTCAACTACCTGATTTACAATGTATTTGTGTCAGTGCAACCGGATACAACAACATTGATCTACAAGCCACTCGCGAGCGAGGGATTTGTGTCTCCAATGCAGTGGGATATGGCACCTTTTCGGTGGCCCAACATGTATTTGCCTTGTTACTAGAGTTGAGCAACAATGTAGCACTTCACCATCAAAGTGTCCTGAATGGAGAGTGGAGCAACCAGCCCGATTTTTCTTATTGGAAAAAACCATTGATCGAACTCAATGGAAAAACCATGGGAATATTGGGGTTTGGCCGCATTGGTCAAAAAGTCGCTTCCATTGCCATGGCAATGGGAATGAGAGTGTTGGCCACCCACCGTCACCCTGAACGTGATGCTCTGGTTGGAGTTACATTTGTTCGCATCGAGGATCTTTTTTCTTCGAGTGACGTTATCAGCCTAACTGTACCGCTCAACGACAAGACCCACCAAATCGTCAATGCAAAATTGCTGGAAAGGATGAAACCTTCGGCTTTTTTGATCAATACTGGCCGTGGCGAACTGATTAACGAGGCAGATTTGTTGCAGGCTTTACAAAGCGGTAAGCTGGCTGGTGTTGGCCTTGATGTGCTGGACGGAGAACCTCCTCGTCCCGATCATCCCCTTTTCGGCTTGCCCAATTGCATCATCACTCCACATCAAGCCTGGGCCAGTCGGGAGGCTCGCCAACGTTTGCTCAACATTACGGGCACCAACGTAGCCTCTTTTTTGCGGGGTAAACCTCAAAATGTCGTCAACTTATAACACCATATATACATAAATTTTAAGGGTTTTTTAATCTCACCTTATTTTCTGCGCAGCAGCAAATAATAAATGGGAATCCCCAAGGCCACGATAATCAAACCTGGCCAGGTGTAAGCTGGTTTGTAAATGATCAGCAACACACAAAAACTAATGCCCATCAAAATGTAAATAATGGGTAAAACTGGGTAGCCAAATGCTTTGTAAGGTCGCTCCAGATCGGGTTGTTTGACCCGCAAAATGAAAATGCCCAGAATGGTCAACACGTAAAAAATGACCACTACAAAACAAATCATGTCCAGCAAATCGCCATAGCGACCACTCAGGCACAAAATGGAAGCAAAGGCACATTGAATCCAAAGTCCAAATTCAGGGACGGCGTTTTTATTCAATTCACCGGCTTTTTTAAAAAACAACCCATCTTGCGCCATGCTGTAATACACCCGAGCGCCAGATAGAATGAGGCCATTGTTGCAACCAAAAGTAGATACCATCACCAGCAGTGCCAAAATCGCCGTTCCACTTGCGCCAAAAATAGATTGCGCAGCGGCAATACCTACCCGGTCTTTAGCCGCCGTAGCAATATCGTTCATAGGCAGAACGGCGGTATACATTACATTGGTGAGCACATAAATGACGGTCACGATGAGCGTACCCAAAAAGAGGGCTAGGCCAATGTTGCGCTTGGGATTGGTAATTTCTCCAGCCACAAAGGTGACGTTGTTCCAGGAATCACTACTAAACAGGGTACCGACCATCGCTGCGGCAATTCCTCCAGCGATTACTGAAAATCCAGGATAGTTTTCAAAAACGCCAGGTGAAACAAAGCGCTGAATGTCAAAAGCATTGCTCCAGTTGGCCGCCCAAACTTCGGGTTTCATCAAAATGAAGCCAAAAAGAATCAGGCCAATCAGGCTGATCAGCTTTGCTGCGGTAAAAGTGGTTTGAATGATTTTGCCACTTTTTACCCCACGGGTATTGATGTAGGTGAGTAGAATAATCAGAGCGATGGATACCAATTGCGCTGAGGAGATATTGAATCCAATTAGTCTGAATAAAATGACATCGTCTCCCAATTGTGGAATGAAATAGGCAAAGAACTTAGAAAAAGCTACCCCTACTGCCGCGATTGTTCCGGTTTGAATCACCGCGAAAAAACTCCATCCAAACAAAAAAGCAACCAATGAATTGTAGGCTTCACGCAAATAGACGTATTGCCCACCCGCTTTGGGGTACATCCCGCTCAACTCGCCATAGCTCAAAGCCGCTGCCAGGGTCATGAACCCTGTAATGAGCCAAATGAGCAACAGCCAGCCAGCCGAACCCACATTGCGCGTTACATCGGCGCTTACAATAAAAATACCCGAGCCGATCATACCGCCTGCTACCAACAAAGTGGCATCAAGGAGGCCCAGCTCCCGCTTCATGTTATCTGGATTGTTGGATGGATTCATTTTGTTAGGGAAATTTAACTAAAACGCAATGCATGGCGTGTGTCCACTACCATGCATTGCGTTTTTTACTGTTTTGAAAGAATTAACTATGCTGTCAATTTGCTGTGTTTCCGGCTATAGGCAAAATAAATGATCAAGCCGACCAGCATCCAACCTAGTGCAATCATTTGAGTGCGGATATCCAAGGAAATGATCATCGCACCACAAACAACAATGCCCAAAATAGGCACCAATGGCACCAGTGGGGTTTTGAATGGGCGAGGTACATCAGGATTTGATTTGCGCATAACCATCACGCCGATACAAACGATGACGAAGGCCAACAAGGTGCCGATACTGGTCAGGTCACCCGCTACACTGCCAGGTACAAAGCCAGCAAACAAACCTACGAAGATCAACAAGATCAGGTTGGACTTGTAAGGTGTACTGAACTTAGGGTGCAAATCCGCAAATACCTTGGGCAACAAGCCGTCTTTCGACATAGAATAAAATACCCTGGATTGTCCCATCAACATCACCAGAATTACGGAGGAAAAGCCAGCCAAAATCGCCACGGTTACCGCAGTAGCCAGCCAACCGTAGCCCGTCATGTAAGTTGAAATGGCATAAGCCACCGATGCTTCTTTGCCTTTGGTAGGGTCTACAAAGTCAGCATAAGGAGATACACCTGTCAAAACGTGGGCAAACAATACGTACAATAAGGTACAAACTATCAAAGAACCCAAGATACCGATTGGCATGTCGCGGCTGGGATTTTTGGCTTCCTGGGCAGCGGTAGATACCGCATCAAAACCAATGAAAGCAAAAAATACAATCCCGGCACCACGCAAGACACCACCCCAACCCCAATCAAAAAAGCCTTCATGACCGGCAGTTCCTTCAGGAATAAAGTAAGGTGTGTGGTTGACAGGGTTGATGTAGCTCCAGCCAATCGCGATAAAAATCAATACAATCGCTACTTTGATGAATACGATGATGGCATTGACAAAAGCTGATTCCTGGGTGCCTTTGATCAACAAAGCCGTCAAGATGCCCAAAATCAATAGGGCAGGCAGGTTCATCATACCCACTACGCCGTCCGGAGAAACCTCGAACGGCGAATGACACCATTCATAAGGTATCGCCCCCCCCAAGAGCTTATTCAGGTATTCACTCCAGGCAATCGAAACTGTGGCAGCACCTAGTGCGTACTCCAGTACCAGTGCCCAGCCAATGATCCAGGCCATAATTTCGCCTAAGGTGGCATAAGCATAAGTATATGCGCTACCTGCAATCGGAATCATTGCAGCAAATTCAGCATAACACAATCCCGCAAAAGCGCAGCCTAAAGCAGCCAGCATAAAGGAAATCGTTACCGCATTACCCGCGTGCCCACCGGCAGCAGCAGCAGTTCGTACAAAAAGTCCGGCGCCAATAATTGCACCAATACCAAGTGCAACCAGGCTCCAGGCAGTCAGAGTGCGTTTGAGCGTGCCGTGTCCATCGGCACCCGCCTCATTCAAGAGCTGTGAAAGTGGTTTTTTCGTAAATAATTTACTCATGTGAACTTGTGGTATAAAGTTAAGCAATGGTCAATTGACAAAATAAGCCTTTGGCTAGGGGGAAAGATAGCAAACAAAATAGATTGAGCTTACTGAACTTGCCTCTTTTGTTCGAATAACCCTGTTAAAGCTTGGGAATACGCAAGACTTGCCCTGGATAAATCAGGTTGGGATCTTTGAGCATCGGTTTGTTGGCCTCAAAAATAACCGGATATTTCAAAGCATCACCATAATATACCTTGGCAATTTTTGACAAGGAATCTCCTTTTTTTACCTCATAAAAGTCGGCTTCGGGCTCAGGTACGATCACCGTCATGCGGTCGTCAACCTGCTCCACTCCTTCAACGTTGCCCAATGTCAAAATGATTTTTTCTTTATCGGCTTGAGAATTGACCTCCCCGAACACGATTACAGTATCTTCTTGTAAGTCTACAAAAAAGTCTTTCACCTCAATTCCCAAGTCAGCAACCGCGCTGCGGAGCGCTTCAACATTGGTTTCGTGTACTTTTTCAGCTTCCTCCGGCTTGGTTACTTCTTCTTTTTTGCGCTTGAACAATTTAGCGCCAGCATTTTTCAAAAAGGAAAAGAGTCCCATGGTGTTATCTTTTGATTGGTGTTTAAAAATTTTTCGCTCCAAATATAAAAAACAAAACGGCAATGCCTGGTTTTTGGTTAAATCTTGAAATTTTATTTGCGTTTTCTGCTTTTGAAGCACTGCTTTTTTATAAAACAGCTTATATTTGCCCAGTTTTTTTAAGACAAATCTTATACTAGCAAAGTAAACAAGAAGTTATGCAAGGAAAAGGACTGGTAAGGTTTTTCCTGATACTGATGACGATTGTCACACTTTTTCAGTTTC
>NZ_JANRKL010000123.1:0-8031 GCF_033763495.1 Haliscomenobacter sp. | reverse complement strand
CAGATCTTCCTTGACCTTTTGGGCCTTTTCTTTGGCACGTTTTATTTGCATTTTCACCGCGCTTTCGGTTTTGTTCAAAATTTCGGCAATGTCTTTGATCTGCATGTCATCCTGGTATTTCATCAGGAGAATGATGCGATCAGGAGTAGGAATTTCATCCAATACCTTGCGCAATGTGTCGACTTCTAGTTGAAGTAAAGCTTCATCAGGCACCTCGTCGGCCGTATCAGGGGCCTTTTCGATGTCGTCGGTAAACAACTCACCATGTTTTTTATTTCTTCGCAAATAATCGATGCAAAAGTTGTACGTAATGGAATAGACCCAGGTGGAAAACTGTGCTTTTTCCCCAAATTTAGCAAGGTTAAGGAAGATCTTTAGGAAAATCTCCTGAGTAGCGTCATGAGCCAATTCCTCGTTTTTGAGGATCGAAATACACTTGGCATACACCTTGCTTACGTAACGGTTGTACAACAAAGTGAAGCAGGGGTTTGCCTGGGTTTGCAGGTAAACGTGGATCACTTCAAAATCCCGCATTTCTTTGTTACAGGTAACAGCACTCAATTTCCTTAGGTGTTGATTCACCTGCGAAGATAAACAAAAACCGTGATTTGTATTTTTAGACGTCAAGAACTGAAAAAAGGTACGCTATAAATGTAAAAATTCTTAAAATTTTTAACTAAAATGATCTAGTGATGAATGATAAATGAGGAGTGATGAATTAGGTTTGTCTTAGAACCCAATTCATCACTCCTCATTTATCACTCCTTATAAAATATCCATTTTGCAAATTCCTTGAAGGTTCCTTTTTTCCCATACAACAAAATCCCTACCCGATAAATACGGCCAGAAAGCCATACAAAGAATATAGAAGTTCCTATCAATACCAACACGGAGGTAATGACTTGCCAGGCTGGTGGATTACTGGCTAAAATGGCGGGCATCACAATGGGTGAAAACAAGGGGAAAATCGAAGCAAACACCGATAGGCTGGAGGTAGGTGTTTCAACGGCTTTGATCATGATGTAAATGGCGAGTACCACCGGAATGACGATGGGGATGGTCAGCGTTTGGGCTTCGCCCATATCATCACCAATAGCTGAACCCACCGCAGCAAACAAGGAAGAATACAAGAAATATCCCCCCAGGAAATAAATGATAAACAAGGGCAAAATTAAACTCCAGCGGATATTGCCTACCTCATTCATCGCAGCCATCACGAGTGCTTGGGTATCGTCAGGATTAATGGCAGGTGCTCCTGGGCCCATTGGCATTTGTTGTTCGGGATTGAAACCCATGGTAACCTGAGCAATGGTGATCAGTAATGGAATCAGGATAGCCCAAATCAACACCTGGGTAAGCCCCACTGCACCCACCCCGATGATTTTACCCAACATCATCTGGAAAGGTTTTACCGAAGAAACCATCACCTCTACGATGCGGTTGGTTTTTTCTTCCATCACCGAACGCATCACCATGGTGCCGTAAATGAAAACGGCCATATACATGATGAATCCCATGATAAAGCCAATCCCCGCACCAATGGCACTGGTAAGACTGGTCGCATCTTTGCCTCCTTCTTCGATGGGTTCGGGTTCTACATCCACTGAAGTGTTGAGGGCTTCCAGTTGTTTGCGCTCCAATTTGAGGGCCTCAATTTTGTAATCCCGCAAGGCATCCCTGACCCGGTCTTCGATGTGGTCTTCAATTTCCAGGGTCGATTGCCCTTCAGTGTAGTAGTAAACCATATAATCCTTGCTGAACAAGTCGCCAAGTTTGGGCAAAAGCAGGATGCCATCATAGTCACTGTTTTTGAAGTTTTTGCGCAACTCCGCCAGTGGCTTTTGTTCAAATTTGAAGTACATCCCTTTTTCGTCCTTCAGTGCTCCTTTGAGGATCCCACTTTCATCAATGACTGCAATTTTTTGGGAATCATCACTTTCGTAAGAAAATATGAGGCTAGCCACCACAAAGAAGGCCACAAAGGCCAAGGGCGTAACCAGGGTAGCAATGATGAAAGAAGGTCGGGTTACCCGCGTGAGGTATTCCCGTTTTATGATGAGAAAAAGTTTATTCATGACTCTTGATTTAAGTAATGCGAAATAGAATTAAACCTTAGTTGGTTGGTGGTTTTTTTCCACAGCCTGAATAAAAATTTCGTTCAGGGAAGGCATAATTTCGTTAAAAGCGCTGATTTGCGCCCCTTGCCCGAGGAGGTATTGCAGCAATGCGTTGGAATTGCCCCCTTCAGCCAAGCCCACCACGAGTGAATTGGGTTGTTGATCGACCACTTCAAATCCCGGTGGCAAAGTTCCTTTCCATTCCTCCGCGAAGTCAAGCTTGAAGCGATTTTGTTTGAAGCTGTTGCGAATGGCTTTGACCGGGCCATTGAGGATGTTTTGGCCCTGATCGATCAGCACGATGTTGTCACAAATTTCTTCCACCTGCTCCATGCGGTGGGTGGAAAAGATGATGCTGACTCCTTTGGCGCGCAAATCGGCAATTTCGTCCTTGAGCAAATTGGTGTTGATGGGGTCCAGCCCGGTGAAAGGTTCGTCGAGGATAATCAGCTTGGGGTTGTGCAATACGGTGGAGATGAACTGGATTTTTTGTTGCATCCCTTTGGAGAGTTCTTCAATTTTTTTGCCCCACCAATCCGTTACTTCAAATTTTTCCATCCAATATTTGAGCGCCTGTTTGGTATCACTGGCGGAAAGCCCCTTTAGACGCGCCAGATAGGTGAGTTGTTCGCCCACCTTCATTTTTTTATAAAGGCCACGTTCTTCGGGCATGTAACCAATCTCTTCGGGGTGGCGGCTATTCAGGGCCTGACCATCCAGGAAAACCCTGCCGCTATCCGCCCGGGTAATTGTGGTAATGATCCGAATCAGCGAGGTTTTGCCTGCTCCATTGGGCCCCAACAAACCAAAGATGGAAGCCCGAGGTACTCCGAAGCTGACGTTGTTGACCGCAATCTTTTTGTCGTAGGTTTTTACCACGTTTTGTAAGTCGAGAATTAGATCCATGTGCTGCTAGATGAGAACTTTATGAACGAGTCTGAAAAATCAATTAGAAAATTAGTAGATTTAAGGGCAGTAGTGCATAATTTCGGATGTACAACCCTGTTTAGAGGACAAATGTACATTTTCTCTTGGGGCGATAAAAAATAAGTGATCATTTTGCCAGAGGATTAGAGAAGTAAACGTTTCACTTCAAGTGTCTTATCTAATCCTCTGGCTCGGGAAAAATGATCGCTTATTTTTGCCCCACTATCTTCGTGACCCCGATCGCGGGTTTGCGTCAAATGAGTATCAAACAACAATTGATTATTTCAACCAACCCATTATTGCTATGAAAAAAATTGCGCTGCTTTGTGCAATCTGTTCCCTTGTCAGTTTCATCCCTACACAGGGCCAGGATGTCACACCCCAGTCCAGTTTAACCCCTAAAGGAATCGACATTCCTGAAGACTACGATATAGCTCAATCCAATACCCTGCGCATCAATCTACCCAATGTGGATGAAAAACTGGTAAAGCGGGTATGGTCATCTTATGCCCGGACCCAACTACGGAGTAAAGTGCGTTACGACCGCAAAACCAAACAACACCTGGCTGATCAGGCGCAGATCAAATCGTATGGTGAAACCAACCTGGAGTACAATAGCCGCCAATCGGGTAAGGACGTCAATTTTGAAATCTCCTTCCGCGAAAACAACTATGTTGAAATGGAAGTAGGTGGTTTTTCGCAGTAACGCAGCATCAATGCTACCAACCTGCAACGCAACCGTGCCGCTAAAGAGGTGTTGACCGATTTTGCCCGCGAAGTGCGCCGTGAACAAACCCGCCTCGAACTGGTGGCAGAAGAGAAAAACCTGAAAAAAATGGAAAGCCAGTTGCGCGCCTTAAAAAATGCGAATACCCGCTACCACCAGGAAATCAAACAAGCGGAAGAGCGAATCGCCAAAGCTAAATCCAACATTTCTCAAAATGAGAAAGATCAGGTGGATACGCAGAAAAAACTTCAGGATCAGCAGAAAATGGTGGAGGCGGTGAAGCGCAAAATGAGTAGCATTTGATTTCCCTTCCTAATTGTATTCTACCAAGGTGTTAGCTTCGGCCGGCATCTGCCCTTATACAATATATTAAGAGAGAACTTTACGTTCGGCCTGTTCTGGTTCACCGGGACAGGTCTTTTTATTTTAACTTACCTTGGAATGAAAAAAATACCATTACTGCCGCAATTGCCGGTAATTGTTCGCATTGGTTGGATCAATCCTGGACATGATGTCGGCTACCCGGTCTTTTTCATCAGGGGTGCCTATCTTAAAGATCTCGGTAATTTCCTTTGATTTCGAACTCAGAAACAATTGCATCAGGATGGTATTCGGGTAGGTATCAAAGGATTTACGGGCGTTTTCCAGGGTTTGGGAAATGATCGAACGACCTTTGGCCGGATCTTGCGACATTTGATCCAATCCCAGACGGTGGTAAGCGTATTGCAACTCCCGCATGGGTTTCATCCGGGGTGAAGACCAGTTTTCACTGATCCAAAAACGGTTGCGGTTGTTGCCTTCAATGGAGCTCCAACCCCGGCCTTTTACCGCAGAAGCACTTTGGGCTACATTCACAATTTGTTGGGCTGCCTGAAAATAATCCGATCCGCCATTTAAGGAGAAGGAATCGTAATCCATGCCCAGAATGATGTGGATGTAAAAAGCCACCACCTGCGAAAGGTTGTCGTTGAAAACCGATTTGCTGAATTGCAAAGGTTGAAACTGCTCGTATTTGAAGGTCACCTCGCGATCGATGTAATTGAAAAGAGTGGTTTCGTTGTTGGTACCGTAAATCGGGCGAGAGGCCTGAATGGCCAATTCCGCAGTATACACGTTGGGAATGGGTCTTTGGCTGTCATCGGTGGCTTCGCCAGTGATGGTCAGCAAAATATTGCCTTTGATGCGTTCTTCCTGGCGAAAATCGTCTTCGGTCCACTTGCTGCTGTTGACAAATTCTCTCAAGGCCTGTTCCAAACCATTAAATACCGCGGGATCAGCCGTAAGCAATCTTTGGATGTTCACCTTGGTGGTAAAATTCAATTCCTGGGCTTGAACCATGCTCAAACCAGCAAAAAACAAAACAAAGGGTATGAAAAAATTTCTCATAGCAACAGCTATTAAACCTTGAACAAATCGATCATTGCTTGCAGAATATCCTCCGCAACTGCATTCTTTGACTTTAACTCAAAATCGCGTTTCTTATTGTTTCTGAACAGGATGCTGATTTTGTTGGTGTCGTGGTTGAAACCCGCCCCGGCATCGCGCAAGGAATTCAGGACGATGCAATCAAAATTCTTTTTTTCCAGCTTGCCTTGGGCGTTGTTTTCTTCATCATTGGTTTCCAGGGCGAATCCGATTAGCAACTGACCTGCTTGTTTCATTTTACCCAAATCGGCAGCGATATCGGGGTTTTTGATCAGTTCCAATTGTAACTCCTCACCTTTTTTCTTGATCTTTTCAGTAGCTACCGTTTTGGGGCGGTAATCGGCTACAGCGGCTGCCAGGATGGCGGCATTCATTTGTGGAAACAATTGTAACGCCGCATCGTGCATTTCCTGAGCGGTTTCAACCTTGATCAGCTTCACCGCTTTTTCTTGTGGCGTCAATTTGGATGGGCCCAATACCAATGTAACATCCGCGCCACGCCTCGTCGCTGCGTCTGCCAGTGCGATGCCCATTTTGCCGGATGAACGATTGCCGATAAACCGCACGGGGTCGATGGGCTCATAGGTTGGGCCTGCGGTAAGCAGGATTTTTTTGCCCGCCAGATCCTGTTTTTGGGCAAAAAAACGCTCCAGATAGGCCACAATCTCCTCGGGTTCAGCCATGCGCCCTTCACCGGAAAGGCCACTGGCCAATTCGCCTACACCTACCGGAATGAGTTGATTGCCATAGCTGATCAAACGTTCCACATTGTGTCGGGTAGCCGGATGATGCCACATGTCGAGGTCCATGGCTGGTGCAAAAAAGACCGGGCAACGGGCAGACAGGTAGGCTGCTACCAGAATATTGTCGCAAAGCCCATTGGCCAGCTTCGCCAAAGTTGTCGCAGTTACTGGTGCAATCAGCATGGCATCGGCCCATAGGCCTAGCTCAACGTGGTTGTTCCAGCCTGTTTCAGAACTGACCTCACTGTATACCGGACGTTTGGAGAGGGTGGAAAGGGTAAGCGGGGTAATAAAATCCTGGGCGGAAGGGGTCATCAGCACCTGAACCTCGGCCCCAGCTTTGATCAGTAGGCGCGTGAGAAAGGCAGATTTGTAGGCAGCAATACTACCGGAGATGCCGAGGATGATTTTTTTGCCTTGCAACACGATCTTGAATTGAGAATGACGAATTTTTCGAATGACGAATGACGAATATTGGGTAGCCCAAATTCGTCATTCGTCATTCGAAAAATTTGTCATTCAATTAATCCGTTATTCCTGTGGGCGCTTCTTCCGCTCTACATAACGGAAAGCAATTTCGTTGCTGAGGAACTCTTCAGTAGCAATGATAGCCGGATTCGGCAAACGCTCGTAGAACTTGGAGATTTCGATCTGCTCCTTGTTTTCACTGATTTCCTCGATGGTATCCGAATTCACCGCAAACTCCTCCAACTTGTTGTGCAACTCGTGCTTGAGGTCTACGCTCAATTGCCGGGCACGCTTGGTGATGATGGCCAGTGATTCGTATACATTAGCCGTTTTGCGAGCCATTGCGTCCATGTTGCGGGCGCGCACGTTAGGATCCAGACCCTGCACTTTGGTTTTGATATCGGACATTGGTCAATAATTTTAACTGTTTATTGGAATTATCCTGGATGTTTTGTACTTCTTTCAGGCTTTCTGACTTGGGGTAACGCTCCAGGAATTCCGCCGACAAACGACGACATTCTTTGAAACGCTCTTCCCTTTTGTCCAAAATACTGTTGAGCGCCAGATCGTAGTACGAACGCAGGATCATTAAACGCACTTCCTGAGCATTTTTGGTTTCCGGAAAATCCTTCAGCAGGTTTTCAAAAGCACTTACTGCCGACTGGTAGTAGCGCAAATTGAAGTACAATTTTCCTTCTTCAAATGCTTTGATCTCCAGTTTCAGGCGCAGACGGTCAATGAGTGTGTTGCACTCGGCCACCCGTTTGCTGTCTGGATAAGTATTGACAAAAAATTCAAATTCTTCGATCGCCTGATTGGTGTTGCCCTGATCCAAACGAAAAGTAGGGGACTCCTGGTATTGCGCATAGGCAGACATGAACTCTGCTTCTTCGCGCAAGGGGCTGGCACCATAAGTATTGGCGAAAGTTTTGAAGTGGTACGAAGCCGATGTGTAGCTGCGCAGGTTGTAAAAGGTGTAAGCGTATTTGAAAAACACGTCCTCCGCCTCTTTTGTTCCACGCACGTTGGGGATGATCATCTCCAACAGGGTTTGGGACTTTTGCCACTCTTCCGCCTGGTAATATTCCAAAGCCTTGGCGTAAATCTTTTTCACATCGCCACTGGTGCGAATTTGTTCGAACTCACTTTTGCAGCCATTCAGCCACAAAATGCTCATCAACAACAAAGCCAAAACTGGTAAAATGGTGGTTTTCTTCTCCATAGGGCTGCAAAATTACTCTATTCTTGTGAATTGCGCAATTCAATTGAATAAAGAATCCATTACGGTACAGAGGGTTGGTTGGGTGCAAATAAAATTGTTGTTCAAAATTTTTACTGTTTTTCAGGCATTTATGAAATTAATCTTGGAATTTTTTTTTGAAAAAAGCTTGGAAGAAGAAAAAAAGCAATTTACCTTTGCACCGCTTTAAGGGGAAGCGTGATGCCAGCTGAGCTAGAAAGCATTGAAAAACTGAATTTTAACTGACTTTACAAAAACATCGTCAAGTGGATACGTTAAGTTATAGAACGGTTCATGCGAATAAGGCAACTGTAGAGCGCAAGTGGTATGTGATCGACGCGGAAGGCGAGGTTGCTGGACGTTTGTTCTCCCAAGTGGCGCACA
>NZ_JANRKL010000122.1:0-7111 GCF_033763495.1 Haliscomenobacter sp. | reverse complement strand
TGCCGCCGCCGGACTTGTTCTACATCGAATCGGCGGAACAATTTGCGCAACAACCAGAACATAATCAGCCAATCGAGTGCCAACAAGCCCAGTGTTTGTAATGAGGCAATTGTTAATTGTGCACCACTGATTTGAAAACTCCCTAACTCAAGGATTATTTTGGACCAAAAGTTTTCCATATTTACGCTATTAAAAAATGCAGTATTGGCATTTTTAAAGTTCAAAGAACGATAAAAAAACATGATCATCCAAGGCCAGATTATTGATATTCACCAAAGAAGGATTTTTCCGGGGGAGCTGCAAATTTCTCAGGGTTTCATCAAACAGATTCGCCCCCTACAAAGTGCGCCACAGCTGTACATCTTGCCAGGACTGGTGGATGCCCATGTACACATCGAGAGCTCAATGCTGATTCCCTCCGAGTTTGCGCGCCTGGCCGTGGTGCAGGGAACCGTAGCAACTGTATCTGACCCACACGAAATTGCCAATGTGTTGGGCATTGCCGGAGTGGAGTACATGATTCAAAATGGAAAACAAACCCCCTTTAAGTTTTTCTTCGGCGCACCTTCCTGTGTACCAGCTACCACTTTTGAAACTGCTGGCGCAGTGATTGATGCAGAGGGGGTTAAAACTTTGTTGTCCAAACCCGAAATCAAATACCTGGCCGAAATGATGAATTACCCCGGAGTGCTTTTGGCGGATGAAGGGGTGATGGCCAAAATCGAAATTGCCCGACAATTGGGGAAACCCATTGATGGCCATGCGCCAGGCTTGCGGGGTAGCGATGCTCAGCGTTACTTTGCGGAGGGCATCAGCACTGATCATGAATGTTTTTCTTACGACGAAGCCCTGGAAAAACTAAAACTGGGGGTAAAAGTGCTGATCCGGGAAGGTAGTGCTGCCAAAAATTTTGCTGCTTTGATTGATTTATTGCCCCAGTTTCCAGCCCAAATCATGTTTTGTTCCGATGACAAACACCCCGATGATTTGGTTCAGGGCCATATCAATCAATTGGTGGCTCGCGCCTTGATGGGTGGTTGTGATTTGTACGATACCATCCGGGCAGCAACGATTAATCCGGCGGAGCATTACAAACTGGAAGTGGGTTTGTTGCGCGAGGGGGACCCAGCCGATCTGATTGTGGTGGAAGACCTGAGCTCATTTGAAGTACTCGAAACGTACATCAATGGACAAATGGTGGCTCGGCGGGGACAAAGCCTGTTGCAATCTGTAAAAGCAGAAGTGCCCAACCAGTTCAATACAGCGCTGAAAAAGCCCCAGGATTTTGCGGTCCCACTTGGCAAAGGCGGTAAAACCCGGGTCATTGAAGCCATCAATGGAGAAATCGTTACCAGGAGTTCTTTGGCCGATCTGCCCAGTATTGCAGGCCTGGTACTGAGCGATGTCAATCAGGACATTTTGAAAATCACGGTAGTCAATCGTCATGCCGATGCGACACCAGCAGTAGCTTTTATTAAAAATTTTGGGCTAAAAGAAGGAGCCATTGCTTCCTGTGTGGGGCACGACTCCCACAATATCATCGCCGTGGGAGTGGATGACGCTTCGATATGTAAAGCCGTGAACGCCATCATTCGTTCCAAAGGAGGCATTGCAGCCGTCAACCATCAGGAAGAAAAAGTGCTGCCGCTGCCTGTGGCGGGAATCATGACCAATGCTGATGCGTATCAAACTGCCAAACTGTACAGCGAAATTGACCGTTTTGTCAGAGAAAACCTGGGTTCCAGCTTGCATGCGCCCTTTATGACCTTGTCTTTTATGGCTTTGCTGGTGATTCCTGACCTCAAGCTCAGCGATTTGGGTTTGTTCAGCGGAAAAGATTTTGCTTTTGTGGAACTAAGCATTTAAGATATATCTTTGACCCGAAAATTTTCAATTGTAGCGGACATGCAAGTTTTTGCCAAAATCATTTCAGTCATTTTTCATCCACTATTGGTGTTGACCTACATGTTGGTGTTGTTTTTATTGGTCAATCCCTACATTTTTGGAGTACACAATATTGCAGAACCCTTTGGGATGCAGCTGATTCTGCGGGTGTTTTTGTCTTCTTTTTTCATTCCGATGGTTGCTGTGCTGATGTTGCGTTTTACTGGTTTGGTGCAATCCCTGGAAATGCCCGACCGGCAAGAACGCATCATCCCCTACATTGTCACCGGAATTTTTTACCTCTGGCTGTTCCGCAATTTATTGGACAATACCACTATTCCCCGCTTGTTTACCAGTTTTGCCCTGGGAACCACTATAGCCCTTTTTCTGGCATTTTTCATCAATCTTTTTTCCAAAATCAGCGCACATGCCGTGGGAATGGGGGGAATTATTGGGATGCTGGTATTGCTGATGAGTTATTTTCCTGATTACCATACAATTGCTATTTCCTTTCAAGACGGAAGCGTTCTGGAAATCAGTAGTACAGCGCTATTGCTTTTTGTGTTGATCCTGGCGGGCTTGGTGGGTACTTCGCGCCTGAGTTTAAAAGCCCATGAACCAATGGATTTGTACGGCGGGTATTTTATTGGCTTTGTGGGGCAGATGATTGCGTTGCGGTTTATAATGTAAGTGAAAGTGAAAATGCAATATGTTTACTAGGTGACGAAGTGACATTATGAACGGTAAAAGACAAAAGCTGAACCTCTTTTTCGCTATTCGCTATACGCTATTCGCTTATTTTCCGTATTTTAGTCAGCGAAAACCCGCTGACCATGAAAGGATTATTCTACGCATTTATCTTCCTGAGTTCTAGCACCTGGGCTTGGGGCCAACAACACCTCATCGGAGATGGAAAAGCGCCCTACCACATTTTTAGCATTTATTTTGGAGGTGGCTCCCATTATATTGACAAAGAGCAAATCGATGCCTTGAATAAGTTTCTAGACGAAATTCCGGATGTAGACAGCCACGACGTGAGTATTCATGGCCATACCGACAACATTGGCGGAGCGGAATACAACCAATGGCTTTCTCAAATGCGCTCGGACAATACCCTTAAAATACTATTGGACAAAGGACTGCGGAATGAAATGATTTCCATTCAGGACTTTGGTCAGTTTAACCCTCTGTTCGACAATTCAACGTGGGAGGGCAGGCGCAAAAACCGCAGGGTGGATGTGATTGTGTGGCCGCCAATACAGTAGTGCTTCGGCTACGCTCAGCGACCGGTCACTGAGCGTAGCCGAAGTGCCGGTCACTGAGCGTAGCCGAAGTGCAACTTCTCAACTACAATCCCTACCTTTGCCCCATGGAATTTTCAATTCAATCCCTCAGCCCGATTCAGTGGGCCATTTTGCTCCTGGCCGCCTTATTCATTGGGATGGCCAAAGGAGGAATTTCCAACCTGGGCATGTCCGTTGTCCCCTTAACTGCCTGGTATTTCGGCGGGAAATTTTCAACGGGCCTGATCTTGCCCATGCTCATCGTAGCCGATTTCACCGCTGTGCTGTATTACCGCAAAAATGCGGAGTGGAAATACTATTGGAAGTTATTGCCCTGGACCATTGTTGGCGTTGTTTTTGGCACCTGGCTGGGGCAAGTGGTGGATGATTTATTGTTCAAACGCATCATGGGGGTAATCTTTGCGGGTAGTGTTGCTTTTATGCTGTACCGGGACTACCGGGGTATCACGACTATTCCGCACCAATGGTGGTTTGCGGCGAGCATGGGGATTTTGGCGGGAGTGACTACCATGTTTGGCAATTTGGCCGGAGCCGCTACAACTGTATTTTTTTTGGCCATGCAATTGCCCAAACAAAGCTACCTGGGCACAGCAGCCTGGTTCTTTTTTTCGATCAACCTTTTCAAAACACCTTTTCAAATTTTCTTTTGGGGTACCATATCCTGGGATACGATTCAAATCAATCTGTTGTTGGTTCCGGTACTGCTTTTTGGAGTGGCCGCCGGAATTTGGCTGGTGCAGCGGTTTTCGGATCGCTTTTTTCGGCGGATGACGATCAGCTTGTGTATTGTGGCGATGGTACTTTTGTTTTTGTAAAAAATATTTCCCTAGTTCAAACTTTTCCCAACCCACCAACATCCTTAGGATATAACAGCCTTTATGGCCGAGCAATGCTCTATTCATAAAGGCTAACACAACTGAAAAGCCGATCCTTTGGAGCAACAAACGGAAATACTACTGCGCAAAGCCAGAGAGGGCGACCAACACTCGCTGAACCTGCTCTTTCGGGTCTGGTACCGCCGGGCCTACCAGATGGCCATGCGTTATGTGTCGGACGAACACATGGCCCGCGAAGCCGTGCAATACACCTTTATGTCGGTGTACCAGCACCTGGATCAGTTGCAACAAACTGAAAAATTCGTCAGTTGGCTGTACCGCACCGTGATCAATTGTTGCCACATGGAGGGACGCAAAAAGCAACGCTCGCGCCTGACCAGTTTTGATGTGCCCGAAGCTCGACAACCCCGCGCCCAAATGCCTGACCACGAGCTACAATTGGCCGAACGCAACCGCCTGCTGATGCAAGCTGTGGAACAATTGCCCGAGGAGCAACGCACCATCGTCATCCTTAAAGAACTGGATGGTTTGAAATTCAGAGAAATAGCTGACTTGTTGCAGATTTCCGAAAATACCGCCAAGTCACGCCTTTATGTGGGACTCAAAAACCTCAAACAAATTTTGACGCAACAGCGCCTGATCAAAGAGATGTACTATGAAGAATGAAGCTGAAATCATCAAACTGATTGATCTCCTGTATGGCGAAGGGGCTGCGGACGCAGCAGATGACAAAGCCTGGTTGCAGGAACATCCTGAATTGGCGCAGGAACTGGAAGACTTGCAAGAAGTGCGTGGCGCTTTGCAAAATATACCCGTACCCGATGCGCCCATGATGCCCTGGCTGATGCCAACTGCAGCAGCCCCGGCACCGCTGATCCGCAAATTGAGCTGGCCTTATTGGGCGGCAGCGTCCATTGCACTGGTGGTATTTGGCTTTTTATTGGCCAAAATTCAGGTGCGTTTTGATGAAGGAGAAATGACCCTTGCTTTTGGCAAAACCCCCAAGCCAGCCCAAATTCAGGTCGAACAGCCACAAACCAATGCCTTGACTGCGGCAGATACCCAGGCCATTCAGGAATTGGTAAGAGCCGAATTGGCTTCCCACTACACCCAATTGGAACAAACCATTGCCTCGGCCCAGGTCAATCTGCGCAAGGACAACGATATCCAACGCCTGAAACTGGTCAATCAGCTCCAAAGTGAGTTGAGTGCACTCAACAAACAACAGCAAGAGGAACTGACCGCACTGGTGGCAGCCACCCAAGCGGATAACCTGGGTAAAATGGTCACCGCCATGAACGATGCGCACAGCCAACAACAGGAAAAAATCAAATGGGTGCTGCAGCAGGGCTTCATCGATTGGAACATCAAACGGGAACAAGACCTGGATCGCATCAAGGACGAATTCAACAAAGTTTATGCTCAGGTGCACTATCAAAGGCAGGAGCAGGAGAAGTTTAACCGTGTAATCATTCAACAAACCAACAATTAAAGCCATGAAAACATACCTTTTATTGGGTTTTTTATTGGGCCTTAGCTTGAGCACTTTTGCTCAAAATCAAGCTTATGCACCCGCTTTAGCACGTTCTTTTGGTGGCCGAGATTTATATTCCACTAATGACAACGATCCTGAAGACAAGGACATCAGTATCATGACGGGGATATTGTCCAAACTGGTTCAGCAGGAGTTCAACAATGGGGATACCGCTATCAACATCGAAAGAGTGAGAGGTAGTTATATCCCCGGGAGCGGCATTCTATTTACGGTCACTCAACGTATGCCTTTTTACAGCCGACCCATGTTGCTGGGAGTCAATGGCCGTGCTGCCTTTCCGAATCGTTATGGATTGACCACTGCTGGGGGGCAAGCGACCGATGTGGTGGTACTTGAAGCGCCAAGAGCAACTGGCACGACTAGAGCTAAGCCCAGAGCGACGGAACAACCAGGGTCATCCTCCGGAGGGCAGCAACCTACCTATGCATTAGTAGTTCCTGATGCTACAACCATATATGGAGATTCTGTAACCCTTCAATACAATAAAGGCTTGCTTCAACAGTACACAACAAATGGATGGGTTGAATTCAATAGCACCAACAGAGGGAATAGTTCAAAAATACAAGACAGCGTTTTTGCCGCCAAAATTCCCCGGATGAAAAAGGTTCTGGAAAAATTTTTGGCAGAATACACCATTCTTCTGGGCAAATTGAAGCCGGAAGAAAAAATCTGGGTGACCTGGAGCATTAAGGAAGACTATTGGGGCATAGATCAGGGTAAAATGGCTTGTGAACTGAGCAGCCGAATTGTAAAACAGGACATGTTGGATTTGCGGGCAGGCAAATTGGATCAGGCTAAGTTTGCCGAAAAAATTCAATATTCCATCACCCGATGCGCTACTCAGCAACAAAGCAACCCTGAATTGGAAGTTTTTTCGGCGATTTTACAGCGACTTTATTCAGCTGAAGTTTCACAAAACCTGGTTCAATATGGTAGCCAAACTGCAGATGTAATTGGTGGATTTGGGTATGTGTTCAAGCTGAATTTGATGCCTGCAATTGGATTGAATGAAGTCCAGTTGGATCGGATTCCTGGCGTTTACCGGGTAAATCCACAAAAAAAGGAAATCAGCAAAGAAGAAGTTGACAACAAAGTGAAAGCCTTCAAAGCGGAGTTCCCCGGTCAACTGTTGGAATACGGTAGGATTATCAAAGGGCTGAAAGTTGGCGAAATTTTGAAGATTGATGTGTCCATTGGCAACAGTGTTGGGATATTATGGGATGCTTCAGCCGGCGGCATCAAACAGCTTTCCTACACGGTACCTCAATCGCTGATTCGTGATTATGACTCGGGTAAGTTGAAATTGGAGGACGCGGTGAAGTTGATCCAGGTGGAGGAGAAGTAGTGTTGTTTTATGTACATAACTTCTGTGGTGTATCTACAGTTTCTTGGGTTTCTTAGTTCTACTTTGTCAGATTAGAAATATAGTAAATTTATGGGGTTTAAATCAAAAAAAGATGACTGAAAAAAACTGGAATCCTACGTTAGTTGCTACGGTGGCTACTTTGTCCGAGGCAAACGTTCAGTCTTGG
>NZ_JANRKL010000121.1:0-38146 GCF_033763495.1 Haliscomenobacter sp. | reverse complement strand
CTAACAATCAGACTTTAATCGCATTCAACCTCCAGCCACCAGAGGTGGCAAAACTCCTAAAAACTAATTAAACTCTGAGAAACTCTGTGGTTTACTCTGCGAAACTCTGCGGTAAAAAATTAATAAATTCACAACTCACGTTAACCAAATTAGTATGCTCAATTGGCTGAATGTCTTAAGATTTGCCAACAACGGCAACCCCGCGCCAGATCAGCGTGTGGAAAAAAGTGAAGCAGAATGGAAAGCCCTGCTGAGCGAGGAAGCTTTTCGGATTACCCGACTAAAAGGAACCGAACGCGCCTTCAGTTCTGAAATGTGCAGCCTGTTTGAGCCCGGAGTTTATGCTTGTGTGTGCTGCGATAGCCTGCTTTTTGATTCGGCTGAAAAGTACGATAGTGGCACTGGTTGGCCTTCTTTCACTCAACCGATTCGGGAAAATGCGATCAGCTACCACAAAGACCGCGGTTTTGGCATGTACCGCATCGAAACGCTTTGTAATACCTGTGATGCCCACCTGGGGCACGTTTTTCAGGATGGCCCACAGCCGAGTGGTTTGCGGTACTGCATCAATGCGCTTGCCTTGAAAAAAGTGGAGGCTAAATAATGCGTGGGGTAAGGACAATGTCATTGAATTAAGGATTTTTGCACTGAATGCACTTTTTTCCTTAAGCCAATGGCATTGGGTTTAAGGGTGGTTTTTAGCAAGGCCGTCTTCAATGGATAACCCTAAGCGCAGCAACCTTATGATCATGAGCCATAAAAAACCACGAAGTATTTTTTGGGGCCTACTTGCCCTCAGCAGTCTATGCTTCGGGCACAAGTTGAGAACAAGCGACCCGCGCCCCAATATCATCTTCATCATGGCTGATGACCTGGGTTACTCCGATATCGGCTGCTATGGCGGCGAAGCCAAAACCCCCAACCTTGACAAACTGGCTGCCAATGGCCTCAAGTTGCGCAATTTTTACAATGCCGGGCGCTGTTGTCCCACCCGCGCTTCCTTGTTGACGGGAAACTATTCCCACGCGGCAGGAATGGGCAATATGGTGTCCTTTGATGACCAAAAAATAAGCCCTGGCCCGTATCAGGGCTTTTTAGACCCCAACACCCCCACCATTGCCGAACACCTCCGCCAAGCGGGCTACCACACCTACATGACGGGCAAATGGCACGTAGGCGAGCGCCAGGAGCACTGGCCGCTCAAACAGGGTTTTGACAAATACTTCGGCCTCATTTCAGGGGCTTCCAGCTTTTTTGAGGTTCTACCCGAGAAGCGCAAGCGCTACATGGTTTTGCAGGATCAGGAATACGTGCTCCCCAAAGAGGGCTATTACGCCACCGATGCGTTTACGGACAAAGCCATCGAGTTCATCCAGGGGCAGGCATCGCAGTCCAAACCTTTCTTTTTGTACCTGGCTTATACCGCGCCCCACTTTCCGCTGCACGCTTACGAGAGCGATATTGCCAAATACGAAAGCCTCTACCTCCAAGGTTGGGACGTACTGCGGCAACAACGTTTTGCCAAAATGCAAGCACTCGGGCTCTTGGACAAACGCTACCAACTCAGCCCGCGGCCAACTGACATTCCCGACTGGAACAGCATCAGCGACAAAAAGAGCTGGGCCAGAAAAATGGCCGTGTACGCCGCCATGATCGACCGCATGGATCAAAACATTGGCAAACTGATCCAAACCCTGGAAGCCTGGAAGGAATTGGACAATACCCTGATCGTCTTTTTGTCGGACAACGGAGGCACCTCCGAAAACGTCGACGACAGAAAACTGGGCGAACCCGGTAAAAGAATCGGCGAACGCGGCTCTTACGGCACCTACGATGCTCCCTGGGCCAACGTGTCCAACACCCCCTTTAAGTTGTACAAAAGTTACATGCACGAGGGCGGGATCATCAGCCCTTGCATCCTGCATTGGCCCGCCAAAATCAAGCCCAAATCGGGCTACTTAAATACCCCTGGCCATGTGATCGACCTGCTGCCCACTGCACTGGAACTGGCGCAGGTTCCCATCCCCAAAGAGCTGCCTGGCCAAAGCCTGAGTTATTTTTGGAAGGCCAAAAAGCCAAAAAGCCGCTCCTTGTTTTGGGAACACATCGGCAACAAAGCCCTCCGTCATGGCCATTGGAAGCTGGTCAAAGAGCATGGCGATAAGGACTGGGAACTCTACGACCTGAGCGCTGACCCCAGCGAAAGTGTAAACTTGGCACCACAGGCCAGTGAAAAAGTGGAGGCTTTGAAGGCGGAGTATGAGGTTTGGGCCAAACAGGTAGGGGTACGGGAAATTCCGGTAAAAAAATGAGCATGTACAACTATCTTTTTGCCGCTAAAATTTGGCAAATTCTGGTCTTGGTAGGAATGGTTTGTCCTACCTACGCCCAAATCCGTCCCGCACCCCTGGATTTGCGCTGCGACCTACTGCGCCATACCGATCAGGTGCGGCAAAACGGACTCCCCGTAACCGTCTCCCTCGAAACGGCCAGCCAACAGGCGGAAACCTACCAATTTGCCCGCATTTTTAGCTCTCGCCCCCAATTCAACTGGGCACTCGACACCTCCATCCGCCGAGCTAGTGCTTATCGGATTTTATTGGCTTCTTCCCCTCAATTGCTCCAACAAAACCAGGCAGATTATTGGGATTCAAAAAAAGTAAAATCCAGCCAACAGCAGGCCACGTATGCGGGCAAGGCACTGATTCCAGGCAAGGTTTATCATTGGAAAGTGCAGGTCTGGGATCAAAAAAATCAGCTCAGCTCTTTTTCAGCGCCCGCTGCGTTTTATTACAGTTCTCCCGATCCGGCGGAAGTTTTTTCCCATCAGCCGCTCGCGGCGGAAATCCAAAAACCCGTGGCACTAATCAAAAGAGCAACGGGAAGTTATTTTCTCGATTTCGGCAAAGACGCTCTGGCGCAATTGCGACTAAAACTGAGCAGTGAAAAAACCGACACGGTCTGGATCGAAGTGGGGGAGTTACTGCAAGCGCCACAAGTAATACACAAAAATCCCGGGCGCAACATCCGCTACCTGAAAATCCCCTTACTGGTGCAAAAAGGCACCTTCGACTACCGCATCACCTGGCCCCCAAATGCCCGGCGCGACAGCCGCAATCCCATCCCAATGCCCGGCTACATCGGCGAGGTGTACCCTTTTCGCTATGTATCCATTGAAAATTTTACGGGCGAACTCAGCCTGGAATCGGTGCAGCGCAAGATCGTTTTTTATCCTTTTGATGAAAATGCGGCTTCATTCCACTCCAGCGATACCATCCTGAATCAGGTCTGGAACTTGTGCAAATACTCCATCAAAGCCACCAGTTTTACGGGCTACTACGTGGATGGTGACCGTGAAAGAATCCCCTACGAGGCCGATGCGCTCATCAATCAACTCTCCCATTACGCAGTAGATGCCGAATACAGCATGGCCCGCCGGAGTTTGGATTACCTGATTTTTCACCCCACCTGGCCCACCGAATGGAGCTTGCAAAACATCCTGATTGCCTGGTACGATTACCTCTACACGGGCGATATCCGCGCCATCCAAAAGTACTACCCCGATCTGCAACACAAAACCCTCCAGGCTCTGGCTGGCCCCAATGGCCTCATCAGTACCCGCACCAATTTGCAGAGTGACGCCTTTTTACAATCCATCCACATCACCAAAACCTTTGATGGTCGCCGTGGCTTGCACGACAATGTGGATTGGCCCCAAACTGGCAATTACATCGGGTCGGAAAAGGAGCACCCGGGTGAAACCGACGGTTTTGTGTACAACCCTTACAACGCAGTAGTCAACGCCTATTACTACCACTGCTTGTTGTTGATGGAAAAAATGGCAGACCTGTTGCAAAAACCAGCGGATGCTCAGCAGTATCAAAGTAAAGCGAAACAGGTTTACCAAGCTTTTCAAACGACCTTCCGCGACCCCGCAACAGGTTTGATCAAAGACGGCGACAGCACCAGCCATAGCTCCCTGCACGCCAACATGTATGCCCTGGCTTTTGGCCTGGTTCCGGTTGCTGATCAGGAAAAAGTATTGCAGTTCATCAAAAGTCGGCGTATGGCCTGTAGCGTGTACGGCGCCCAGTTTTTGATGGATGCCTTGTACGAGGGTGGCTATGCCGACTATGCGCTGGAATTGCTCACTGCCACCACCCAACGCAGCTGGTACAACATGATCCGCAGTGGCTCGACCATCTCCATGGAAGCCTGGGACATTGTATACAAACCCAATCTCGATTTGAACCACGCCTGGGGAGCTACCCCCGCCAACACCATCGTACGCAAACTCATGGGCGTAGAGCCATTGAGCCCAGGTTTTGATACCTTTCAAATCAAACCACAGGTGGGAAAATTGCAGTTTGCCCAATTGATACACCCCACTCTAAAAGGCAAGGTGGAAGTTTTTTTTCAACAAAATCCACAGGAGAACAGGCTTGAAGTTACCATCCCCGGAGGAAGCACCGCGCAGGTGTACATGCCCACTGCAGAAGGGAAAACCCAATTGTGGGTGGATGGAAAAAAAAGTGCGGCGCGCTTGCAAGGTGGATTTTTTGAACTAAAAAATATGCCTGCGGGTAAGCATCTCATTGTTTTAAAAGGTCAATAAGGCCAGGATTTTTTATCTTCAACAGATCTAAGTAGTGGCTCACGGAAAATGAACAATTTATTTTTCACCGCCCATAAAACCACAAATATGACCAACAAAAAACCTACATCAACTTCCCGGCGCAATTTTTTGAGCAACAGCGCCAAAGCCGCAGCGGGGCTCATGATCGTACCCCGCTTTGTGCTCGGTGGTACCAGCCCTCGGGGCACTCGCTATTTACCCCCCAGCGATATGATCAATTTTGGCCTGATTGGCACGGGCAAACAGGGCAAGGGCTTAGCTACTTCCTTTATCGGCACGGGTGAGGCCCGCATTGCCGCCATCAGCGAAGTATACCAGGCCAAGGCCCAACAAATGATGGAGCGCACCAAAGTTTACTACGAAAAAAACACCCAATTTGGCCAGTATTCCGACATCGCGCTGTACACCGATTTTCGGGAATTGTTGAGTCTCAAGGACATTGATGCGGTCATCATTGCCACGCCCGACCATTGGCACGCCGTGCAGGCCGTCAAAGCAGCCGAAGCAGGCAAAGACATTTACTGCGAAAAACCCCTCTCCCTCACCGTCAAGGAAGGTCGGGCCATGGTCAATGCGGCTCGCCAACACAATCGGGTGTTCCAAACGGGCAGTATGCAGCGCTCTTGGCCGGAATTCCGCCAAGCCGCTGAATTGGTGCGCAATGGCTACATCGGCGAGATCAAACACATCAAGGTCAACGTGGGTGCACCTCCGGTGAAGTACAACCTGGCCGCGGAAACCATTCCCGATGGGCTGAAATGGGATTACTGGTTGGGGCCCAATGAACCCGTTCCCTTCAACTCCGAACTGGCGCCACCACTCAGCAAAGATGTATTCCCAAACTGGCGTTTGTACAAGGAATTTGGCGGTGGCATGGTCACCGACTGGGGTGCCCACATGTTCGACATCGTACAATGGGCCCTGGACATGGACAACAGTGGCCCGGTGGAAGTGATCCCTCCCGATGGCGGCGAATACAAAAACCTGACCTTCCGCTACGCCAACGGCATCACCATGACCCACGAAAAATGGGAATGGAGCAATGCCATTCACTTCATCGGCAGCACGGGCGAGATCAAGGTGCAGCGCCGCAAAATTGAAACGACGCCTGCGGAATTGGCGACCCGGATCATCGGCGAAACCGAAAAACACGTCTACAAAAGTGAAAACCACTACAAGGATTTCCTGGAGGCCATGCGCAAACGCAGCAAACCCGTTTGTGATGTGGAAATCGGGCACCGCACCGCCTCGGTGTGCAACATCGCCAACATCGCCTACGAATTGAAACGACCACTGAAGTGGAATCCGAAAAAGGAAAGTTTCAAAAAAGACAAAGAAGCGAATGCACTTTTGGGCCGGACGATGCGGCCAGAATGGGCGATTAAACTGTGAGCTATTGGACCTAACGCGGTGTAGAGACGCACGGCCGTGCGTCTTTGCCATAATGAGCCTTTGACAAGATTGCAACCCTTAGAGACGCACGGCCGTGCGTCTCTACAAGCGCACCTCTCAACCTTCCTCAACACATGCACCCTTCCTTCAAATACTTTTTTTTCCTGGGCGGCCCTTTAGTCGCCTTTGCACTATGGGGTTTAAAGCAACCACTACAAAAAACTGCTCCCCCCAACATCGTCTACATCCTGGCCGATGACCTGGGCTACGGCGACCTCTCGGTGTACAACCCCGACGGAGGCATCAAAACGCCCAACCTGGACAAATTGGCCAGCCAGGGCATGCGATTTACCGACGCCCATTCCCCTTCGGGCGTATGTACACCCACGCGTTATGGCATCCTAACTGGGCGTTATCCCTGGCGCAGCCGCCTGCCAGTTGGGGTCTTACGCGGGTATAGCCGCACCTTGATCGAAGCCGATCGCCCCACAGTGGCGTCCATGCTGAAAAGCCGAGGATACAGCACTGCCGTGGTTGGCAAGTGGCACCTGGGCCTGGATTGGGTGCCTACCGCAGCGCATCGCGATTCCTTGCAAAAAAGAGATTACGGCATCCACAATGAGATGTTGCCCGACCAAATTGATTTTACCCAAAAAGTCAGTCAAGGGCCTGGTACGGTGGGTTTTGATTATTCCTATGTGCTTCCCGCTTCGCTGGATATGCCCCCTTACTGCTACCTCGAAAACCATCAACTGACCGAATTACCCAGCGGCCATACCAAGGGCAACAAACCCGAGGCAGGATACGCCGGAGCATTTTGGCGCGAGGGCGCCATGTCGCCTTCCTTTGACTTTTTTGGCGTTTTGCCCCGCTTTGTGGAAAAAGCCACTGATTTTTTGAAAAAACAAAGCAAACAAAAGCCCTTTTTCCTGTACATCCCCTTTGCTGCACCGCACACGCCCTGGATGCCTACGCCGGAATACACCAGCAAGTCCCGGGCAGGTGAATACGGCGATTTTGTACAACAGGTGGATGCTTCGGTAGGGGAAATCCTGGCTAAGCTGGATCAACTGGGCCTTGCTGAAAATACCATCGTCATTTTTACCAGCGACAATGGCCCCTATTGGCGCGAAGATTACGTGCAGCGTTTCAATCACCAGGCTGCCGCCGAGTTCCGGGGCATGAAAGGTGATGCTTTTGAGGGTGGGCATCGGGTGCCTTTCATCGTGCGTTGGCCGGGCAAGGTTGCAGCGGGCAGCACCAGTGCAGCCACCACTTGTTTGACCAATTTGATGGCGACCAGTGCAGAAATAGCCGGGGTAAAATCCTCTAAATTCAAGGTAGAAGACAGCTACAGCATCTTACCCGTTTTGTTGGGCAAAAGTGCTCAGGTTCCCAATCAGCCTGCGGTTGTACACAGTTCTTCCATCGGCTTTTTTGCGATTCGGAAGGGGGATTGGAAGTTGATTGAGGGCCTGGGCTCCGGTGGTTTCACCCAACCCAAAGAAATAGCACCCAAGCCGGGCGAAGCCCCAGGGCAGTTGTACAACCTGAAGGAAGATGTTGGTGAAACGCGAAATTTATACAACCAGGAGCCTGGGAAGGTGAAGGAATTGCGTAAATTGTTGAGCGAGATTAAGGGGCGATAAAAAAATAAACCGGATGAAAAAACTGCTCTCATTTTCATTGTGGCTGCTTGCCAATGGACTCTTTGCCCAACCCAGTATCAAGCTCTTGCTGGCCCAACCTTTTCCCAGCAACTTGACGGCAAGTGCCGATGGCAAAAGTATAGCCTGGGTGTTGAATGACAACGGCAGCCGTAACGTATACTCGGCCAGTGGAGACAACTTCAAGGATGCTGCACGCATTACTGGTTTTGAAGAAAGCGACAATGGCATTGACATCTCTGAACTCAGCTTTACACCTTCCGGTAAACACGTCGTTTTTGTCCGCGGGAACACACCCAACACCCAGGGTTATGCTGCTAATCCTGCTCAGTTGCAAATGGAAACGGGCAGAACATTGTACATTAACGATCTGGAGCATGGGCGCGATTTTCGCAAAATTGGTCCGGGGTATGCATTCAAAATTGCGCCCGATGGCCTCAGTATAGCGTACCTGAATGCGGGCCAGGTCTGGACGGCATCCCTGGTAGATACCACGCTCAAGCCTCAGCCTTTGTTTAAAGTGCGTGGCACGGTGGGCAGTCTTCGCTGGAATCCAGATGGCAACAAACTGGCCTTTGTCAACACCCGTGGCGATCATTCTTTTATTGGCATTTACGACCTGGCGGCAAAAAGCATCAATTTTCCTGACCCGGGGGCAGATAAAGACCAAGAGCCAGCGTGGAGCCCGGATGGCAATTATTTGGCCTACATCCGCAATCCACTTCAAATCAACGACTTTCTTTTTGCACCTCGCCGTACGGGCTTCCCCTGGAGCATCCGCGTGATCAATGTTCAGACAGGTGAAGCCAAAGAAATTTGGAAAGCCGATGAAGGCAAAGGCTCGGTGTTGGTGGGCGACCTTCCGGCGATGGAGAATAAACTGCTATGGGCCAAAGGGCAGCAGCTCATTTTCCCTTGGGAAAAAGATGGTTGGGTGCACCTGTACGCTCTGGATTTCACAAAAAAAACGGTCCGCCCCTTCACTCCCGGCAATGGGGAAGTAGAAAATGTGACCCTTGCCAACGACGGCGAAACCTTGTACTACGCCTGCAACATCGGCGACATCAACCGCCGTCACATCTGGAAAGTAAACATCAATACAGCCCAGTCTGAACAGGTCACCAAAGGGGACGGCATTGAGTGGAGTCCAGTGCCCACTGCGGAGGGACTGATGTTGTTGCACGCTTCGACGAGCAAACCCGCCTGGCCAGCTTTGTACAGCAATGGTGGTTTTAAGGATTTAGCGACTGCTTTTTCCATTTCAGATTATCCCACCGATCTGGTGCAACCTCAGCAGATCAGCATCAAAGCGACAGACGGGATGAGTGTCCCCGCCCAGTTGTTTTTGCCACCCAATCACAAACCCGGAGAAAAACACCCCGCCGTCATTTTTTTGCACGGGGGCAGCCGCCGACAAATGCTGCTGGGTTTTAATTACAGCCAGTACTATTCGAATGCCTATGCGCTGAACCAGTATTTTGCGCTCAAAGGCTACGTGGTTATTGCCCTGAATTTTCGGAGTGGAATTGGCTATGGCCTAGATTTTCGCGAAGCGCTCAATTACGGAAGAACGGGAGCCAGCGAGGTCAACGACCTGATTGGTGCCGGCGAATACCTGAGAACTCGCGCTGATGTTGACCCCAAACGCATCGGCCTTTGGGGTGGCAGTTACGGTGGCTACCTCACCGCTCACGGCCTGGCAAGGCGCAGCGATTTGTTTGCGGCCGGGGTTGACATTCACGGGGTACACAACTGGAACAAGATTATCCCAACTTTTAACCCCGGCTACGACCCACTCAAACACCCCGACATTGCCAAAAAAGCCTACGAATCCTCACCAATGTTTTTCGCGGCAGGTTGGAAAAGCCCGGTTTTGTTCATCCACGGCGATGATGACCGCAATGTCATTTTTAGTGAAACGGAGGATATGATCAAGGTTTTGCGCCAGCAGAAGGTGCCTTTTGAGCAGTTGATTTTCCCGGATGAGGTGCACAGTTTTTTGCTCCAGCGCAGTTGGGTAAAGGCGTATGAGGCTACTTTTGAGTTTTTGGATCGGCATTTGAAGAAATGAGAACCATCATTTTTTATCCAAAATCCTGACAAAAAACACCTATGCAAAGACGTAAATTCATTCAATCCACCTTGTTAGGCGCTGGCACCCTGGCCCTTGGCCAGCAAGCCTGGCCTGCTGTTTTTGGCACGTCTCCACTCAATAAACGGGAACGTATGTTGCAGTGGCTGGAAGGGAAAACCGAAGCCTCATACCGGCCCGCCGCCTTTTTTCTACACTTTGACGAAAAACACAAAGTAGGCTCGGCTGCCGCCAAAAAGCACCTGGAATATTTCCGCTACACTGAGATGGATTTTGTCAAAATCCAATACGAGCAGGCTTATACGCCACTGGATTTTCTGCGTACCCCCGCCGATTGGGCTAAACTTGTGCCCAACCGCCTGGATTTTTACGCACCACAACTAGAAACGGTGCGGGAAATTGTAAAGGCGGCCAAAAAAGAAGCACTCATCATCATGACCCTGTATTCTCCTTTCATGTGGGCGGGGCATTGTGCGACCTTGCCCGTGTTGCTGCGTCACATGGAGGAAGACCCGGATGCCGTAAAAAAAGGCCTCGACGCCCTGACCGAAAGCCAGCTGCTCTTCGCGCGGGCTTGTATGGAAATCGGCGTGGATGGTTTTTACATGTCTACCCAGGGCTCGGAGACCAACCAACTCAGCGATCCACGTTTGTTCAAACATTACGTCAAACCCAGTGACCTGGTGGCCATGCAGGAAGTAAGCGCCAAATGCCCCTTCAACATCCTGCACGTGTGTGACTACAATAACATTTATGCCAATTATGACGCGGTGCTGGATTACCCGGGGCAAGTGGTGAATTGCAATCCACAGTTGACGGATCGAAAACTCTCCTGGGAGGAAATTTCAACCCTGTTCAAGCGGCCAACCATGGGTGGTTTGCAAAAGAATGGCGTGATCAGCAAGGGCAGCCCGGAAGAGATTGAACGGGCAGTAGCCAAGGTGATAAAAGATGCACCCAGACAGTTTATCCTGGGCGCGGAGTGCACGGTGCCTGGGACAACGGATTGGAAGAATTTGCGGACGGCGATTAGGCAGGCGCATGGGGTGAAGAAGTAGTGAAGTTGTGGTGGAGGGAGTAAAATTTTATTCCTCCTCCACTGCCGCCACCTGCAAAAACTGCATCTCGTACAACTGCTTGTAATGCCCGTTTTCGTTGCGCAGCAACTCCTCATGCGGCCCGTATTCCTGAACCTCCCCTTTGTGCAACACCAGAATATTGTCCGCATGGCGGATCGTCGACAAGCGGTGTGCGATGATGATCGAAGTGCGTTTGGCGATCATCGTTTCGATGGCGAACTGGATCACCCCTTCCGTTTCAGGATCGATGGATGAAGTAGCCTCGTCCAAAATCAGGATGTCGGGATTGAACACCAGTGCCCGCACAAAGGAAATCAACTGCCGTTGGCCCATCGACAGGGTAGCACCCCGTTCCATCACCTGATAGTCGTAGCCACCTGGCAATTTTTCGATGAACTCGTGCGCCCCGATCATTTTGGCGGCTTCGATTACCTGCTCGCGGCTGATGCTGTCGTCGCGCAGGGTGATGTTTTCCAGTACCGTTCCAGCAAACAAAAACACGTCCTGCAAAACCAACGCCACCCGGCGGCGCAGCGAATAAAGGTCATATTCCCAGATATCGACCCCATCGACCTTGATGGCCCCTTTTTGTATTTCGTAAAAGCGGTTGAGGATGTTGATGATGGTGGATTTGCCCGAGCCCGTTGCGCCCACGATGGCCAAGGTTTCGCCGGGATTGATGTGAAAACTCACGTCTTTCAGCACATATTCTTCCTCGTTGTAGGCAAACCACACTTTTTCAAAATCCACTTCACCCTTCAATTCGCTCGGCTTGTAAGTTCCGTTTTGCTCCAGATTTTCGGGGTCGTCAAGCAAGGCAAAAACCCGCTCGGCGGCCACCAAACCCATCTGCAGGGTGTTGAAGCGATCGGCCAAAGTTCGGATGGGGTTGAAGAGCATATTGAGGTAAATCGGGAAAGCCACCAGCGAGCCCATGGTCACCTCATCGGCAATGACGCCCCTTGCGCCCCACCAGATCATCAAACCCAAGGTAGCCGCAGCAATGATTTCCACCACCGCATAAAACACGGCATAATAAAATACCGAATCGAGGTTGGCCTTGGTGTAATCGCGGTTGACTTCGCGGAATTTTTCCCCTTCCTGTTGTTCCGCATTAAAAATTTGCACGATGCGCATCCCAGTGATGCGTTCCTGTAAAAAGGAGTTCATCCGCGACACCTGCGTACGCACGTCCTGGAAGGATTTTTTGACGTTTTTTTGGAAATAATAACTGGTCGCCACCAAAAAAGGCAGGGTCAGCAGACAAGCCAGGGTCAGTTTCCAACTGGTGTAAAACATGATGCCCAGCACCACCACCAGCGTCAAAATATCGGCAATCATGGTGATCACTCCCTGCGAAAACACAGTATTGATGGTTTCCATGTCGCTGATGGTCCGCGTGATGGAGTTCCCAACCGGAGTGCGATCGAAGTAACGCAGGCGCAAACTGGTGATGTGTTTAAAAATCCCCACCCGCAAATCGCGTACCACACACTGGCCCAGCCAGCTGGTGGCGTATTGAAAAATGTATTGCAAAAAGGCATGGAACAACAAGGAGACCAGAAAAATAATGGACATAAAGCCCAGACCTTTGATGTCGAGTTTGAAGATGTGTTCATCCACCATAACTTGCACCAACCAGGGGCGCATGGTGCCCAGTGGGGCCAGTACAATGGCCATAATAGCTGAGGCGATCAGGACACCTTGGTAGGGTTTGGCCTGTGCCATTACCCGCCGCAGGAGGTAAAAGTTGAACTTAGGTTTGGGTTGCGCTGTAGCCAAGGTTGTATCGGGTTGGTGAACGAAATGGATAGGGCAAAAATAAGGACTCATTATTTATCGCCCCAAAGGGTAAAATTACAAAGGGAAACAGTTTTTTTGTGATAAAAGGTTGCCTAAGAGGGCAGTTTTGTTTATTTTTTACCACATCTTTCAATTTTAATGTCAAAATTTGCTTTTCAATAGACCTTACGATCCGATGAAAACAACCCGAATTTTTGGTCTGGCCCTAAGTCTCCTGGCGATAGCCTGTTCTACGCCCAAGGATTCGATGGTCGCATCCTCGTCCAATACTGGAGTGCCTCCCATGCCCGACTATGCTCAAGAGGGGAACTGGGCTGCTTTGCCCCACCGCGCAGATGCCGCCGATGTCTTTCCCAAAGGTATGGAGGACCGCCAGAAAGACGGCGAAGTGGACGTGTTTTTTGTTCACCCTACTATTTACACCCAAGACCGCGAAGCAACAGATCCCTGGAATGCCGATGTACAGGATGCCAAATTGAACAAAAAGGTAGACGAGAGCGCCATTCGGTTTCAGTCCAGTATTTTTAATGGTGTGGGGCGGGTGTACGCACCTCGCTATCGGCAGGCACATATTCGTGCTTATTGGTTGCAGGATCGGGACCAACAAAAACGCATCTTTGACCTGGCTTATTCCGACGTGCGCAATGCCTTTCAATATTACCTCGATCACTACAACCAGGGGCGTCCCATCATCATCGCTTCGCATAGCCAGGGCACGACCCATACCCAGCGTTTGTTGAAAGAGTTTTTTGACAACAGCAACCTGCGCAATCGCCTGGTAGTGGCTTACTTGGTGGGCATGCCGGTCAAACGGGATTTGTTGGAAAACATTCCCCCTTGTGATCGGCCCGAACAAACGGGTTGTTTTTGCTCCTGGCGGACCTACCTCAAGGGGCACTACCCCGAGTTACACCAGCCCGGGAACAATATTGTGAGTACAAATCCGTTAAACTGGTCAAGTGATACCCTCTATGCTGCCCGTGATCTGAATAAAGGAGCAGTGCTGCGCAGTTTCAACAAAGTAATCCCAAAAGTTTGCGATGCCCAAGTGCACGATGGTGTCTTATGGGTCAACAAACCGAAGTTTCCCGGTAGTTTCTTGTACACCAATCCGAATTACCACATTGGAGACTTCAATCTCTTTTACAGCAATGTTCGGGAAAATGCAGTAGCGCGAGTAGGGTATTTTTGGAAACATTAAGGGTTTATGGACATTTATAGCCGAAAATCGCGGTGGAAAATTTACATGGCAGGAACCGGGGTGGTCATTCTGCTGATCTCGATATTTTATACTTCTTACCTGTCAAAAGAATTGGCTGAAGGTGAAAGGTACCGGGTAGAGAATTTTGTACTGGCCCTGGAACAAGCTAGCAATACAGAAAAGGAATTTGAAGATTTATCCCTTCAGTTGCAAATTATAGAAAATAATACCAAAATCCCTGTAATCATTGCTGATGAACAAGATGTCATTGTTGATGCAGCTAACTTTCGCGATGATTTAAACAGTGATATACCTTATTTACAATCTGTAATTCAGAAGCTGAAAAAGAATGGCTTTTCGCCTATAGTAAGTATGGGGTCTGGCAATAAAATTTACTACCAGGAATCTATTTTGCTGAACCAACTTCGCTATTTTCCACTGATTCAATTGGTACTCATTGCTGCATTTGTAGGTTTAGGGTACATTGGATTCAGTTCTGCACGCCGCAGTGAACAAAATCGGGTGTGGGTCGGCATGGCCAAAGAAACCGCTCACCAATTGGGTACCCCCATCTCAGGGATTGTAGCCTGGTTGGAAAACCTGCGC
Source organism: Haliscomenobacter sp. (assembly GCF_033763495.1). Taxonomy (GTDB): domain Bacteria; phylum Bacteroidota; class Bacteroidia; order Chitinophagales; family Saprospiraceae; genus Haliscomenobacter. The sequence goes on along the minus strand of NZ_JANRKL010000121.1, from coordinate 23,670 downwards.
GCAATTCGGGAAGAAGATGAGGAAGTTATCGAAATTGTGGATGAACTCCGCACCGATGTCAGCCGGCTGGAACTCATTGCTGAACGTTTCTCCAAAATTGGCTCCATTCCTTCCCTGGAACCCGTCAATATTTATACCGAATTGGAAAAATGCCGGGCTTACATGCAACGTCGGGCGTCACGCAAAGTCCAATTTAATTTCCCCGACCCAGCCAGCACACCACTCAACGTGCGCCTCAATCCGCCTTTGTTTGATTGGGTAATCGAAAACCTGCTGCGCAATGCACTGGACGCCATGGACGGGCAGGGGAGTATCCAAGTGGATGTTTCGGAAGAAGATCACATGGTCAACATCGATGTGAGCGATTCGGGTAAAGGTATTCCAAGCTCCAAGTTCAAAACCGTTTTTCAACCCGGGTACACCACCAAAAAACGGGGTTGGGGCCTGGGTTTGTCCTTATCCAAACGCATTGTAGAGGAGTACCATTCTGGTAAAATTTTTGTGAAGCGTTCGGAGGAAGGGAAAGGCACCACCTTTTCTATTCGGCTGATCAAGGCCTCACAGGAAAAAGCGGTGCCTCAGCCCGAACAGGTATTTCAAGCGTAAAAGAATTTACAATTTACTTGCTACTGCCATTAGTAAATCGCCATTCATCCGGTGTTTGAAATCGGGGCTGATGTACTCAAACACAATCTGTTTTTTGTCATTAACAATGAATACGGAAGGAACTGGCAGCCAACCTTTGTTTGCTTCATCAGACGCACTAAGCAGCATTTTTTGATAGCGCTCCGGAGCCTGGAAGGCAATGCCCATTTTACCCATCAATTCTCCTTTGGTATCTGCATACAATTGATAGCCCAGATCGTTTTTAAGGTCGGTTTCTTTCAATTTAGTGGGTGCATCAGGGCTGACTGCAACGATTTGATAGCCTAGTTCTTTAAGCTTTGGTTCAATTTTCTGCAAATCGCTCAAGTGACTATTACAATATGGACACCAACCCCCACGATAAAAAATCAGAATAGTCTTGTTTCCATTCAATACAGTTCCCATATCAATGGGAGTGCCATCCATTTTTGCAAGTTGCATATCCGGCACCATTTCACCGATCAATAAAGGTGCAATGTCCTCCGGCTTGGCTGGTAAATCGCTCTGCGCAAGCAAGGAAAAAGGAAGGAACAAAAAAAGGCTGAGTATTTTTAAATACTGCATGGTTAAGGGAAATTTAAACGTAAATGAAAGGAGCAAAAGTAAGACTGGCAGTACTCTTCAAGCGTAAGCGCGCGGACACTTGCTTTGCTTCTTGTAAAACCTTTATATTTGCACTCCTGCCAAATACAGCCTCCAACTTCAATGATTATGTCAACTGAAAAGTACCACCGAATTGTGGTAAAAATAGGCTCTAATGTGCTTACCGACGAACACAGTCGTCCAGATCAGCAACGCATTGCCCATCTGGTAGAGCAAGTAGCCTGGTTGCGTAGCCAGGGTGCTGAGGTTATTCTGGTATCTTCTGGTGCCGTGGCGATGGGCCGTTCTACCTTGCCCCAACTGAGCCACGTCAATCCCGTTTTGCGGCGACAGGTTTGGGCCTCGGTGGGGCAACCCCGCCTGATGCAAATTTACCAGCACTTATTTGCGGAAAAGGGCGCTCACATCGCCCAATTACTCGTCACCAAGGAAGATTTTCGCGACCGTGAGCATTACCTCAACATGAAGGCCTGCCTGCAAGGCTTGCTCCGCGACGAAATTGTGCCCATCATCAATGAAAACGATGCGGTGGCCGTTACGGAATTGATGTTTACCGACAACGATGAACTGGCCGGCCTGGTGGCCGCAGCTGTGAACGCTGATGCCCTGGTGATCCTGAGCAATGTAGCGGGCATATACGACGGACATCCCAGTGACCCCAACAGCAACCTGATCCGGGAGATCGATCCCAACGATGGGCAGTTCCAACGTTTCATCCTACCCTCTACTTCTTCTTTTGGGCGGGGAGGTATGAATACCAAGTACCGGATTGCTCGGAAAGCCGCTGTGTTGGGCGTACATACCATTATTGCCAACGGGAAAAAGGACCAGATTCTGCATGAGATCTGGGCACAAACGGGAGAATACACCCTTTTTCCCAGCCAAAAAAAGACTTCCAACCTGAAAAAACGCCTGGCCTATCAAGGAGCCGAACCCAAGGGCAAAATCATCATCAATGAAGGTGCTGCACTGGCCCTCCGCGCTGAGGAGCGGGTGTCGAGTTTGCTCCCAGTTGGTGTTACAGCCATTGAGGGAGAATTTGAGCGGGGCGATATTGTGGCCATTTTTTGTGGCGATGAGGAGTTGGGCATTGGCATGGCGCAGTATGGATCAGCTACGGCGCGGAAGTATGTGGGGCAAAAGGGGAAAAAAGCGTTGGTGCACTATGATTATTTGTTGATTGGTTGAGGATCTGAATAAATTTAGGGCAATTTGAAAATCAAGGATTTGCGCACAAATCCAAAACCCCTCCCCGAAGGTTTCAGACCTTCGGGGAGGTAAAGCAGCGAAACAGTGCTTTGCTCAACCTCCCCGAAAGTCTGAAACTTTCTGGGAGGGGTTTCAGATCCTGCATATGCCTGATAATTATTTGGTAATCAACTTACCCCAAGTCTACTGCATCTGCTTAAACTTCTTCTCCAACTCCGCCATCGGGTAGCGCTTGACGAGCTTGTACTCCAACGACAAGTTGCCCACAAACTTACGGTAATGCACTCGGCCAATACCTTTGGCATAGGTCTCATCACCAGGATAAGGAGGCGGTGCAAGAATCCCGTTTTTATGCATTTCGACAGCTTCCTTGAGTCCAAATTTGACCGCCTCGTATTTTTTACCCTCCACCTCAATATTGGTTGAACCCGCAAAACGGCGGTTTTTGATGAGCACTGTTTTATCCAGCGTATCCTGTTTCCAGTTCCATTCCAGTCGCACCAGAAATACCCCCCCCGGATCATGCACATAAAAAGGGTAAACGTTTCCTGCCACAATTTTTACGGGCACCGTCAATTGTTCGGGTTTGCCACTGGTATCCTGTTCATAGAAATTGATTTCCTCTAGTAACATACCATTTTTTACCATCACCTCACGAGCATGGATTTGCGGACTCAAATCCCCGGGGCGATACAAGGTACTCGTCAGGTATTTTTTGCCATCCTGGATCAAACTGCGGTAATACCAGTAATCCGGAGCAATGGTGTCGTTGCCTACAAAAGCATATTCGTAGACCATACCTTCTTCCAGTTCTTTTAGCGGAAAATAATAATTACGGATGTCAATGGTGTCATTTTGGCGGGTACAAGTAAACAATAAGCTGCCAAGAAGCAGAAAAATGGCCGAAAACAAACTTCTTTCCATAATGGTATCGTTCTTGTAGGTAAAAAAAAGGCATTTCTGCCAAAATGGCTTAGGTTGCAATTTTGTGCAAATTTGGTACAAAATTGGGCATAAAAAAAGCACGCCCAAAGATAAAGCGAAAAGTACATCCAATGATAAATGGAAAATAGACTTCTTTTTAGTCCAGATGTTACCAACATGTATTATTCGCCATCCATCATTCGTTAATCCGCCTTATCTTTGGGGGAATTTTGAGTTTTTTGGGGTCTAACTTAACCCTCATGAAAAGCTCCTAACGTACAAATTACCCAACATGTTTGGCACTATTGGAAAAGCACTAACCAAGATTCTCGGAGGCACAAAGCACGAGCGGGATGTGAAGAGTCTTGCGCCCATTGTGGAACAAATCAACCATATTGGCGAGCAACTCCGTCAAATCAGCAATGACGAGTTGCGCAACAAAACCCTGGAGTTTCGGGCCTATATTGCACAGCAATTGAGCAGCATTGATGAAGAAATTCAGGGCCTTCGCAATGACGCCCATGATGAAGAAGACCTCATCAAAAAGGAACAACTTTTCAACGAGATAGACGAGGCCATCAAGGATCGAGACAAACAATTGGAGTTGGTCCTGAAAGAAATACTACCCGAGGCTTTTGCCGTTTGTCGGGAAGCCGCCCGTCGTTTTAAGGAAAATCCAACCCTGGAGGTTACCGTTACGGAACACGACCGGAATCTGGCTGCCAAGGGCAAACGTTACATCAGCATTCAAGGAGACAAGGCCATCTGGAAAAACCAATGGACTGCTGCCGGAGGAGACATCGTGTGGGACATGGTCCACTACGATGTACAGCTCGTGGGCGGTATGGTGCTCCACGAAGGAAAGATTGCGGAAATGGCTACGGGGGAAGGTAAAACCCTGGTGGCAACACTGCCTGCTTACCTGAATGGCGTCGGGGGTCAAGGCGTACACATCGTAACCGTCAACGATTACCTGGCCCGGAGGGACTCCGAATGGGTAGGTCCAATTTATGAGTTCCTGTTCCTAACGGTTGATTGTATCGACAAATATCAGCCGCACTCCGAAGAGCGCAACGCTGCTTACAAGTGTGACATCACCTTTGGTACCAACAACGAATTTGGCTTCGACTACCTACGCGACAATATGGTGCGTTCCGTAGAAGAAAAAGTACAGGCCAAGCACCACTTCGCCATTGTGGATGAGGTGGACTCTGTATTGATCGATGATGCACGTACTCCATTGATCATTTCTGGCCCAGTTGGTTACAGTACCGAAGACCAGGATTACGTAGACCTCAAACCGGAAGTTGAGCGCCTGATCAATATCCAGCGTAAATTGGCCACTGATTACCTGGCTCAGGCGCGCAAATTGTACAATGAAAACAAGATTGGAGTTGAGGAAGGCCAATCGGGTATGGCGCTCTTGCGCTCCTATCGAGCTTTACCCAAGTCACGACCGCTGATAAAATTCTTAGGCGAAGAAGGGGTAAAAGTCCACCTGCAAAAAACCGAAAACCACTACATGCAGGAGCAGTCCAAACACATGCATTTGGTGGATGCCGAGTTGTATTTTACCATCGACGAAAAAAACCGTCAGGTCGAATTGACTGATAAAGGGGTGGAATACCTGACCAAGGGTAGTGCTGATCCCAATTTTTACATCTTGCCCGATTTGGCGACGGAGTTGATGGAAATTGACCGCAATACTGAACTGAGCAAAGAGGAAAAAGCGGAAGCCAAAACCAAATTGTCGCAGGATTTTGCGGTGAAATCCCGCCGTTTGCACGCCATCAGTCAATTATTGAAAGCCTACACCATTTTTGAAGCCGACGAAGACTACGTGGTGATGAATGGCGAAGTGAAAATTGTGGACGAACAAACGGGCCGTATGATGGAAGGCCGTCGGTATTCCGATGGTTTGCACCAGGCTCTGGAAGCGAAGGAAAACGTAAAAGTGGGCGAAATCACCCAAACATATGCAACGGTTACGCTCCAGAACTTCTTCCGCATGTACCACAAACTGGCCGGTATGACCGGTACGGCCGAAACCGAAGCCAAAGAATTGTGGGACATCTACAAACTGGATGTAGTAGTGATTCCAACCAACCGCCCGGTAGTCCGTAAGGATATGGACGATTTGGTGTTCAAATCATCCAAAGAAAAATACGACGCAGTCATTGAAGAAATTGTCCAACTCAGTAACGCAGGCCGCCCGGTGCTGGTCGGTACAACTTCGGTGGATATTTCCGAAAAACTGAGCCGCCTGTTGCGCATGCGCAACATCGACCACAACGTACTCAACGCCAAACAACACCAACGTGAAGCAGAAATTGTTGCCGAAGCAGGTCGCCCCGGAAAGGTAACCATCGCCACCAACATGGCAGGTCGGGGTACCGACATCAAAATTTCGGCAGAGGTAAAAGCAGCAGGTGGTTTGGCCATCATTGGTACCGAACGTCACGAATCGCGCCGGGTAGACCGCCAGTTGCGTGGTCGCGCCGGACGCCAGGGAGACCCAGGTACTTCCCAGTTCTATGTTTCCCTGGAAGACAACCTGATGCGTTTGTTCCAATCGGAGCGCATCGCCGGTTTGATGGACCGCATGGGCCACAAAGAAGGCGACGTGATCCAGCACAGCATGGTCACCAAGTCGATTGAACGGGCGCAGAAAAAAGTAGAAGAAAACCACTTTGGGGTACGTAAACGTCTGTTGGAATACGACGACGTAATGAACGTACAACGTGAAAGCATCTACAAAAAACGCGACAATGCCCTATATGGCGAGCGGCTTTCGGTAGACCTCAACACCGGTTTTGAATCCATGATTGAAAACCTGGTGCTGATCCATCGCCAGGGCGGGAATTTTGAAAGCTTCCGCCGCGAAGCCATCAGCCAATTGGGTATCGATCCCGAAATTGATGCAGCATTCTTCCGGGATGCACCAGTCAACGATGTGGTCAACACCTTCTACACCCAGTTCTTTGAGGCTTACCACCACAAAGCTGATCAGATCATCGATCTGTTGTTGCCCCAAATCGAAGATGTGTACCACAATCAGGGGCACATCTACAAGCGCATCGTGATTCCGTTTACCGATGGTAGTTCACACCCTTATGTGGTTACCGCTGATTTGAAAGATGCGGTCGAATCCAAAGGCAAAACCATCCTTCGAGACATCGAGCGCACCGTGACCCTGGCCATCATCGATGAGAAATGGAAGGAGCACCTGCGCAACATGGACGAACTGAAAGAATCGGTACAAGCCGTTTCTTTTGCTCAAAAGGACCCATTGGTAGAATACAAACTCAAGGGTTACGACCTGTTCCAGGACATGTTCATGGAAGTGAATCAGTTGGTGACAGGTTATTTGTCAAAAGGCACCCTGGTATTCTCCGATGGTACGACCTTGGAGCAAGCCCGGGAACAACGCGCCATGGAAACTACCCGCACCCAAACCAGCCGCTCCGAAGACGATCAGCGTCGGCGTGAAGCAGCTGAATCGGTAAGTACACCACGGGAAAAAACAGCACCAATTCGGCGCGATCCCAAAATTGGTCGCAATGACCCCTGTCCTTGTGGCAGTGGGAAGAAGTATAAACAATGTCATGGAAAGTGATGAGTGATGAATGATGGGTGATGAATTGGTTTTACTGGTTCATCATTCATCCATTCATCATTCATCATTCCTCACTTATCATTAAAAAAATTTATGTTCGACGCGCTATTGGTTAACAGAGAACTAGACGACGACAGTGATTTTCTCCCCATGCTTTCCATGGACGAGGGCCAGGATACCATTGCCGACGATCAATACCCAGGCCATTTGCCGATTTTGGCACTTAAAAATACTGTGCTATTCCCCGGAGTAGTTATTCCCATTACCGTTGGGCGGGATAAATCCATTCGCGCCATCAATGAAGCTTATGAGTCCAGTAAATTAATCGGGGTATTGTCCCAACGCGATGTGAAGGTGGAAAACCCTGGGGCTGAAGATTTATACCAAATCGGTACGGTTGCGCAAATCATCAAAATTCTGCGTATGCCCGATGGAACTACTACAGCAATTCTGCGAGGCCAAAAACGCTTTGAATTGGGCAATATGCTCCAGGAAAGCCCTTTTATGGAGGGCTCAATCCGGGTATTGCCGCATCCAGATAACATCGACTCACTGGAGTTTGAAGCACAGATTTCCACCATCATGGATCTGTCGCAGCGGATTGTAGAACTTTCGCCCAACATCCCGCAGGAGGCCATTGCCATGCTGCGCAGCATCCAGGACAATTCCTTTTTACTCAATTTCATCTCCTCCAATATGAATTCCAAGGTAGAGGTGAAGCAGCAAATCCTGGAGTATCACGACTTGGGCCAAAAGGCATCCCTGGTCATTCATGAAATGAGTACCCAGCTCCAATTATTGGAGTTGAAGGATAAAATTGAGACCCGCGTACGCGGCGATCTGGAAAAACAACAACGCGACTACTTCCTTAGTCAACAACTCAAAACCATCCAGGAAGAGTTGGGTCAAAACCCTCAGGAGGAAGAAGTCAACTCGCTGGAAGCCCGCGCAAAAACCAAACTTTGGTCTGAAGCTGCAGCCAAACACTTCGACCGGGAGCTGACCAAATTGCGCCGCATGAACCCCCAGGTAGCCGAGTACTCCATCCAGTTGAACTACCTGGAGCTGATGATCGACCTACCCTGGCAGCAATTCTCCGAAGACAATTTCGACCTAAAACGGGTTAAAAAAGTACTGGATCACGACCATTTTGGCCTCGAAAAAGTCAAAGAGCGGATCCTCGAACACTTGGCCGTACTCAAGCTCAAGGGCGATATGAAGGCACCCATCTTGTGCCTCGTAGGCCCTCCAGGTGTGGGTAAAACCTCCTTGGGTCGCTCCATTGCTACAGCACTGGATCGGGAATTTGTACAAATGTCGCTTGGTGGTTTGCACGACGAAAGTGAAATCCGCGGGCACCGCAAAACTTACATCGGTGCCTTGCCGGGCCGCATCATCCAATCGATGAAAAAAGCGGGCAGTGGCAACCCGGTTTTTTTGCTGGATGAGATTGACAAGGTGGGCCGTGATTTTCGGGGTGACCCCAGTTCAGCATTGCTTGAAGTACTGGACCCTGCCCAAAATGACCATTTTCACGACAACTACCTGGAAGTGGATTACGACCTGAGCAAAGTTCTGTTCATCGCTACCGCCAACAGCCTGAGCACTATTCAGCCTCCTTTGCTCGACCGGATGGAAATCATCGAAATTGGTGGATATTCAATGGAGGAGAAGGTGGAAATCGCCAAACGCCACCTGATTCCGGATCAGTTGAAGGAGCATGGACTCAAAGCCAACCAGGTAAAAATCAGCAAAAAAGCACTGAAAAAAATCGTGCAGGAATACACCCGCGAGTCGGGCGTACGTTCGCTCAACCGGCAAATTGCCGCCCTGATGCGCCACGTCGCCAAACAAGTGGCCATGGATGAAACACCCGACCCAAATATCGACGAGGCGGAAGTAGCCAGTGTGCTGGGCATTACACCTTTTTCGCCTGAATTATACAAGGAAGTGCCTTCTCCCGGGGTAGCAGTTGGCCTGGCCTGGACCCAAATGGGAGGGGAAATCCTCTTTGTGGAATCCAGTGTAAGCAAGGGAACCGGGCGCATGATCCTCACTGGCAACCTGGGCGAAGTAATGAAAGAATCGGCGACCACCGCCATGAGTTTCATCAAAGCTCATGCAGATGAACTGGGCGTGGACACGGAAAAACTGGAAAAAAGTGACGTACATGTGCACATTCCTGAAGGTGCCATCCCTAAAGACGGCCCCTCCGCAGGTGTGACCATGCTAACCGCACTTGCTTCTGTATTCACTGGCAAACCGGTAAAGCCCTACCTCGCAATGACGGGTGAAATCACCTTGCGTGGCAAAGTTTTGCCTGTAGGTGGCATCAAGGAAAAAATCCTGGCGGCCAAACGGGCAGGTATGAAGGAAATCATCCTCTGCAAGGAAAACCGCAGGCATGTGGAAGACATCAATGCGGACTACATTTCTGGCTTGAAATTCCATTATGTGGGGAATATGCAGGAGGTGTTGACGAGAGCGATTTCGTAAGGAAAAATACTTTTGAAAATAAAAGAGAAGGGGTTGACGGCAAGGCTGTTGGCCCTTTTTTGTTTGGGATTAAAATCCATCAATTATGTGACAATCAGTTCAAATCAAATTCACCAATCTTTTCGAGCGCTGCCCCAGCCTTACGCCCCCCCGGCTTGCCGAACTACCCCGCCCAACCTTCCCGATCCAAACTCCGGAAATGAATCGCCTCCGCCAGGTGTTCAATCAGGATTTTTTCGGAGCCTGCAAGGTCTGCCGCAGTGCGCGCCACTTTCAAAATCCGATCGTAAGCCCGTGCCGAAAGTTGTAGTTTCTCCATCGCTTTTTTGACCAGAATTTGCCCGGCGGGATCAATTTTACATACCTCTTGCACCATCCGGCCCGGCATTTGGGCATTGCTGTGAATGTTCATCCCGCTAAAGCGTTGAGCCTGGATTTCACGGGCTGAAACAACCCGGGCTGCAATGTCTTTGCTGGTTTCGGTGGGGCGTTCGTCGCTGGCCAGTTCGTCGTAACTCACTGGTGTGACCTCTACGTGCAAATCGATCCGATCCAGTAAAGGGCCAGAGATTTTGGTCAGATACCGTTTCACCACCCCGGGGCCACAAACACATTCTTTATCCGGGTGATTGTAATAGCCACAGGGGCAGGGGTTCATCGAAGAAACCAGCATAAAACTGGAAGGGTAGTCCACCGAACTTTTGGCTCGCGAAATGGTGACCCTTCGCTCTTCCATGGGCTGGCGCATGACTTCCAAAACGCTCCGCTTGAATTCGGGCAACTCATCCAAAAAAAGCACCCCATTGTGGGCCAAAGAAATTTCCCCAGGCATCGGATTGGAACCTCCACCCACCAGGGCTACATCACTAATGGTATGATGTGGTGAACGGAAGGGACGTGTGGTGACCAAGGCTGCATTGCTGGCCAACACCCCCGCAACCGAGTGGATTTTGGTTGTTTCCAGGGCTTCTTGCAAGCTTAGGGGCGGCAAAATGGTTGGTAAACGGCGCGCCAGCATGGTTTTTCCGGCTCCGGGAGGCCCGATCAAAATGACGTTGTGGCCCCCTGCTGCGGCAATTTCCAGGGCGCGTTTGATGTTTTGCTGGCCTTTTACATCCGAAAAATCTACTTCGTAGTTGCTCAAGTTGGAAAAAAACTCATCCCGGGTTTCTACCTGAACTGGCTGTAAACTGGAGTGCCCATTCAAAATATCAGTGGCTTCTTCCAGGTTTTCCACACCATATACTTCAATGTCATTGACAATGGCGGCTTCGCGAGCGTTTTGTTTGGGCAAAATTATGCCACGGTATTTTTCCTTACGCGCTTGAATGGCAATGGGCAAAGCTCCTTTGATGGGCCGCAACAAACCATCCAAAGACAACTCTCCCATGATGATGAACTCTCCCAGGCGGTCTCCGTTGATTTGTCCACTGGCAGCCAAAACCCCCATGGCAATGGGCAGATCGTAGGCTGAACCTTCTTTCCTAATATCCGCAGGGGCCAGGTTAACCACGGTTTTCGCCCGGGGCATGCGGTAACCTCTGCAAAAAATGGCGGCTTCAATACGCTGAAATCCCTCCCGAATGGCACTATCGGGCAAACCAACCAAATGGTAATAATTGGTACCAACGACGGGTTGCCCCCCTGAATTCACTTCCACTGTAATGGTTCGGGCGTCCACTCCATGAACTGCACTGGCAAATGCTTTGACCAACATGTTTTATGGCATAAATAAGTGATGTTTCAACAGGTGATTAATCCATTGAACAAATGATGTTTCAAAAAAAGCTGTGGAAATTGTCATAAAGCCCATGGATTGATCCATCGGCCAAAGGTAAGGCAGTGGTAAAAATAAATCTTTTTTCGATTTGGTCAAAAAATTATTTGTTGCTTACAGGCTTCCTGCAACCACTGTTCCTTCCACCAAAGCCAACTGAACGTTCAAGTCCTGATCCAGTACCAACACGTCAGCATCTTTGCCCACTTCCAGGGAACCCTTTTGCTGATCCAATCCAATGGCTTTGGCTGGATTGAGTGAAGCCATGTGCAAGGCCTCTTGTAAGGTCGCACTGGTGTATTCTACAAACAGTTGTACTGCCCGATTCATGGTCAAACGACTGCCCGCCAAAGTGCCATCGGGTAAAAAACAAGCACGATCGGTTACGTTGACCAAACGATCAAAGAAATAAAACGCTTTGATGCCTGTTCCTGCGGGCAGTAAAGCATCAGTCACCAGGCAGATTTTATTGGGCCCTTTTGCCTGATAGGCCAGTTCCAAACCAGCTGGATGTACGTGTACCCCATCCGGAATGATTTGCACCATTGCCGATTGTTCGGTCAAAAAAGCCCCTGCTCCTCCGGGCGCCCGGTGGCTAAACCCGTTCATCGCATTGAACAAATGGGTGCAAATGTGCATGCCTTTGCGAATCCAATAGGTTGCGGTATCGTAGTCGGCTGCGGAGTGGCCAAAACTGGCGACTACCCCTTGCAGCCAAGCATATTCAATCAACTCAGCTGCACCGGGTAATTCGGGGGCAATGGTCATTAATTTTATCCTGCCTCCGCTGGAATCCTGTAAAGGCTGAAACAACTCGACGCTTGGTGTTTGGAGCCATTCCAGTTTATGGGCACCGCGCCGTTCGGGCGCCAGGAAACAGCTTTCAAGGTGAACCCCCAAAACTTTTGCGCCTTTGGTTTGCGCCGGGCTTTTTTGCGCAGCCTCGTTTACCGCCCACAGGGCTCGATGCAACAGTGGAATTTCAGCCGTAACGGTAGAAACCAGCATCCCAGTGGTGCCGTATTGGGCGTGGGTATGTAAAACGGTTTCTACCGACGCGGAATCAGCGTCCAATACAGAAACCCCACCCCCGCCATAGATGTGCAAATCGATAAACCCCGGAGAGATGATCTTTCCCTTTACATCAATAACCCTCGTGTCGGGGCTTATCTGCTGGAAAGGCTCGGCTGAAATGGCCTTGATGCGGCCGTTTTCAAGCCAGATGTGACCGTCCTGGATGATTTGGTGCGCTTGGTAGATGGTGCCGTTGCTGAGGATAAGGGACATGAGTATTGAGAAATTTAGGATTGAAGGTATTCATTTTGTTTATTAAAGCACATCCCTAAACTCTGGGGTCCGGTCGAATACACTCTTTGCGAATGGGCAGAGTGGCAGGATTTTGATGTGCTTTTCGCGGGCATAATCAACCGCTGCACTGACCATTTGTTTGCCGTAGCCCTTGCCCTCATTGCCGGGTTGGACTTCGGTGTGGTCGATAATGATGCGTTCAGGGCCAGCGAAGATGAAAGTCATTTGAGCCTGGATCATGCCTTCGGCTTCGATGAAGAAGTAGCCGTTTTTTTCAGTGAGGTGGAGTTGGACGTTTGCCATTGGGTGTCAGGAATTAAAAGCCTGTGTTGCCAGGTTTATTTGATTCTTACCGCAACTTACGCGTTAATCCACTATTTTTCCTGAAATTTACAGCTTAAAATACTTAGATTATGCAATATCTGCCAAGTCCCCAAAGGTATCAGTCCATGGAATACCGCCGCTGTGGCAACAGTGGATTAAAATTGCCAGCCATTTCGCTTGGCCTGTGGCACAACTTTGGCCACATCGATGTTTTGGAAAATGCCCGCAATATTTTGAAGGTTGCATTTGACAACGGCATTACCCATTTTGATTTGGCCAACAATTACGGCCCACCTCCGGGATCAGCAGAAGAGAATTTTGGCAAAATTTTCAAAGATAATTTTGTCCCCTACCGGGATGAATTGATCATTTCCAGCAAGGCGGGCTGGGGCATGTGGCCAGGGCCTTACGGCGATTGGGGTTCCAAAAAATACCTGGTGGCCAGTTTGGATCAAAGCCTAAAAAGAATGGGCCTGGATTACGTGGATATTTTTTACCACCACCGTCCCGATCCCGAAACACCACTGGAAGAAACTATGGCTACCCTCGATTTGATGGTCCGCCAGGGCAAAGCCTTGTATGTAGGTATTTCCAGCTATAAGCCAGCAGAAGCGGCCCAAGCTTTTAAAATCCTAAAAGAACTGGGTACCCCTTGTTTGATTCACCAGCCCAGGTATTCCATGTTCGACCGTTGGGTGGAGGATGGCTTGTTGGATGTACTGGAGGAAAATGGCGTAGGCTGCATCCCCTTTTCTCCCCTGGAACAAGGCCTTCTGACCAATAAATACTTGAAAGGCATTCCCGCAGACTCCAGGGCTTCCAGCCACCGGGGCAATGGTGCCATTGAAGAAGACTTTGTTTCTGAGGACAAAATCAATAAAGTTCGCGAACTCAATGTGCTAGCGGAAGCACGTGGGCAAAATCTGGCTCAAATGGCACTGGCCTGGATCATGAAAGATCCCCGCATCACTTCAGTCCTGATTGGGGCCAGCAAACCCAGCCAGGTGCTGGATTCCATTGGTTGCCTCGCCAATTATGCTTTTAGCGAGGAAGAATTGAAGCGGATCAACACCATTTTGCAATAATCTTTTCATACCTTAAAGAGAAGCAAGGTAAGTTCGGAGATTGTATCATGAAATAAAATCTCTGAACTTACCAACTTAAGCTACCATTGTCTGGATTGGTAAGGATAGCGAATATGGTACTGCTCCTTGATCATTTTCAAGACTTTAGTCCTTAACTCATCTACTCCTTCCTTACTCATGGCGGAAATCAGCACGTTATCATGCGTAAATAAATGTTTGAGGTTGCCCCGGATGCCTATTTCAATTTCCTCCTTGGCGTCATCCTCCAAAAATGGATCGTAATGCAGTTCGCGGTAACGGTCAATTTTGTTGAACACAAAAAGGGTGGGCTTCTGTAAGGCCTTCAATTCGTCCAGGGTATTGTTGACGGTACGGATTTGATCTTCGTGTTGGGGGTGCGAGATATCTACCACGTGCAACAAAATGTCACTTTCAAGGACTTCATCAAGGGTCGATTTAAAACTTTCGATGAGGTGGTGGGGCAATTTCCGGATAAACCCTACGGTGTCGGAAAGTAAGAAAGGCACCCCTTCCCAGGCTACTTTACGCACAGTGGTATCCAGGGTCGCAAAAAGTTTATTTTCGGCAAAAACCTCCGATTTGCTCAGGAGGTTCATCAAGGTCGACTTGCCTACGTTGGTATAGCCCACCAAGGAAACCCGAATCAACTCACCCCGGTTCTTGCGTTGGGTAGTTGCCTGGCGATCAATCACCTTGAGCTTTTCCTTCAGCAGGGCGATTTTGTCGCGAATGATCCGGCGGTCTGTTTCAATTTCTTTTTCCCCAGGGCCACGCATCCCGATACCCCCGCGCTGGCGTTCCAAGTGCGTCCAAAGGCCCCGCAGACGTGGCAGCAGGTATTGCATTTGGGCCAGTTCCACCTGGGTTTTGGCCTGCGCGGTTTGGGCGCGGGTCGCAAAAATATCCAGGATCAGGCTACTTCGGTCGATGATTTTGACTTTCAGGGCTTCTTCCAAGGCATTGGTTTGTTTGCCAGTAAGATCGTCGTCAAAAATGACCATTGAAATTTCTTCGTGCCGCTCGATATATTCTGCAATTTCTTCCAGTTTACCTTTGCCGATGTAGGTGCGGGAGTCGGGTGCAGCCAATTTTTGGGTAAACCGTTTTACTGCTACCGCACCTGCCGTGAGTGCCAGAAACTCCAACTCATCCAGGTATTCTTCAACTAGTTCTTCAGTTTGCGATTTGTGGATAACCCCCACCAAAAGGGCGAATTCCGCCTCTTGTTTGATGCCTTTTTTCCGCTGTTCTCCGATGTTCCACTCGTTTGCCATATCTCTATTTTCGTGCTAAGAATGACGCAAAAAATTACTTCCCAATTTTTTGAGGCTTTTGAATAGGAAACTCGCTTGAAAGGAAGCGTTGACTGCGTATTCAAAACCCAAATTGGGACATTAATTCTTCTGCGGTACCAACCAAATTGCGGGATTGAGTTTTTGTTTGTCCCGCCATACTTCAAAGTGCATTTCGGGCTTTTCAGTTCCCACCTGACCAATTTCCTGGCCACTATTTACCGTATCCCCCCTCTTGATGCTCACCGAAGCAAGATTGGAATACACGGTATAATAAGTGCCGTGTTGGATAATCACGGTGTATTGATAACCATTGATGAATTGAGCACCGACCACTTTTCCTTCAAAGACTGAGCGTACTTTCCCTGCAGGTACGGTACCTATGTCAAGGCCACTATTGGACACTTTTACATCTTTGTATTTGGGGTGCTGAAAAGTACCAAAACCTTGGACGATGCGCCCTTGATCCACTGGCCAACCGAGCCTGCCTCGCCGGGCGCCAAAAGAACCTGTAGCCGCCGCATCTTCGGCAGAGGGTGGAGGTTCATTTTCTTTGATGGTAGCTTTGGCCGTGGTACGATCCGTTTTGGTGGAAGGCAATGCCGTAACTGGTGCCGCAGGGTTATTGGTATTGGCCAAAGTTTCAGCGCTGCGGGCTTTTTTGCGTTGGGCTAACATTTCCTGCTGGATCACGTTTTCAATGACCTTATTGAGTTGGTTGTGTGATTTTTGCCGATTGGTCAATTCCTTTAGCAAAACTTTTTCATCGGCCTTCAAACTTTGGAGGGCCTTATCTTTATCCTGGAGTTCAACACTAAGGCTTTGTTTTTGCTGCTCTACTCCCCCCAGAAGTCTTTCTTTTTCCCGAATCTGGCGTTCCAGTTGGATCGTTTTTGCTTGCAAAGTTTTTTGGGTTTCGGCGATTATTTTTGCCTGGCGCTTGCGG
Organism: Haliscomenobacter sp.; assembly: GCF_033763495.1. GTDB lineage: Bacteria > Bacteroidota > Bacteroidia > Chitinophagales > Saprospiraceae > Haliscomenobacter. Next base: position 7,424 of record NZ_JANRKL010000121.1, on the reverse strand, counting down.
TAGCGCTGGTACTGGCGGATGTACTGCCAACGGCGAATAGCCGTATTAAGGGTTTCTGCCGACAATAAAAAAACCAGGTAACTTTGGTTGAGTTTGTGACGTAGTGCCAGACGCAAGGTTTGGGTGTATTCCTGTTTCAGGCGGTTGATGTCCTCCTGCAAGGCGACCAGAACAGCATCGGTACGGATGATGCTTTCTTCGTTAAATGCAATTTCCTGCTGGAGGGTATTGATGAGTTGTTCTCGTTTTTTAACTTGAGATTGTAGGGTAAGAAAGACTTGTAAAGTAGCATTTTTGTCTTTCCGGGTGGCCGATAAACGGGTATTGGTCTGATCAATTTCTTCGATCAATTTGCGGCGCTTGTCCTCCAGGTCTTTCCGCGTTTGGGCAATGCCCTGCTGTGTCCACAAGGACAAACCCAGTAGCAACAACAGCGCCTGGCCAATGATTCGTTTATTTGATCCTCTTGAAACGCTGTGGGACATCAAATGGCATCGATATAGGGACATTGAGCTCTACCTGTGTGAATTGAATGTTTACTTCCACTTTTCCTGTTTCGCGGCTGTCCACCACGAATTTACGAAGATACGAAAAATCTTGTTTGTCGTTAGCCGCTTTGTATTCTTCCAGGTCCAAATTCAAACTGCGGGAGGCTCCTGGCTCTAAATATTGCAAATTGCGCAAGCGCAAGGCGGCCTTTTCAATGGACATTTTTACTTCTTTACCCGAACCGGAATCACTCAAAACATAAGCATCTCCCTCGGTGACACTACTAAATTTGCGTGAAAGGAAAAAAGGATTGCCCAATACCACCTGCTGAATCAACAACAAATTCCCTGGAAGTTGGTATTCTTTACTCAAGTGGTCAAGGCCGTAAACAGCATATTCGTTATTGATGCGATCGAGGATATGAACTGAATCCTTGGTGATCAGGGCACGCCCTACTTCAAATCCTAATTTGCTAAGGGTAACCCACACCGAACTGTCTTTTTGCATTTTGATTCGAGCTGATGCCGAGGCAGACATTTCAGGGCTGCGAAAATCAATCTTGGCTCTGGCATCAAAGGTTTTTGCTTTGATCTGATTGGTTTCGATGCGACGTACCAACAATTCAGTGGAACTGAGGTTGGCATCTCCCTTTGCCAGCTTTTTGGAGGTATTGCAAGCGAAGTTGAAACTTGCCAGTAGCAATAGCAAAAACAACTGAGGATTTGAAATCCTGTTTTTTACACCAAAACGATCTAAGCTAAATGCATTTAAGCCCTTATTCATGCAATTGTTTTTCATTGAATTTTTTCTTCAAAGACGGGGAAACACTTCCTTTTGTTACGGCCATACCCCATTGTTGTACGGCAGCGGTAGCATCCCCACTTTTGAAAAGAACATCGCCATATTGTTCGAGGTAAAGAGGGTTGGCACTGGGCAACAAGGATTCTAGCTTGTTTTTTGCCTCGCTGTTGTTGCCGCTGCGGAATTGAGCGCGGGCAAGGGCGAAAGTGGCGAGGCGAGATTGTGGTTCGGCTTGTTGAGCCTTTTGGGCCAATTGTAGCGCTTGAGCAGCTCCACTGCTGCGTTGGGCAAAGCTTAAAGACTGCCATGCGAGTACAGTGGCTGAATTGGCATTTATTTTGAGGGCTTCAGCAAAGTTTTGATCCGCCCCAGCAATATTGTTTTCCTGGGTTTGTGCCATGGCCAACAGACTCAATAAATGTTGACGAACCGCAGGGAATTTGGCAGACATCGGCAGGGCTTGAGCCACTAGGTCTTCCACATTGCTCAAGTGGTGCAAGGCGAGTTCAGCACTCGCAGCATGCACGTATACTTCGGGTTTGTTGGGGAATACATCAAGGGCATTTTCGCTGGCTTTTAAAAGAGCAGGCATATCACCCAGGTACTCCAGATCCGCAAAATAGGTTTCCCAATGGCTAAAGTCGGTATCGTCCAGTGCTAATGACTGCCGCATTTTTTCAACTGCTTCGGCCTTTTTGCCTTGTTTGCTCAACACAAATGCACTGATGGCAAATGGTTTTGCTTCTTTTGGGTACTGTTGTTCCAGGATTTCAGAAAGTTGTAATAATTCTTTGCCGGAAGTAACATCATTGGCGTTTTTGAACTTTTCAACGAGGGATGAAATTTTACCCAACTTCACCTCTAGGGAAACATCCCGGCTTTCAAAAGTCTGGCGCAAAGATCCCAAATACAGTACATCGTTTTGTTTGTTGACATCTCCTCCGGCCAGCGCCAGATTGGCTTTTGCATCATTGGCATCCAGGGTTAAAATTTTTCGATACACCCCGCGTGCTTGTTCTTTTTCACCGTTTTGGGTGTAGTATTCAGCCAGGTTATGCCAATAGTCAATGTTGTTGGGATGGGCTTCGGCCAGGCGCAGCAATTCACGGGTAGCTTTTTTCTGATCGCCCTGGGCAACATAAAGGCCGTGTTTGAGGCGAATAAGGTTTTCATTCATGCCACTGCGACGTTCCAGATCGTCGTATACTTTGAGGGCAGCGTTGAGTTCATTGGCCTTTACCAGGTAGAAAGCCCACTTGTAAAAATAATTGTACTGGGTGGGATACTGCCGGGCCAGTTGTTCATAGATGGCAGCAGCATCCTTGTACTGCCCCATTGCTTGTAGTGCATCAGCTTTGAGAATGGCGTACCAAACGTTGGCTGGATTGGCGGTTACTGCTTTGCTGACCCAGATTACAGCCTCTTCGGGTTGATTTTGCAGCATCAGAATCCGGGCCAATTCATAAGCTGCTGCTTCAGTATTGGGATATTCAGTGAGGAGTTTTTTGTACAATTCTTTGGCTTTATCCAAACGACCCAGCATTTTTTCCTTGCTGGCCTCAATGAGCAGCGCCTCGCGATCAATTTCTTTGTTGCCTACTATTTCTTGAGCATATAGGCTGATTACACTCAAAAACAATACCGTGAAAATTAAACTCCTCATAGACCAAAGATTTGGGGCGACTATCCTTTTGCGAAAGTAAAATCACCCATATTTAATGCTTTTGGAACCCCGGCGTATTCACTTTGATTGCCCATCATGGATTGAGTCATGGATACATGCCGCACAATGGCTTCGTTTTGAATGACACTATTTTCAATAACAGCATTTTCAACGGAACAGTTGCTTCCAATAGAAACGAAAGGACCAATTACTGAATTGCGAATTTGGGTGTTTGGACCAATGTAACAAGGGGGGATGATTTTGCTATTGTATAAGTCTACAGAGGGGTCGATCAGTTGTTCAAGGTTTTCTTTGAGCTCCAATATCCTTCGATTGGTTTCAAGCACATTTTCCATGTTTCCACAATCAAGCCATTCCTCAATGGTGGCTTTGCGAAACTTGCTTCCCAGGTTTTTCATCAATTCGAGGACCGAAGTAATTTGAAACTCCCCTTTGTCCTTGATGTTTCGGTTGATGAGATGCTCGACCTGGCTCCGAAAATAAGCTCCATCCCGGAAATAATAAATGCCCACGATAGCTTGATCAGAGATGAAGACCGGAGATTTCTCTACAAAATCAGTGATGATGTCGTCTTCAGTCGTTTTTACCACACCAAATGAAGCTGGATTGTCTACTTGTTTGACCCAAACCAGCCCATCCTGTGAAGTATCAAAATTAAAATCCGCTTTAAAAAGCGTATCGGCAAAAGCAACAATACAGGGGCCATCTAAACTTTCACGCGCTTTGTAAATAGCATGAGCGGGGCCAAGAGGTAAATCCTGCTTGTAAATGGAACATTTGGCACCAATCAAATTGGCGATACCCTCCAACTGGAGTTCTACTTCTTTCCCAAAATCGCCAATAACAAAGGCAACTTCTTCAATAACTTCTGAACATGATGCATGAAAATCCTCAACAATGCGCTGTACGATTGGTTTGCCTGCAATAGGAAGAAGTGGCTTAGGGATGGTTAAGGTGTGTGGACGTAAGCGTGAGCCTCGTCCAGCCATTGGGATAATCACTTTCATGAAAAAAACTTTTGAGGTCTACAAGTTTGTATATTAAAGGTTATTAAATCGTGATTGTATCTACGAAATTTACACCTTAAATGTTACAAACATGTAGACTCTTTTGTTTTTATGGATTTGAACCTTATTCTACAACCGTCACTTTCAACATATTGGTTCGATGGCGGCGGTGCAAGGGCATGGTTGCAGTATTTACAATGATGTCCCCTTCCTTGATGACTCCATCTTGTTTCAAGATATCGGTTACGTCGGTGATCGTTTCATCGGTAGTCGTAAATTGATCATAGTAGTAGCAGCGCACTCCCCATACCAGGTTCAGGGTCGACAACATGTGGTGTCGATCTGAAAAGATGTAAATTTCGATGGTATTTTTAGGGCGGTAACTCGATACCTTGAAAGCGGTATAACCCGAACTGGTCATCCCTACGATCGCTTTGGCATGAATGTCCTCCGCCGTTTTGGCAGCGTTCAAACATACCGCATCAGAAAGGAATGTGCGGGATTGAGGGGAAGGGATGGGACGACGTGATCCAATAACAAAGTGCTTTTCCGCTTCCACAATGATCTTTGTCATGTATTCTACCACCTTGACCGGGTGCATGCCCGAAGCGGTTTCTCCACTCAACATCACTGCGTCTGCTCCATCCAATACGGCGTTGGCTACGTCGGTAGCTTCGGCACGGGTTGGTGAAGGATTGGTGATCATGCTTTCCATCATTTGAGTAGCCACAATCACAGGGCGAGCGCGTTGCAAACACTTCTGGATGATCATCTTTTGGATATTCGGCACTTGTTCGATCGGCAATTCGATTCCGAGGTCACCACGAGCCACCATTACGGCATTGGATGCCTTGATGATTTTGTCGATGCGCTCAATGGCCTCGGGTTTTTCAATTTTGGAGATGATCTTGGCTGGGTGTCCTTTTTCTTGTAAAATTTCGCGCAGTTGTTTCACGTCAGAGGCACGGCGAACGAAAGACAAGGCAATCCAGTTGACTGGCTGGGTCATGATGAAGTCCAAGTCTGCCAGGTCTTTTTCGGTCAAACAAGGCAGCGACACTTTGGTATTCGGAAGGTTAACGCCTTTACGCGAGGACAAGATTCCACCGTAAATGGTTTTCAGCTTAACGGTATCTTTGGAGTTCGTTTCCACCACTTCAAAGACCAGCTTACCGTCATCTACAAGTACCGTTTCGCCCGCTTTTACATCTTTGGGGAAATCCTGGTAGCTCATGTAGATTTTTTCCATATTGCCCACGCATTTTTCGTTGACAAAAGTGACCACATCACCTGGCTTGAGTTCCAGAGCGTTGTTTTCAATTTCGCCTACGCGCAATTTGGGGCCTTGCAAATCGGCGAGAATACCGATATGCATTCCGTATTTCTCATTGATGTATGTTACGTGATTGATGACCTGCAGGTGATCGTCATGGGTACCATGCGAAAAATTGAGGCGAAACACGTTCACCCCGGCCTTGGCCAAATCGAGCAGAGCTTCGTAGGTTCTGGAGGCTGGGCCGACCGTAGCTACGATTTTTGTGTTTTTGATTGGGTGCGCAGTAGCTTCCATCGTTTGCGTTAAAGGTTGGATGAAAATAAAAATTGGTTAAAAAGGTGCTTGCACAAAGAAAATTATCAAAGGCAAACTAAGTGTAAATTTTACAATAAACTTTGGTGTAAAAGTACGTTTATATTGGAGAAAACAAAAACACTTGCAATGAATAGCACTTTAATTCAGGAGTCAAGATCATGAGTTCCATCCTGCTGACAGGTGCACGTGCGCCGGTAACGCTGGAGTTGTGCAGGGCCTTTGCACAACAAGGGCATCGGGTGTATTTGGCAGATATGCACCTGCTGCCAATTGCGCGCTGGAGCCGATTTGTGGAGCAATACCTGCGGATTCCGGCTCCGCTGCAAGAGTTTGAAGCATTCACCCAAGCCTTGAAAGATTTGATCAAGCGCTATCAAATCGAGCACCTGATTCCCACTTGTGAAGAGGCTTTTTATGTGAGTAAAATCAAGGATGAACTGCCTTGCCGGGTATGGACCAATGGCTTTGATCTCATGGTAGAATTGCACCACAAACAGCGGTTTTTGGATTTGGCGAAAAACTTTTTCCACATTCCAGCAACACTACCCTGTACCGATTTTGAAGATTGGAAAAATGCGGAAGCTTATGTGTTCAAACCCGTTTTTTCCCGTTTTGCCAGCCAGGTCATCATTGGGCAGCCGGAACAAAAATGCCAGGCACCACGCAAAAAACCGCAGGGTTGGATCGCACAAGAGCGGTTGATTGGACAGGAAATTTGTGTGTATTCCATTTGGCGCAAAGGGCAACTGGGCGGCTTTGCGGCCTACCGCCCCATGCAGCGTGCAGGTAAAGGAGCCAGCGTGTATTTCGAGGGCTTTTTTCGGCAAGACATTTTTGAAACAGTAAAAAAATTTGGGGAGCATTACCAAATCGAAGGGCAATTGAGTTTCGACCTGATGCTCTGCGGCGATAAAGTGTACGTACTGGAATGCAATCCACGCTCCACGAGTGGTGCACATCTGTTGGGTGAAGATTTGGCTGCTTGTTTTTTTACCGACCAACAGATCGTATTAAGGGCCGCAAAAAACAAAGCCATCAAACTGGCCTGGCTGTTGAACCATCCTCAATCCATTTTTTTCAAAGATTTTTCGAAATTGGAAGACGTCATCTGGCATCCGCTAGACCAAGGACCTTTTTTTTTCCAAGGTCTGAGTGTACTCGAATTGCTGTACCTCGCCATCCGCCATCAGCAAAATGTGTTGGCGGTTTCTACCCGGGATATTGAGTTCAATGGCTAAAGAATTACAAAGCTTTTTGTATTTTCACGCTTCAAAAAATACCATTCATCATGTCATTCGAAGTTGAAGGAAAATTGCATAAGGTCTTTCCATCTGAAAATAAATCGGGTAGCTTCCAGGCTCGTGAGTTTGTGATTGAAGTGGAAAGTGGACAGTACCCACAATTCGTCAAGTTTCAACTGGTGCAAGATCGTTGTAGCCTGATCGACGATTATACCGAGGGTGAAAACATCAAGGTTCATTTCGACCTGCGCGGTCGGGAATGGCAAGGCAAATATTTTACCAATTTGAACGCCTGGCGTTTGGACCGGCCTTCCAAAGCAGAGAAAAGTAGTGCTCCGAATCCTTCTGCAGAAGAGGATGGATTTTTCCCTAGTGCTGGTGATGAGCGCACGAGTGGTGGTGGAAGCAGCAGGGATATGGATGATCTGCCGTTTTAGGCTTCATACCTGAGGTGTGCCTTAAGTGCCTGAGGTTTCTTAGTTCTACTTTGTCAGATTAGAAATATAGTAAATTTATGGGGTTTAAATCAAAAAAAGATGACTGAAAAAAACTGGAATCCTACGTTAGTTGCTACGGTGGCTACTTTGTCCGAGGCAAACGTTCAGTCTTGG
>NZ_JANRKL010000120.1:0-4705 GCF_033763495.1 Haliscomenobacter sp. | reverse complement strand
ACATTCGTAACAAACATTTCCGTATTTTGTAACCCAAAATGAATTAGCCGCAATGGATTTGCAACAAGCCCGAATTCTCGTTCGTAAGATCAATTCACTCTTCAAGAGTATGGAAATGGATGGTTCGCCTCAACCTACACCAATTGAGCGCGACCTGATGTTGAGTTACCTGCGCCAGTTGTACCAAAGCTTTTTGGACGATGTGGTAGACGCTGGTAAAATCACCGTAAGTGCTCCGCTGGTAGAAATTCCAGTCAGCAAGCCGGAGCCCAAGCCAGAACCCAAACCCGAGCCGGAGCCCGTCAAGCCGGTTTTTGAAGCGCCCAAGGCCTACGTACCACCCGTGGTCAATGTAGAGCCGCCCAAGGTAGAAACAGCCCCGGTTGTAGAGGTACGCGAAGAGCCTAAAGTATACATTCCACCCGTAGAGACATACAAGCCGCCAGTGGTAGAGGTAAAACCGGAGCCAACTCCGGTAAAACCACCACCACCTCCACCCGTAACCCCAGAACCTACCCCTTCATTAAGTACTAGCAATAACCGGGTAGAAGCGCTCTTCTCTTTCAAAAAAGCAACCGAGCTGTCTGAAAAACTGAGCGAGATACCCATCCCCGACCTTACCAAGGGTATGTCCATCAACGATCGACTCTTGTACATGAATGAGCTGTTTGGTCGGGACATGAACAAATTGGACGAAGTCCTGCGGGCTTTGAATAATTTTCCCAGCTTGGACAGCGCCAAAAGTTACCTCGTAGGGATAGCCACACAGTACAACTGGGGCGAAGATGAACGCAGCGAAATTGCACAATCGTTCATCAAGTTGGTGCGGCGACGTTTCGTGTAGGGATAGCCCTCGCGGCTACCCCTACGATCGATTCCTTTCCCTACAGTCACCCCAACAACCCGAACAACATGAAAAAGATTGCTGTATTCACCTCTGGTGGAGACTCTCCGGGCATGAACGCCTGTATCCGCGCAGTAGTGCGTACTGCCTTGCACGAAGGCCTCGCTGCTGCGGGTATCTGTCGTGGTTACCAAGGTTTTATTGATGGCGACATGTACGACATGGATCACCATTCGGTCAGCAACATCATTCAACAAGGCGGAACAATTTTGCGTTCAGCGCGCTGCGCCGAATTCCGCACGCCCGAAGGCCGCCGCAAAGCCTACGAAAACCTGGCCAAATTTGGCATTGATGGCATCGTTGCCATTGGAGGAGATGGAACCTTTACTGGTGCACACATTTTTATGCAGGAATACCCCGACATCAAGTTTGTAGGTTGCCCTGGCACCATCGACAACGACCTGGCAGGTACCGATTATACCATCGGCTACGATACGGCGATCAATACAGCCATGGACGCAATCGATAAAATTCGCGATACAGCCAATGCCCACGATCGTTTGTTTTTCATCGAAGTAATGGGACGTGATGCCGGATTTATTGCCATGGCAGCAGGGATTTCTACCGGGGCCGAGGCCATTCTGGTACCCGAAACCCATACCGACATTGAAGGTTTGATTGAAAAGCTGGAATGGGGATGGAAAAACAAAAAGAGCTCCAGTATAGTGGTGGTGGCTGAAGGAGACGAGGCGGGTGGTGCCCACAAAATTGCCGAAATGGTCAAGGCAAGGCTTAACCATTACGAAATCAAGGTTTCCATCCTGGGGCACATCCAACGGGGTGGCCGCCCAACCTGTATGGAACGGGTACGCGCCAGTCGGATGGGGGTAGCAGCCACCAGGGCCCTGATCGAGGGCAAATCCAACGTAATGATCGGGATTGTGAACAACGAAATTGTCTATACTCCATTTGCGCAGTGCATCAAACACCAACAAATGGACAGCAATCTGGTAGAAATGGTCGACTTGTTGGGTTAGCGTAAATGTATAAGCCATGAAGCAGAAGCTGGACAAGCTTTTTAAACCACAATCGCTAGCCATCATTGGTGACTTCATTGATGTGGAAAATCCCGGTTACCGCCTGGTACACAACCTGGCACAAGCTGGTTTTAAAGGCCCCATCTACACTGTGGCACCTAGTGGCTTAGCTGCAGGTGGCCCTGCTTCGTTCAAAACGATCGCCGAATTACCCGCCAAAGTTGACCTTGCGCTCATTGCCATTGCGCCCAATCAATGGGGCGAATTGCTCAATGAATGTGGCAAGGCCGGGGTTGGCAGTATTGCCCTGGTCGCTTCCGATCAGCTTTACCCTGCTGAAGTCCTGCAGCAATACCGCCAGCAAGCCCAACAGATTTGTCGCCGTCACCAAATGCGTTTATTAGGGCCAAACAGCATGGGATTTATTGCCCCACATCAACGGCTCAATGCCAGTTTTTCTACCAAAATGCCCCTGCCAGGTAATCTTGCCTTGATTTCCCAGAGTGGAGCCCTGCTCAGTTCTATTTTGGACTGGTCCGTTGAACAAAGGGTCGGCTTTAGTTACGTCGTAGGCCCCGGGCAAATGGCAGACATTGGTTTTGCCGATTTGATTGATTATTTCGGTTCCGATTCGCAGACTTCCTGCATCCTGATCTACATGGAAAGCCTGCAAAACGCCCGGCGGTTCATGAGTGCAGCCCGGGCTTTTGCCCGCTACAAACCAATTATTGTACTCAAAGCTGGACGTAGTGAGGAAGGGGTAAAAGCCGCTTTCTCTCATACTGCTACCCTCACGGGCAACGATGCTGCTTTTGATGCGGCATTCCGGCGTGCCGGGGTCATTCGGGTAACCACCATCGCCCAATTGTTTAACCTGGCACAAGCCCTGGCCATGCAGCCCCGCCCCCGGGGCAACAACCTCGCTATCGTCAGCAATGGTGGGGGCCCTAGCGTACTGGCAACCGATCACTTGATCCACAATCGGGGACAACTGGCCACTTTGTCCAATCGCAGCATTCAAGCATTGAGCGGGATTCTGCCATCCACTCAAGAGATAGGTAATCCCGTTGACTTGCCCAGCCAGCCTGACCCCGAACAATACGCCATGGCCGTACAAACCTGTTTGCGCGATGAGGGAGTCCACGGAGTCTTGGCCATTTTTTCCCCCAACAATGAAGCCCAGGCAGTAGCCACGGCAGAGGCATTGGTCAAAGCCAGTCGCAACTGCAACAAACCCTTACTCAGCGCCTGGATGGGGGAAGGGGAAGTACGAGCAGCCCGCAAAATCCTGGAAGCGGGTCGAATACCCAATTACCGTTTTCCGGAAAGCGCCGTAGATGCCTTTTTGCGTATTCATCGGTACATGCGCGATTTGGAATTGTTGTACGAAACCCCTCCGGCCATCCCCAAGGATTTTGAGCCCGACACGGCCAAAGCCCGAACCATCATCCAAAACGCCCGTCAGCAAAAGCGCAACGTATTGCTTGATCACGAAGCCAAAGCACTTTTAGCGGCTTATCAAATCCCGGTCAATCGGAGTTTGTTTTGCCAAAGCATTGAAGAAGCTGCCGAGGCGGGGGAACAGTTGGGGTATCCGGTAGCACTGAAGTTGGTTTCTTCAGCCATCGGTCACAAAACCGAAGTGGGTGGGGTACACCTGCACTTGCAGGATGAAAATGCCTTGCGCCTGGCTTACCGCAATACGCTCCACAATCTCAAACAGCATCAACCTGATGCTGAAGCAGAGGGAGTGATGGTGGAAAAAATGGTTTACCGCCCCTTTGAACTCATCATAGGCGCTCAAAAAGACCCGGTTTTTGGGCCGGTGATTGTATTTGGACGTGGGGGAATCGCCGTAGAGGTGTTTAAGGATACCCAGATGGGTTTGCCCCCTTTAAACATGGCTCTGGCGCAACGCCTCATCGAGGGGACCCGGATGTATCCCTTGTTGAAAGGGTATCGGGGGCAGCCAGGAAGTAATCTGGCGGAACTCGATTTTTTGCTTTGCAAATTCGCCTACCTGGTCATGGATTTTCCAGAACTCAAGGAAATCGAAATGAATCCCCTGTTAGCCGACGTAAAAGGAGGGATTGTGGTGGATGCAACAGTGCTGTTGGAGGAAATCAGCCTGGAAAATGATGGCCCGGAATACCGCCATTTGGTCATCTCACCCTACCCAGGTAAAAAATACAGCAAAACACTTACCCTGAAAACGGGTGAAGTGGTTACCCTGAGGCCGATTCGTCCGGAAGATGAACCGGCCATGGCCCGAATGTTACAGGGCGTTTCCAACGATTCTTTGTACATGCGTTTTTTTGGCTACATTCCAAAAATCAACCACGCCTGGATGATTCGCTTTACCCATATTGATTACGATCGGGAAATGGCCATTGTGGCGGAGATCAACCGCGGGGCCGGTCGAGAATTATTAGGCTCGGTGCGGATCATCGAAGATGCCTGGCGGGAAACAGCGGAGTATTCTATCCTGATTGCGGATCATTTCCAGGGCCGTGGATTGGGCAATATCATGACCGATTACATTTTGGACATTGCTCGGGATCGAAAGATTGAAAAAATTGTGGCCTCGGTTTTGTCGCAGAATAAGTCGATGATTCGGCTCTTTGAAAAGCGAGGCTTTACTTTTGATAAAAGCGATATGGAAGTGTATGAGGTTGAGTTGAAATTGTAATATTTTATCGTTTTGCGCTAAGGAGTTTCAATTGGTCCAAGCTATATATTACTGAGGTGCCCCTTTAGTGTCTTAGGTTTCTTAGGTGGTGAAACAATACCCTGCTACGCAGGTTTTTTCTTTTTCACCACCTAA
>NZ_JANRKL010000119.1:0-2072 GCF_033763495.1 Haliscomenobacter sp. | reverse complement strand
GGAGTCGAAATAAAACCTATTACCTAAAAAATCATTTCACCAATACCTCATTGTGAGGCAAGGCGAGTTCACGATCCATCGTGATGAATACAATGTAATCCCCTTTTCTACATTGACTCAATACCTTACCCACCTCTATTTCCGTGTACGTTTGATCCGAAAACGAAGTCATGGTTTTGGTATTGGCATCCTTGATGGCAATTTTAAACCGACGCTTGCCTTGTGGGATCACTACATTATTGTCTTGCAGACTCACTGGCTGAACGGTAAAGATACCTTTAGCGTCCAGGGCCAATTCACATTTCCCCGTAGGTGTGTACTCGTTGACCACCATTTTATCGTTCAGCAATACGGCGGTACAATTGGTAAAATCGTTGTGCCCGACATTGTGCCCAACAAACACAGAATCGGCTTGCCCTATCAACACAGTGGTACTAAAAAAAGAACAAAGTAGCAGGATTTGAAAATTTCGCATAGTCGTTTGATTTTGAAGTAAAAAAATGCAGGTGATTTCCAATGCCACAAACCTAAGCGACCTGCTTGTAAAGGGAGTTAAAACCAGGTAAAACAATGTAAATGAAATGTAAAACCTGTTTTTGAGAAGCCAAAAGCATGTAATTTTGTGCCTATGATGGCAAGTGGACTCAAAAAATGGTTGTTGCCGCTGAGTTTAGTGATGTCGGCGGTATTAATGCTTTCGGCCATGTGGTGGCCTGAAAAGCCAAAACAGGTTTCACCCCAATTGGAATCTACCCGTGTCAATTTAGCATTGCGGGAAACTGGCGACCGTTTGCTGGATATTGCAGGTGACAGCACCTCCACCATTGCTCCGGTTGTACATAAATCAACTCAAAAATGGTTGTTGCAACTGGAACATCGTTTTAGTTACGACAGTTTGCCCGGAGTGCTACGTAAAGCGCTGCTGCGTCAAGGGATTCGCAGCGATTATTATGTCAGCGTACTGCGTTGCAAAGACGACAAACTCATGCTGGGCTATATGGCCAGCACTTATGAATTAGAGGGCGAGGCACCCTGTGGTGGCCGTGACATCAATACGGAATGCCTGAACATCGAGTTGGCTTTTTTAGACAAAGAAATCCCCCAATCTAATCCTTGGAAAGCACGTTTTCTGGGGTTGAGTGTCTTTTTGTTTTTGGCCGCTATAGGCAATGTTTTTTACCTGCGTACAATCCGCAAACCTAGGGTTGAAGATTCTCCCGTGGAAGAAGAAATGAAACTCCTGCGTTTTGGCCAATCCAGCCTGGATTTTGTCAATCAAAAACTTTGGGTCAACGGGCAGTTCAAAGACTTAACTTTTCGCGAGGCCAAATTACTTCACTACCTCATTCAAAACGCCAATCAGGTGCTGGATCGCGAACGCGTGCTTGAGGCCATTTGGCAAGACGAGGGTATGCTGGTGGGGCGTAGCCTGGATGTGTTTGTATCTCGTTTACGGAAGTTATTGAAAGAAGACAATAGCATCAAAATCAGTAGTGTACATGGCGTAGGTTATCGTTTCGAGGTTATTGTCGTCCAGGTCGCCAAATGATCCGGCCACGTGAATCCACTTGTCGGAATATCTCGAGTGCGGTAGGTTGATCTGTGATGGATTGTATATTTAAGTCTGGTTGCAAGGTAAATGCAATGGGTAATTCCTCCTTATAGAAGTATGGCTTCAAAGCCCGAAGGTCTTGCGGAGTATCCACTCTACAATGTTGAACGGCGAAATGGTTAGGCAAGCCAGCAATGGCTTCTCTCCATTTTTCTGCATCGCCGCCCATTTGAACCCAAATCATTCGTTTGTATTGGGCGAAGTCGAGTACACTATCTGGCAAAACCTGCCTGGCATAAGTCATGCTAGGGCGTTCCTGAAACTGTTGAAAAGCCTCTTTCCCTTTCGGCGTCAAGGCATCCCAAAAAACAACCAAGGTGCTTTTTTCATCAGGTACAAGTGCAAAGCCCCTACCCTGCGCGTCTTTCCACGCCAAGTCTGGCAACTTACGCAATCGATATTGGATGACTTTTTTCTGATACGTTTCGGCCATCATTTCAATCAATCCTGGATATTCTTT
>NZ_JANRKL010000118.1:0-27580 GCF_033763495.1 Haliscomenobacter sp. | reverse complement strand
AATTCTGAACACTTTGAATGGTTTGTTTAGGAAATAATTCAATCCTGCCAGTACCAGGCCCGCTATTAGACTGGGCATAAAGGAGGACATAATTACTGGCCCAATCGTAATGGGGGTATTCATTCCAGGAACCAATACCGCAGCATCCATTAAGCCAATGGCAGAGCCAATCAGGAACAATACACTGTTGATCCCGGCGGCAATTGCACCCGCCAATGGAGCAACCCAAAGGAGTTTTTTAGCCGCAATTTTTTCAATACTTGACATTTTAGTTGTTTTAATGGTTAAACAAAATTTGTTTAAACGAATTTTAGAGCAAAAAAATTTACCCTCTCAGTTTGTCCAATAAATTCGAGAGTAGCTCTGCTTCCTCATCGCTTAGGTTATTTATTTTTTTTGCTTGTTGCTGAAGAAGAGGCTCCGTTTTTTCCAGCAATTCCAAACCCGGTTTGGCAATGCGCAGCAAAACCTGGCGCCGGTTACAGGCATTGGTTTCCCGTTCAATCAAACCCTTTTCCTGCAATCGATCACACAAACGAGTCAGATCGGGGTTTTTATCCAACATTACTGCTTTGACATCCCCTACTGGCACAAATTCAGGGTACCTGCCCCGCAGAATGCGCAATACGTTGAACTGTTGCATGGTAATCCCAAAGGGTTTGAATAGCTCTGCTGCCTGATCCACATGCCAATTGTAGGTATAGATCAGATTGAGAATGGCCTTTTGCAGCGGCGAAACAAACTTGGTCTGCTTGATCAGTTCTTCGATCTTCATGGTACAAAACTAATAAAAACATTCGTTTAAACAAATGTTTTCAGTAAAGGTTGAAAAACCCTTGCTCAATCTGCAAAAAATTAATAGGTTACTGAAAAAATTTACCGCTTTCCGCTATGCATACCAAAAGCCTGCTTCTAGCCCTTTTCATCGCCCTGAAATTTGCCCTCCAATATTTGGCCATCGCCCCCGAGTACGAGGTGCACCGCGATGAGTACTTGCACCTGGATCAAGCCCGGCATCTGGCCTGGGGCTATCTTTCGGTGCCGCCTTTCACTTCCTGGGTCTCTTACCTGATTTTGCTTTTGGGAAATGGGGTATTTTGGGTTAAATTTTTTCCGGCCCTGTTTGGGGCATTGACCATTTTTGTGGTTTGGAAAACCATTGAATCACTGGGCGGAGATTTGTTTGCCCTTGCACTGGGGGCAACAGCGATGATTTGTTCGGTATTTGTACGGATCAATACCTTGTACCAACCCAATTCGGTGGATTATTTATGCTGGACATTTGTGTACTATGCTTTCGTGCGTTATGTCCAAACCGAAAAGCCACGGTGGTTGTACTGGGCAGGAATAGTTTTTGCGCTGGGCTTTTTGAACAAATACAACATCGTTTTTTTAGCCTTGGGTTTGGTTCCTGCTTTATTGATGACACCAAGTCGAAAAATTTTTACGAAACCTGCCTTATACCTCGCACTTGGACTGGCTTTAGTGATGATTTCACCCAATTTGTACTGGCAGTATAGCCATGATTTCCCGGTACTCCAGCACATGCGTGAATTGAGTGAAGATCAGTTGGTCAACGTGAGTCGGGCGGATTTTTTCATGGATCAAATCTTGTTTTTTTCGGGAGCTGTTTGGGTTTGGTTGGCAGCCTTGCTGGCTTTCTGGGTTTATCCTCCTTTTAGGCCATATCGCTTTTCGTTTTTTGCCTTTTTGATCAGTATGGCTTTATTTGTGTATTTGCGGGCCAAGGGTTATTACAGCATTGGGTTGTACCCCATTTTACTGGCTTTCGGAGCGGTGTATTTTGAGTTTTTACTCAATAAAGGCTGGAGAGTTTATTTGCGCCCGATTGTATTGGCCTTTCCGGTGGTTTTGTTTTCAGGTTTGGCCATGGTGGTGTTGCCCATGCGCAGCCCCGCCGAAATTGAAGCAGATCCAGCTCAGTACAAAAGCCTGGGTTTATTGCGCTGGGAGGATGGCAAAGACCATTCTCTACCCCAGGACTTCGCCGATATGCAAGGTTGGCGGGAATTGGCTCAAAAAGTAGACAAGGTTTATGCGGGATTGGCCGACAAACAAGGCACTTTAGTGTTTTGTGACAATTATGGCCAGGCTGGAGCCATCAATTTTTACACTAACCAGGGCATTCAAGCAGTATCCATGAATGCGGATTACATCAACTGGATCAATCTGGACCAACCCATCCACAACATTATTTTGGTGAAAGAAAGTGAAGATGACGACCCCAATCGGGAAGCGGAAAGGCCTGCTTTTGTACGGGTGGAAACAATGGGAGAAATCAAAAACCCCTTCGCACGGGAAAAAGGTGCCAAAATTTATTTATTGGAGGGGGCAAAGGTACCGATTGCGCCGATTTTGCAGGAGGAAATTGAGAAGCGGAAGCGGGGGGAGGATTGAAAATGTTTTTCTTTCAAAAGCCAAGCGTAACCATTCGGGATTTGTACTGTCCTTTTTCAATAATCAATAGTACAACATACCCGCCTGCTCCATCACTATTCATCGCATTGATGAATAACTTATCGCCCTTTCTGTCGCAATGCACTTCTGTAAAATTAAAATTAGGCTCAAAAAGGTTTTTCAAAGCAGAATCAGGTAACTCAGTTTTTCGGCGCCCAAAGTCAACCGTTATTGATTTGTACTGTATTTTGGGAATACCACCATCAGTTCCCCAAATTTGTTCATTGTCGATTTCAGCTAAGTACTTTAAACCGCTGTTGGTCTTGTTCAAAAGTTTATGTTCTGCTGCAATGAAATTTCTTCGTAAAATTGTAACCTTGATACTATCTTTTTGAAAAATAACCTGATCTTTTGTTTCATTTTTGACTGGGATTCTTTCAAAATCAGTGATGAGCTTGAGCCTTGATTTATGGATATACCCATTCAGAAAGTTTCCTTTTTTACAATAGTCGACATTGTACCAATCCTTTTTTTCTACTTTTTCAAAGCACCACACCACCCGGCCCGTATGGAGTGTGTCTATGACGTTGTTTTTAAATTCTGGTTCTGAGCGCACATTTACAAATCCCTCCGCATCATGAATCAAGGCGAACTGGCCGCATACCCGGGTCCCATAGACCACAAACGCCATCAAGAAAAAATAAGCAAATGGTTTCATTGAGAAGGAGGTTCTGTATTTCGGTAGCACTTCTGTATTTAAGCGGTAATTCCGAAAAGTTATGTTCCTGTTAAAGTTTCATTTACTCTGCAACCACCCTATTTGGCAATCTGTCTAAAAAATCGGTGCGGCCATTCATCCAAAGCTGGCATCATTCCGTATTTCTTACTTCACCTAAAACCAACACCAATGACCACCTTAGTAATTGCCCTGTTTATTGCCGGTTTGGCGATGTTTATTGCCGGTTTGCGTATCGGTATTAAAACAATGCGGTATCGCGCGTAGGGGCAACCCTATGTGGTTGCCTATGTAGGGACAAGCACACATTGTTGTCCCTACATGGGTACAAACCCATCCACCAAAATCATTTCCGTTTCTGCGGTGCGTTGACGGATGGCTTTGGCAGGGGCATATTCTTCAGATTCCCACCAGGTTTTGGCAGTAACTACGTCTGGAAATTCCAGGACTACCAAACGGCCTGGAGCCCAGCTTCCTTCCAAGGTCTCAACGGCAGCGCCACGCACGATAAAACGTCCTCCATAGGCACTTATGGATGCAGGTGTAAGTGACTTGTATACTTCGTATTCAACGGGCTCGTTAACTTTTACTTGAACGATGACGTATGCAGGCATGGTAAAAAGAATGAAGAGTGATGAATGATGAGTGATGAACTTTCAACTCATTTAAAACCGCACTAAATTAATATTTTCTATTTAGCCGGTTCTATCAATTGTATCACCCTATAACATTTGCATTCTAGAGGCGGAGGACATCAATTGCCCCTGGCTTCAGCATGGGGACATAGGCACCCCCTTGAATCTGGGCTTCAGCCCAATGAGAATTAAGGCTTTGGCTAAAGCCGATCAAAAGAGAAACTTAATCCACGCGCTGAAGCACGTGGCAATTGATGTCCTCCGCGCCTGAAAAATTCAGCTCCGCCAAACGCACCACTTCTCCAATCACCACAATGCCGGGGGCATGGATATCAATTTCACCCAATCGCTCTCCTACCCCACTCAATTGATCCACCACAGTGAGTTGATTCTCCAAAGTTGCATTTTGGATGATGGCAATTGGTGTCGAGTCATCCCGAAACTGGCTGAATAAAGCCGCGATGGCCTCAATTTTGCGGATACCCATCAACAAAACGACCGTAGCATTGGATTGAGCCGCCATTTGAATATCTGGGGCCAGATCTCCATCCTTAGTTGTGGCCGTCAGCACCCAAAAACTGGTGCTCACTCCCCGCGAAGTGACAGGAATACCCGCCGCGGCTGGTCCAGCAATGGAACTACTGATTCCTGAAATGACCTCAATGTGCTGGATGCCTTTCTGTTTAGCGTACTCTATCTCTTCCATGCCTCGCCCAAACACAAAGGGGTCGCCCCCTTTCAAGCGGACTACATGCCCGTAGCGGTAAGCAGCTTCCACAATTTGCTGATTGATTTCCGTTTGGCTGGCGCAATGGGCACCACTGCGTTTCCCTACGTAAATTTTAGGTACACAACTAGGGATTTCTGCCAATAAGTCTGGATGTATCAAGGCATCATACAGCACCACATCAGCCATTTGCAAGGCTTTCCAGCCTTTCCGAGTAATCAAATCCGGGTCGCCAGGTCCTGCTCCAACGAGCGTCAAACGTGGCATTTTGCAGCGCATTACCATACTACTAGGTTTTTATCCGCAACAAAAATAAGTAAATTTTTGAAAAAATACTTGAATTACTTAAAAATGTACTTAGATTTGCCAAACAAAATCTACGTACATGATGCAAATAATCGTAATTGGCAATGGCATGGTAGGCTATAAATTTTGCGAAAAATGGCTAGCACAAGCCCCTCAGGGTACGTATGAGCTGCACATTTTTGGCGAAGAGCCACGCCCGGCGTACGACCGGGTGCACCTCAGTGATTATTTTTCCGGAAAAACCGAACAAGACCTTTATCTGGCTCCGGCGGAGTGGTATGCCAACAACGGCATAACCCTCCACCTGGGCGAATTGGTGACACAAATCGACCGCGACAAAAAGTTGGTTTGTACCCACAAAGGTCTGGCGTTCGCATACGATAGACTCATTCTGGCTACAGGCTCGGCACCCTTTGTTCCACCTATACCTGGGAAAGACAAACAAGGGGTGTTTGTTTATCGCACGATCGAGGATCTTGAGCAGATTACTCAATATGGCATGAAACTCGCTGCAAAAGGAAGTGCAATACCCGCAGCGGTGTTGGGAGGTGGCCTGCTGGGGCTCGAAGCTGCCAAAGCTGTGCGCGATTTAGGGTTAGAGACGCACGTGGTAGAGTTCGCGCCCCGGCTCATGCCTAGGCAGTTGGACGAAAGGGCGGGAGACCTGCTCCGGGAAGCCATCGAAGGTATGGGTGTTCAAGTACACTTGAGCAAAAACACCAGTCAAATTGCCGGTGAGGAGCGAATGACCCAGATGGAGTTTGCCGATGGCTCGGTTTTACCTGCTGAAATGTTGGTCATTTCTGCAGGTATTGCCCCTCGCGATGAACTGGCGCGGCAATGTGGCCTGGAGCTCGGCCCTCGCGGTGGTGTGATGGTCAATGAATACATGCGCAGCTCCGATCCAGATATTTTTGCTATTGGTGAGGTAGCCTTGTATAAAGGTATGATTTATGGCCTGGTCGCACCTGGGTATGAAATGGCTGAAGTTGCAGTTTGTAGTATTTTAGGCAAGAACAAAACGATGAGCTCAGAAGTAGACTTGTCTACCTCACTCAAACTCATTGGGGTGGACGTGGCCAGTTTTGGAGATGCCTTTGGTACCCAATCTGCCCACCGTGCCATTGTTTTTGAAGACAAACTCAAAGGGCTGTACAAGCGCCTGAATGTTTCTGAAGACGGGAAACGCCTACTCGGTGGTATCCTGGTGGGAGATGCAAGTGATTACAATCAATTGCTGCAAATTTATAAAAATGGCATTGCCTTACCACCCGAACCGGAAGCCCTCATCGTCAAACTATCCGGTGGCACATCCGCTTTTGGCAGCGTTTTGGATTTGCCCGATGAAGCAGTTATTTGTTCCTGTGAAAGTGTGAGCAAAGGGCGCATCTGCCAATCCGTAAGCGAAGAAGGTTGTGAAACCCTCAAGGCCATCACCAAATGTACCAAGGCCATCAGCGGCTGTGGCGGTTGCAAACCAATGGTGGATGACCTGCTCAAGGGAACCCTCAAAGCTCTGGGCAAAACGGTCAAAGAAAGCCTCTGCGAACATTTTCCACATAGCCGTCAGGAATTGTACGACATCGTCAAGGTCAAGGATTACAGCTCTTTTGAAGAAGTAATCGCAGAACACGGCAAGGGGTATGGTTGCGAAGTATGCAAACCCGCGCTGGCTTCAATTTTTGCTTCCATCAATGCCGAAACTGCTTCCGCACAAAGTGGCATTCAGGATACCAACGACCGTTTTTTAGCCAATATCCAGCGCAATGGCTCTTACTCGGTAGTGCCTCGCATTCCGGGTGGAGAGATTACCCCGGACAAACTCATCGCCATCGGAGCAGTGGCTAAAAAATACGACCTGTATACCAAAATCACGGGTGGTCAACGCATCGACCTCTTTGGTGCCCGCCTGGATGATTTGCCCTTCATTTGGGAAGAGCTCATTGAAGCCGGTTTTGAAAGTGGTCATGCCTACGGCAAAGCTTTGCGCACCGTCAAAAGTTGCGTCGGTTCCACCTGGTGCCGTTTTGGGATGTTAGACAGTGTGAGTTTTGCCATCGAAGTGGAGGATCGCTACAAAGGGCTTCGGGCTCCTCACAAAATCAAGGGGGGTGTATCCGGGTGTATCCGCGAATGCGCTGAGGCCAGAGGTAAAGATTTTGGCATCATTGCTACCGAAGAGGGCTGGAACCTATACGTGTGTGGCAATGGTGGAGCCAATCCAAAACATGCTGTACTGTTGGCCGAAAAAATTGACTCGGCAACCTGCCTGCGTTACCTGGACCGCTTCCTCATGTTTTACATCAAAACAGCCGGACCACTGGTACGAACCGCCCCATGGTTGGAAAAAATGGAAGGCGGCATCAACTACCTGCGCGATGTGATTGTACACGACTCTCTGGGAATTGGTGCAGAACTGGAAGCTGATATGGCCATCCTGATTGCCAATTACCAGTGTGAATGGAAAGAAGCAGTGGAAAACCCGGCCATTCGCGCCCGTTTCAAACACTTCATCAACAGTGAAGAAACGGATGAAAACATGGCATTTGTTGAATTGCGCGAGCAAAAAATGCCCAGACCTTGGTAAATACACAAATTGCTACAAAGCTTCAAATAAGACATAATTAGCACAAAGAACACAAAGAGAGGCACAAAGAACACAAAGACAAGACGTTGACAAATCAATGAATTTAAAATTTTTAATGCCACGGACGTCAAATCCATTTTCCTTGTGTTCTTTGTGCCTCTCTTTGTGTCCTTTGTGCTTAAAAATGTCGCTTTGGGATAACCTTTAATTCTTCAAAAGCTTACCAACATGCAATCACTCCTCTCCAAATACACTCCTGTGACGGAGTCCGAAGTAAAAGTTTGGTTCAAAGCGGGACCAACCCACGCTTTCCCCCCAAACGCCGGAGCCTGTGTGAAATATCAGGACAAACAAATTGCCGTCTTTCACTTTGCTGGCCTGGGAGAATGGTACGCTTGCCAAAACCTTTGCCCACACCGCATGGAAATGGTGCTTTCGCGCGGCTTGATTGGCGACGAGAACGGGGAGCCCAAAGTAGCCTGCCCGATGCACAAGCGCACGTTTTCTTTGTTAAGTGGTGAAAACCTGAATGGAGACTGTGGCAAAATTGCCGTTTATCCCGTCAAGGTGCTCGATGGGGAAGTGTACATTGGGGTGGGATAAAAAGTATTATGCCGGAATCTGTTGAAAACCTGATGCTTTTGTAGCTATTCTTAACTTTGCAGGCAATAAGTAGTGGGGCAAAAATAGATGTTCATTTTTCCTGAGCCAAAGAATTAGATAAGACACTTGAAATGAAGCGTTTACTTATCTAACCCTTTGGCAAAATGAACATTTATTTTTTATCGCCCCTAATCCAACAAAAGCAATGATTTATGCCTGTTTAGCCGCTCTACTGGCGGGGTTTGTAGATGCTATTGTAGGTGGGGGTGGATTGATCCAGGCGCCAGCAATGTTCATTCTGTTTCCTAATTTTTCGGTGCCGCGCATCATTGGCACCAACCGTTTTGCGTCCTTTATGGGTACTGCCGTTGCCGCCTGGCAGTACTCCCGCAAGGTAGCTATCCCTTGGCGTACGGTATTGTATGGAGGAATTGGAGCTGGGACTATGTCTTTTTTGGGCGCACGGTTTTCCAGTTTGGTCAGTTCCGATGTGCTGAAACCAATCATTTTGATATTGATGGTGGCCATTGCGGTATACACCTACTTCAAAAAAGACCTGGGGCACCAGGAGCAATTTCGGGTTAGTGTGCAATTGATTCCGGTTTATGGATTGCTAGTGGGTATGAGTTGTGGATTTTACAATGGTTTTGTAGGGCCGGGTACGGGCAGTTTATTGGTATTTGGTTTCGTAAGTTTGATTGGCTATAATTTTCTCACTGGATCGGCCATCTCCAAGTTCATCAACGTGGTCGCCGACGTATTTTCCCTGATCTTCTTTTTGTGGCACGGATACGTCAGTTTTGAAATTGCGCTACCTATGATGGTTTGCAATATGATCGGTTCTTTTGTAGGTAGCAGAACTGCTATTTTGCGGGGAAATGGTTTTGTGCGGCTGTTTTTTTTGGGGGTGATTGGAGCCTTACTCTTGCGCTTTGGTTGGGATGTACTATTTAAATGATAAGTGATAAATGAAAGTCCCAAATATTCATCATTCATCACTTATCACTTATCATTCATTGTTAGCCTTCACCCCCAAATGCCTCCCCAACTTCGTCCATTCCGCCCACCAATGGATGGAGTACTGGAATCGTTTCATTTGCCGAGAAGCAGAGAAGTACAAATTCTGCCCTTTCCAGATGTTCAGGTCCATCTCCAGTTCTTTGAGGTTTTCCATCACCAGATTGAGCAGGCGCATACGTTCCAGGGCTTTTTCTTTTTCCTGTAAAATCAGCTGCAATTCGTGATGAACCCGTTCGGTGATGCTCAGTCGCAGGCTGGAGCGATTGGTCAGCTTGACTTCCCATTTTTTAAACTCAGCAATCAGCCGTTTCATGGTGCGGATGCTGAAGGTATTTCCATTGGAAAACATGGCCACCAGGTCGTGATTGAGAATAAATTTCACTGCGGTGAGGTACGTTTCAGGCACTGGAATTTTGCTCAATTTGATCCCCGTCATCAACTGGTAATTGTCATTGTAAATTTCGCGGAAAACGGTTTCGGTGGCGCGCAAACTGCGCTCCGAGATTTCACCTAAAATCTTGCGCTTTTCATCATTGAAGAGGTGCCAGTAGGTAAAGCGTTCAGAGCCGAAATAGTCTTGCATTACGCCCACTACTTCGCCGAGATCGGTTTGTTCAAATGCGGGAATCAACTTGGCTTCCATGGCGTCAAAATCAGCCTGCGGCATGTTTACCGAAATGTGCCCGATGATGTTTTGTTGGCCGAGGTACAATACCGCAAAACTGAAGTGTTTTTCTGATAGGGTCACCTTTGAACGCACCTTGGTACGACCAAAAGCCAGCCTTTGGTTCCCCCCCTCATAGCGGTGAAATTCCTCGCTAGTCATTTGGTAGTTAAAAATCTCGAGGTCTTCCGGGTATTCTTCAAACAAGGAGGAGGCCGCATAATGCATGCCTACCCGGGCTAAATCCACCCGGGCTGGAATAACATTTTTGCGGTAGCTGCTGGCCCCATTTTCGTATACGTTGCTGGGCATTTTTTCCAGGCGCTGCAAAAAATCTTCATGCAAGTCTACACCTGCTACCTGTTCAGCATAATGAATAGCCCGGTTGGCGTATTGCAAAATTTGGTCGGTTTCCAAACCCGAGATTTCATCAAAAAACCAGCCACAACTGGTGAACATCTGCATGGCTTGCCGCTGCATTTCCATCAAACGCAGGAGTTGGGTTTTTTCATCCTCATCCAAAGGCCGGCTGGCATGGGCCTGGATGAATTTTTGCAACAAGGGTTCATTACCCCGTTGCAGCACCACTTGAATGTAGTCGTTGCGCGCCGCCCAGGGGTCTTTCAACAAGCCCTCGGTTTTTCGCTCATAAATGGGGATCAATTCATCACGCAGCCAGTTCAAGGTTTCGCGCAGCGGAGCCCGCCAGCTTTGGTTCCAATCGGGTCGGCCACCTGAGTTGCAGCCACAATTGCTGCGCCAGCGCTCTACCCCGTGCACACAACTCCAGGAACTGTTTTCGTGGATTTGGGCTTCCCACTGCGGCGGGTATTTGGCCAAAAAGGCACTGTAATTGATGATTTGAATGTCGGTATTTTTCTCCAAATGATCCAGGCAAGCAGCCAGGGCCATTTCGCCATAGCGGTGGTGGTGGCCGTAACTTTCGCCATCGGTAGCCACGTGGATCAGTTGGGGCGTATCGATGTTTTCAAAAGAGCCTGCAATAGCGTTGGCAAAATTGATGCCATCGTTGAGCAAACCTTTAAAAGCAACATCCTGCGCAACGCCTCCGTGGTAAAAAAACAAATTGATGGTACGACCAGAGGGCAGTTTGCACAGGTAAGCCCGGCGGGGATCGATGCTGTCCGAGGGGATGTTTTCCCAAGTCTCGGCGCCGATTTTGCGGATGGCTTTACCCTGGCGAGGGGCGAGTACGGTAAACTTGATGCCATTTTCTGCCAACACTTCCAGCGACTCGGTATCTGCTGCCGTTTCGGCCAGCCACATGCCTTCGGGTTTGCGGCCAAAACGGTGTTCAAAATCGCGGATGCCCCAGATGACCTGAGTTTCTTTGTCGCGTCGATTGGCCAGGGGCAAAATCAAGTGCCCGTAAGCCTGGGCCATTGCCGAGCCTTTGCCCCCACCTGCCAAACGACTTTCTTTATCGGCCTGAATAATCGCCTGATAAGTCATCGGATCGGCTTTTTCCATCCAGGACAACAAGGTTGGGCCAAAATTGAAGCTGATCTTGGAATAGTTGTTGACAATGTTGATGATCTGCTTGTCATTGTCCAACAAACGAGCAGCCGTATTGGGGGCATAACATTCGAAGTTGATGCGATCGTTCCAATCGTGAAAAGGGGCCGCCGAATCTTGTAATTCCACACTCTCCAACCAGGCATTTTCACGCGGGGGTTGGTAAAAATGACCGTGAATGCACAGGTATTTTTCTTTTTTCATGGCTTTGTAATGGGGCAAAAATGAGTACTCATTTTTTTATTGCCCCTTTGTTTGGGTCGAATACAAGACAAGTTTAGGAAAAAAATGGGAGAATGGGAAGTTTGGGAGGGGATTTGGCGAGGGGGGGCTGAAAAATCCTAATCTGTTCCTACCCCGAGCTGCAATCATTGCTTAATGTTCAAGCGATCCATCTGCTGCAGGAGCAAATCTCGATATGCAAGTTTTGAAGTTTCAGAAAGAAAAGAGTTATTAAGTTCGAGCAACGCGAGTTGAAGTTTTTGTTGGAAGCGCCCGATGATGTTTTCAAAAGATTTTTTGGAAAGTTGGATGGTTTCTGCAAAAGTCTCAAAGTCTTTCATCTTAATCCGGCTTTTTTTACCATTTATATTTAGCGCTGTCTCTTCAGTATCTTGGGGGATGATTAGTTTGGTTGCTACCAAGTCATAAGCTGGAGCAAGGCCAACTATACCTTCATGATTGGTTAGAAGTGAATAGTTTTTTAAGTGCATGTCTGCATTTCCAATCAGCCAGGAAAAAACAACAAGCTCGGTAAAATAAGCCAGATCAAGCCCTGGGTTGCTAGAATAATCACGGATTACTTTGGCAATTTGTTCAACGGAGCCTCGGTATTTGTATTCAGTGAGTCGTTCAGTAAGTTGGCACATATCCTCAAGCGCAAGTTTTTTATTCTTTTCCCGGTCAATACGGCGGGTTAGGTAAGCCAACTCTCCAGTTTTTAACCGTATCAAACTAAACGGCACTGTTTTAATTCCAAATATTTGAGCAAGACGCATACTTGCATGCTCATTTTCAACGAGTTCAGGATGTTGTGTAGTGGGAGGTTTTAACAGGTAGTTACCCCATAATCCGACTAAAGTTAAACGATGGACGCCTTGTTGAACATCTTTTTCGAAGGCCAGGGAAAGTTTAGGTTGTACTCCAGTTACAGCGATACTTTTTTGCACAATCAATTTAGCCAATTCATGCAAATCATTTAAGCTGTAATCCAGCATAGGAGCTTGAGGGCTACCAAAAAATGCTTTACTGCACTTGGTATGGTAATCTCCGTCAGATGCTGGTTCCATAGATTTTAAACAGTATAAACATTGCTTCATCGTATCTCATTTAGTCGCCTATTCAGAAATAATACCCACTGCGCCGATACAATCTCTACAGCACGCTAGCAATAGTCCCATTCGGTCTCGCGAATTAATTTTCCAGTACTGCTCTGCAATATCGAGTAGCCAACCTTCAGGAATCAGGCCGTCGAAAAAAGGGATAATGGTGTTAGAGGTATAAACTTTTTCCTGGACGGGCAAAGTCAGGCTCACGGGTTGAGTGTTTTCACTTTGAACGTATTCAGTTAAATATTGAAAATGAAAACCGTGTTCATCTTCCCATACTCGACCTACAGGCTTGTCAAACAAGGTTACTTTGGCACTTCTCATTGGTCATGGTTTGCTTGCTCATTGGTATACTTTTCTCGTTTGGACTCTATTGGAGCCAATTCATGCCCAAACATGGAGAGGAGCTGATTGACTTTATCCATCTTCAAGGTTGTTTTTCCTTGTTCGACCTCGCGTACAAACCGTAGTCCCAGGCCTGCTCGTTCTGCTAGTTCTTGTTGGGTTAAGCCAAGTTTTTTGCGGCGCTCTTTTACAAATTTGGAAAGAGTAGACATTTTATACCTTTTGGGGTATAAAGATAGTGAAAAATAATAAAAAAGAACTGATCGGGTACAAAAATAAGAGTATCTAATCTAAAAATCCCGATCGGGTATGTTTTTAGTTTTATTTAATTAAAATTTTGATCTTTTAACCAATTGTGTTGGTGTTTCAACCTTACCGTTCACTGATCCACCAGTCGAAAGTTTTACTTAACTTCCATTGGCCATTAATTTTTTCGTACAACATTTTCCCGCCTTTCCCACCTAGTAAACAGTTACAATCTTCAGTTATTTCAATAACCAACTTTTGTCTGTCGATTGAGATTAGTGGAAATGAAAGATGGTCAATTATACCTTTGTCGCAAGTAGAATCAACTTCAACTAAATGAAACGATTTCCGACCAGAAGAATACCCTTTTAGCTTGTTGGGTTGAATGATGAAGCCTTTGTGAAGTAATTTTTGTTGTTTGATGAGTGTTTTGTCTTGTTCGGTAAAGACCTTGGCGTATTCGCCATACAAAGGTAAGTTCTTAAATTTCCAACATAAACGGTGAATCCGAAGGCTATCAGCAACAATGATCTCATTGAGAATGGTGTAGACTTCAGCCTCCGTCAAATCTAGGTCCGACTGACAAGCACATAGGAGCAGCATTGATGACATCCAAAAGTAAAGCACCGTTTTTGCCATGATTGGATAGGTTTAATATGCAAGTCTGCTAAGGTTGTTAGTTTGGTCCGAAAATCATCCTCGCCACTTTAACTCAAGATTCAAATCTTCCATCAAGGTATTCAATTGTTGTAAAAAATCATCCCGAAGGGGATTGAAATTATCCAAGGCATTTTCATCAGGCTCTTCAAAGGATGGATGAAAAAGGATTAGTTCATCGACTTTCTGAATCTGTTCAAGTGTTGACGTGATTTCCAGCATGAGGTCTTCATGTTTTGCTTTCATGATACCAGTAACAACATTGATACGCTATTAATTCCTTGCACTTTTATAAAAATCAAAAATTAAGTACATTTACGCAGTTTTACTCACAACCACTACCTATGTCAACTTCTGCATCCATCCGCGTTGTCCTCGCCGACGATCATGAGCTCATCCGCGACGGCATCAAGTCCCTGCTTGAAGACATCAAAGGTATTGAAGTAGTGGGCGAAGCCGCCGATGGGGCCGAAGCCCTGGATGTAGTGGCTGAACAAAAGCCCGACCTACTGATCGTCGACATCCGTATGCCCAACAAAAACGGCATCGAAGCCGTACGCGAATTAACTGCGCGGGGCGACAAAACCCGCGCCCTGGTACTCTCCATGCACGATTCTGAAGACTACGTACTCCAATCCGTCGAAGCCGGAGCCTATGGCTACATCCTCAAGGGTGCCGCCAAAGACGAATTCCTCAAAGCCATCCGCAGCATTTACCAGGGTGAAAAGTACTTCAGTGGCGATATTTCCCAAATCATTGTGAATAAGTACTTAGAAAAATTACAAGGTCGCCCCTCAACTCCTCCACTTATCACTCCTTCCACTCCCGCCGAATCGGAATCCACCGAAAGCAACGGCAATCAACCCATCTTTTTGACCAAAAGAGAAATTCAAATCCTCAAACTGGCCATTTCCGGCCTCAGCAACAACGAAATCGCCGATCAACTGGACAAGAGTGTCCGTACCGTAGAAGCCCACCGCTACAACCTGATGAAAAAACTCAAGGCAAAAAACCTCATGGAACTCTCCCTCAAAGCCCGTGAACTCAAGCTTTTTTGAAATTACTTAATTTTAGTACTTAATTTTTACGTAGTTTTCTTGCAAACCTAAGTATCTATTTCTATCTTTGTCTCACCAACTACTTAATGGTGTTCAGGCAATCACTTTGCTTGTACCATTGGCATGCAGACCGCAGGAACTAGACAAACACTCACTTTTAACCAAGCAAGTAAACACAAAAACGATGAAAAAACATTACTTAACCAAATGGGTAGCGGTCTGTTTCCTAGTAATTATAGGTAGCCAATTGAGCGCCCAATCCACCTTCACCCTCAAAGCCGAGGTACGTCCGCGTAGCGAATACCGCCATGGCTTCAAAAAATTAATCAATCCGGATTTACAAAATGCGGCCTTCTTTACGGACCAGCGTACCCGTTTGATGGCTACGTACTCCGCCCCCAAGTACGACTTCATGGTTTCATACCAAGATGTGCGCATCTGGGGCGAAGAAGCCCAGATTTACAAGCCTACCGTAGGTTCCGGTTCCGCTTTTGCATCCGTAAATCAAGCCTGGGCCAACTTGAAGTTTTCCAAAAAAACGGCACTGAAAGTAGGGCGTCAGGAATGGGACTACGACAATGCACGCATCCTGGGCAACCTGGCGTGGGCCCAACAAAGCCGTAGCCACGATGGGGCGCTGCTTGTGCTAAAAGACTCCGTCCAACAGTTTCACTTCGGGGCAGCCTACAACCAGGATGGCAAAACGCCTGAGCAAGCCAAACTGTTAGAGACTTTCTACAATGTAACGGGCAACTACAAAACCCTACAATTTTTGTGGTACCACCGCGACTTCAAAAAAGGTGCCCTTTCCCTATTGGCACTCAACAATGGCCAACAAGCCAAGGACAGCAGCAATTATTTTACCCAAACCCTGGGGGGAATTGGCAGCATCAAGCTGAAAAAACTCAAACTGGAAGCTGAAGCCTATTTCCAAACCGGAAAAGAAACAGCGGGCAAAGACGTTAACGCCTGGCTTCTGGCTGCCTCTTTGACTGCTCCAGTGGGCAAAAAAGGCAATGTCATCGCTGGTGTTGACTACCTCTCGGGTTCTTCTCTGGATGATGCAGCTAGTCAAAACAACTCCTTCAATCCACTGTACGGTACCCACCACAAGTTTTATGGTTACATGGATTATTTCTACGTCGGCAATGCTTCAGCTCAAATGAGTCGGACGATTGGACTGATTGATCCTTACCTGCGCTTGAATGTACCAGTGGGCAAAAAATCGATGTTGCAAGTTACTGGCCACCAGTTCTTCTCACCCGTAGACCTGTACAAGGTACCCGAACAAAAAACAACCAAGCTAAGCAGCAGCCTGGGCACCGAGATCGACCTGGTACTCAGTGCAGCCATTACACCTGACATCAAAATCGAGACGGGTTACTCCCAATTGTTCGCTACCGAATCGATGGCCAAAATCAAGGGTGGTGACTACAAAGCCGTACAAAACTGGGCCTATTGTATGATCACCTTTAGCCCAACCTTACTCATCAGCAAACTATAAACTCTGCTGTCTAAAAACTCCGCCAACCCACGGATTTATCCGCAAGAATGGGTGTGCATGTGAAGTGTGATTGTGTGGGTGTGTTCGCCTTCCACCGTCTAAAAACTCCGCCAACCCACGGATTTATCCGTGGGAGGCCACCATAAAAAACCAACCCATGGCTTTAGCCGTGGGAAAAAGAAAAAACATGAAAAACTTACTTTATCTCCTTAGCCTCATCTCTTTCTCCCTGCTCTACAGCTGTGGAGGCAATTCCAGCAGCGAAAGCAGCGCTGCCACCAGCACCGATGTACCCGAAGCAGTGGAAAAACCCGAATTGACCCTGGGTTTCATCAAACTGACTGACATGGCCCCGCTGGCCATCGCCAAAGAAAAGGGCTTTTTTGAAGAAGAAGGCCTGTATGTTACCCTCGAAGCGCAAGCCAACTGGAAAGTACTGCTCGACCGCGTAGTGGCGGGTGAATTGGACGGTGCCCATATGTTGGCAGGTCAGCCTATTGGCGCTTCGGTTGGTTTTGGCACCAGCGCCGAAGTGGTAACCCCGGTAAGTCTTGACCTGAATGGCAACGGCATTACCGTATCCAATGAAATTTGGAAACAAATGAAGGCCAATCTCCCCATGGAAGGAGGCAAACCCAAACACCCCATTGCCGCCACTGCCCTCAAACCCATCGTGGATCAATACAAAAAGAATGGCAAGGCATTCAACTTGGGCGTGGTATTCCCGGTATCTACCCACAATTACGAATTTCGCTACTGGTTGGCCGCAGGGGGTATCCACCCGGGCTTCTACACCAAAGACAACATCACTGGAACTGTTGATGGCGACGTGATCATCTCTGTAACCCCGCCGCCACAAATGCCTGCCACCATGGAAGCAGGCACCATTCTGGGCTATTGTGTTGGCGAACCCTGGAATCAGCAAGCCGTGTTCAAAGGCATAGGGGTGCCCGTAGTAACCGACCTGGAGATCTGGAAAAACAACCCTGAGAAGGTATTTGGGGTAACCAAAGCATTTGCGGATGCCAATCCCAAAACCCTTGTAGCCCTCACCAAAGCCATCATCCGAGCCTGCAAATGGCTGGATGAAAACAATGGTGCCAACCGCGCCGAGGCCGTAAAAATCCTGGCCAAAGCAGAATACGTAGGCGCTGACGAAGCCGTAATCGCCAACAGTATGACCGGAACTTTCGAATATGAAAAAGGTGACAAACGTGCCTTACCTGATTTCAATGTATTCTTCCGCTACAACGCAACCTATCCATTTTACAGCGATTGCATCTGGTACCTGACCCAAATGCGCCGCTGGGGCCAAATTACCGAACCCAAAACAAATGACTGGTACCTGGAAACGGCCAAAAAAATCTACCTGCCCGAGGTTTGGCAACAAGCTGCGGAACAACTGGTCGCCGAGGGCAAACTGGATGCCAAAGACCTGCCAGATACCGACGGATTTAAAGCACCCACCAAAGAGTTCATCGATGGCATTGAATACGATGGAAAAAATCCGATTGCGTATTTGAACAAGCTGAAAATTGGCATTAAAGATCAAACCGCTTCAAAATAGTTTAGGAGTTGAGGGTTGAGAAGTTTAGACTTCTCAACTCCTCAACTTTTCAACTCCTCAACTTATTAACCATGAAATCCAAAACCATCCACCTCCTTCACCTCACCGGCCTCACCTGGGCAGTGCCTTTTGTTCGCCTCTTTACGGGTGATGATGCAAAAGAACAATTGCTCCAAATCTGGAGGCTAGTCGGAATGCCCGCTGCTGCCATCCTTGGATTTTTGCTATTCTGGCAGTTGGCGGCACAACAGATCAATACCAGTCTGGGCACCCTGCCCGGCCCTTATCAGGTCAGCCAACAGGCTGGGGTATTGTGGAAAGAACATTGGGTAGAGCGCAAAAAAGCGACCGAATTTTACGCCCGCCAGGATGCACGGATTGCCAGCATCAAGGCAGCAAATCCAGCTGCAAATACCAAAAAAATGACCTATACAGGCAAACCTACCTACCTGGATCAAATTTTAACCAGCCTCAAAACCGTATTTGTAGGTTTCCTTTTTGCCTCCTTTTTAGCCCTACCCATCGGGGTGATTTGTGGGGCCAACAAAAACATCATGACGGCGCTCAATCCGATTATCCAGGTGTTGAAGCCCGTTTCCCCGCTCGCCTGGTTGCCCATCGTTACGATGATCGTGAGTGCAGTATATGTAGGCAACAATGGGGTACTATCGAAGTCCTTCATCATATCAGCGGTTACCGTGGCAATGTGTTCACTTTGGGCTACCCTGATCAATACCGCAGTTGGTGTAGCCTCAGTGAATAAAGATTACCTCAACGTTGCACAAGTACTACAGTTGTCGCCCAGCAAACGCATTTTTAAGGTCGTGTTGCCAGCGACTTTACCGATGATTTTTACGGGCCTGCGCATTACCCTCGGAGTGGGCTGGATGGTTTTGATTGCCGCAGAAATGATGGCCCAAAACCCCGGCCTGGGCAAATTCATCTGGGACGAGTTCCAAAACGGCTCCAGCGACTCCATTGCCCGCATCATGGTGGCCGTTTTGACCATCGGCGTCATTGGTTATGCTCTGGATCGTTTGATGGTCTCTTTGCAAAAATTGGTATCATTTGAATAACCAGTGGATCGTAATCATCATTCATCGTTCATATCTCATCATTAAAAAAGATGTTGCAACTCAAAAACATCCACAAATACTACGGGGAAGGCCGCCAACGCAGCGAGGTGTTGCACAACATCAACCTTGACCTGAACGAAGGGGAGTTTGTAGCCATCGTTGGATACTCTGGCAGCGGCAAAACTACCCTGGTGAAACTCCTGGCCGGTTTGATTACACCGGACCAAGGGGAAGTGTTGTACAAAGGCCAACGCATCAATGGCCCCAGTCATGAGCGGGGAATGGTGTTCCAAAACTACTCCCTCCTGCCCTGGTTGAGTGTATTCAAAAACATCGACCTGGGGGTAGCTCAAGTTTTTCCCCAATGGAATAAAAAACAGCGCGAAGAACACGTGCTGCGCTATGTCAATATGGTAAACCTGAGCCACGCCACCCACAAACTTCCCGCCGAACTCTCCGGGGGGATGCGCCAAAGGGTGGCCGTAGCCCGGGCACTTGCCATGGAACCCGAAGTACTCCTGATGGATGAGCCCCTTAGTGCCCTGGATGCTCTGACCCGGGCCAAACTCCAGGAAGAAATTCTCAAAATCTGGAACGAAAACCGCCGTACCGCTCTACTCATTACCAACGATGTGGACGAGGGTATCTTGATGGCGGATCGCATTATTCCACTTAACCCCGGGCCCCGCGCTACGCTTGGACCTGGCTTTAAGGTGGACCTGGAGCGTCCCCGCATCAAGACTCAACTCAACCACATGCCGGAATACAAAAGGCTACGCAACGACATCATCGAATACTTGCTGGATACAGGTGCGGAGTCGAAGCGGAATCAGGAGGTGGAGCAGGAAAGGCGCTTACCGGATGTGCAACCAATTCTGCCGAAGTCGGCGTTTTCGCTGGCATTCCGGTAAAAATTTTCAACCTCTAAAGTGAAAGACATGAGTGCTGCTCTTCTTCAAAATATAGTTGACACTGTATCAAAGGCTACCGTTCTCGAATGCCGCGACTTAACCAAGGCCTACCCCATGCCCAAAGGCCAGTCCTACGTTGTGCTGGAAAACCTGCAACTGAGCATCACCCAAGGCGAATTCATTTCCATCATCGGGCATTCCGGTTGTGGAAAATCGACCTTATTGAGCATGATTGCAGGATTAAATCCCATCTCAGGGGGAAGCATTTTACTCAATGGAGCCCCCATCAAAGGGCCTGGGCCAGATCGTGGGGTCATTTTCCAGTCTCCAAGCCTTTTGCCCTGGATGAGCGCCCTGGAAAATGTATTGCTGGGTGTCAATCAGGTTTTTTCGCACGAGTCCAAATCCACCCGCCACGACATCGCCGCCTACTACCTCAGCCGGGTAGGATTGGGAAGTTCACTGGACAAAAAAGCCAAAGACCTTTCCCAGGGCATGCAACAACGTGTGGGTATTGCCCGCGCTTTTGCCATCAAGCCCGCCATATTGTTGCTGGACGAGCCATTTGGTATGTTGGACTCCCTCACCCGGGCCGAGTTGCAAGACATTTTGCTGGAGGTTTGGAATCGGGAAAAAATCACCGCTGTCATGATTACCCACGATGTGGATGAGGCCATCTTTTTATCCGATCGTGTAATCATGATGACGAGTGGCCCCCGTGCCCAGATTGGCGACGTACTCAACATACACCTCGAACGCCCCCGCGAACGCAAAGCGGTCCTTGAACACCCCGATTTTTATGATTTCCGGGGGCATTTGATTGCATTTTTAGAGGGATAAATGGCCATTGGGCATCAAAAAATTCCTGAATTTTGAATTGCCTCTTTGATTTCTATTGCTAACCTTGCAAACGATGAAGCAGCAAGCATACAAATCTACCTGTTCGTACTGCGGTGTGGGTTGTGGAATTGTGGTAAAAAAAGACGCCCGTGGCCGCTTGAAGGTGGAAGGAGATCCTGATCACCCGGTCAACCGGGGTATGTTGTGCTCAAAGGGGATGAACTTGCACTACGTCGTTCAGGATCAATCCGATCGTTTGTTGTATCCGGAAATGCGCTGGAGCCGCAACCACCCACTGGAGCGCGTCACCTGGGATACCGCCATGGATCGCGCCGCCGCGGTGTTCAAATCCATAATCCAAAAACACGGCCCAGACAGCGTCGCTTTTTACGTATCCGGCCAGTGCCTCACCGAAGAATATTACCTCGTCAATAAACTGGTTAAAGGGTTTATCGGCACCAATAACCTGGATACGAATTCGCGGCTCTGCATGAGTTCTGCGGTGGCTGCCTACACCAAAACCTTTGGGGAAGACTCGGTACCTGTGGCTTATGCCGATATTGAGCTGGCAGATTGTTTTATGATTGCGGGAGCCAATCCGGCCTGGTGCCATCCCATCTTGTTTCGCCGCCTGGAACAACACAAAGAACAAAATCCACAAGTCAAAATCATTGTGGTTGACCCCCGTAAAACCCAAAGCTGTTCCATCGCCGACCTACACCTACAAATCAAACCAGGCACCGATGTAGTCTTGTACAACGCCATTGGCCGCCGTTTGATTGAAACCAACCATGCCGATCAATTTTTTGTCAATCAACATACCGAAGGATTTGCCCATTACCGCCGCATGGTGATGGACACGCCCCTGCGCAAAGCCGCCGAAATCTGTGGCATCGAGCTGGAAGACATCAAAAAAGCCGCCAAATACATCGGCGATGCCAAGGCTTACCTCAGCATGTGGACGATGGGCTTAAACCAAAGTGCAATCGGGGTGGATAAAAATACCGCGCTGATCAACCTTAACCTCCTTACCGGGCAAGTGGGCCGACCTGGCGCTGGTCCCTTTTCTCTCACAGGACAACCCAATGCCATGGGCGGAAGAGAGGTCGGGGGCCTGGCGACCATGCTAGCCGCACACCGCTCCCTACAAGACCCAGCCCAACGCCAGGAAGTTGCGGATTTTTGGGGAGTGCCCAGCATCTCAGAAAAGCCTGGCCGAACGGCCACAGAAATATTCAAGGGCCTGGCGGATGGAAGCATCAAAGCTGTTTGGATCATGTGCACCAACCCCATGGTGAGTTTGCCCAATTTGAATGAGGTGGAAAAAGGCTTGAAAAATGCTCGTTTTGTAGTCGTGCAAGACATTTCCCGACGCGCCGACACCCTGGCTTACGCCGATTTGGTGTTGCCTGCCGCCGCCTGGCTGGAAAAAGAAGGGACCATGACCAACTCGGAGCGCCGCATCAGTCTTTTGCCCAAAGCCATAGATCCACCGGGTGAAGCTTTGCCCGACGCCGAAATTCTCCTGCGCTTTGCCCGCAAAATGGGTTTTCACGGTTTTGATTACCGCCAGATCGGTGAAGTGTATGATGAGCACTGCCGTTTGACCAAAAATACCAATCTGGACATTTCAGGCCTCAGTCACGAACGCTTGCAAAGGGAGGGGACCTTCCAATGGCCCGTGCCAGCTAGTGACCATCCGGGCACCAGTCGTTTGTTTGAAGATTTTCGCTTTTTTACCAAGAACAACAAGGCGAAATTCAACCTGCCACAGCAGATGTACAATACGAGTGAAAAACCCAGCGCGGAATTTCCACTCATCCTCACCACCGGTCGCGTCCGTGATCAGTGGCATACCATGACCAAAACCGGGAAAGTCAACCGCCTGTTGACCCACATCAATGCACCTTTTTTGGAGATACATCCACAGGATGCCAGCTTCCGTGGGTTGGCTGATGGGGATACCGCAATGGTTAAAAATGACCGTGGCGAAGTACAAGTTACCGTAAAATGTACAGAAGACATTCGCCCGGGTGCGGTGTTTTTGCCGATACACTGGGGCAAAATTCTGGAAAGCCCCTTGGGGCGGTGCAACAACCTGACCAGTGATTTGGTAGATCCGGTTTCCAAAGAGCCAGATTTTAAATTTTCTACCGTTCAGGTCAGCCAATACGTCAAACCTTTCCAGAAAATCCTTGTCATCGGGGCGGGGGCGGCGGCCTATCGTTTTATCCAAAGTTACCGCGAAAAAAACCATAAGGATGAAATCCACGTCTTTTCGCGAGAGCCACATGCCTTTTACAACCGGGTGTTATTGCCCGAATATGTGAGTGAGCACCTGGAATGGGAACAGCTGCTCAAAATGCGGGATGGAGAAATTGAAAGATTGGGCATCCGGCTCCACCTGGGGATAGGTGTTGACAAAATTGATCCGCTGCTCAAAACCATCACCGACTCAAATGGGCAAATTCACGGCTACGACGCCCTGATTATGGCCACGGGTAGTCGGCCCATTGTGCCTCGGGAAGTTCCACTCAGTTTACCTGGCGTGTTCACCATGCGTTCCCGCCAGGATGCTGATAAGCTCAAGAGCTATCTCGAAGAAAGTGGCTTGCCTCGCGAAAACCAACACGTAGCCATCGTCGGAGGTGGTTTGTTGGGCTTGGAATTAGCCGCTGCACTGCGCAACATCAACGTAAAAATCACCCTCATTCAACGGGCTGCCCGCCTGATGGAACGCCAGTTGGACACCATCGGTAGCCGGCTTTTGGCGGAAGATGTGATGGAACGCGACATTCAGATTTATTTTGACAATGAAGTACATACCATTACTTCCGACACTTCGACTCCGCTCAGTAACCGGTCGCTGAGCGAAGCCGAAGCATCGACTGGAGTAATTGTCAACCTCAAAAGTGGCCGAACCATCCAATGTACCGCCATCGTCTACGCCATTGGAACCATCCCCAATATCGATTTGGCGAAAAATGCCGGAATCCGTTGTGGAAAAGGAGTTGTGGTCAACGATTACCTGCAAACCAGCGACCCACACATTTTTGCTATGGGCGAAATCGCTGAATTCAAAGGCGAATTGTATGGCATCACTGCTGCTGCCGAGCAACAAGCCGATGTACTGGCCAATTACCTCAACGGCAATCTGAGCAGCCGCTACAATGGTTCGGTGCTGATGAACATCCTCAAGTTTGAAGACTTACACCTGTGCAGCGTGGGCGACATCTATTGCCCGGAGGATGACTGGGACTACGAGCAAATCGTGTTCACCGACCTGAGTCGACGGTATTACAAAAAATGTGTCGTTTACAAAGATCGACTAGTTGGAGCTATTTTGATTGGTGACAAAGCCGAGTTTGCCGAATTCAAAGCCTTGATTGAGGACAAAATTGAATTGTCGGAAAAACGGCAGGAGTTGTTGCGCGGAAAAAATCAGGGTGCTCCGGTACAAGGCAAATTGGTGTGCTCTTGCAACCAAGTGGGTGAAGGTAATTTATATGCTGCCATCCAAAACGGGTGCAAGGATTTTAAAACCCTTTGCAAATCCACTGGAGCAGGAATGGGTTGTGGCAGTTGCAAACCCGAAGTAAAAGCGGTATTGGATCAAGTTTTAAACCAAACGTCTCATGCGACAGAACCTACAGCGCATTCTGGTAAAAGGGGGAGTGCTCTCGCCCAGTGAGCTGAAACAAATCGTAGAGTTGGCTGAACTAGCCGGGCTGGACGCCTTGATGTTTGGTTCCCGTCAGGATATTCTGTTGCCCACCGATCAGGATTTGAGCAGCATCGCCCAGGATTTTCCGCAGTTGAGCATCGAAAATCTATCCGCCAATGTGTACCAAAATATCCTCTGCTCCTACGTATCGGCGGATATCTTTCCGGGTACGGCCTGGTTGAGCAGTGCGATGTATCTCTACGTACTGGAACAGTTTGCTGAACCCCAAAAACTGGAGATCAACATCACTGATCCCAAACAACGCCTGGTACCCCTATTCACCGGACACCTCAATTTTATCGCTTCCAGCATTGAGGACTACTGGCATTTTTACGTGCGTTTGCCTCATTGGACCAAACCTGAAGCTTTCCCTGTACTGATTTATTCCTGGGACATGGCGCGCATCGCTAAGGCCATTGAGAATCTACAGGAAAACATTCCTGATATACCTGGCTTGTTCAATTACCTCAATCGGACTTTGGAGACCAATAGCCGGGTACCCCAAGAGCCATTGCAATTGCCCACTTACAGCTTCCCTTATTACGAAGGGATGAATCGTTTTAACGTGGATCAATATTGGTTAGGGCTGTATTGGCGCAACAATCGTTATGATTTGAATTTCCTGAAAGCCATGTGTGACTTGTGCTTTGAGTGCAAAATTGGCAAAATTTGCATCACGCCCTGGAAGTCTTTCATTGTCAAGGGTATTCACCAGCGGTATGAAATGGCCTGGCAAAAACTACTCGGGCGTTTCGGGATCAACGAACGCCATTCATCCCTGGAAATGAACTGGCACATTCCCGCTAGCGACGACGAGGCCATGGATCTCAAACGTTTCATCGTGCGCAATTTTGACCAAAATGACATCAGCACCTATGGCCTGACTTTTGGGATCACCAGCACATACAGCATCAATTTTACCTCCATTTTGATCCAACGCAACCCCCAACCACGAGTCGTGCAGCATTTTCAGGTACGCCCAACTTACAACGTGCTTTATGCCAAAAACTTCGACCCAAATACCCTGGAATACCTGACTTATGCGCAGGATGTGGATAAGATTGAATTGCCTGGTTTGCTCATGGAATTGAGCCGCTTGTACTTTGATGGATTGGGGGCGGTAGCCAAGGAGAACAAACCGCTGGTAGCTCCTAAACCCCTATTGCCAGCACATGCCATTTCCGATAATGAGGCTTACCAATGCCCCAATTGTTTGTCGGTTTACGATGGTCGTTATGGCGATGCTTTAAGGGGAATCCCGGCAGGCGTAACTTTTGCGGGGCTGCCTGAGGATTATGTTTGTGGGGTATGTGAGACCGAGAAGAGGGCGTTTGTGGCGTTGAGTACAGCAGAGGTTTAATCTTCTGAAATTAGAGCGTTTACAGCTTCAAC
Organism: Haliscomenobacter sp.; assembly: GCF_033763495.1. Lineage (GTDB taxonomy): Bacteria > Bacteroidota > Bacteroidia > Chitinophagales > Saprospiraceae > Haliscomenobacter. The sequence continues at coordinate 1,700 of NZ_JANRKL010000118.1, read as the reverse complement.
AAGCGCTCTTTCAAGCCCGGATTGTCCTCGAAAAAAGAATAAAACCGGCTCGGGCTGGGTATAAAGGCAATACTCTTACCAAAACTCCCTTTACCTTTCAAATGTAGGGTACCTACCGAAAACAACATTAGAGAAGTAGTGGTAATGCCCTCAACCTCACTAAAAGGGTAGCGCACATTTTTAAAATAATTGGTTACGTATACTCCTTCCTGACCTACCTCTATCCTTTTGAGGCGCATCAAGGTGAAGGCCAAAAAGAGGGTTCCTGAAATAAACACAAACAACATTACCAGCTTCACAGACATAGAAGAAGTATTGCCAATGCCTGCAAATTTGCTCAGCAAAATAGCCACTGTTGTACCACCCATAAACACAATCCAGAAAATGGGTAGCACAATTTTGTACACCAGGGTAAGGTTACTCGAAATACGTTCCATTCGATTGAAAGTTGAGGAGTTGAGAGGTTGAGGAGTTGAGAGGTTGAGGCTACCGCAGCGACTTGTACAAGGATATTGCCCAAGCCGCTGCGGTAGCCTCAACTTCTCAAACGCTCAACTTCTCAACTATGAAGGGGTTACTGCTTTTGAAGGTTCATCATCGTCATCATCCCGAGGCGCAACCCTTTTTGCAATGATGATGCTCACTTCGTACAAGGCATATAGCGGTATTGTCACCAGCATTTGTGATACCACATCAGGAGGAGTGATGATTGCCGCTACCACCAGAATCACCACAATGGCTTGTCGCCGGAAAGCGCGCATATCCGTGGCTGTTAGGAGGCCAATTCGAGCCAAAATATACACCACCACTGGCAACTCAAATACCACTCCAAGTGGCAAAGTGAACATCACCATGTAGTTGATGTACGAGTTGAGTGTTGGCACGTTGGTTACCCCGGGAATGGTATAGCCGATCAAAAAGTTGATGGCGAAAGGTGCCATCAAAAAATACCCAAAAACGACACCCAACAAAAACAGAAAAGAGCAAATGAACACTGCTCCAGAGGCTGCTTTTTGCTCTTTGGGCAACAAACCTGGGCTCACAAAGCGCCAAACCTCCCACAGTACATAGGGTGCAGCCAGGACCAAACCCACCACAAAAGAAACCCACATACTGGTCACGAAGGGTTCAGCAAAACCAATGGTTTGCAAATTGACCTCAGTAGCCGCAAAACACATGGTATCACCCAAACCAAGGCTCTTTGAAAAAGAACAAAGTGCCCGATAAGTGATGAAATCCTGTTTGGAAGGGCCAAAAATCAACACATTGAACATCCATTCCTGTTTGATGAACAAGACTATCCCAAAAACAGAAATAACTGACAATGAACGGATGATGTGCCAACGCAACTCCTCCAGGTGGTCCAGAAAAGACATTTCTTTACCCACCTTTTTTTCTTCCTGATCTACGTCAACTTGATCCAAAGGCATGATGGCGCTATTTTACGCAGTAAGTAGAATTTGTGCTCCCGTGTACCAGTTCCCATTTGATGTGGGCTAGGCACTAATGCCAAAACAGTTTTACACTGCAACTGGTTTATACCACAATCGGGGACAAATGTATAAAATACTGTCATTTCCTGTACGTTCTGTTATATCTTCGCACATATTTTACCGACAAAAAAACCGTACCATGTTTGGACTTGAAAACATGTTTGGCGATATGGAGGCCCAACAAAAGGCCATGCGCGAAAAACTGGC
>NZ_JANRKL010000117.1:0-51842 GCF_033763495.1 Haliscomenobacter sp. | reverse complement strand
TATGACCTATGGTTGGAGTAAACTGACTGGTGAATACCTGGCACAAATTACGGCTCAATATTATGGAGTAAAAGTGACCTGCATCCGCCCTTTCAGTGGTTATGGCGAAGATCAGGACCTCTCCTACCCCATTCCTGCCATCGCCGCTCGTGCAGCCCGTAAAGAAGATCCTTTCGAGGTTTGGGGCAGTGGCAATCAAGGTCGCGACTTTGTACACATCGACGACGTCTTGGATTGTGTGGAAGTGGCAATGGATAAAATCCACAACGGAACGGCCATCAACATCGGAATGGGTCGGCTAAGCAGTTTCCGCGAAATCATTGAAGTTTTTTGCAGTTTCGCCGGGTATAAGCCGACCATCAAGCCGCTTTTGGATAAACCGGTTGGGGTGCATTCCCGTTATTGCAACATGGATTTTGTCAAAGAAACCCTGGGCTGGGAAGCCAAAATCAGCTTGGAGGAAGGTTTGCGGCGGGTATACGATGAGGCGATAAAGAAATTATAATATGAAAATAGTCTGTTTCGGTCCTGGTCCAAAATTCAAAGGAGGTATTTCCAATTACAACACCTCCCTGGCTCGTGCTTTGGATAAAATCCCAGGTACCGAGGTCCATATTGTGTCTTGGACTCAGCAATACCCCGCCATCATCCCCCGCGAGTTTGTAGACAAGTCTAGCCATATGGATTTGCTCGAAGGCAGCAACATCAAAGTCAAATACATCACCAACTACAACAACCCCGTCAGTTGGTACGAAACCTACCGCTATATTCTGAGTTTAAAACCAGACAAGGTGGTATTTCAGTGGGCTATCGCCATTCAAGGACTACCCATCGGTCGGATCGTAGGTTGGTTGCGGCAACATCCCGAGATCGAAGTCATCCTCGACTTGCACTTTGTGATCCAAAAAGAGAACAGCAGCATCGACAAATTTTTCACCAAAATGGGGATTGGTAAAGCCAAAACCTACATCGTACACGCCCTCAAAACCTTCAACGAGCTCAAAACCCTTTACCCCAATCGGCAGTTTGACTTGAGTTATGAAGGCCAGCGCAGCACCGATAAAATGGTCCAAACCGTACTCAAACTATACCACCCCATTTACGATTTGTTTCAACCGAAAGCGGACTTTGATGTAGAGGGCTTCAAAAAAGAGCATGGTTTGCGCAAACACGTGTTTCTCTTTTTTGGCTTCATCCGCAAATACAAAGGACTGCACCACGTAATTCCAGCTTTCCAAAAAGTGGCCGCCCAACGCGACGATGTATCTCTGCTCATTTGTGGGGAATCCTTTTGGCAAACCCTAGACAATACCAAGTGGAGCACCAAAATCAAAAATGCCTTATTTGGTTTGGCCAAAAAAATCGTTTTGCGTCAAAGCGACGATGAACGCCAATACAACCCACTGGCCTTGATCGACGAGTTGAACCTGAGGGACCGGGTGGCGGTGTTCAACACCTTTATTCCCAACGAAGACGTCCACAAATACTTCCAGGTGGCCGATTGTGTGGTGCTGTTTTATGAGTATGCAACCCCATCGGGCATAGAATCTTTGAGTTATAACTTTGCGCTGCCCCTGGTTGCCACCAAAGTAGGTCATTTTCCGGAAACCATTCAGGAAGGTTTTAGTGGTTACCTCGCCGAAGCGGGTGATGTAGATTCCATGGCGGCTCAAATGTTGCGCTTTCTGGACGAACCTATCCCAAGGGAAAACATACGGGAGAAAACCAAGGAATTGAGTTGGGAAAATTACGCTAAAGTAATAATGCATGCATAAATGAACATCCACCCGCTGATCCAGACCCGCATTGCTTCTCACTTGTACACCGTCACCATGCTGCACGAGCAAGAGGACTTGCTGGAGCGTGCCCATCAAATGGCAAACACTTTCTTAGAGGCTTTTAAAACCGGGCATAAAGTGCTGTTTTGTGGCAATGGCGGCAGTGCTGCAGATGCTCAACACCTGGCTGCGGAGCTATCCGGGCGGTATTACTTCGACCGGCCACCCTTATATGCCGAAGCCCTGCACGTCAATACTTCCTATCTGACTGCGGTAGCCAACGACTACGGGTACGAAGAGGTTTACGCTCGGATGTTGCGCGCCATGGGCAACAAAGGAGATATTCTGGTGGCCATGTCCACCTCTGGAAACTCCCCCAACGTGCTCAAGGCCATCGAAGCGGCCCGAGAACAATCCATGACCGTCATCGGGATGACCGGAATGGAAGGTGGAAAAATGGCCAATTTGTGCGACATCCTCATCAACATTCCGTCCAAGGATACCCCCCGGATCCAGGAATGCCATATGCTGATCGGACATATTGTTTGTGAAATCGTAGAGAAGGAATTATTTGCCCAACCAAACCGCTAAAAATGCCCAGCCCGGTTCTACCCAGCGCTTTTTCAAACCAAATGTTGCAGCAATTGGGTAATACCGATTACGAGGCATTCTTGCAAGCGCTTTCCTCCCCCACCCCCGTCAGCATCCGTCGAAATCCTTTTAAGTTAAAAAATTGGTCGGAAAATTCAGACGGAGTAAAATGGAACAAAGAAGGAATTTACCTTGCAGAGCGTCCTGTTTTCACCTTCGATCCTCGTTTACACGGTGGAGCCTATTATGTGCAGGAAGCTTCTTCAATGTTGTTGTCGGCGGTATTGCCCCAGGTCATCGATTTGAATCAGCCTTTAAAAGTATTGGATTTGGCTGCTGCGCCGGGCGGAAAAAGTACACTTTTGGCTGCGGCCATATCTGAAGACAGTTTGTTGATCAGCAATGAAGTCATCAAGTCCCGCTACCAAATCCTGCGGGAAAACCTCTGTAAATGGGGCTATCCCAATGTGTTGTGTGCCAACCAGGACAGCCGGGAATTTGCCCCCCTACAAGGCCAGTTTGACCTTGTATTATTGGATGCGCCCTGCTCCGGCGAAGGTTTGTTCCGCAAAGACCCCAATGCGGTCAACGAATGGTCGCCTGAACACGTACAACACTGCTCCGCTCGCCAACGGCGCATCCTGGCCGAAGCCAGTCCCTTGCTCAAGCCCGGCGGCATTCTGATTTATTGCACCTGCACCTACAATGAGTTCGAAAACGCCTTGAACGTAGCCTGGTCCCAAGACAACCTTGAGCTGAGCCCGATCCCCCTGTCTTTTCCAGCGGAATGGGGCGTGCAGGCCCGCGATTTTGGCTACCAGTGTTATCCTCATCACGTACAGGGAGAGGGTTTTTTTATCGCGGCCATGCGTCAGGAAAAGCATTACACCGTGCTCAAATCGGCTCCAACGAAAGGATTTTGGAAAAATGCGCCCCGCAAAAATGTAGACTTTTTAAAAAAATGGGTCAAATCCAGCGCTGAGTTGTTGGTGCTGGAAAGTCCACATGGTGAACTGGCGGCTGTTCCCCAAGCATGTGCTGATTTTTTCCAGGAGCTCAGCCCTTATTTGCGGCGCTGGGACCCTGTCCTTGAACTAGGGGCTTTAAAACACCAGGATTTCATCCCTGCTCCTGCTTTGGCTTTGAGCACTGTGGTTCATCCCAACTTGCCCAACACATCACTCGATCTTCCCACTGCTTTAAAATACCTGCGCAAAGAAGTGATCGAACTCCCAGATTCTTCCGATGGTTGGAGTCTGGTCAATTACGAGGGCATCAACCTCGGCTGGGTCAAAAACATCAAAGGCCGGGTAAATAATTATTTTCCTAAGGAATGGAGAATAAGAATGGGTGGGGGTGTGTAGTGTGATGGTGTCCCATCATTTGATAACCGATTGAATCCAACTGTAGGAGGTAGAAACCCGGGTGAAAACACTGATGTCACCATAATCACTTTTTTTGTGCCCAGGTACAGGATCTGTTGCCCCACCGGATAGTACTCCCGCCAATTCCCACACACTTCCGTTTTTCACAAACAAAGGTCCACCGCTATCGCCTTCCACCGTAGCCCCCTCCAAATTCAGCGCTCCAGCACTACTGGTTCCTGCACCCAAAATACCTTCATCGGCATTGACAAGGTTATCCCCTAAGGCATTGATGGCACCAAGAGGGTCATCAAAATCAAAAGCCAGCAAGCCTCCTGAATAGACCGTGGTTTCATGAGTGGTTTTTAAGCCTTCCACCTTTCTATCCAGGATGTTTTCTATGGCGTGTTTTTTGGATTCAAGATTGGGATTTTGCCCTGGTGCACCTGAATAATCACCAAATCCACAGAACCAGATGGTTCCACCAATCGGCTCGGTACTAGTTGTATGGAGTTTTACCGGAGTAATTGAGTTGATTGGACTGGAGACTTTGACCAGGCACAAGTCATTGGCATGCTGAAAATCCTGATTGCCGTGCAGCCAGGTTGGGTGAATCACGATCTGGGATACAGTGTAAGTCTGCGTTGGATCATTGGGATCATCCCCCGTTTTTATGGTGATGCCTTTTACCAGGGCTGGCTTTTTTTGTTCGCTGGCGTCATAAAAATTGTGTGCCGCAGTGAGTATCCATTGTGGCGCGATCAAAGTACCTGAGGCAATGTACTCCGCTTTGGCGCTACCATCCAAACTGTAACTAAATGCAATCACCGCCTTAAAATTGGGCAATGCAGGGTTGTTCGCGGCGGCAACCGCTTCATAATCCGCTAGATTTTTATCCTGGCGAATACCAAATGCCACGCCAAAATCCTCTTCAACGCTTTCGTCTTCTTGGCAAGAATAGAGTAAAACCATGGAGGCAAAAAGCAGATAAAAAAGTGGAGTATTGATGTTCATGTTGAAGTGAATTAAGGATTTTGCTGGAAATTCAAGTTTGTTTCCATAAAAGTAATGTAACATTTGCAAATTAATTGGACAGTAAAAAAAAATCTCCGTAACTTAGCAGGCAACCTGATATTAAAATACGCATCAGGACACTCAAAATCGCATCACCTACAAAATCGCTCATCATGTCAACGCCTCCATTCCGTGCGGATCACGTGGGAAGTTTATTGAGAACCAGTGCCGTCAAAGAGAACCGCCTACGCTGGAAAAAAGGAGAAATCTCTGCTGCTGAATTGCGCGCTATTGAAGACGCGGCCATCGCCGAAACGGTCACAAGATTGGAAGCCACGGGTATTCAATCCATTACCGATGGAGAATTCCGTCGCGATTATTTCCACCTCGACTTCCTCAAAGAACTGGATGGTGTAACAGTCACCGGAGGCATCGAAAGCAATCCCAATGCCAAAGCAGCTGAAGATGGTTTTAAGCCACCTGTAGTGAGCGTAACTGGCAAACTCAAACACCAACACGACATCCAGGTGGCCGACTTTAACTACCTGAAATCCATCGTTACCCGCACCCCCAAGGTGACCATTCCCTCTCCGACCATGGTGCATTTCCGGGGAGGCCGCCAATCTATCGACATTAATTCTTACCCCGATATGGATTTGTTTTTCCATGACCTGGCTGCAGCTTATCGGGAGGAAATCGACCATCTTTACGCAGTTGGTTTGCGCTATTTGCAACTCGACGATACCAACCTGGCCTATCTTTGTGACCCCAAAATGCGCGCCGCTGCTGCTGAACGGGGTGAAGACCCGAATGAATTGCCCAAAACCTACGCGGCTTTGATCAATGCTGTGATTGACAATCGGCCTGCAGACCTGCGCGTAGGCATCCACCTTTGTCGGGGCAACTACCGCAGTACCTGGTTTGCGGAGGGTGGTTACGAGCCTGTAGCGGAGGTCTTGTTCAACGAAATCAATGTAGACGGCTACTTCCTGGAATACGACGATGAGCGTTCTGGCGATTTTGCGCCGCTGCGTTTTGTGCCGAAAAATAAAATGGTGGTTTTGGGGATTGTTTCCTCTAAAGTTGCCGAATTGGAAAACATGGATGACTTGTGCAAGCGCATCGATGAAGCTGCTCAGTATGCTCCGCTGGAAAACTTGTGTGTGAGTCCTCAATGTGGTTTTTCGTCCACTCACCACGGCAATCAAATGACCCACGACGACCAGTGGCGCAAGTTGGAATTGGTGGTGAATACGGCGATTAAAGTTTGGGGGAACCCATAAACCACAGCAATTTTTTAGCATCCCACCTTCGGTGGAATTATTTTTATAGCCACCTAAAATGTCCTGAACATGAAAAATCTATTCTGCTTTTTCTTGCTACTCGGTTCGGTCGGTCTTTTTGCCCAAAACGGCATCGCCAAAATCGACACAGGCAGCATCAAAGGTGCCAAATACCGCATCCTCTTTCCTGACAACTGGAAAGGAAAACTGGTCATGTACGCGCATGGCTATGAGTTCATGGGCGCGAGTCCCCGGCAAAGCCAAAATCCAGGTTTTATCTCCAGTATGAAACCTTTTCTTGAACGGGGCTTTGCCGTGGCCGCTTCCGATTATTCCAAACAAGGGTATGCTATGCCCGAGGGAATTGAAGACACGGAAGCATTGCGCAATTACTTCGTCAAAACCTACGGAAAGCCCGACTCAACCTTCATGGTGGGGCATTCCATGGGCGGTGGCATCACCCTGGGGATCATGGAAAATTATGGCCAAAGTTACCTGGGTGGATTGCCCTTGTGCCCACTTTCGAGCAGACCTTATTTGCAGGTACGCAAGGAGTTTGACTTGTACGCAACGTTTAATGGCTTGTTTCCGGGGATCGCTTCAAAACTCTCCGACATTTTTGATTTAAACAAACCGGTGGCAGCCATGTCCTTTAGAGAAATGATGCCCAGAGTTGCAGCGATTCGCAAAGCCATTGTGTCCAAAGATTCGCTTTTGGGTCTGGCTGTAGCCAAACGTTTTGACCTCAAATTTGATGACTTGGCCTTCACCTTGATGTTTAGCGAAAATGTCTTGCGCGACGTGGCGCAAAAAGCCAAAGGCAATCCTTTCGACAATACCAATACGGTATACAGCGGCTTTCCGAACGACAAAGAAGTGAATCTAAAAGCTGAGCGACTCGCCGCTACACCTGGTGCCGACAAGTTGTTTGTAGCCTATGACCGCACCGGGAATGTGGACAAACCAATCGTACTCATGCATACCTTGTACGACCAACTGATCCCACCCAATTATGCAGTGACCAATTACGAAAACATGCTACAGGGACGGGGGAAAAGTCAGTTTTTGACCGTATTGTATACCAATGGGCAGGCGCATTGCCAGTTTACACCACAGCAGACCGGGGTGGCTTTTGATGCCTTACGGGCTTGGGTGAAGACGGGAAAGAAGGCGCAGGCGAGATTTTTGGAATAATTCCGTATGCCACGCCACCAAAGCGACATGATTTAATCACAAAGAAAAAAGTGTGTCGCTTTGGTTTTTCAAAATCAAGGGTGGTGCCCCTACTTCTTCTTCAACTCCTTCTTAAAAAAGTCCACCATCCGCGCATAATACCCCGCTTCCATTACCCCCGGCCCATGCTGCCCACCTGGCACAATCACCAATTCACTTTGCACTCCCGCCTTTTGCAAGGTTTCGTACAATTTTTCACTCTGGCAATGGGGCACCAGATTGTCTTTGTCCCCATGAAAAATCAAAAACGATGGCGTTTTCGCCGAAACATAAGTCATCGGATTCGCCAAAGCACATTTCACCTTGTTTTCCTGAATCGGGCCACCCACCAGTGAAGATTCTGGCGATTTGGCCTCGTTGTGGGAAAAAGAACTTCCACATTCGTCCATGATCAAAAAATCGGTAGGACCAAACCAGTCGACCACTGCATCCACTGCACTACTTTCCTCGGTGTGTTTGCCCAGCTTACCTTCCAAATCAATTTTATTGCCTTCAATTTCAAAGTCTTTGATTCCACTACTTGTCCCCGTAAAAGCCGACAAATGCCCGCCCGAAGACCAACCGGTGATGCCCACAAAATTGTTATCCAGCCCAAATTTTTCACTATTGCCCCGGATAAAACGAATTGCCGCTCTTACATCCTGAATTTGGGTCGGGAAACGCCCATCGGCACTGGAACGGTGATTGACATTCACTACTGCAAAACCCGCATTGAGCAAGGCCTGGCCCAAACCCGTACTAAAAACAGTCCCTTTGGAGTTGTTCGAAAACCAGGCACTACCATATACACAGAGGATCACCGGGAAAGGTTTTTTTCCTTTGCTGGGCAAGTGTACATCCAGGCGGTGGCCAATGTGACCATCACCTACATAGTCAATATCCAACCAGTAGCGGGAAGATTGAATGGCCGTTTTTTCAGCGTTGATTTCGCGAGATTGCGCCATCAGCAGGGAATTAATGCCCAGGGAAATTATAAACAGCAGGTGGTATCGGGTCATCGTATGATTGTTTTGTGGATAATGTTGCACCTCGCCTTCGGCGATGCCCTACATCATTTTACAACTTTTGGCTTTTCTTCGCCCTCTTCCTTGAGGTTCTCCAAAATTTTCCCAATTGACCCACGAAAAACCTCTTTTTCTTTGATTTTGAGCTTTTTCAACAATTTTTCTTCAAACACATCCATTGCCGCGTTGCAGATTTCCAACACCTCTTTTCCTTTCTCAGTGAGGGTGATGCGCAGGATACGTTTATGATTGGGATCGGTATTTCGTTCCAACAATTCTTTGCGTTGCAAGGTCGTCACCACCTCGTTCATCGACTGAGGGGTCATCAAAAAACGCCGCGACAATTGAGCGGAGGACAAATCGGTTTCATTGTCTCCCACAAAGTTGAGGATGATAAACTGGGAGGGAGTGATGTCGTACGCGCCTAAAATTTTGATCATGTTGGCGGTTACTTCCGTTTCCAGGCGTTTGATTAAATAGATGGTTCTAGCGGGCATATCTATTGGGTTAAGTGCTATTCCAAAAACACATAAGTCACAAAAATAGAAAAATAGACCACAGTCGAAACAAAGTACGGAAAGCATTTTTAAATTTGTTAATTTTGTAAGGCTACCTTAAACTTATACTTACAATTTTCTACATCACCATCAATCGCTAAAAAAGCATGGCCGAAAAAACCTTCTCGCGCCGCAATCTGGATTTCATCCTGTTTGAAACCTTACAGGTGGAAAAACTCCAACAATTCGATTATTTCAAGGCTCACGACCGGGAAACATACGGATTTACGCTGGACATCGCCAGCGACCTCGCCAAACAAATCATGCAGCCCGCCTACCAGGAATCTGACCGACAACAGCCAGAATTGATCGATGGGCAGGTCAAGGTTCATGCCTCTGTGCACAGCTTCATCAAGGCCTTTAGCGAAGCGGGCCTGATGGCCGCGCCCTTCTCCGAAACCTGGGGAGGGATGCAATTGCCTAAAACCATTGCCGCCGCCGCCGAATTCATCATGGGCAGCGCCCACAATAGTTTGGTGATGTACAGTGACTTATGCAAAGGAGCAGCAAACCTGATTTACACCTTTGGCAATGAAGCACAAAAAGCCCTGTTTTTGCCCAAAATGTTGTCCGGTGAATGGATGGGCACCATGTGCCTGACCGAGCCACAGGCGGGTAGTTCACTCTCGGATGTAGCCACGGCTGCCAGTCCGCAGCCCAATGGGACTTATTTGATCAAAGGGCAAAAAATCTTCATTTCCGCTGGTGATCAGGATGTGACCGATAATATTGTACACCTGGTATTGGCCCGGGTTGACGGTGCGCCTAAGGGCACCAAAGGAATTTCACTGTTTGTTGTGCCCAAAAAACGCCTGGCTGATGCTGGAATTCTTGAGGATAACGATGTCACATCCATCGGAATTTACCACAAGATGGGGCAGAAAGCCACCCCTGCCATGCACCTGGAATTCGGGGCGAAAGGAGATTGTGTAGGGTACCTTTTGGGCGAAATGAACCGGGGTTTGCCCCACATGTTTTTGATGATGAATGGGGCCCGGCTTGGGGTAGGAATGGGCGGCATCCACATCGCTTCGGCCGCCTATTATGCCTCTCTTCAATACGCCCAGGAACGTCCTCAGGGGCGGCGTTTGAACAAAAAAGAAGCCGTGGTCGAACCCGTATCCATCATTCAGCACCCGGATGTCCGGCGGATGTTGTTTTTGCAAAAAGCCATCATGGAAGGTGGCCTTTGTCTGGTCCTCCAATGTTACCTCTATCTGGATTTGGAAAAAGTACACGCTGAGGAGCCCGAACACAAAAAGCACTACAACCAACTGCTGGAATTGCTCACTCCTGTAGCCAAAACATATGGCGCAGAAATGGGCTTTGTGGCGGTCAACCAAGGTTTACAGGTCTTGGGCGGTTACGGCTATACCGAGGATTTCCCATTGGAGCAATTGGCTCGCGATGTGCGCATCATGAGCCTGTATGAAGGGACAACGGGCATCCAGTCTCAGGCACTCTTGGGGCGACAGGTAATCGGCAATCAGGGAAAAACTTTGGTTCTTTGGTACAATGAAGTAGGAAAAACCATCCACCCTGCCGAGCACGATTCCACCTTGAGTCCTTACTGGGATGCATTGATGACTTCCCTGCGCCAGTTCCAAAAAGTCACGGCCCATCAATTCAAACTGGCTACCGAAGGCGATATGGAAGTGTTGTTGGCTGATGCCAATTTGTACATGGAATCATTTGGCATTTTGAATGTGGCCTGGCAATGGCTGCTTCAGGGAATAGCAGCGGTAGAAGCCCTTAAAAAAGAAGGAATCCAGGGTGAAGAGCGGACTTTTTACCAGTCCAAAATTGAAACCCTGCGCTTTTATTTCCACTATGAATTGCCTCGTCTGCAAGGATTGTTCAGCCGTTTGCAAGAGGATATCCACCTGACCCTATTTGATGAAGAAAGCGAGTTTCTAATCTGATTCCTATGAAAATCATCATCGCCGGAGCGGGTATTGGCGGCCTGACCGCAGCCCTTTGCCTCCACGAAGCAGGTTTCGAAGTTGAAGTATTTGAATCGGTCAAAAGTGTCAGACCCCTCGGTGTGGGCATCAACCTCCTCCCCCACTCGGTGCGGATATTGACCAATCTGGGCTTGGATGACAAAATTGCTGAATCTGCCGTGGAAACCAGCGATTTGGTATACGCCAACAAACATGGACAAATCTTTTGGGAAGAACCCCGGGGTCGGTTTGCTGGCTACAAATGGCCACAGTTTTCTGTCCATCGCGGTACCTTACAAATGTTGCTTTTGGAGGAAGTAGAAAGGAGATTAGGCACAGGTTGCATCAAAACCCAACACCATTTGTCGGCTTTTGATGCAACACCCGATGGGGTCACCGCTACTTTTATCAATCGGGACACAGGTGAACTACAAGCTCAGATTACTGGAGATCTGCTGATTGGTGCCGATGGCATCAACTCCGTGCTGCGCCAGCTTTTGTACCCAAGGGAAGGTGAAGTAAAATACTCTGGCAATGTTCTGTACCGTGGTACTACCCTGATGAAACCATTTCTGAATGGTGCCTCTATGGTCATGATAGGGCACATGGGGCAAAAAATGGTGGTTTATCCCATCCAATCACAACTCAACAGTGAAGGTTTACAACTGGTCAATTGGGTAGGCAACCTACGCGAAGGAGCGGATTACCAGCTCAAGGTACGCGACTGGAATCGGCAAGCCGACCAAGAAAGGTTGTTGCGCGTTTACGAAAACTGGAAATTTGATTGGCTGGACGTGCCTGCTATGCTTGCCGGGGCGGAAAGCATTTACGAATTCCCGATGTCCGACCGCGATCCCCTGCCGCGCTGGACCTTTGGGCGGGTGACCCTTTTGGGTGACGCCGCGCATCCCATGTACCCGATTGGTTCCAACGGTGCTTCGCAGGCCATTCTGGATGCGGATGCACTCACCGCAGCTTTGATTGAAGAACCTGGCTGGCAAAGTGCCCTGGAGCGTTACGATGCTGAACGGGTACCTGCCACTGCCAAAGTGGTATTACAAAACCGCCAAAAAGGCCCGGATTTCATCATGGATTTGATGGAAGAGCGTTTCCCGCAGGGCTTTACTCCTGAACAAATTCCCCATGAAGAACTGGCCGGAATAATGGAGCATTACAAACAAATTGCGGGTTTTGACATCAAATCTTTGAACGCCAAAATGTGACCGACATGAGAATAAGTATTCCTGTTTTTATCCTTTTCACATTCATCTTTTTTACCCAACGCAGTATGGCCCAGCAAAACCTTGCCGATCCTCAATTGGAATTTGCTTTTGAAGCAACCATTACGCTAGATCCACCCCAGGAATTAGGTATAACTGCTTACGGCAAACGGCGCATCATTCCCATCACGGGCGGCACTTTTGCTGGTCCCAACATCAAGGGCAGCATCCTCCCAGGTGGTGCTGATTGGCAAACCGTTCGGGCCGACGGCACTGCAGATCTAGAAGCGCGTTACACGCTAAAAACCGACGATGGGGCGCTGATTTACATCAACAACAAGGGGATTCGCACTGGAAAACCAGAGGTCTTGGCGCGTTTAGGAAAGGGCGAAAAAGTTGACCCTTCCGAATACTACATGCGTACTTATGCAATTTTTGAGGTGACTGGCGAAAAATATTCCTGGTTGGCCAAGTCCGTTTTTGTGGCTACGGGTATGCGGAATGCCAATAGTGTGATCATCCGCTTTTTCCGGGTGCTTTAAACCAATCATTAAGGTTTCTTCAACATAAAAAATTCATTATGAAACAAATGAACTACATCATGAGACGCAGTTTTTTAAGCATTGCGCTACTGCTTGGTGCGGGAATAATGAGCAGCAATTACTGGGATGCGCTGGCCTCGAAACCCAAGTCCAAATTTGCTGGCGTACAAGTGGGAACGATTACTTATTCCTTTAGGAGTATGCCCCACGATGTGGACCAATTGATCCAGTTTTTGACAGAAGCCAACGTAAGTGCCATCGAATTGATGGGCGACCCTGCCGAAACTTATGCAGGCAAACCTGCTTCCCCTGTGCGTATGGGCCCTCCCCCCGCAGGCGGCCAACGTCCCCAAATGACCGATGAGCAAAGGGCCCAAATTGCCGAATACAATAAAAAAGTAGCCGAATGGCGAGCTACGGTTTCAATGGATAAATTTGTGGAAATTCGCAATAAATTCAAAAAAGCAGGGATTAGCATTTATGCCTTCAAACCTAATGCTTTTGGGCCAAACAACAGCGACGCGGAAGTAGAATACGGCATGCGGGCCGCCAAGGCACTTGGGGCAAAATCTGTAACCTTGGAATTGCCTACAGACCCCAAACAATCTCAACGCTTGGGAGACCTGGGCGCCAAGCACAAAATTTACGTTGGCTACCACAACCACACCCAGGCTACCGATGTGTTGTGGAATGAAGCCTTAAGCCAATCTCCTTACAATAGCATCAATCTGGACGTAGGCCATTACATCGCCGCTGGTGGAAAAAACACCAAAGAATCGCTCCTGGCTTTCATCGAGGCCAAACACGACCGCATTACCAGTATTCACGTCAAAGACCGCCAAACGCCAGCCAATGGTGCGGGCAACCTGCAATGGGGTAAAGGAGACACACCGCTGAAGGAAATACTGACGATGATGCGTGATAAAAAATACAA
The DNA here is from genome assembly GCF_033763495.1 of Haliscomenobacter sp. Taxonomy (GTDB): domain Bacteria; phylum Bacteroidota; class Bacteroidia; order Chitinophagales; family Saprospiraceae; genus Haliscomenobacter. The sequence continues at coordinate 38,379 of NZ_JANRKL010000117.1, read as the reverse complement.
ATTCCCGGCATCTGTAGAGTTGGAATACACTGTTCCTGAGGGTTCCAATGCCGTGAAGGAAGTGGCGAAATGTGTAGAGTACGCGAAAAAGTTGTTGATGGAGTAAGTTGGGGGAACTTGAATCATCCCAAATTTCTTAAAACATCATAAAAGCGACATTTCTTTGTGACAAAGAAATGTCGCTTTTATGATGTAGCATTGATTATCAATCAGACTACCTAATTTGATAAACCTCTTGAGATGAGAATAATCCTGGCCATCCTCTACATTTTTTGTCTTGCCTACCCCTCTTTTTCCCAAAACAACAGCGGCAAAATCGTCACCCAAATCATCCAATCCAAAGCCCTGCAAAACCCTGGCGGCGAAAACCCCAATCGCCGCATCTCCGTGTACCTTCCTCCTCAGTACGAGCAAAACAACCAGCGGTATCCGGTCATCTATTATTTGCATGGTTTTATGGGCACTGACAGCATCAGCCCCAACATGAAAATGATTTTGGATCAGGGCATCAGCGCCCGAAAAATCCGGCCATTTATCCTGGTCATTGCCAGCCAGTACACCCTATACGAAGGTAGCTTTTACAGCAATTCCAGACTGACTGGTAATTGGGTGGATTTTACCGCCCAGGAGCTGGTGAGCCACATGGATGAAAATTTCCGCACTCTTGCCAAACGCGAAAGCAGGGGTATTGGCGGGCATTCCATGGGCGGTTATGGAGCCTTTAAAATTGGGATGTTGCACCCCGAAGTATTCAGCAGTGTTTATGCGCTCAGCCCGGGTTTATTGGCTTTTGTCAAGGAGTTTGGACCAAATAGCAGCTCTTTTCGAGAGTTGCAGAACATCAAAACCCAGGAAGATTTGAAAAGAACTTATTATCCAAAAGTTTTGGTGGCCGTAGCCCGAGCCTGGTCACCCAATCCTGCCAAAGCACCATTTTATTGTGATTTCCCTTTTACCTATGAAGGGGACAAAATGGTAGTCAATCAGGCAGTATTGGAAAAATGGGAGCAAAACATGCCCGTTTATATGGTTGACAAATACGCCGACAACCTGCGTAAATTGACGGCCATCAAAATGGACTGGGGGCGCAACGACGCCCCACGCTTCCCCATTCAAATCGGAATGCTGAGCCAACGACTGGAAAACCTGGGCATCACCCACTACGCAGAAGAGTACATTGGCGATCACGGCAATAAAATCTGGAGCAAAGATGGGCGGGTACTCAATGACCTATTGCCCTTCTTCAACGATTACCTCAGTTTTGAGTAAAAAAAGGAGCCGGCACTTTACCGGCTCCACATTAAACACTAATAATGTATAAAACCAATCTTAAATTCCATTTGGGAAATGTACAATTGTAAAATGTACATTTATTTTATAATTGTCAAACCTACAATTATTTCCTGGAACAATCCAGTGTCCTGCAATTTTTTTCCCAGGTTTAACTTTGGTTTAACACCTTGTCGGTTTTTCCCTTGTGAAAATTTTAGCCACTCTACATAAAAAAGCGGCCTAAAGCTAGGTGCGAGAATCAGGTTTCCTTATATTTGTCAATAAGCTACATCACCAATCGCCTACACCATGTCTGACCCTCAACCTGCAAAGCTCCGCTATGCCTGGTACGTTGTTATCGTACTCATGCTGGCCAATGTTTCCTCCTTTATCGACCGCCAGATTTTAGCACTGCTGGTTGGGCCGATCAAACGGGATTTGCATTTATCCGATACCGAAATGAGTTTGCTCATGGGGTTTAGCTTTGCCTTATTTTATACCCTTTTTGGCATCTTTATCGGGCATTTTGCCGATAAATTCAATCGCCGAAACATCATCATTGCCGGGGTGGCGATGTGGAGTTTGATGACAGCGCTTTGTGGTGGCATCAAAAACTATACCCAGTTCTTCTTTGCACGCATGGGCGTGGGTGTAGGCGAGGCGACTTTATCTCCCTCTGCTTATTCACTCATTTCAGATTATTTTCCACCCAATAAGTTGTCTCGGGCCTTGAGCACCTATTCTATGGGCGTGTTTTTGGGCATGGGTTTGGCGATATTGGTTGGTGCGGGGTTGATCAGTGCCTTGCCTACGGAAGGTATGGTGCACATTCCAATTTTTGGGTCCATTTACCCCTGGCAGTTGATGTTTTTTTATATTGGCCTGCCTGGATTATTGATCGCCCTGTTGGTGCTGAGCATCAAAGAACCGGACCGCAAAGAAAGCCTGGAACAGCAAAAAATAGCCAAACCAAGTCTAAGTGAAGCACTAAAAATCATTTGGCAAAACCGCAGTGCCTACTCCGCCATTGTATTGGGTACTTCTTTTACCGCTTTTGCCAACTACGGCACTTCCGCCTGGGTGCCAACCTATTTTAACCGCACTTTTGACTGGGCGATGCCCGTAATTGGTTTGAAATTTGGTTTGATTGTGACCATTTTTTCTGGCTTGGGCGTATTGGTAGGCGGTTGGTTGGCAGACCGATATGTTCGTAACGGCGCCAAAGCTGGACGCGTGTATGTAGGGATCATTTCCGGGGTAGGCATCCTGGTTTCAGCGGGTAATTTTTTGCTGGGTAATCCCGACTTGATTTTACTGAGTCTGGCCATTCCAGCTTTTTTTATGGCATTCCCTTTGGGCGCAGCGGCAGCGGCAGTGCAGGAATTGATGCCCAATCGGGTCAGGGCGCTGGCATCCTCCATCTTCCTGTTTTTCATCAACATGGTGGGCATGGGTGGCGGCCCATACGTGGTGGCCTTTTTTACCGACTCCGTTTTTGGGGATGAAAGTATGATTCGGTATTCCCTGGTCGCACTCTATCTGATTGGCGGGATAGCTACAATCCTCTGTTTTTGGCTGGGCTTAAAACCTTATCAGCGGATTTTAGCCGCAAGAGCAGCAGCATAGACCATAAATTACGACAACATGACCATATCAAACCATACTTTTTTCATCACGGGCGCAGCATCCGGCCTCGGCTTGGCCACTGCCGAAATGGTCATCGAACAAGGCGGGCAGGTCTTATTGGCAGACATTAACGCGGAAGCGGGCACCCAGGCCGAAAAACAGCTAGGCCCTAAAGCAAAATTTGTAGCCACCGATGTCAGCGATGAAGCCAGTGTAAAAAATGCTTTAGCAGAAGGCTTGGAATACTTTGGTCGCTTCGATGGAGTGGTCAATTGTGCTGGCATTGGCCCTGCTGAACGGGTTTTGGGCCGCAATGGGATACATTCTTTGGCTTCTTTTTCTAGAGTCATCCAGATCAATTTGCTGGGGGCTTTTAATGTGATTCGGCTCTTGGTTGAACACATGCAGAGCAACCCTCCCGGAACAAGTGGCGAACGAGGAGTCATCATCAATACCGCCTCGGTGGCTGCTTTTGAAGGACAAATCGGGCAAGCTGCCTATGCTGCATCCAAGGGAGGGATCGTAGCCATGACCCTGCCCCTGGCTCGTGAATTCGCCCGAGTGGGCATTCGGGTAATGACCATCGCCCCGGGGATTTTTGAAACCCCTCTTTTGGCCAATTTACCGGAAGAAGCCCGGGTTTCCTTGGGCCAACAAGTACCTTTTCCTTCCCGGCTAGGGCAAGCTTCGGAATTTGCCGCACTCGTACAACACATCATTGAAAACCAAATGCTGAATGGCACCGTTATCCGTCTGGACGGAGCCATTCGAATGGCTGCAAAATAAATCGAATGTACAGCGATACTTTAAAAATTGAGCTCCAGGGCCAGATCCTGATTATTGGCCTCAACCGGCCTGAAAAACGCAATGCGCTGAACGACGAAGCCATCTTAGCGCTCGAACAAGTTTTTGACCAAATGCCCCCCGACATCAAATGCGCCATCATTTATGGGGAAGGCAAACATTTTAGTGCTGGCCTGGACTTATCCTCCATCAAAGAACGCAATGCGGCCCAAGGCGTTTACCATTCCCGCATGTGGCATCGGGTGATGGACAAGGTGCAATTTGGACCAGTCCCGGTGATTGCCGCAATCCACGGAGCTTGTGTGGGTGGTGGGCTGGAATTGGCCAGCGCCTGTCATATCAGGGTGGCTGATGCCTCTACCATTTATGCCTTGCCAGAAGGCCAAAGAGGGATTTTTGTAGGAGGAGGTGCTGCTGTGCGGGTGCCCAAATTGATTGGCATGGCTCGAATGATGGACATGATGCTGACCGGGCGGGTTTATCAGGCCGAGGATGGCTTCCGGATTGGATTGTCGCAGTACTTCGTTGAGGAAGGAACGAGCTTAGACTATGCAATGGATTTGGCTCAGAAAATATGCAGCAATGTGGGCATGACCAATTTTGCGCTGGTCCAGGTTTTGCCCCGCATCGTTGAAGCTGGTCACGACAATGGTTTGATGATGGAGGCCTTAATGGCTTCTATCGCTCAGGACTCCCCGGAAGCCAAACAGCGGCTGACTGACTTCTTGGAAGGCCGGGCTAAAAAAGTAGGCGAATGAACCTGAAAGCAACACCTTTTTTGGAGATTCCACTGGTTAAGGTGGACATCCAACGTGAAGAGGCTGCAGATGGTAGCATCCGCCTTCGTTCACGCGTTGAACTGGAAGCAGGGCCGTATCGCCTCACTGAACGCCTAAAATACTGGGCAGAACATTCGCCCGAACGCACCTTTATTGCCCAAAGAAACCACCAGGGGGAATGGGATCAGCTGAACTATCGAGACACCTACAATCAGGTATGCAGGCTGGCTTCTTTTTTACAACAAACCGATGTTTCACTTGAACGGCCATTGGCTATTTTATCCGAAAACAGCATTGAACACGGCTTGATGGCCCTGGCTGCCTTGCACATCGGAATGCCCTATTCCGTCGTTACTGCGGCCTACGCTTTGCGCTCTACGGATTATGCCAAGTTCAGGCATGTGATTGAAACCTTGACGCCTGGTTTGATTTTTGGACAAAATGGACGTGCCTTTGCTTCGGCCATTGCGGCTGTTTGCCCCCTTGTAAAAGTTGTAGCGGTTAATGACCCAGAGCCGGGAAATCTCCTTTTTTCTGAGATTTCGCGCACTCCGGTCAGCCCTTCGATTGAGGATGCTTACGATCAAATCAAACCCGAAACCATCGCCAAAATTTTGTTTACTTCAGGCTCCACTTCGGTACCCAAGGGCGTCATCAACACCCACGGCAACATCAGCAGCAATTGGCGGCAAATCACCCAAACTTTTCCTTTTTTCAAAAATGGCGGGCTGATCCTGATCGACTGGCTGCCCTGGAACCATACTTTTGGGGGCAATCACAATTTTGGTTTAACCCTGTACAATGGGGGCACCTTGTACATTGATGCCGGAAACCCCACACCTGCCGGGCTGCAACTCACCCTCCAAAACCTACGAGAAATAGCACCTACCGTATATTTCAATGTACCAAAAGGCTTTGAAGAGCTGGTGCATTACTTAAAGGCTGATTCAGAACTTTGTCGTTTCTTTTTCAGCCGTTTACAATTGCTGTTTTACGCTGGGGCAGGGATGCCCCAGCACGTTTGGGACGCGCTGGAGCAGTTGGCTTACGACACAACTGGAAAACGTTTGTTGATCTCTACTGGCCTGGGGATGACCGAAGCCAGCCCTTCCTGTATGTTCAACATTCATTACGGAAGTTTTTCGGGAATGTTGGGGACACCAGTTCCTGGTTTGGAAATGAAGTTGGTCCCCACCTCGACTACGCTCGGTAACCTGAAAGGGAAAACCGAGGTGCGTTTCCGTGGCCCCAATCTTACGCCCGGCTATTGGCGCAATCCCGAGGCTACGGCCAAAGCTTTTGATGAAGAAGGTTTTTATTGTACTGGCGACGCTTTGAAGTTTGTGGATAAAAACAATCCCAATGCTGGATTCATCTTTGATGGCCGGATTTCGGAAGACTTTAAACTGGATACAGGCACCTGGGTGAGCGTGGGGGTACTTCGCGCCAAATTCATTACCGAGGCTCAAGGTTTGATTCAAGATGTAGTCATTACCGGGCATGATCGGCCTTTTGTGGGCGCAATTGTATTTCCAGAGTTGAATTATTGTCGACGTTTAGCGGGTTTGAAGGTGGGTACAAGTTTAGAGCAAATCGTCAGCAATCCAGTGGTTTTAGCGGCATTGGATGATTTGTTGGAGCGTTTTGCGAAACAGAGTACGGGCAGTTCGACGTTGATCAAAAGGGCTGTTTTTGCCGATTTCCAATTGTCGATGGACAAGGGAGAAATTACGGATAAAGGCTCGATCAATCAACGCCAGGTTTTGGCCAACCACCCGGACTTGGTTGAGCAAATTTATGCAGATTTGCATTGACAAAAACTTTACACAGTTTGCGCCTACTCCTGAGGTGATTCCTTGAGTGCCTTAAGTTTCTTAGGTGGTAAAAAACAAACACATGTCCATCAATCTATCCGAAATCATCGCCATCGACGTACATACCCATGCCGAAGTATCCTGTCGTCAGCCCCACGACGACTACCGCCCGGAATTTGACGAGGCATTTGCCAAGTATTTCAAATCCAGTCATCGGCCAACGATTCAGGAAACGGCGAACTACTACCGCTCCATCAATATGGCTTTCGTGATGTTTACCATTGATGCTGAATATGAATTGGGACGTCGACGCATCCCTAATGAAGAAATCGCGGAAGCTGCCAAAGAGAATGCAGATGTGCTGATTCCATTCGCCAGCATCGACCCCCACAAGGGGCGCATGGGTGCCCGTGAAGCCCGGCGTTTGATTGAAGAATTTGGGGTAAAGGGATTCAAATTCCATCCTACTGTCCAGGGTTTTCATCCCAACGACCGCATGGCCTATCATCTTTATGAAGAAATTGCCGGAGCGGGGTTACCGATGTTGTTCCACAGTGGGCACTCAGGATTTGGCACAGGAGTAAGAGCAGGTGGAAAGCTGCGCCTGGAGTACTCCAATCCCATCCATCTCGATGATGTAGCCATTGATTTCCCAGATGCCCCTATTATCATTGCCCATCCTTCCTGGCCCTGGCAAGATGAGGCTTTATCCGTGTGCCTGCACAAGCCAAATGTGTACATTGACCTGTCAGGTTGGTCACCAAAATACTTTCCCCCACAGTTGATCCAATATGCAAATACCCAACTCAAAAACAAAATGTTGTTTGGTACCGATTTTCCACTGATTACCCCAGAGCGTTGGTTGAAAGATTTTGAAGTCGCTGGATTTAAGGAAGAAGTAAAACCCCTTATTTTAAAAGACAATGCAGTGAAGATGTTGAAGTTAATTTGAGTAGTGGAGGAATACAGCAAATTGATGCAAATGAAAATGCCACAAAAAGAAAAAGCTGCCCTCAAATGGACAGCCCCCAATAGAACACTGTAAAATACTGTAGCACAAAAATAGGATAAGGAATTTAGAATGTCAATAGGAAAATCAAAAGTTTGTGTATTATTTACACTTTGAAAGTATTGCTTTTGCCAATAGAAGGTTAAAATCAATTGAAAATCAAATTTTTATCACTTTTTTCTCATTTATTTTTTTTCAAAAAATCTTAAGAACTTCTCTCATCGCTACTTATGACAAGTGTCATTTGGCAAAAAAAGAGAATTTACTTAGTTTACACCCGATCAAACGAAGCACCAACCATGAAAAAAATACTCATCGCCAACCGTGGCGAAATCGCGCTACGGGTGATGCGTAGTGCCAAAAAGATGGGCATCCAAACTGTAGCCGTATATTCTGAAGCTGATCGCAATGCCCCCCACGTTCGTTTTGCAGATGAAGCTGTGCTTTTAGGCCCTGCCCCCTCTAATCAATCCTACCTCAAAGGGGATAAAATAATTGAAATTGCTAAAAAGCTAAACGTTGATGGTATTCACCCTGGCTATGGCTTTTTGAGTGAAAATGCAAGTTTTGCCCAAGCAGTAACTGATGCTGGCCTGACCTTTATCGGCCCCACTCCTCATGCCATTGATGTAATGGGTAGTAAGCTGGCGGCAAAAGAAACCGTAAAAGCATACAATATCCCCATGGTACCAGGGGTGGACCACTCAATAAGCGACGTAGATGAAGCTAAGGCCATTGCCCAAACGGTAGGTTACCCAATCCTGATCAAAGCTTCGGCGGGGGGGGGAGGCAAAGGAATGCGCGTGGTAGAAAACGAAGCCGAACTGGCAGAACAAATGACCCGGGCCATCAGTGAAGCGACTTCCGCATTTGGCGATGGTTCGGTATTCATTGAAAAATACGTCACTGAACCCCGGCATATCGAAATCCAGGTGCTGGCCGATGCCCACGGAAATGTAGTGTACCTTTTCGAACGCGAATGTAGTGTGCAACGACGGCATCAAAAAGTAGTAGAAGAGGCCCCTTCGGCGGTATTGACCCCTGAAATCCGTAAAGCCATGGGGGAAGCAGCCGTAAATGTGGCCCGTTCCTGCCAATACCTGGGTGCGGGGACTGTTGAGTTTTTGGTCGACGCTGGTTTGAATTTTTATTTCCTTGAAATGAATACCCGTTTACAGGTAGAACATCCGGTGACTGAATACATCACCGGCTTAGACTTGGTTGAGCAACAAATTCGGATCGCCAGGGGGGAGAAACTCTCCTTTACGCAGGAAGACCTGAGCATTCATGGTCACGCCATCGAATTGCGGGTTTGCGCCGAAGATCCCCTCAATAATTTTTTACCCAGTGTTGGAACCTTGCATCGTTACCGCCGCCCTGTGGGTGAACACATCAGGGTGGATGACGGCATTGAAGAAGGATTGGAGGTACCCATTTATTACGATCCCTTGCTGGCCAAACTGGTGGTTTGGGGAATCAATCGCGATGCTGCTATTCAGCGGATGTTGGAAGCTATTGCTTTGTATCAGATTGAAGGAGTAGCTACTACCCTACCCTTTGGGCGTTTTGTTTGCCAGCACGAGGCTTTTACCAGTGGTAAATTTGATACTGGCTTTGTAAAAAATCATTATTCATCCGAAGGGATTATGGCCCAACAGAAAACGGAGGCGGAGGTTGCAGCCAAGCTGGCATTGGAATTGCTGTACCAACACAAACGGCAATTGGCAGTACCTGATCCCGGAGGAGTCGAATGGTATACTAAAAGGTAAGTGTAGAGCGAAAAGCGAAATTTTAGGGGCATCACCATTTTTCCAGATTTTTTAAACATCAAAAAATGGAAGGCAGTTGAAAAACTTCCAGTGCACCCATTATTCGCCATTCGCTTTTCACTCAATAGGTTCCATCCACATTTCCATTAACATCACCAAACTTGATGCCAATAATATCAAAAGTGGTATTTTTATTGGCTAATGCGGGAATGGTGTAAATACCGGCAGCAAGACCTTTGAAGGGGTCTTTTGCATCCACAAAGTTTTTAACTGCTGGAACAAATAACCAGGTGGGTGTTGGAAATTTAGTATCCAGGCTCAAAATCACCCTGCGCATTTGAATCAAATCCAGTGTGCTGATAGTCCCTGAATTGTTGACATCAGCAGCAATCATTTGGTACGGAGAAGACAGGGGTTCCAGGTTCAAAATGTGTTTTTGTACCCTGATCATATCCAAAGTAGACAATCCGTTGTCGTACAAATCCGCCTTGCCTGCACCCACTTCATATGTCTCGCCCATAGGGATGTTGTCGATCGAAAAATTTCCCTGGTCGTCGGTCAGGGTGGTAATCGTCACACCACTGGAGCCCAAAACTTGAACCCTGGCGTTGGCAATGGCAATCCCCCTTTCGGTTTTGACAGAGCCGCTGATGGTACCACCTCCTTTAACTGGGTTCTCAATGCCATCCAGAGTTTCGGGAGCCAGGTTTGAGGGATCAAGCCAATCTTTTAAGCGGGTGCTGGCCTGATCCGATCCGTCCCAGGAAATGAACAGGCGCCCAAAATAACCAATGGGTTGATCACAGGTGTCTTTTCCTCCGTGTAATTGGCCTACTACCCTTTTTTTCTCGTTCAGTAAAGCACCACCGGATGAACCGACTTTAAAGGCACCTTTATCAATGTCCATGCGCAAATGGAAATTGGCCGGAGTAGTTACATCATTGTTCCATTTGATGGAATTTGGGTTTACGACAAGAGGATCCTTATCAATCGAGATTTTTTTGATGTCCCCTTGTGGATGATGAATAAAAGCAGCGGAGCCCGGTGCTTCCTTTTGGCGATCCCAGCCCAAAAAATAAGCTTTGAAAGATTGTGGAATACTATTCGAAAGTTCCAGCAAAAGGAAATCACTCATTTGATGCCCAGCCAGTAATTTAGCACCCAGTAATGTTTGCCATTGCGGCTCCTTGTTGGGGTTATCGCAGGTTTTGCTTTCATAATTGAAATCAAAACGCCACAGGTCATAAAGTGGAGTATAGCCGTCCTGGCAATGGAAAGCCGTTAGTAATAAGGGGCGTCCGTCCTGTTTGGTGTTGTTCATCAGGTTGCCAGTGCAGACCCCCGTTCCTTCCTTCACAATCACTACGATACGGCAAACGCCCCGTTTTTCGCTGGCATAATCAGCTCCTTCATCACAATTGACGTTTACGTTGCAGGGTGCTGAGGCTCCAAACCCCAATTCAGTGTTTAATTTCCCTGAAACATCAAAATCAGCCGCTTTCAGATTTTCTTGATGGTAGGCATGATCTACCCTAAACAAATGTAAACGCCCCTGGCCTTTGAATTCAGATGGCTCGGTGTACTCCAATTGTGCCGACTCACCCCGCACCAGGCCGATCAGGAATTTACCATTGGCCTGATTGTCCAGCCCATTGTAAGTCTGCATCAATTGTCCATCAGCATGGTAGACACGGAGCATTGCACCAGGCGGGATAAAAAAATCGTCAAAAAGCAACATCAAACCGAGTGCAGCTTTGGACTGTACCTTCATGCGCCAAACGCTGGCACCGTCCGGGTTGTTTTCCCAACTGCCCGCATTTTCCAAACCCAAATCAACGGATAAAGGTGCCGCAAAGCGATTGCCTGGCTTGAGGCGATCTTCTTTCAGCGTTTTGTTCAGTGAAAAGCGTGGTAGTTTTTCCGTAGTGATTGTTGCCCAACGGGCACTCATGGGGGCATTGTTCAAGCGCTCTTGAGCGAATAGTGTGGTCGTCGTCATCATCAACGCCAGTGCGCTGAAACATGCTGTCAAAACCTTGCGTTGCATAGCGATAAAATTAAGTAAACCCTGTAGACTTTTATTCAAAGTTTTCCATCATGACTTGTGTGCAGGTTCCTAACGCAGTGTATTGAAATTTGTACAGTAAAGGTAGTTATTTAAACAGCTAATACAAAATTTATTGCTGGGAGGCAAAAGGAAATTTGGGAAGGAAGATGGCAAATGAACGTTTAGATTCAGGTATCAGTATCCAAGGGGAGTAAAAACTCACTATTTTTAGCCCCTAGATACAACCATCTTTCCATCGATCGACTCTTTAACCACAAAATAAAAGGAAACCGAGCCGATGCCCTACACAATCAGTATGACGGAAGCCGACCTCATTCAAGGATGCCTGGAGCAGAATCGCCTGGCTCAGAAAACATTGTACGAGCGTTATAAAAATGCGATGTACACTGTAGCCTATCGGGTAACGGGTGATTACGATCTCGCCGAAGATGTTCTTCAGGACGCCTTCATAAAGGTGTTTCGGCACCTCAGTGGGTTCCGGCAAGAGTCAACCCTGGGGGCCTGGATCAAAACCATTGTGGTGCGGACCGCTTTGAGTAAGATCAAAAAGGAACAGTACACAGCCTCACTGGATCAAATTCCACCCGACACAAGTATAAGTTGGAGCCATCGCCTGGATGCGGAATACCTTGAGAAAGCCATTTTGGCTTTGCCTACTGGTTATCGCACGGTGTTTGTCCTCATCGAAGTTGAAGGTTATGGCCACCAGGAGGTTGCCGATTTATTGGGCATCACTGTTGGCACCTCCAAGTCTCAATTGTTTTATGCCAAAAAACGCCTGCGGGAAACCCTGGGCAAACCCGAATAACGATGGAGTCATTGAATGAAAAAAACCTGAAAGACGCTTTGCGGCAATTGCCCCAACATCAGGCACCAGAATTTATCTGGGACCACATCGAGCAACACCTCGAGCGTGAAGGGTACCTTCATCAGGCCATTGCGGAGCTGCCCATATACACCGCTCCGGATGCCATTTGGGGGCGCATTGAAGCAGAATTGGCAAAAGGTGGCAAAATTCGTCGTTTGGCCACCTGGGGCTGGAGTGTAGCAGCAGGAGTGGCCATTGTAGTCACCGCTGCATTGGGGCTTTATCAATGGAATCAAACCCAGGGCCAGGTCAGTTACGCCTACAGTGAAGAAAAAGTTACCCCAACCAATTCTCCAAGGGACTGGGATGATGCCGAAGCAGACGTACAAGAGGTTCAAATGCTTTTTGCCAATTTTTGCAAGTACCAGGCCCAAAATGAAGAAGATTGTGCCCTGGAAAACGAGCTAAAAGAACTGAACGCCGCCAAAGCTGAACTCAAGGACGTGATGGCCCGTTACGGAGAAGATCCAGATTTGATCCGTGAACTCAGCCAAGTGGAGCAAGACCGCAGTCGGGTCGTAAAAGCCATGGTTGAAAAAATTCAAACCTCCTAAACCATTGAGAAAAAATATGCAGTTCATGAAATTCCGTATTTTTCTTTGCTTTTGCTTCTGGAGCATCCTACATTGGGGATTTGCCCAAAATGGGACAATGCAGGTGGTTACCAAACGCATTGACAAAACGTTCAGCTACAGGGATGGGTACTCCCTGAACATAGAGGGCGAACGGGCAGAAGTACGCGTTGAAACCTGGAGTAAGCCGGAAATCAAAATCCAAATAGTATTCACCGCCAAACACAGCAAAAAGGAACAAGCGGAGAAGGATTTGGAAAAGATGCGCTACATTACCAACAAGGAGAAAAATAAAATTTACCTGCGCAATTACCTCGAAGTTCCCGAAGGTAGCCCCGAACCCCAATCCCAACTGGTTGCCACCTACGTCATCACGATGCCGGGAGAATGCCCTCTCTACATCAAAAACAACTACGGGTTGATTGATGCCAAAGACCTGATGAGCAGTTTGAAGTTGAATACTCGTTTCAGCCGCATTGGTCTGGAAAACATCATTGGAGATATCGACATCAATACTAGTTTTGGGGATCTTTTTGCGGATAACCTGGACGGAAACACCAAAATCGTTTCTCGCCGTTCCGACATCACCCTCAAACACATGCGCGGCCGTTACGACATCAATGCCCAATACGGTATCCTCAATTTTTTTGCAACTGAACAGCTCCGCGATTTCAACCTCAAAGCTGACAAATCAAACGTGTTCATCCATACACTTCAGCCTGGTGCCTTCTCGTACAACCTCAGCGTACAAAATGGGCGGGTAGACTACCCCAATGAGTTGAAATTCAAACTCCTGGACATGAAGGATACAGGTATCAAAAAAATCACCTTTAAACCCAACAAAGAATATTACCCCAACGTAACCATCAGTATTACTTTTGGAGATTTGTTCATTGGCAAGTAAAGTGCTACTTTTCACCTGAAAATAGCCTACTCAATCCTTTGCACAACCCACTATGAAACATTACATCATCATCGCTTTAGCCTTAGGCTTGTTTTGTTGCAAATCAGCAAACTCTTCCCATTCAAAGGCGCAAAGCCTGTTCAACGGTAAAGACCTCAGTGGCTGGCACACCGATGTGCCTGATATGGATAAAAATCCCCAGCTCAAAAGCCCCTTTCTGGTGCGCAATGGCTTATTGGTCAGCCTGGGCACTCCGGGTGGACACCTCATTACCGATGCCATTCACCAAAATTACCGACTAGAGATAGAATACCGTTTTGCAGGAAAACCAGGCAACTGCGGCGCACTCGTCCACGCATCTACTCCACGTGCGTTGTACAGCATGTTTCCCAAATCCATCGAAGTTCAAATGATGCACCAAAATGCCGGTGACTTCTGGTGCATTGTGGAAGACATCAGTGTGCCCGAAATGGAAAAAAGGCGCGGGCCCAAGGAAAAATGGGGCATTACTGAAGGTAAGGAACGACGGATCGTAAACCTTACCGATGGATCCGAAAAACCCTTGGGTGAGTGGAACAGCATGACCATCGAATGCCTCAATGCAGAAGTCAAAGTATGGCTAAATGGTGATTTGGTCAATCACGGCTTTAATTCTACTACCACCAAAGGGCAAATTGCGCTTCAGGCAGAAGGCGCTGAAGTAGAGTTCCGCAAGGTAATGTTGACACCAATTCGCAAAATTTCCAAATAAACACTACCTTTGGCGCGTATTCCAAACAAATATGCACTGGCAACCTGATCCAAACCTCCGCAGCATTCCTAAGCTGTATGGCTTAATTGGTTATCCTTTGAGTCATTCTTTTTCCCGCAAGTATTTTTCTGAAAAATTTGCCCGGGAGGGCATTCCTGACTCCCAATATGAGTTGTTTCCCATCGAAAACATCGAACGATTCCCGGAGTTGTTGGCAGCGTTTCCTAACCTGCATGGGCTGAATGTAACCATCCCCTACAAACAACAAATCATACCTTTTTTAGATTCTTTGGATGAGAGCGCAGCGGCAGTGGGGGCTGTAAACGTTATTAAGTTTTCAGGTACTCAACTCATTGGTTACAACTCGGATGTTTTTGGTTTTGAATCTTCCCTGTTGTCTTTTTTGCAGGAAAATTGTGCAACGCCTGGGCATGCATTGATCCTGGGGACAGGTGGTGCAGCCAAAGCCGTTGTTTTTGTACTGCAAAAGTTAAAAATACCTTATTCCATCGCTTCCCGCCAACCACTAGATGGCCAGATGAGTTATGAAGAAGTACATGCAAACATTGAGCGTTATCCGCTCATCATTAATACAACTCCACTAGGGATGGCCCCAAAAGTGGAAAGTTGCCCGGATTTGCCCTACCATCAATTGAAGCAGGGACACCTGCTGTATGACTTGGTGTATAATCCTGAATCAACTGAATTTATGCAACGAGGACTGGCCCAAGGGCTTCCGGTCAAAAATGGCCTGGAAATGCTGTACGGTCAGGCCGAAAAAGCGTGGGAAATATGGAACACTCCAGCGGCCCCGTCCGCAAATCATTAGACCAAATGCCAAATTTCATCAAAGATATGCTCAACCTAACCAAAGACTTACAGTTGGATTTTTCCAACACCGAAATTGCTTTTGCCGACCGTACCGACAAAGAATTGAATAAAACCGCCTGGTTGTTTGGCCTGATGAACAAACAATGGCTGGTGGGAATTGGCTCCAAAATTGGGTTGGCGGCCATTAAGCTCCATCTTCCATTTGTGACTGGTGCCATCAAAAACACCATTTTTGAGCAATTTTGCGGTGGCACTACCCTGCTCGAAGCCCAAAAAACCATCGACCGCCTCAAGCGTTCCAATATCAAATCTATCCTAGACTATGGTGCTGAAGCCAAGGAGGAGGAATCCGAACTGAACCATACCATGAACGAAAACTTGCGCAGCATCGAATTTTCTGCTACCCAGGATGCCGTGCCCATCATCAGCGTCAAAGTGAGTGGACTAGCGCGTTTTGAACTACTGGAGAGCCTCCAGGCTGGAGTTGCTTTTACCGATGAAACCAAGGCTGAGTACAAAAGTATCCTCCGCCGTTTGGACGCCATTTGCCACTCTGCTTCCAGTAAAGGTATGGCGGTTTTTATTGATGCAGAAGAATCCTGGATTCAGGAAACCATTGATCATATGGCGGAAATGATGATGAAACGATACAACGGGGAACGAGTCGTTGTTTACACCACTTGCCAAATGTACCGCCACGATCGTTTGCAATATTTGTACGACCTGGCCGAACGGGCGCTGAAGGAAGGTTACTTTCTGGGCGTTAAACTGGTCAGAGGAGCCTATATGGAAAAAGAGCGGGAACGCGCAGAAGAAATGGGCTATGCTTCCCCTATTCATCCCACCAAAGAAGCCACCGACGAGGCCTACAATACCGCCTTGCGTTTTTGCATTGAACAGTATGAGCGGATTGCATCCTGCAATGCCTCTCACAATGCCGAAAGTGCTCTTTTGCAGGCTCAATTGATCGTAGAACGTAGTATTCCGCGCAATCACCCTAATTTGTATTTCTGCCAGTTGTACGGCATGAGCGACAACCTGACCTTTAACCTCGCTGCAGCCGGATTTAATGCTGCCAAATACGTGGTATATGGTTCAGTTCGTGAGGTAGTTCCCTACCTGATCCGCCGGGCTCAGGAAAACAGCTCAGTAACGGGTGACATGAGCCGGGAGTACCGCTTGGTAGCAGACGAAATCAAACGCCGGGGATTAAAGATGTAATTGCCCTCTCTCAATGTCCATCTTCAAAGTCAACCTTCATCAAGCCTGCCTGGCGCGCATCGATCAAAGTATTGCTGCCGCCACGCAGGCTATGGAAGACGCCCAAAACTCCGCTAACCAGGAAACCAAAAGTAGTGTAGGCGATAAATACGAAACCGGGCGGGCCATGATGCAACTGGAAAAAGACAAATTCGCACAACAATTGGCCCAATCCCAAGAGCTACGTTTGCAACTGGAACAATTGAATCCCTTGAGCACTTATCCGGCCATACAGGTGGGTTCTCTATTGCGCAGCAATGAAGGCTACTACTACCTGGCGGTAAGTTTGGGCAAAATCATACATGAGGGCAAAGCGGTCTACGTTTTGTCTGCCTCAGCTCCACTTGGACAGGTTCTTTTGGGAAAAAAAGTTGGCGACAAAATCCTTTTTCAGGGACGCAGTATTGAAATATTAGAGTTGTGGTAATGCCATAACTAAGGTGTTTCTTAAGTGTCTTCGGTTTCTTAGTAGTGGGGCAAAAATAAATGTTCATTTTTCCTGAGCCAGAGGATTAGATAAGACACTTAAATTGAACCGTTTACTTATCTAATCCTCTGGCAAAATGAACATTTATTTTTTTATCGCCCCTTAGGTGGTGAAAAGAAATGATCAAAGCTCCTCCCGGAAAGGTGCCGAAGCCTGCGCCCCCATCCGCGTCACTGCGATTGCTCCTGCCCGACAGGCCATGTCAATTGCCTGGGGCCAGTCCATGCCTTCCGCCAGAGCAACTGCAAGGGCACCGTTAAATACATCACCAGCGGCAGTAGTATCCACCGCTTGTACCTTTGGTGCAGGTATTCTAAACTGTTGGCTGGCATTGTGGAAATAAGCTCCTTTGGCACCCAGGGTAATAATGACATTGGCAACTCCTTTTTTCAGCAAAGCTTCTGCGATTTTTGGCAATGCAGCTTCGTTATCCAACTCAATCCCAGTCAGCAGGCTAGCTTCGGTTTCATTGGGTGTAATTAAAAAGAGCAAGGGATACAATTCGGCAGGTAAATCCTGAGCAGGAGCCGGGTTGAGCACAAATTTCTTTTGTAGCGCATGCGCTTTTTGAGCTGCATGCAGCAGCGTTTCAAGCGGTGTTTCCAATTGCATCAAGACCAAATCAGCTTCTGCAAATGCTGCATCGTCCCTCTCTAGATCACTTGGCATAAGTGCGGCATTGGCCCCGGGAGCTACCACAATTTCGTTCTCACCAGAAACATCCACAGTAATGAGTGCCACACCGGAAGCCAGCTTAGGATCGCTCATCACATAAGCCACATTGATGCCTTCGTGGGCAAATCCTTCAATGGCTTGCTGGCCAAAAATATCCTGGCCAACTTTGGCGATAAGGTCCACCTGACCACCCATCCGTGCAGCAGCTACTGCCTGATTGGCCCCTTTGCCGCCCGGAAAAAGGAAAAACTCCCCGCCGATAATGGTTTCTCCAGGTTGGGGAAAACGACTGGTTTTGACCACCATGTCGGTGTTCGAACTGCCAATAACGAGTATTCTGGGCATGTGATTCTTGTTTTTAACGAGCCGCAATAATGAGCCCCAGTCCAATGAGGTAACACAACAACATACTATTCAGCAGAGTATTGGTACCCGCAGGAGCCCCCTTGAACTCTTTCCAGATGTAAATGCCCCATAAAGCCGCCACAATCGTAGCCCCCTGTCCCAACCCATAGGAAATGGCTGGCCCTGCCTTGTCGGAGGCAATGATGCTGAAAGACATGCCAATGCACCAAATCACCCCACCGAGCACCCCGGTAAGGTGATTTTTGAGATTGCCCCGAAAGTAATCAGTGTAAGTCACCGGAGTGCCTACAAAAGGGCGCCACATCAACAGGCTGTTGAAGACTACATTACTGAGTAATATCCCGATTGAAAAAAAGACTACTGCCGTATAAGGACCCAACTTGCCAGGAAGGGGCTGGGTAAAATCAGGAAACATGGAATTGGCCACGTATTTGTAAAACAAGCCCATCAAGGCTCCAGCGATTACCGACAACAATAAGCCCTTGGTGGAAACCCCTCCAGTCGTACTTGATAATTTGCGGTAAGCATTGGCATTGAGTAAAATGGCAAGCGCAACCAGCCCCACTCCCCCAAACAACATCAAGGCATTACCTACTGGCGCGTCCAGGTAATTGACAATGACTCCCACGACCAGGGCCAAACCGATGCCTACCGGGAAAGCAACCGACATACCTGCAATGGCAATGGCTGCCACGAGCAGAATATTGGCTGCATTGAACAGGATTCCGCCCCAAATGGCTGAACGAATATTAGCCGGATCAGCCTGTTGTGCATCCGCTACGAAGGAACGGCCCTCACTCCCCATACTGCCTAAGGTGAAGGCAAACAACAAGGACAGAAGCAAAATGCCCAGAACATAATCCCAATAAAAAAGCTCAAAACGCCAGTTGGCTGCTGCTAATTTTTGGGTATTGGCCCAGGACCCCCAGCACAACATGGTGATGATGCAGAAAAACACTGCAATTGGATAGGTTTCAATGATGAACATGACGCAGGTTTTAGGAGTGTTTGATTAAAGGTAAAAGTTATTCACCAATTGTTTGAAGCCAAATGTTATTCCTAATTTTCAAAAACTTAAGTCCTGGTTCAAAAATATCTACACAAAAAACTAACAATCAAAACTTTAAGCAATTATTTTTTTTGATAAAAGTTTAAGTCAAGGGCAATGATTTTTTAACTAGGCTATTGGATCCCTTCTCGCCTACCTTTCTTTGATTTGGAAAAATTGGAAATCAGCCCAATAAAATATAAGACTCAAGCCGATTTACTTAAAAAAATTGCCATCATGCATAATAGTTCCTGGTTTGTGGCCACCCTTGGCCTCTTGCTCGCTTATACCGCGATCATTTTGTTCTTTGTGATTCGTGGAGCCATGCGCACCAAATCCATGGCCGATTATGCCGTAGGGCAAGGTTTTTCACCTTATGCAGTGGGATTATCCTTGGCAACTGCCACGACCAGTGCAGCTACTTTCATCATCAATCCGGGGTTCATCTCCTTGTACGGCTGGAGTGCTTTTGTGGCTTTTGGCTTGTGTATGCCAGCAGGTTTGTTTTTGTCCCAAATCATTTTGACCAAGAGTTTTCGCCGTTATGGAAAAACGGTGAAGGCTTTAACCATGGCGCAATGGATCGGCCAACGGTATGAAAGCAAAGGATTTGCACTGTTTTTTGCCTTTTTATCTTTGTTGCTGCTCAGCTTCATCGTCCTCATTTGTGTGGGGCTCACCAAAGTATTGGCTCAGGCCCTGGGGATGGGTGAATTTCAGGTACTGGTGGGTATGGTGGTTTTTGTGTTCAGTTACATGATGTTTGGTGGCGCCAATTCGATGGTGTACACCAATACGGTGCAGGCTTTGATCAAGTTGTTGGTGGCGGTGATGTTGCTGTTTTCGGGTTATGAACACCTGTCCAAAGGAGTCAATTTTTTTTGGGAGCAGTTAGGAGCCATTTCGCCTGCCTTGGCACAGTTTCCCAATGCGAGCAGCCCGCTTTACCGCGATTTTTTTGAGATTGTCATATGTAATTTTGTGATTGGAGTAGCCATCGTTTGTCAACCCCACCTCATCACCAAGTCGCTCATGCTACGCGACGACAAGGATGTGAATCGTTACTTGTGGGTAGGGTCTTTGGCACAAATGACCTTTTTCCTGGTGGTTTTTGCCGGGTTTTATGCTCGTATGATGTTCCCCGATTTGCAAGTAGATGGGCTGCCCATCAAAATGGACGCCATCATGTCGGCTTATGTGGTGCGGGAATTTCCGGTTTGGGCGGGGCTGATCGTGATTTTGGGTTTATTGAGTGCAGGGTTATCCACTTTGGAGGCCTTGATTCAGGCTTTGTCGACAACGGTAACTTCGGATATCATCAAACCGCTGTTTGGCCAGTTTATCCCTAACGATCGGGCCTATATCTTCTTGAACCGCTTGGTTATTGTAGGCCTGGCAGCTGTGGCGATTACGGTTTCCTGGCAACAACTACAACATCCCAATCTGAGTGTGGGCATTTTTGCACAGTTGGGTGTATATGGTTTTTTTTCTACAGCCTTTATTCCGGTACTGTTTGGGATATTTTTGAAGGATGTTCCCCGCTGGGTGGTGGTCATGGCGGCTTTGACGGCTTTTGTGTTGCATTTTGGGACTTATTTTGGGGGGATTAGTCCGTATTTGCAAGGGACGGTGCGGAACCCGGCGGTGGCTTCGACGTTTGGGATTTTGGGGGCGTTGGGGGTGGGATTGCTGGGGTATGGGCTGGGAAAAATCAGGAAAAAATGAGTTTTTTCCACATAAAAATTGCCTAAAATTTCGAGGCCATCCCCTCCCCTCCCAACAACTTCATCCGCTCAACCACCTTAGGCACATACCGCTCCGAAACAAATCTGCTCACCCCATTGTCCATCACCGTATTTTTCCAATCGGGATGTTTCCGTTCCAGTTTGTCCACATTTCCCAGGTAGTATTCCTTCGCGGCCATGGAACGCAAGTACAAAGACTCCGAGGACCAATTCACCTTGGTCACCCCACATTTGGCTGCAGCGCTCAGTTTTTCGGCAGACAACCCGGTGGAGCCATGCAGCGCAATTCCTATGTTCCGACCGGTCAATTGTTGTAACAGACGCACATTATTCTCAATGGTTTTGGTTTGAAAACCTGAATACCCATCCTCTGAAGTAAAACCGTGTTGAGTGCCTACGCCCGGTGCCCAAAGGGCAATTTTCCCAGGATATTTTGCTTCTACGGCACCAATCAAACGCTCCGTCTCATCCGCAGGAGTAATGCGGTCATCCACTGCGGATTCCATCTCCAGGGTCACATCCACTCCTGCTGCTTCGGCGAGTTGGCACAATTGCAACATATGCCCTATGTTCTGCTCTTCACTCATGTCTGAAGCATCCAGGGAAATGGTAGAAGCACAGAGTTTCAAGTTTTGACCATGTAGACCCACCTCGATGCCCTGAATGGCAGCCTGGAGGATACCAATTGTTTCCGGCCCTTTGATGTGGTCGGTATGGTAAATGACCGGGATGTGTTGATACCTTTCGCTATTGGCCAGCACCATCAAATCGGCAAGATAGCGGGCTACCCCCAGGATGGGATCGCCAAAACCATAACTGTGCCCTTTGATTTGCCAAAGGCTGGTTTCAATGATCACTGGCGCGTCCGCCAAACGGGCAGCCTCCAGGCAGTCGGTCACAGCAGCATGGCTATCGGCATTGATGGCCAGGATGGCGTATTGGTGCTCAAATGCGTGTTTGAGGAGTTGGCGGGATTGGGTGGGTGAAAGGAGCATGGTTTTGTTTTTTTGGCTCAAAGCCTTTTTTAAGAAGCTACTTTGACGTGTTTGGTTTTCAGGTACTCAAAAACGGCTTTGCGGGAAAGCTCCGAGCCAAATCCACTGTCTTTCCACCCTTCGTAAGGTGCATATGGGGTATTGACAGCCCCGTTGTTGACGCACACGGTACCCGATTCAAGGGCTTGGCTCACTTTCATCGTGGTTGCAAAGTCGCGGGTAAACAGGTAGGCGCAAAGGCCGTAGGCACTGTCATTGGCTTTTTGAATGGCCTCCTCCAGGGTATCAAAGGTATCCAAGGGCACCACAGGGCCAAAAGTTTCTTCTTGCATCATCAACATGGATGGATTGACCTTACTCAACACCGTGGGGGTGTAATAGTACCCATTTTGATATTTTTCTCCTTCAGGCTTTTTACCACCCTCGTGCAATATTGCGCCCTTAGCCAGGGCATCTGCAACATGCAGTTCCACTTTTTCGAGCGTTGCCGCCGTAGTCATGGGCCCAAGATCACAATTGGGTTCGGTCACACCATCACCAATGCTGAGTTTTCGGGCTTTAGCACAAATTTTCCCCAATAACTCGTCGTGAATGGATAGATGGGCATAAACCCGATTGACGCTGCTACAAGACTGTCCCATGTTGCGGAAGCCCTTGTAGGCAATGACCTCCGCAGCAAGATCCAAGTCGGCATCAGTACAAACAATCGCGGGACAATGCCCGCCCAATTCCAGGGATACTTTTTTGAGTTGCCTGGCCGCGGCCTGCAGGATTTTTTTCCCGGTTTCAGTCGAGCCAGTCATGGCAATTTTGGCCACATCGGGGTGTTCTATCAAAACAGCCCCCACCTGTGCCCCACCCGTCATGACATTGATGACGCCAGCTGGGATTCCACCCTCGGTCAAAGCCTGGCAAAATGCCCAGGGCGATAGTGGAGTTACCTCGGTAGGTTTCACGACTACCGTACAACCCGTTGCCAGGGCAGGCCCCAATTTCCAACTCAACAAACTGACCGGATAATTCCAGGGCGTGATCAGGCCACATACCCCGATGGGTTGGTAGGTTACCCAAGAATAAAGGTTGCTTTTTTCAGTAGGGTTGACGTAACCTTCCACACGTACTGCCTCAGCAGCATAATAATCCAATAAATCGCAGGAAGAGGTAACCTCACTGCGGCTTTGGGCAAAGGGTTTGCCTTGTTCCAAAGCCATCAAGGCGCCGATGCGATCCGCTTGGGTGCGCACGTAAGCGCTGGCCTGGCGCATGATTTTTTCTCGCTCCTGGGCTGGCAGTGCGGACCAGCTCTTAAAAGCCTGTTTGGCACTTTGTACCGCTGTATTTACATCGCCAGGGCTAGCTACGGCTACTTCGGCAATCAGCTTGCTGTTGGCCGGGGAATAAACAGGGGTCAGCTCTTCGTTGGAGGAGGGCACAAGCTGCCCATCGATAAATAGGCCCCATTCTTTGCCCACTAGGGTATCCATTGTACTTTGATTCATGGGTTTACAATTGAGGATTGATGCATACTTTTAAGGCTTCGCCAGATTCCATCATGGTAAAAGATTCGTGGATGCGCTCCAATGGCAATTCGTGGGTAATGAAACGATCTGCGGGAAAACGACCACTTTGAATTAAGTGATAAGCCGTGCGGAAATCACTGATTTTTTCAGAGTAGGAACCGCTGACCATCAATTCTTTGTAGTGCAAATGATTGGTGTTCAATAGTGCGGTGGGGTTCGATTTGGGTAAGCCACCAAAAAATTCTACCCGGGCGCCTTTCCCAGCAATTTCTAGTGCATCCGCCTGGGCCAAGGCGCTGCTCACCGCAACGATGACTACATCAAAACCTTCCCCTGCGGTAAGTTCCAAAGCCTCGGCCAAATGAGCACCTTCCTGATTGCTCAAGACGGTGCCATCAATGTCAAAACGGGTCATCATGTCCAAACGCTTTTGATTGATGTCGAACAAGTGTACCGATTGAGCCCCTTGAAGACGGGCCAACACCGCGTGCATGGCCCCAATCGGGCCTGCCCCAATAACGGCTACCCGATCTTGTAGGCCAATGCCCAGGTGGGTGTGGGCGTTGGTCACACAACCCAAGGGTTCGGCCAGGCTCATTTGTTGGGAGCTTTGGTCGGTGGTTACCTTAAAAAGGCTGCCGCGCTGCACTGCCCTTGCAGGTACCTTCACATAAGGCGCAAAGGCTCCATCGTAATGATAAGACATGGTGGTGCGGCTGATGCAGAGGTTTTCGCGCCCAGCGCGGCAATATTTGCACTCGCCACAGGAGAGTACGATGTACATGACTACCCGGTCGCCGACCTGGACGTTGGCAACAGGGTTGCGGGATTCAATGACCTTGCCGCAAAACTCGTGGCCTAACACCCGAGGCGGGGTGATTTTTTTATCCCCATTGCGGTAGGTGCGCAGGTCGGTGCCACAGACGCTGCAGGCCTCGATGGCGAGGAGGATTTCGCCTTCGTCGAGGGTCGGGTCGAGGATGTTTTCGACGCGGAGGTCTTCTTTGCCGTGGTAGGTGGCTGCTTTCATCTGGTTTGTTTTTCTTCCACGATATACCTCCCACTGATGCCCTCCAAGGGATACTTCCCACGGATACTTCCCACCGATACTTCCCACGAATAAATTCGTGGGTTGGGCTTGTGGGGTGGCCTCCCACGGATAAATCCGTGGGTTGGCGGTAACGCAGGATTTATTGTTTAAGCTTAAGTAAAGTTTTGCGCACTGGCGACATCACACTCACACTTTCACACATTCACACTCACACCCTATTTAGCTCATCCAGTTTTGGGAGGCGGAGGCGGTCCATTTGGTGGTGATTTTTTTGAGTTTGGTCCAAAAGCGGACGCCGTCCATGCCGGTGATGTCGCCATGTCCAAATTTGGAATCGTTCCAGCCACCGAAGGAGAAGGGTTCACGGGGAACCGGGACTCCGATGTTGATGCCAACCATACCCGCATTTGCCCTCTCGCTAAAATAGCGGGCTACTGCGCCAGAACTGGTGTAAATGGAGGCCGCATTGCCATAAGGATTGCTGTTTTCAATGGCGATGGCTTCATCCAGGGTTTGGACTTGAATGATGGATAGAACCGGGCCGAAAATTTCATCGCAGGCACACTCGGCACCGGGAGGAACCCCTTCGATTAGGGTTGGGCCTACGTAGGTTCCTGCTTCCTTTCCTTTTACAATTGCGCCTCGGCCATCCAACAATATTTTATACCCGGCAGCTTCTGCACGGTTGATGTACCCTTCAATCCGTTCTTTGGCGGTAGCACTAATCACCGCCCCTAAGTCCTCTCCTACCCTAATTTTTTTAGCCTCTTCTACAATTTGATTCAGGATGGTTCCGGTATCACCTACTAAGATGAGTACGCTAGCAGCCATACAACGTTGACCAGCGCAGCCCATGGCCGAAGCCACCACGTTTTTAGCGGTGATTTCGGGATCGGCGTCGGGAACAACTACGAGATGGTTTTTGGCACCACCTAAAGCTAGTGCTCTTTTGCCCAGATGGGCCGCACGCTGATACACCATCCGAGCCACTTTGGTAGAACCTACAAAACTCAGGGCAGTGATCCCAGGGTGATCAATGAGGTACTCGGTAGTTTCACGGGTGCCGTGAACCACATTAAAAACGCCCGGCGGCAGGCCCGCTTCAGTAAACAATTCGGCCAAACGGACTGCGGTAAGCGGAACCAACTCGGAGGGTTTGAGGATAAAGGTGTTGCCACAGCCAATGGCAATGGGAATTGTCCACATGGGGACCATGGCCGGGAAGTTGAAGGGTACGATGGATAAAACTACTCCCAGGGGATAACGTTCGTATTGGCAGCTCACTCCGGTGCTGACTTCCAGGAGCCCTTGATTCCAGATTTGGGGCAAGGACGTGGCGAACTCCAATACTTCGATTCCCTTATCTATTTCGGCTTTGGCTTCTGTCCAGGTTTTGCCATTTTCAACCTGGATCAAATCCGCCAATTCCACAAGATGTCTTTCAAGCAGGGTTTTAAAACGAAAAAGTACCTGAACCCTTTCTTTTAAAGGCGTCGTTGACCAAATTTCAAATGCAGTTTTGGCATTTTCCACCACCTGATTAATGGTTGAAGAGGTAGCTATAGGCACACCTCCCAAATGGAAACCATCCAGTGGAGAATGTACTTCAAGGGTAGGCTCCCCGGCCGGAATCCATTCATGCCCAGCGGTGTAATGCCCTCGAATTTGGGGTACAGGATTGGTTTTGCTGCTCATATGGACTGATTTAGTACACCACTTGAATTGCCTAAGGCATACTTCTCTGTATTGCAGTAAAGAATGCTGTACAAATTGAGGTGGCTGCGGTTGCTGTGGTATTTTCGGTTGATTTTAAGGACTGGACTATCGAGTTCAACTTGCAGGTGTTGGGCTACAAAATTGGGAGCCGCTACTGCCCAGATTTCTTGTTCCATCCCTGAGATTTCGAGCTGGTATTCTTTGGCTAAAAATTCGAAAAAAGACTGATTGAGTTTAAATCTGCGGACAAATTGAGGTAAATTAAGATTGGGCACAAAGGTTTGTTCATACATCACCGGACGGCCTTCAAGCGCGCGTACCCGGGCGAAGTGAATACAAGCAGCCGCTTTTTCAAGCTCACTCAACTCAAAGGGAAAATCTTCAGGCCAGGCGAAATAACTTGGAACTTGTACGGACAAGGTAGATATTTTGGTTCTGTCAACCATTGCGGAAAAACCCTGAAAGGAAAGCAAGTTCAAAGATCTGCTTTTGGATTTAACAATGCTGCCCTTGCCTTTTTGTTTGGTGATGTACCCTTCTTTTTCTAACTGGCTTAATGCTTGCCTAACTGTTGATCTTGACAAGCTTGCAGCAGCACAAAGGTCGTTTTCAGACGGTAATATGCTCCCAATTGGGTATACATCCGCCAGGATTTCCTTTTTGAGTCGAAGGTACAAAAGTTGATATTGTGTACTGCTTTCCATACGATTCAAATGTTCGCAAGGCAAAGCTACAAAATTAACTTGTACGTACAAGTTAATTTTGAAATAAAATGCACACCTAGAGCATCTATTCATAAGTTTTACCGTCTCTTGAAGGGCACTTGCAGCATCTTCTTTTTTTTTCGTTGTAGTCCTGTATATTTGGCCCGCGGAGTTGTTCTCCGCCAAAATCAGAAGCTACATGAGAAGCGATACTACCTTTAAAATCTTATTTTTTTTCAGCTGTTTTTTATCAAGTTTTAATTTTGTTCAAGCTCAAAACCCCCAACAAACCCTGCGGGGTCAGGTATTTGATGCGGTGGCACAAAAAGCCCTTTCGGGAGCAACTGTGCTTTTGGAAGGAAGTACAAACGGCACCAGTACAGATGAGCAGGGGAAGTTCCGTTTTGAAAACCTACCAGTAGGAAGATACCGTTTGCGGATTTCCTATGTTGGCTATGATACCTTGGTTGTGCCTGAAGTGCTCCTTGAGGCTGGACGTGAAACAGTTTTGCAATTGCCGCTCAGTATTGCCTACACTACGCTGAGCGAGCTCAACATCACCGCTGCACCACTGGAAATTGAATCCCTTAATCCCTCGGTGCGCAGCATCAGCAATGAAACAACCCTGCGTTTTCCCGGGGTGTTTTTCGATCCTGCCCGTACGGCAAGTGCCTTTCCAGGAGTAGTCAACACCAATGACCAGGCCAATTTTCTGTCTGTACGTGGCAATACGCCCAATGCCAACCTCTGGCGTTTGGAAGGAGTCGATATTCTGAACCCCAACCATACCCCCAACGCAGGCTCACAAAGTGATTTGCCCACCTTTACTGGCGGGGGAGTCAATATGTTGAGTACTCAGATGTTGGGTAATTCGGCATTTTTGTCGGGTGATTATGGTGCTGGCTATGGCAATGCCCTGGGAGGGATTTTTGACATGCGTTTGC
This sequence comes from Haliscomenobacter sp., assembly GCF_033763495.1. GTDB lineage: Bacteria > Bacteroidota > Bacteroidia > Chitinophagales > Saprospiraceae > Haliscomenobacter. The sequence continues at coordinate 10,801 of NZ_JANRKL010000117.1, read as the reverse complement.
GCACTGGAAACAATGAGCAACAAGAATACACCTTGCAGGCAAGCTTATTAGGCTTAGACGTTGCTGCAGAAGGCCCCATCGGCAAAGCTGGGGGCGCATCTTATCTGGTCAATGCCCGCTACTCTACCCTTGGCTTGTTGAGTGATTTGGGTGTTGATGTAGGTGGGGAAGTAATTGGTTTTAAGGATTTGGCCCTCAATCTGGTTTTTCCATTTGCCAAAGGAGGAAAGTTCACCTTATTCGGCATGGCGGGCAATAGTTCCAACGTATTTACCGGCGACCGCGATTCTACCACCTGGGAGTTTGACAAAGATCGGCAGGATATTGATTTTGAATCTTCCACCCAGGTTTTGGGGGGTACTTTCCGCTTGCCTACGGGTAAAAAAGGCATGTGGCATACTTCCTTTGCTTATTCCAGCTACAAAAGTACCCGTCTTTCGACTTATTTCACGGGAGGGGGCCCTACTTTGGGAGACCAAATCAGCCAGTCTCGGCGTAGTTTAAACACTTATTGGTACATCAAGCCCAATCCTCGCCAAACCATCAAAGCCGGGGTCATTTACAACGGCGGAGAATTGATCCAACCCTATACTTCCACCAAACTGGATTTTGGCAATCTGGAATGGGAGCTTGGTTTACATTACATCAAATTGATCAATGCCAACAGCCTCAAGGAGGGTGCAATCAACAACCTGGAGCCTCGCCTGAATCTGGCCTACCGCCTGGATGCCAATAAAAAACTCACTTTGGCCTTGGGGGCATTTAGCCAGAAACCAATTCTTCCACCTTATGGTAGCGGGTCACCTATTTCCCTCGTCAAAAGTGTACAAAGCAGCATTGGCTTGCAAATCCAGACCAGCCCATCAACCAGTGTAGAAGTACAAGCCTACTACCAAAAACAAACAAATATAGCTGTACTCCCCAACTCTTTCCAAACTTTGTCCAGCAACTTCAGCAATGAAAGGGTTCCTGTTTTGCTTAGTAATCTAAATTCAGAAGAATACCTCAATGCGGACGGAGAAGCCCGAAATTACGGCTTGGAACTCAACCTGCGCCGCTACCTGGAAAAAGGATTTTATCTACTGGCCAATAGCTCCATTTATCAATCGGAATACCGCAACAATAGCATTAACTATTCGCAATTATTTGGGAACAACGATTGGCGCGATAGCCATTTCAACGGCAAATATGTATTCAACACAACTGCAGGTAAAGAATGGCGTAAGGAGCGCAAAGCTGGCAAGGTCAAACTTTGGGGATTGAATGGCCGGGTAGTCGTTATGGGCAATTTGCGCCAAACTCCAATTGATGCAACCCTGTCCCAAAAAGAAGGCATCACCGTTCCAATCTTCTTCACTGTGGATGGCAATGAGCGAATTGATGCTGCATTTTCTTTGAAGAGCAGTACTTACTTCCGTTTGGATACTCGTCTGTATTTCAAATGGAACACAGCCGGTCGAAACAACACCTTTGCTCTGGACATCCAGAATGCTAGCAATCAGGAAAATGCGGGCTTTTTCTATTATGATCACCTTCAAAAACAGATTTTGGAGAAAAAACAGTTAGGAATCATCCCGATACTTAGCTATAGGGTGGAATTCTAACAACATTTGGCATCAAAAAAACGGCGTATAACGTCGAAGTTCCGTAGTCTGGCATTCAGTGCTTTGGAGAAGCGAACAATTTATTTGCTTGCATTATTTAATTGTTAGTTACAGTTCATTTAGGGCCTAAGTATTTTAGCTAGCAATAAAACCAATTCAAGCCAATGACAACGACGCGGGAAACATCAGCGCTGGCTTTTTTAAGGCAAATTCCCTTTTTGGGAACACTTCCTAATTCCGACCTGACTGAATTGGCGATGCTTTGCCAGTCTGAGCAGGTTCAACGCAATAGCCCCATTTACCACAAAGGGGATGTATCAAGCCATTTGTTTTTGTTGTTGCGCGGTTCGGTTAAAATTTGCTCTTTTTCTGACGATGGTCGGGAAATTATTAAAGAAATGCTGGGGCCCGTCACCTTATTCGGCGATCTAGGGATAGTAGGTGAGAAGGAACGTCAGGAAAATGCTTTTACGATGCAGGATGATGTTCAGCTGCTGCGGATTCCTAACGAGGCTTTCCGCAAATTGATCCGTAAACATACCGCATTATCGATGGATATTGTAGACTGGTTAGGCAGCCGACTACGGCGTACCGAAGCACGCCTGGAAGCGCTGATGTTCAAAGATGCCCGCGAAAGGATTATTGATTTTTTGAAAGATTCGGCCGAACAACAAGGAAAGAAAATTGGGTTTGAATTTCTGATCAAACACAGCATGACCCAACAAGACATAGCAAACTACACTGGGACCTCCCGACAAACAGTTACCTCCGTTTTGAATGAATTGCGCAAGTCCAACCTCATTTACTTCAATCGCAGAAGTATCCTGATTCGGGATTTGGAGCGTTTGGGGTAAAGGTTTTTTGAGTGGCGAGTTTCGAGTACATGAGTTTTGAGTTTTGGAGTGAGTTACCGCAGCGACTAGACCAGGACTGAGCCAAAATCGCTGCGGCAGCTCACTCCAAAACTCAAAACCCATGTACTCGGAAATCGTAACTCAAAAAAAGAAAATCATCAATTGCTTGATAATCAACCTTTCTCAACTTTACTCATCCTCATCTCCATCGTCTCCATCATCGCCCTCTGCTTCGAGTTCTCGTTGCAACTCTTCCATAAAAACGTATTCCACCGCCTCTGCCTTAGTAGGTGCCATGGACAAAACAGAGTCAAGGCGAGAAATTTCGAATAATTTTTTCACTGCTGCCTGTTCGATACCTGTCAAAACGAAGCTGCCATTGGTCTTCATCAGTCGGTCGGCTGTCAGAATGGCACTCAAACCTGAAGAATCGACATACTTGACTTTAGAGAGGTCAAAAATTAAATTATTTACACCTTCATTGTGCAGGATAACAATTTCTGACTTTAGATCAGGAGCAACAACTGAATTCAGGTTCTCCTCCTCCAACTGAAAAACCGTATAACGGTCTTGTTTATCAACTGAATATTTCATGTGCTAAGGGTAGTTGATCTATTTTCCGGGCAAATATAAGCATTACCTCTGAAAGCATCAGCCGTTATTTGGAATTTATCCAAAAGCAGGGCCATAAATAAAAGTTTCGCCTGCCGGGTACAAGTGTTTAAACTAGATTACCTGATTTGCTGTTGCTATGTTAATGTTTTTGGATTTTACATTTTGTCCAAAAGAGAATTTGTTTTTTAGTTCAAATAGGGTTAAATTTTGCCAAATTTTTGATTTGGACACTTTGAACAGAAGGCTTATTATTGCTCAAATGGATTAAACGAACGATCAGCGATGACTTTCTACAGCAGACAGCGTCAAAAGATGGCTCGATTCTTGCAGCAAAAATGGTAGTTCTGACAGCACTTTAGAATTTCTCTACACTATGAATAACCGAAGATTTTCACCCAAGGTAAAGGAAGTCATCAAAAAGAGTCGGGAAGAAGCTTTCCGCTTAGGACATGACTTTATCGGTACAGAGCACCTCCTTTTGGGGATTGTATCCGAAAAAGACAGTTTGGCAGTTCGCGTCCTTGAATCCTTGGATGTTGATTTCGCTGAATTAAAACAAACCCTGGAAGATTCAGTGCAAAAGATTCCTGCCAGCAACACCAGCTTGAGTGTAGGTACTTTACCATTGAACAAACAGGCTGAAAAAGTACTCAAAGTCACCTTTTTGGAAGCCAAAATGCTCAAAAGTGAAGAGATCAGTCCAGAACACCTGGTGCTCTCCATCCTAAAGCACAAGGAGAATCCTGCTTCCAAAATTCTTAACCAATTCGACGTGGATTACGAAATTTACAAAGCTGAGCTCGAGTACGTCAAGCAGGAGCAAGATTTCTCCAGCATCGAGCCGCCTTATAATCAGGCACCGCAAGATAGCGACGACCCTTATGACGACGACGACCGTCAGGGTGGTTTCCAGCAACGCAAAGGCAATGCCAAATCCCGCACTCCGGTGCTTGATAACTTTGGCCGTGATGTAACCAAATTGGCTGAAGAAGGCAAATTGGATCCAATCATTGGTCGGGAAAATGAAATCGAAAGGGTTTCACAAATCCTGAGCCGTCGCAAGAAGAACAATCCCATCCTCATTGGGGAGCCAGGGGTTGGTAAAACTGCGATTGTGGAAGGTTTGGCCCTGCGGATCATGCAGCGCAAAGTATCCCGTACCCTCTTCAACAAACGCATCGTGATGCTTGATCTTGCCGCTCTGGTGGCCGGTACCAAGTACCGTGGTCAGTTTGAAGAGCGTATGAAAGCCATCATGAATGAGCTGGAAAAATCGCGCGATGTCATCTTGTTCATCGACGAAATCCACACCATCGTAGGCGCTGGTGGCGCAACGGGTTCACTGGATGCTTCCAATATCTTCAAACCCGCCCTGGCGCGTGGTGAACTTCAATGTATTGGTGCTTCTACCCTGGACGAATACCGCCAACACATCGAAAAAGATGGTGCATTGGATCGCCGCTTCCAAAAAGTGATGGTTGATCCACCTTCTGCCGAAGAAGCCATCAACATTCTGCACAACATCAAGTCTAAATACGAGGAATTCCACAACGTCATTTACGACGATGATGCGATCAAAGCCTGTGTACGCCTGAGCGATCGTTACATCACCGACCGCTTCCTGCCCGACAAGGCCATCGACGTACTGGATGAAGTGGGTGCTCGTGTTCACCTCAAAAACATTCATGTTCCCAAGCACATCGAAGATTTGGAAAAACAAATCGAGGAGCTGAAGGAACACAAAAACCAGGCCGTTAAGAATCAGCAGTACGAAAGAGCTGCCGATTTGCGCGACCGCGAGTCCAAACTGGTCCGCCAGTTAGAATTTGCAAAAGTACAGTGGGAAGAGGACTCCAAAACCAAACGCTATCCTGTTGGCGAAGAAGACATCGCTGAAGTGGTATCCATGATGACCAATATCCCGGTAATGCGGGTAGCTCAAAGTGAGAGCAAAAAATTGGTGAGCATGGAAAAAGACATGCAAGGATCCATCATTGGCCAGGACGAAGCCCTCAAAAAGATCACCAAAGCCATCCAGCGCAACCGGGTGGGTTTGAAAGATCCCACCAAACCAATCGGCTCTTTCATTTTCCTCGGGCCAACCGGGGTGGGTAAAACGGAGTTGGCTAAAGCCTTGGCGCGTTACCTCTTCGACTCAGAGGATGCCTTGATCCGCATCGACATGAGTGAATACATGGAAAAATTCTCGGTGAGCCGCCTGATTGGTGCGCCTCCAGGATACGTGGGTTATGAAGAAGGTGGCCAATTGACTGAAAAAGTTCGGCGCAAGCCTTATTCAGTGGTGTTGCTTGACGAAATTGAAAAAGCCCACCCTGATGTGTACAACATCCTGCTCCAGGTATTGGATGATGGCCAATTGACCGATGGTTTGGGTCGCAAAGTTGACTTCAAAAATACCCTGATCATCATGACCTCCAATATTGGGGTTCGTCAGTTGAAAGACTTCGGCCAGGGCGTTGGGTTTGCGACCAAGTCGCGCCAGGAAGCTGCCGAAGACAATACCAAAGCGGTGATTCAAAATGCGTTGAAGCGGACCTTCTCGCCTGAATTCCTCAACCGGATCGACGACGTGGTGGTGTTCAATAGCCTGGGCAAAGAGGAAATCTTCAAAATCATCGACATTACCCTAAAGGACTTGCACCGTCGTTTGGCGACCATGAACTTCAAATTGGTGATCAGTGATGAGGCGAAGAATTTTGTAGCTGAAAAAGGTTTTGACCCTCAATTTGGTGCCCGCCCCCTGAATCGTGCCATTCAAAAGTACCTGGAAGACCCACTTGCAGAGTTCATTTTGAATGACCAACCACAGGAAGGAGCCCTCCTTGAGGCCATTTTGACCGAGGAAAAAGACAATCTGCGTGTGGTACTGGCTACCCCTGCTGAAATAGGTACAGGAACGGAGGAGCCCAATCCAGACGTGCCAAAATTGAACGCAGATTCTCAAGAATAAAAAAATATTCGTATTTTTGTTTCAATTCATAGAGACGTATTACTATGCGTCTCTATTTTTTTTAAGTTTGTGGAACTAATTTGCCTATTTAGGCATTCATTTTTTAACAAAATTAAATTTCATTTGGCAAAGAATCAATTTGGCGGTAATCGTCCCGGAGGTGGAAGCAGACCTCCCTTCGGTGGTGGTGGTGGTAACCGCAACAATCGCAGAGACTCCAGGTACCCCAGCGAAGATGACAAGGGTCAATTCCGACTTAATGATCAAATTCGGGTGCCACAAATTCGTTTGGTTGGTGACAACATGGAACAAATCAGCGAATTGGTTGGAACAGAAATCAAATCAGGGGAAGTGTACAACACCCGCGACGCATTGCTTTGGGCAGAAAAATCAGAGTTGGATCTGGTTGAAATTTCTCCAAATGCAGTCCCACCAGTAGTTCGGATCATCGACTACAACAAATTCCTGTACGAGAAGAAGAAGAAGGAGAAAGAAATCAAGGCCAAAGCAGCTAAAACGGTGATCAAAGAAATCCGTTTTGGCCCGAACACGGATGATCACGACTTTGAATTTAAAGTACGTCACGCCAAAACCTTCCTCGAAGAAAACGCCAAAGTGAAAGCTTACGTTAACTTCCGGGGTCGTACGATCGTGTTTAAGGATCGCGGGGAATTGTTGCTGCTGAAGTTTTTGAAAGAACTGGAAGAGTTTGGATCGCCGGAATCCCTGCCCAAATTGGAAGGTCGCCGGATGATTGTAATGATTGCTCCGAAAAAGAAGAAATAAATTTTTCTTTTGAAAGATAAAAAAGGGAGATGCTGGTGTACCAGTGTCTCCCTTTTTCGTGGTGGGTTAGTCCTTATATTCTAAAGCATTGACTTTGGCACTGGCATTGATGTCGCCGATTTTGATGGCTACGAAATTGCCGTTCCTACTTGTCGTTTTATTGATGTAAACTTCCTCTGGAAATTTTCCAGCCCAAGGGTTCGTTGGATTGGGAAAAATATAGGCTGCATCCACAAAGCGCCAGGAAGTATTGTTCAAAAATTGCAAGTCCAGACCCAGGATTAATTTTCTAAGTTGAATCAAATCCAGGGTTGTGATGGATTTAGAGTTGTTGACATCTGCAGCTATCATTTTATATGGGCTGTTCAGGGCCTGAATCCCCAGAATGTGCTTTTGAATCAATAGCAGGTCAAAAGTGGAAACTCCATTCAGCGGGTTTTTATCGAGTTTGGGGGTAATGGTGTACTCGCCTCCACTTTGGAAAATGATAAAAGAATAACTACCATTTGTATTGGTGGTAAATGTTTGAGAAAGACTGCCGCTGATGCTGACCATTACACCTTGTATATTGTAATTTCCTTCGGTGCTTATTGTTCCTCCAATAGTTAGTGGTTCAGTGATCACTGTACATGTCCTGGGGTCTTTGTTCATCACCTCTGCATAGGTAATACAGTAATCTTGCTTACCTCTAATGTCCCAGGCATGCAATTCCACCAGGACCACCTTCCCTGCTTGATCACAATTCAATTCTATGCTTTTTTGACTGGAATCAACCTTTTCCCCCAGTCTATTGATGGAATAATGGGTAATCAATTGTTGTCCATTCGAGTTCGTATCTGGACCTTGACCATAACAATCGTAGATGCCCGCAGCGATTAAATCAGTTGCTTGGAGAGTGTATTTCCCCCAGCCTTGGCCATCAGGTTGCAAGGTAATGGGTAAGCCGTTGACGCAGATGGGTTTGGGGCCGGCTTTGTCTTTGACTACAAAATCAAATGAATCCTGGTTTGCGCCAAAACACCCATCAAATGCGTTAACAAATACCCGATGAAGTCCAGGAGGTAATCCAGTTACGCGTTTATTCTTGACAGGGTAGTTTACAGTCGGCCACTCATCCCCTGACTCCTTTTTAGTTTTGATGGATAAGCTAACATTGCCTAAATGGCAGCCTGTAACTTCCACTCCAAATGTGCTTTTTAATCCTTCAACGGTAGCAAAAAAAGAAGCACTACAATTCAACGAATCTAGGTTAAGTTCTGGAATCGTTGTAGAAACGATAATCGAAGGACCATTGAAAGCGCCGACCTGAATTAATATTTGGAAAGTGTCGATATAGACTCCGCTGCAAGAATCAAGTACGTATAATTCCCTGGCAATTTTTACGCCTTTACCACCACAGATTGGGAACTCCTTATCTTTTATTTGAACTGCATATTTCCCTCCAATTTGTTCAATAAAAATATTTCGTGGGTAAAGAAAACTAGGTACAAAAGGAGTGACATCTTCTTTTTTGATCAAACTTTTATCGGGTGCACATGCTTCATAAGTCGCTACTCGATCAAAAATATCACGGCCATCTCCATTAAAACGAAAATTCTGCAAATGAGGTCGTTCAAATGCGATCACTTGAACTGTATCCTTTTTTATACCCTGACAAATCGCACTCCACCTTCGATAAATCCGCGCATAAATCTCTCCATTTTGCATTTCTTGGCAGCTAGAATACACTACACTATCCCGCCAGGTTAGGCTCATTTGGCAAATGTCTGCTCCCCCCTTCACGCTAGCATACAGAAAACCCAAATTGCGAATGCTGTCTGTGGTTAAATTTTTAATTTCCAAGTTGCAAGGTTCTGCTCCATCTTTAATGCTCCAATCGGCATTTGGAATGGTTTGGGGAAATTGTGAGGAAGCTTGGGGTGAAGCCAACATATCTGGATTGCCGATGGTTTTGGGATTGTTTAGGGCAAAATCCAAATCGTAACTAGGCAAAGTATCTGTGACCCAATCGGTACAATGAAACACAATTTCGGGTTCGGAGGGAGGAAAGGATTCCGTTGGTGTTATTGAAGTCCATCGTGGAACTTGGAAAAACACAACAAATAACACACAAGAAAACAGCATAGATTTGACTAAATCAGTTCTTGGGATAAAAATTTGCATGGGAATTGATTTTAAATCGGTGTTTAATAAATATTTAACAAAATAAATGTAAAAAACGGTACGGCACAATACTTAAATAGCGGTATTCTACTATCTCTTTCTGTAAATAAAAAAAGGTCACAAAAGACTAAATCGCCCTTTATGACCTTTGTATTTGATTATTTGATTTACTCCAAAATAATCATCTTCTTCGTAGCCGTAAAGTCGGTTGTTTCCAAAGTATAGTACAACACCCCACTTGCCCCCAAGTGCTCCTTCTTGAGCGTGACTTGGTTGTTGCCCTTGGCATAATTGCCCTCTACTTTGTACACTACAGCTCCCTTCACATCTCTCACCGTCAAGGTTCCTTTTGTAGCCTTGGGCAGCGTAAACCCAATCACCGTTTCATCATTGAATGGGTTGGGCATGTTCTGTTTCAGTTCGTAGGCTGCTGTGGCCTGGATGCCCTCAAAGTTCAAGGCGATACCCAGGTGCTCGTTGTTCTGGCTGTAAGCCTCTGGAGATACCATGCGGTTGAGGCTCATACTTTGGCTCAACTTGCTGTCTGCTTTTGCACGGAGAACCAGCGTAAACAATGCCCCTGGCTCGTATTTGCTGTTCCACGAGGTGGTGATGATGCCTTCGTTTTTGAACACCCCGAAGTTCTCCGCCTTGGCTACGCCGTATTCGATGTCCACAAGCTCCACCACGCTTTGATCCAGGTTCAGCGCAAACTGGTAACCCTGGATGCGTTGCAGGTCTTCTGCTGTGAAGCTCACTTTGTATTCATTGCCTGGCTTCAGGTTTTGCTCCTGAGTCTTCAATTTGAAGTCCTCACTCGTGCGGATTTCTGCACTCGTCGCTCCATTCACACTCGCACTCGCATTCACATCCCCGATTTTGATCGCTACAAAGTTCGCTTTGACGTTCCCCACCAGGTCATTCACACTCACTACCTCGGGGAAGCTCGTCGACCAAGGGTTCGTGGCATTCGGGAAGCGGTATGAGGCATCCACAAAGCGCCAGGAAGTGTTGTTTCCAAAACGGGTGTCGATGTTCAAAATCAACTTCCGGATCTGAATCAGATCCAGGGTCGAGATCGATTTGGAGTTGTTCGCATCCGCCGCAATCAGCTTGTAGGGGCTGTTCAAAGCCTGTACGCCCAAAATGTGTTTTTGGATCAACACCAGGTCGAAGGTCGATACCCCGTTCAGGTGGTTTTTGTCCAGTTGTGGTGTCACCGTGAAGTCACCTCCTTTCGTGATGTTCACAAACTCGTAGTTCCCATCCGTGCCCGTCATGTCATTCTGCGTGCCACTGCCACTCAAAGTCACCGATACCCCTTGCATATTGCCTGATCCTTCGGTTGCGATGGTACCCGCGATCTTCACCTTATCCGCTGGGGCTGGACAAACAGTGTTGTTGTCCTGTACCTCAATGTAGGTTACGCAAAAGTCGTGGTTACCAGCTTCATCCCATGCGTGCAATTCCACCAGAACTACTTTGCCTTTGTCGGCACAAGTCAGGTTCAAACCTGTTTGAGTAGCTACTACTGGCTCACCTACGCGGTTCAGTGAGTACTTGGTCACCAGTTTCAAGCCATTCTTGGTTTCTGGTCCTTGACCGTTGCAATCGTAAATCTTCGAAGCAACGAAATCAGAAGCCCATACCGCCATCATGCCACCGCCGTTGCCATCAGGCATCAGTTCAGTGCTCAAGCCGTTGATACAGATTGGGGCTGGACCTTTGCAGTCTTCAACTGTGAATGGAATCCGGGTTGGTACACTCAAGTTACCACACTCATCACGTACTACTACAATCAGGTCATG
>NZ_JANRKL010000116.1:0-6278 GCF_033763495.1 Haliscomenobacter sp. | reverse complement strand
TATTTTCGACGCCCTGCGTACCCCGCGTGGTCGTGGAAAAACCAACGGATCATTGTACGAAGTCAAACCACTGGACTTGCTGGGCACTGCCCTGGAAAAGCTCCGACTGCGCAATCAACTGGATACAAAAGAAGTAGATGATGCTATCATTGGCTGCGTCACCCCAACCGACGACCAGGGCTTCAACATCGCCAAGGCAGCGCTCATTCATGCAGGCTGGCACCAAAATGTAGGTGGGCTGACCATTAATCGTTTTTGTGCCTCCGGCCTGGAAGCCATCAATCTGGCTGCCGCTAAAATCAAAATTGGCTGGGGTGACCTGCTGGTAGCGGGTGGACTGGAAAGTATGAGCCGGGTGCCCATGGGTAGCGACGCCGGGCCCTTAATGTACGATCCCGAATTGATCAATCGTGCCGATTATATTCCTCAAGGCATCTCCGCCGACCTGGTTGCAACCCTTGAAGGTTTTTCCCGCGAAGATGTAGATGCCTTTGCACTGAGTAGCCATCAACGCGCGGCCGAAGCCATGCAGGCCGGGTATTTTGCCAAATCTCTGGTCCCAATTTACGACCGCAACGGCTTGCTTATCCTGGATCATGACGAATACGCCCGGCCCGATACCGACGCAAACATCCTGCAACGCCTGCGGCCCTCTTTTGCTGCTATAGGTGCGTTGGGTTTCGACGATATGGCTTTGCACAAATACCCGCTGGTAGAAAAAATCAACCACGTGCATACAGCAGGCAACTCCTCAGGTATAGTGGATGCTGCCGCAGTGGTGCTAATCGGCAGCCAAGAAAAAGGCCAGGCCTTGGGCCTAAAACCACGCGCCAAGATTATTTCTGTTGGCAATGCCAGTGTGGAACCAACTTTGATGCTTACCGGCCCGGGGCCAGCAGCGAAACAAGCCCTTCAACGCGCCAAAATGCAGGCTAAGGACATCGACCTTTGGGAATGCAATGAGGCTTTTGCCGCGGTAGTCTTGAAATTTCAACGTGACCTGGATATTCCATCCGAACGTTTAAATGTGAATGGTGGGGCAATTGCCATGGGCCACCCTTTGGGCGCTACGGGTGCAATTTTGCTAGGCACTTTATTGGATGAAATGGAGCGCCGGGATATACAAACGGGCGCGGTTACGCTTTGTGTTGGTGGTGGCATGGGCGTGGCAACAATTATTGAACGAATTTAATCGTACGGGCAACCATAGGTGGATGCCCTTGTCTAGGCAGCCACATAGGGCTGCCTCTACGGAATTTTACGATATGATTTACTACAAAAAAGATACCGATAACATTGTCACCCTCACCCTCGACATGAAAGGGCGGCCCCGGAACGTGATCAATCACGAAATCTTCGAGGCCTTTGTTCCTGTTTTGGAACAATTGAAGGCGGATAAAAAAAGGGGTGCACTCAAGGGGGTGATTTTAACCTCCGGGAAAAAAACCTTCCTGGCTGGTGGGGACCTGGATTATTTGTACCAAACCTACGATCCAGCCGAGGTATTTGCTTTTTGTGAAAAAATGAAAAAATTCCTGCGGGACCTTGAAAGTCCCGGGGTTGCGGTAGTTGCTGCCCTCAATGGAAGTGCTGTTGCCACGGGATTTGAAGTAGCGCTGGCCTGCCATCACCGCATTGCGGTAGATGATCCACGCATTGTACTGGGTTTGCCAGAGGTAGAACTGGGTTTGATCCCTGGTGGAGGTGGAATTATACGTTTGATGTGGTTGTTGGGCATCGAAAAGGCCAATCACATCATCAGCAGCGGCCGTTTGTACTCTCCTCAAGAGGCACTGCGGGTTGGCATCATCGACGATTTGGCGCCCAACCAGAAGGAAATGCTGGAGATGGCCAAAACCTGGCTATTGAGCAACAAGGAAAGTCGGCGCCCCTGGGATCAAAGCGGTGAACGCATCCCCGGAGGTTCAGCCAAAGACGCCCCAGTAGCCGATTTCATCCGCGCTGAAGCCGCCCGCCTCGCTGCCAAAACCCACCACAATTACCCGGCACCGCAGGCCATTTTGAATGTGCTCTCCGAAGGCTCCAAAGTGGATTTTGATACCGCCGAACGCATTGAAAGCCGCTACTACACCCAGCTGGTGATGAGCAAGCAGTGCAAAAACATGATCAAAGCCTTTTGGTTCGACAGCAATTACATCCGCCACGGCTTGAATCGCCCGCGGGGGTTTGGCAAGTTTAGGCCCAAAAAAGTAGGGGTGATTGGTGCCGGGGGCATGATGGGTTCCGGTATTGCCTACGCTTGCCTGCGCAATGGCCTGGAAGTAGTGATGAAAGACGTGTCCAAACTGATCGCCGAACGAGGCCGTGAGTACGTGCGCAACAAACTCAATCCGCTGGTGCAAAGCGGGGAAATGAGCAAAATCGAACGGGATCAACTGTTGCAACGCATCATCACCACGGAAGATCCCCGCGAGTTTGAAACCTGCGACCTGGTCATCGAGGCCGTTTTTGAAAACGCAATGGTCAAACAAAAAGTCACCAAGGAGGCCGAAGCCTTTATGGATGAGTATTCCTTTATGGCCAGCAATACGGTATCCATTCCCATCACCAAATTGGCCGAAGTGTCCATGCGCCCTGACAATTACGTGGGTTTGCACTTTTTTCACCCAGCCGATGAAGTGCCACTGGTGGAAATTGTGCGGGGTGCGCGTACTTCGGAGGAAACGGTGGCCCGCGCCTTCGACTTTGTCAAAGCCATCCAAAAAACGCCCATCATCGTCAAGGACGACTGGGGTTTTTATGCCGCAAGGGTGCAAAATACCTACATTCTGGAAGGCATTACCATGCTCAAAGAAGGCTACCCACCCGCACTGATTGAGAACCTGGGCCGCCAGGCTGGAATGCCCAAGGGTGCCCTCGCCCTGGCCGACGACCTGGGCCTCAACCTCGTGCTCAACTACGAACGCCAGGCGGGAGAGCACTATGGCCCCAAATACATCCCCCACCCTGCCGTGGAAGCACTGGACAAAATGTTGCAGGAATTCACCCGTCCTGGTCGCAACAAAAAGGCAGGCTTTTATGAATACACCGAAGACGGTCAACGCCACTTGTGGCCGGAACTGAGCACCCATTTCGGCCCCCAGCTTAGCACCTTTGAACGCCAGGAACTCATCGATCGCCTCTTGATTTCACAGGTATTAGAGGCGGTGTGGTGTATGCAGGAAGGGGTCATCAATTCCATCGCAGCAGCCAACCTGGGCAGCATTTACGGCTGGGGCTTCCCGGCATTTAAAGGCGGCACGATTCAGTACATCGCGGATTATGGCCTGGAGGCTTTTGTGGCGCGATGTAAGTATTTGCGGGAAAAGCATGGTTCACGTTTTCGGGTGCCGAAAAAATTGGAGGAATTGGTGAAGGAGACGGAATTGGTGGGGGATTTGTTGGGGATGAACTCGTAGCGGCAGCCCTATGTGGCTGCCCCCAATTAGGCCGATCGGGTCTGTTTTGAACATGCCGACAAGCCCCGCTAGAGGCGAAATTTGGGTAGCCATCTATAATTCCGGATATTCCCAAAGTCCCGAGAGGGACGAAATATGGGGATCTCCTCCTTAAAATACCCACATCACGTCCCTACGGGACTCGGGAAAACATCGGGCGGTTGTTTTCTACCCATATTGCGCCCCTAGCGGGGCTCGCGTTACGTTAAAGAACAGGATTTATCGACCTTGCCTTACGGGTGTCCAATAGTATTACTCGCCATAACTATACACTTGCAAGCACTTATGGCGAGTAATGCCTCAAAATTACTTGCCATAACTATATATTTGCATGGCCGAATGGCAAGTAATAAGATGTACCGCATTGCGCTTTGCTACTTAAGCGATTTTCAACTATCTTTGAATAAAAAAAATTAAATGGTTGCCAATCAAGGAAAGATAGAAGGGCTTAGTTTGAGCAATTTCACCTGTTTTGCTGATTTGGATGTCAGTTTTTCAGAAGGAATCAATGTGATTATTGGGGAGAACGGGTTGGGGAAGACGCATTTGTTGAAAATCTCTCTTGCCCTGGCTAGTGCTCAGTTTCAAGGCTCCTTTTCATCTTTATCTTACCCTACACTTTTGTTTCCAAAACTTCCTCAAACACTCTTAGAAGGGGTTCAAAAAAGTACCAACCAAGATTTTTTCTTAAACTTATTTGGAATTACTGATAAAGTTCTACTAAAAAGAAATATCAAAATAGATTGGAATATTCAATTGAGCCCCCTAATCACTGAGACACAAGACTTAATCTTCATACCTGTAAATGAAATGCTCTCTTGGTACAAAGGTTTTATTCCCGCGTACGAAAACCGTGAAAGCTCAATCGACTATGTCTATTATCTTTTAGCCAAAAAACTAGCTCCACTTCCCCTGAAAGGAGATAAATTAAAAGAGCAAAAACTTTTAATCCGGGAGTTAGAAAATGAACTTGGCTTTGAAGTCGTCCGCGACGGTGATGAGTTTTTAATTGCCTTTACTAAAGACCAAGTCCATAACACCAAATTAGTCGCCAATGGCATCAATAAATTAGCTCAACTGATTTATTTGATCATGAACGGCTCTTTAACGAAGGATAGTATCATTTTTTGGGACGAACCCGAAGCTGGGCTTAATCCTAAGTACATCGTTTTAGTAGCGAAGTTCCTTCAAACTCTAGCCAAGGCTGGTTGCCAAATTTTCGTCGCTACTCATGATTATTTGCTCAGTCATACCCTTTCTTTGGCAGCCGAATACCGCGAAGTGCAGCCCGAAACTCCTGCTATCCGCTTTCATTCCTTGTATAAAACACAGGAAGGTACTCAGATTGAATCGGCTGAAACCCTGCCAGAAATCCAGCACAACAGTATTTTGGATGAATATTCACGCTTCTATAAAATTGAGGAAGAGTTATTTTATCAATCAATGAACGTGAAAGGATGATTTTAAAAGAAGATAAACTGGAATTTGATTTTGATGATCAGGCCTGGAGCCAAGTTATCAAATTTGATAAACATCCTGATTATGAAAAAATAAAAGACGAGGTTCCCGAAACCAGAGGTGTTGATTTCACAGGGATATTAAATGAAGATACATTTGTCGCCATTGAAGTGAAAGATTTTCGAGGCTTTAAAACGCATGAAAATAAGCGAGAAGAACCATTGGACATTGAGGTGGCTAAAAAGATAGTTGGTACATTAGCAACCATTTCAGCTAGCTGTAGAGCATCAGTTAACTACGAAATATTTTGGCAAACATACTTGAACTTGATCCAAGATCGACAAAAGAGTGTTTATGTTATTCTTTGGAAAGAAGAAGATCCATTGCCAAGTCGTCAAAAGCGTCTTGCTGCCAAGCGAAGTGTTCAATGGCAAAAACTTAAAGAACGATTATCTTGGCTAGGCTGTAAGACATTAATAACTAATTCCAATGATTACAATCCAAATAAACTAAAACTCAAAGTGAAGTAAGATTAATTTGTTTTCACACCCTCACCCCCTCCAGCAAAATCACCAACAACTCCTCCTCCAGCATCTCCGCCGTAATCTTCTTACCCGGCTTGTACCAATCGTACAACCAGCGCAGGGACGAGAACAGTGTATACGACAAAATCAGCGGATTGACCGGTTTGAACTCCCCACTCGCCACTCCAGTGCTAATAATCGCCTGAAAACGGCTCTCATAATCTTTGCGCAATTGCAGGAATTCGCTCAGGTGAGGTTCTTCGAGGTGCCGCCATTCGTCGTTGAAGGCGGTGACAGAGGTGACGTCTTCGAGCGACAGTTGGATGTGCAGCCGAATCAGGCGGGTGAGTTTTTCGGTAGCACTCGCATCAAGGGACTCCACCTCCAACATGCCGGAAAGGAAACGCTGAGCATTGTTGGTACAAATTGCGCGAAGAACGTCAGACTTGGATGGAAAATGATTGTAAAGACTGGAAGCGCGAAGACCTACTTCCTTAGCCAGATCGCGCATAGAGGTGGCCTGGTATCCTTTGTCCCGGAACAGGCGCGCGGCGGCTTCGTAGATTTGTTCTTTTTTTGACTTTTCCACAAGCGAGAAGCCCCCCGATCAATAGAGACCGGGGGTATGTCATAAGCTTAACCCAAGTGAGCAACGTGCTTCATCAAGCTGCTCTTCAGGTTGGCTGCCTTGTTCTTATGCCAAGTGTTTTTCTTTGCCAGTTTGTCGATCATTTGGATCACTTTTGGCAAGAAACCTACCGCCTCCGTCTTGTCCTTCATGCTGCGCAACTTCTTGATAGACGTACGAGTAGTCTTCTTGTAGTAGCGGTTCAACAAA
>NZ_JANRKL010000115.1:0-86527 GCF_033763495.1 Haliscomenobacter sp. | reverse complement strand
ATCACCTTGGCAAATCTTTTGCTATACCCTCTAATACTGACAAAAACATCAGATATTAGCCAAATAAAAAGCACAAAACGAAATGACCTACGACAATTTCACCATAAAAGCGCAGGAATCCATCCTGAAAGCCCAGCAAATTGCAGCGGGAATGGACCAGCAGCAGGTGGATACTGTACACCTCATCAAGGGTATCCTTGAAACCGACGAAAGTGTAGCCGGATTTTTACTCGGTAAAGCCGATGTAAACCTTGACATGCTGCGCCGCAAGTTGGACGAGGCGGTGCTCAAGTATCCCAAGGTAGAAGGTTCGGACAAACAGTTTTTGACCAACGACGCCAACAAATCCCTCAGTAGAGCCAAAGCCCTGCTCAAAGAATTTGGAGACCAATACATCTCCGTAGAGCTGGTGTTGCTCGGTATCCTGCAAGGAGACGACTCTGGTGCCAAACTGCTCAAAGAACTCGGTGCCAACGAACAACTGCTGCGCGGCGCCATCACCGAACTGCGCAAAGGCAAGAAAGTGACCGACCAAAGTTCGGATGACAGCTACAACGCCCTGGCCAAATACGCCATCAACCTCAACGAACGCGCCGAAACCGGCAAACTCGACCCCATCGTGGGCCGCGATGAAGAAATTCGCCGCGTGTTGCACATCCTTTCCCGCCGCAAAAAGAACAACCCTATCCTCATCGGGGAAGCGGGGGTAGGTAAAACCGCCATTGTGGAAGGTCTGGCCTGGCGCATCGTGAAAGGGGATGTACCCGAGAGTTTGCAGAGCAAAAAAATCTTCGTCTTGGACATTGCCGCACTGATTGCTGGAGCCAAATACAAAGGGGAATTTGAAGAGCGCCTCAAGGGGGTGATTCAGGAAGTGACCGACTCCAACGACACCATCATCCTGTTTGTGGATGAAATCCATACCCTCATTGGTGCAGGTGGAGGCAACGGTGCCATGGACGCCGCCAACATCCTCAAACCAGCCCTGGCTCGTGGCGAACTGCGTACCATCGGTGCCACTACCCTGGACGAATACCAGAAATATTTCGAAAAAGACAAGGCCCTGGTGCGCCGCTTCCAGGAAGTGCTCATCGATGAACCTAGTGTAGAAGATACCATCTCGATCCTGCGTGGTTTGCAAGAGCGCTACGAGGTGTACCACAAGATCGAGATCATGGACGAGGCGTTGGTTGCCGCCGCGGAGTTGAGCCAACGCTACATCTCCGACCGCCAGTTGCCCGATAAGGCCATCGACCTCATCGACGAGGCAGCAGCCCGTTTGCGTTTGGAACTGGACTCCCTGCCCGAAGAAATCGACGAGTGGGACCGCAAGGTGCGCCAACTCGAAATCGAGCGTGAGGCCATCAAACGGGAAAAGAACAAAAAACAACAGGACGCCATCGAAGAAAGCATCGCGAATGCCAAGCAAAAGCGCGATTCCTTGATGGCCCGTTGGAAAAATGAAAAGGAGATCGTCGACACCATCCAGGGCATCAAAAAAAGGATGGAAGAACTGGAAATCCAGGCTGAACGCGCCGAACGCGCCAGCGATTACGAAAAGGTAGCTAAAATCCGCTACGGCGAACTGGAAGACCAGAAACAAATGCTGAAAGTCGCCGAGGAAAAACTGGCTGCTTTGCCCGAAGACGATCGTTTTACCAACGACAAAGTAACGGCCAGCGACATCGCTTACATTGTGAGCCGTTGGACGGGGATTCCGGTGGATAAAATGACCCAGAGTGAGAAGGATAAACTGCTCAGTCTGGAAGACGAAATTGGCCAGCGCCTGATCGGCCAGGACGAAGCGGTGAAAGCTGTTTCTGATGCCATTCGCCGCAGCCGCGCGGGTTTGCAGGACGCCGAGCGTCCGATTGGTTCCTTCATTTTCCTGGGCCCAACCGGGGTGGGTAAAACTGAATTGGCCAAAACCATCGCCGAAGTACTCTTTGACGATGAAAAGGCCATGACCCGCATCGACATGAGTGAATACCAGGAAAAACACACGGTGTCGCGCCTGGTGGGTGCACCTCCGGGATACGTGGGCTACGACGAAGGTGGGCAATTGACGGAAGCGGTACGCCGCCGCCCGTACAGCATCATCCTGCTGGACGAGATCGAAAAAGCGCACCCCGATACCTTCAATATCCTGCTGCAAGTGCTGGACGATGGCCGCCTAACCGACAACAAAGGCCGGGTCGCCAACTTCAAAAACACCATCATCATCATGACTTCCAACATGGGAGCCGACCTGATCATGGAGAACTTTGAAGACCTGGAAGAAATGGGTGAAAAACACCGCACGGAAATCATCGCGACCACCAAGGAAGAAGTGTTCAATCTGCTGAAGGAAAACCTGCGCCCGGAATTCCTCAACCGTATCGACGAACAAATCCTCTTCCTGCCGCTAAACAAGGACGAGATCAAGCAAATTTTGGAACTCTTGTTGAAAAAGACCCAAAAAATGCTGGCCAGACAAGGCATCATCCTCAAAGTAAGCGAGGAGGCGAAAACCATGCTGGCCGACATGGGTTACGACCCGCAGTTTGGTGCCCGCCCAATGAAGCGCGTGCTGCAAAAGGACGTGATCAACGAATTGTCGAAACTGGTGCTGAGCGGCGAAGCTAGCCTTGGCGATACCATCTACATCCACACGGATAAGAAGGGGCTGACCTTTGGCAAAACGCCTTATGAAGGAGCAATTACTTTGCCGCCAGAGCCGGTGGATGATGATGAGGATGATGAAAAAGAGGAAGAAAAGCCGGTGGAAGAGAAGGCGTAATTGATATAAAATAAAGGAAAGTGGCTGCTCGACGTGGAAGTTGGGTGGCCACTTTTTTATGTTGCAACCATTGCAAAAGCTGCTAGCTTTAAACAAAAAAGGGATAGAAATTCTACCCTGGGGGACTCCTACTTCCTTCGCCGTTAGGCATAACCGTCCACATGGGAGTTTCAGAATCCACTGCAAAATTAAGGTATTTTTATGCCATCTTCAAGGATTTCAAAAAGATAAGTACTTAGTTAAACTGCTCTCATCCTAAACTAAACGGATCAATTTATCGTCAAATAATTCAATGCATGGCTAAAATAAAGTTGATCTCGATGAAAAAATTTCAAATAATACTGGCTGTTCTATTCTTGTCTCTTCAATTAAGCTGTACAAAGGATGATTTGCAAGAATCCATTGTTTTTGGTTTTACAGGTACTTATAATGACCAGCCTTTCAGTTTTTCAAATAACCAGATTATTTTAGAAAAAGGAAAAATCTTTGCTACTGATCAAACGACTTATGGACAAAGAAGCGTTTTTGGAAATCCTGTTTCGCAATCTAAGGGAATTCTATTTGGTTTTTCTTTTGGAGAAAGTAGGCCAACTTATGATTGGGTAAAAACCTTTGATGGTCAGCAATTACTTGATGCAGAAACGGAAGAGCCTTCTTTAAGAATTACCATTTTTAATGAAGGGGAAATAGTCCGTTCCAATTACGGATTGAATTCGGATGATGTTTGTCGTATTGATGTGGTGAAATTGATCAAAAGGCAAGAGGTGCTTTCATCTGATTTGAAAACAGACAAGGTAATTGTCGTTAAAGGGTACATCAAAATTCTTGATGGCTCCACAAAACTGGAAGGGAACTTTACCCTAAAACTGCTAGATATAAAGTATTAGGTTTTAATTTTCAGCCACCTGAACTGAAGGATATTTTGGTTAAATTTGCGCAGGGCTTAGTGCCCTTTGCGGAACAGTCCCTTCAATTCGAAAACTTTGCCATGCATCGCCAAAGCCCTTCCTTCATTGCTTGCTTACTCCTTGTGGTAAGCATAAGCGCCTGCAATAGTCTTAAAAAAGCAGACTCTAGCAAGACTTCTATTTTTCTTCGCGACCCCCAACTCACTTACCAATCCTACCGCCCCAAACCCACCGATCGCGTCCTCTCCCGCGCCAGCTACCACCAAAAACTCTACGGTTTCTGGCTCGGCCAATGCATCGCCAACTGGACGGGGCTGGTCACCGAAATGGACAAAATTGGCAACATCGGGGAAATCAAAACTGGGCCTTTTTACACCCGCGCCGATTGGGGCAAAGCCGATCAACCCAACATTTGGGACAAAACCACCGTCAGCAAGTGGTCGCCAACCCTGGATTTTGTGCTGGAAAAAGAAGGCGGCCTGTGGGGCGCCGATGACGATACCGACATTGAATACATTTATCAAGCACTACTGTACGGCAACAAAACCTCCATATTGAGTGGTGCCCAAATCCGCGAAGGTTGGCTCAAACACATCAAGGCTGAAGAAGAAAACTTCCTCTGGGTATCCAATCAAAAAGCTTTTGACCTGATGAGAACCGGCATGGTACCGCCCGCTACCAGCGACCCCGCCAACAACCCCGAGTACGACATGATCGACGCCCAACTCACCACTGAAATTTTTGGATTTTTCGCGCCCACTCGCCCCGATGTGGCCCTCAAAATGGCGCAACTGCCCATTCAAACCACCGCCCGCGAAAACGCCCAGTGGATTTCCGAGTTTTACGTCATCATGTACTCCTTGGCATCCTCCGCCGATCCCAAAAAATCCAGCAAAGAAAACTTGCAATGGATGGCCGACGAGGCGCGCAAGCACCTGCCGCAGAACTCCTACTCCGCCAAAATGTACGACTTCGTCAAAAGCCGCTATCAAGCTGGCGTCCCTTGGGAACAGACCCGTGACGAGGTCTATCAACGTTATCAGGTAGAACAAGCCGACGGCTACACCATGACCTCCCAAAACCGCTACTGCAACGCTTGTTTTGCCGCAGGCATCAACTTTGCCTCCAGCATCATCAGCCTGTTGTACGGCGAAGGGGACCTGAAAGAAACCATCAAAATTGGTGCCCTGGCGGGCTGGGATTCCGATAATCCCACGGCCACTTGGGGTGGCCTATTGGGTTTTATGCTGGGCAAAGAAGGGGTGGAAAAAGCTTTTGGACGCAAGTTCGCCAACCAGTTCAACATCCACCGTACCCGCGTCGGTTTCCCGAACAATGGGATTGATACTTTTGACAACATGGCCAAAATTGGGGTCTTTATTGTCGATCGGGCCGTCCAGGAAGAAATGGGTGGGGGAGTGGATCTGAAAAAGAATCGCTGGTACATTCCTGCCAAAAAATAAATGGGCACCTGCCAAAATTGGGAGTCAACGCACAATACCAGACCTTAGAGACGCACGGCCGTGCGTCTTCTCCTGCTCCAATTCAAACTAAACCAAAAGCGACACAATAGCAACGCGGAGAACGCTGATTGGGCGGATTTACGCGGATTTTCTTTTGCCTGCGGCAAAAGTTTTTCTAGCCACGAATTGCACAAATTTTCACAAATTGAACACTCACTGCGTTCGTGTCGGTGCTCATTTGCGCAAACGAAGTTTGTGCCTGAATTTGTGAAAATTTGTGCAATTTGTGGCTAGCCTATCACGCCGCAGGCGGGATCAAAATCCGCGTAAATCCGCCCAATCAGCGTTCTCCGCGCTGCTATTCATGTCGCTTTAGAAATTATTTGATCCGCTGGCAACCCCCTAAGCATATCTACTCACACCCATCCACATCACAAGCCTCGCCACTCTCGGCTACAGCAACCTGCGTTTTCTCCCAAACCGCCTCCAGTGTCTGCACAAATGCCTCTACCGGCTGCGCGCCCCGCAAGGCATATTTTTGATCAAACACAAAGAACGGCACGCCCTGTACTCCAATTTCATAAGCAAACTCCTCATCCGCCCGCACCGCTTCGGCAAAGGCATTGGAGTTGAGTGTTTCCTTTACCACTTGAGCATCCAAACCCAGTTGGGTGCCAATTTGAACCAAAATCGCCAAAT
Organism: Haliscomenobacter sp.; assembly: GCF_033763495.1. Lineage (GTDB taxonomy): Bacteria > Bacteroidota > Bacteroidia > Chitinophagales > Saprospiraceae > Haliscomenobacter. Next base: position 80,678 of record NZ_JANRKL010000115.1, on the reverse strand, counting down.
CTGACAAGTCCTTTCCTTCTGTAAAATACGCCTTGAGTAAGGCTTCTTTGGCCTGATCTTGCAGTCCATGTTCAGCGGCCAGGTGGATCAAACGATGCGCGTTCAGGGTATTAACGGGCACCGCCTGGGCAAAATCAAAGTCGATGCCTACTCCACGGCCCATGTTTTCGACTCCACGGGTCATTTCCTGAGCTTGTTGGCGGGGCATGCGGTATTTGTGGGAGAGCATATCGTAGAGGTCGCCCGAAGATTTTGCCGGAGCTTGTGGATCAAGTTCAAAACTGCGCCACTTGATCTCCACTTCCTCCATGTGTGGGAACCGAGCCAGAGCAGCTTCCAGGTGGCGTTTGCCAATATAGCAGTACGGACAAGCAACGTCCGACCAGATGTCAATGGTCATTTGCAGATTATTTTGGTAGATGGTAATACAATTTGGGCATGCATTTGGTTTACCCAAAATATTCCGCGAACACCCCTTTGATTTCCGCCATCACCTGCGGCGACCCCGCCAACATTTCCTCCCCCGTCCAGCATTTTTCTTTTCCACCCTGAAAATCACTCACCTGCCCCCCTGCTTCCAAAATCAACAATCCGCCTGCCGCAACATCCCAGGGTTGGAGGTGGTATTCAAAAAACAGGTCATAACGCCCACAAGCCACATAAGCCAAATCCACCGCCGCCGCGCCCCAGCGCCGAATCCCACGCGTATTGCGCATGAGGTATTCGCTGACTTTTTGGTAGGCTTCAATCCGGTTAAAATCGTGGTAGGGAAATCCGGTAGAAATCAAGGCTTCCTTCAATCCATTCCGTTGGCTCACCTGGATGCGTTTGCCGTTGAGGTAAGCCCCGCCGTTTTTCCAGCCATAAAAAGATTCGCTGCGGCTGATCTCATGTACCACGCCCAACACCATTTCTCCATGGTGTTCTAAACCAACACTGATGGCAAAACAAGGCAATTGGTGCAAAAAATTGGTGGTGCCATCCAGCGGATCGATGATCCAGCGCCATTCACCTTGGGCCTGTTCGGTGGTTTGCTCTTCGGCCAAAAAGACAGAACCGGGCAAAATTTCGCTCAAACCAGCAATCAGTTTTTGCTCGGAGGTTTTATCCACATAGCTGACCAGGTTGTTGAACTGCTCGGCTTTGACTTCGATTGTTTCTACTTTGCCTAGTTCGTTGGAAATGAATACGGCTACTTCTTGCACGAGGGCAAGGGTTTGGGTGCAAAGGTCAGACAGGTTCATAAATTGGCTTGGAATTTGAGCGTGAGATCAGCGGCTAAAGGTAAGGAACGGAAATAAAATAAAGTAAACATCTGACTGGCTCTTTTCTGATTTTGCTGCGTTACTCGTCAGTTGCGTAGGCCTACTATGCGCCTTCCTCCTGTCTTGCCAAATCAAAAAATAGCTTAGTCAACTTGTTTACTTTATTTCATTTCCGTTCCAAAGAAATCTTCCAATTTTGCCTATCTTCCCCACTCGATCAAATCGCCTAACCAATGAAATACCACATCCACTTCTTTTTTCTCTGCCTGGCTTTGGCCATTACTGCTGGCTCGTTCGCCCAAGGCACCCGCCTGCTCCGCCAACCCAGTGTCAGCAACAAACACATCGTTTTTGTACACGCTGACGACCTTTGGCTGGTCGACCGCGAAGGAGGTGACGCCCAGCGCCTGACCACCCACGAAGGCACCGAAAGTTTCCCCCATTTTTCACCCGACGGAAAAATGATCGCCTTCACCGGGCAATACGACGGCAACACCGATGTATTTGTGATGCCGACCGAAGGCGGCGCGCCCCGACGTTTGACCTGGCATCCCGGCGACGATGTAGTACAAGGCTGGATGCCCGATGGGAAATCGGTACTCTTTCGCTCGGGCCGTGCAGGTGTTCCGACCTGCATCAACCAGTTTTACAGCGTACCCGTTGAAGGTGGAGTGGAAAAAATGCTGCCCATCCCACAGGCATCTTTTGGCGAAGTATCTGAAAATGGCCAGTTCGTGGCCTACCAACCCATTACTTTTTGGGATCCCGAATGGCGCAATTACCGGGGCGGGCAAGCCCAGCCGATTTGGATTCTCAATTTGAAGGACAATTCCTTGATTCAAACACCTCAAACCGACCGCGAACGCCACACTGACCCGGTCTGGTACAAAGGACAAGTCTATTTTCTCTCTGAACGCGACTACGCCAACAACGTTTGGCGCTTCGACCCACGCAACAAGGAGCTGAAACAGATTTCCTTCCACAAGGATTTTGATGTGAAAAGCATCGACGCTTGTGACGATCGCCTGGTCTACGAGCAAGGGGGCTACCTCCATTTGCTCGATCCCCAATCGGGCAAAGCCAAACAACTGAACATCCAGGTCAATGCCGACCTCAATTATGCGCGGCCACGTTGGGAAGATGTACCCGCGGGTGGCTTGCTCAATGCTTCCTTGTCGCCCAGCGGGCAACGCGCCTTGTTTGAGCACCGGGGCGAAATTTTCACCGTGCCCAAAGAAAACGGTAGTTGGCGCAACATTACCCAATCCAGCGGAGCAGCCGATCGTTACCCAGCCTGGTCGCCCGATGGGCAAAAAATCGCCTGGTTTTCTGACGCCAGCGGGGAGTATCAACTGATGATTGGTGATCAGGCGGGTATGGAAAAACCACGGGCGATTGCCATCGAAAAACCGACCTTCTTTTTCCGTCCAGCCTGGTCGCCAGATGGCAAATACATTGCTTACACCGATACTCATTTGCGGCTTTGGTACATTGAAGTAGCAACGGGGAAAAGCAAAAAAGTAGATACCGAGCCATACACGCATGTCGTGCGCACGATGAACCCTGTTTGGTCGCCCGACAGTAAGTGGATCGCTTATTCCCGTTTGTTGAACAACCTGTACAAGGCCATTTTCCTTTACAATGTGGAAACGGGTCAAAGCCAGCAAATTACCGATGGACTGGCTGATGCCATCACGCCAGTGTGGGATGCGGGCGGTAAATACCTCTACTTCTTGGCGAGTACCGATTACGGCTTGAGCAGTTCCTGGCTTGACATGAGTGCCTACAGCAACCAGGTCAATCGGGGCTTGTACGTGGTGGTTTTGTCCAAAAAAGACGCTTCGCCATTTTTGCCAAAAAGTGATGAAGAGGATGCAAAATCAGAAACCAAGCCTGACGCTTCAGCCAACAAAGACGCCGGAGTGACAGTGACGGTCGACCTGGATGGCATTCAACAACGCATCCTGCCCGTCAATGTGCCGCTGCGCAATTACACCAGTCTGGTGGCAGGTCCGAAGGACTACGTTTTTTACCTGGAAGCAGTCCAAAATCAACAGGGGCAGACCCTGCACCGCTACAATTTTAAGGACCGCAAAACTGAAGTCTACCTGAGCGGGGTCAACTCAGCGACGACCTCTTTTGACCGCAAACAGCTGTTGTACAATGGCGCAGGTGCCTGGGGCATTGTCAAAACCGATGCGCTGCCTAAACCCGGCGACGGCAAATTGACACTGAACCTGCAACTCAAATTAGACCCAACTCAGGAATGGACGCAGATCTTCCGCGAAGGCTGGCGTTTTCAGCGCGACTTTTTGTACGTCGACAATACCCACGGCGCGCCCTGGGACGATGTTTACAAATGGTACCGCCCCTGGGTGGATCACGTCAAACACCGCACCGACCTGAACTATGTGGTGGATATCCTGGGTGGCGAGATTGCGGTAGGGCATTCCTACACCAGTGGGGGCGATTTCCCGGATGTAAAAAATGTTCCAGTAGGCTTGCTGGGTGCGGATATAGAGGAGGTCAACGGATTTTACCGGATCAAAAAAATCTACACTGGGGAAAGTTGGAATCCTGACTTGAGGGCGCCGCTGGCTACCCCGGGTATCGATGCCAAAGTGGGCGATTATATCCTGGAGGTAAACGGCAAAACCATCAAAGCACCGCAAAATTTCTACAGCTTTTTTGAAGGAAGCGCCGACAAACAAATTAAATTGCGGCTCAACCAAAACCCAAACTTGGAAGGTAGCCGTTTGGTAACCGTGGTGCCGCTGGCCAACGAAAGTCCACTGCGCTCACGCGATTGGGTGGAAGGCAATCGTCGCAAGGTCGACTCCTTGTCCAAAGGCCAACTGGCTTATGTGTACGTGCCGAATACGGGTAACCCCGGCTTTACCTATTTCAACCGCTACTATTTTGCGCAGCAAGACAAAAAAGGTGCGGTAATTGATGAGCGGAACAACGGCGGTGGCTCGGCAGCGGATTATATGGTCGACATCATGGCTCGACAATTGCATGGGTATTTCAATAGCCGGGTGGATGGGAATCGCCCCTTTACCCAGCCTCAAACCGGCATCTGGGGCCCCAAGGTGATGATCATCAATGAGCGGGCGGGCTCTGGCGGCGATCTATTGCCCTACTTGTTCAAACGGATGAACATAGGCCCACTCGTCGGTACCCGTACCTGGGGTGGCTTGGTTCATACTGCGGATACGCCCGGATTCATCGATGGTGGCCGAATGGTAGCCCCACGCGGTGGGTTTTATGACGTGGATGGCAAATGGGCCATTGAGGGGGAAGGGATTGCGCCGGATATCGAGGTGGAACAAACGCCTTCAGCAGTGCTCAAAGGCAGCGATCCTCAGCTGGAACGCGCCGTACAGGAGGCCATGAACTTGATGAAAACGAAAGGGGTGGTATTGAAGCCACAGCCTGCGGCGCCGATTAGGTACAAGCGGCCCAAGCCTTGATGGAATACATATTTTATGTAACTTCTAAGGTGCCTCTTTAGTGCCTTAGGATTCTTAGGTGGTAAAAAAAGTTATTTCACCACCTAAGAATCCTGAGGCACTAAAGAGGCACCTCAGGAAGGAAGTGCTTTTAGCTTTTTAAACTGAATTTGAACATGGACATTCTTCGCCCACACGCCGAAAACATCTACGCTGCTGAACTAACTGCCCTCGCTGCAGCCGACCAACACACCCGCCCCCGCAACTGGAAACTATCCCCCTGGGCCGTAGTGACCTACCTGATGGGCGGCAAACTAGACAGCGGCGAAGAAATTACGCCAAAATACTTCGGCCAGCGCCGCCTGATTGAAGTTGCCGTGGCCACCCTTGCTACCGACCGCGCGCTCCTGCTCATGGGTGTACCCGGCACCGCCAAAACCTGGGTATCCGAGCACCTGGCTGCCGCCATCAGTGGCGACTCTACCTTGCTGGTACAAGGCACTGCGGGCATGAGTGAAGACGCCCTGCGCTACGGCTGGAACTACGCCCGCCTACTCGCCGAAGGGCCTTCCGAAAAAGCCCTGGTTGCCAGCCCGGTGATGCACGGCATGCAACACGGAGCCATTGTGCGCATTGAAGAGTTAACCCGGGTGCCTTCGGATGTGCAAGATGCGCTGATCACGATTTTATCCGAAAAGACCTTACCCATCCCCGAATTGAATACCGAAGTACAGGCTATGCGGGGCTTCAACATCATCGCCACCGCCAATGACCGGGATAGGGGCGTGAACGAATTATCCAGCGCCTTGCAGCGCCGTTTCAATACTGTAGTTCTGCCTTTGCCTAGCAGCATGGAAGAAGAAGTGGAAATTGTCCAAACCCGGGTGAGCCAGTTGGGCAAAGCCCTGGATTTGGCGGAGGCCAAGGTGCCTAGCGAAGAAATCCGCCGCTTGGTGACCATCTTCCGAGAATTACGCTCCGGGCGTACGGAGGACGGCAAATTGAAACTCAAGTCGCCTACCGCAACGCTCAGCACTGCCGAGGTGATCTCGGTAGTCAATAGTGGGCAGGCGCTGTGCCTGCATTTTGGTGACGGGCAATTGCGGGCGCGGGATCTGGCTTCAAGCTTGACCGGGGCCATCGTCAAGGATACGGCCCTGGATACGGAGGTTTGGCAGGAATATTTGGAGACGGTGGTGAAGGGTAGAGAGGGTTGGCAGGATTTGTATCGGGCTTGTAAGGAGGGGTAAGCAAAATTATTGGCAGGCTGCGATTAATTTTTCAATCCAGGCGCGGAAGCGCGGGCATTTTTCGAGGATGGTGTGGATGCCGATTTCCAGGGCGATCAAATTACCCTCGAATATTTTGTTGTAATTCATGCCGTGCTCTGCCAAAATTTTTTGGATTCTTTTGGATGGGGCAGTGTTGGGATGGTTGTTGATTTCTTCGGGGTTGTTGTATTGGTCTATGATGGCTTGGGTTGCATGGGCAATACTTGGTTCGTTGTACATTCTAGAAAATCCTTGATTATTTGAAAACAGCAAGGCTTCAAATTCAAATTTTTGGATGTAGGGGATAAAATTGGGATGATTGATGTCCTTGGTTAAGCCGTTTTCCAGAATTTCTATTTTTTGATCTGCTTTGATGGCTTGGGTCGTAAGCTCATACTCGGGCATAGAGGTCGGAATCCGAAAAAAATCAACAAAAGTCGAAACGACTACGTTCGATTCTTTCAAAATTCTGTTCACGTCATTTTTAAGGTGCTGGTAATTGACAAAACCACCTTTGTGTCCCTGGCTGGTTTGGATTCTAAGCCCAGCTACATCAAAGATTTGTTTTTCGAATAAATATGGGCGAAGGATTTCATTGACAAAAGTTTCTTCCGTACCTCCTTCGGTAACGATTCGAAGTCGCTTCATGGTTTACCACCAATTAAACCCTTAAACCAAATCTCGCCAAGTCCATATTCTTCAAGCCAATCTTGCAATTGGATATGTGGTATCTCATCCGCCCGAGTGAATATGGATTGGCGATTTTCACGGTCTCGATCTACTACAATGATATCTTCAGGCTCAAAATTATTGACAAGTTGAATCGATTGAGTAGCCAAAATAATTTGACTTTTTGCGGAAACCTTTCGTACCAATCCTGCCAGTGTTTCGATGGCAGAAGGGTGAAGACCCAATTCAGGTTCATCGATTATGATCACTTTTGGAGGGTTAGGCTGTAACATTACAGTTACCAAGGCAATAAATCTTAAAGTCCCTTCTGAAAAATTATAAGCGTTTTGATACTGATCAAAACTTTCCTCCTGCCATTCTAATTTAATATAAAGACTATTGCCTCTATCGGGCGCTAATCTAAATCTTTTGAATTGCGGAAAAACTGATTTGATTACTTTTTCAATTGTATTAAACGTTTGAGGGTGTGTTTGATAGATCAAATAAAGAAAAGCAGACAAGTTAATTCCATCTTCTTTCAAAGAGGAATTATTATCAATCATAGAAGTTGCTCGTAAGCCTAATGCTGAAGTATCATGAAAATGATATATTGCTAAACTATCAAAACAATCAGTCAAATCTTGACTAAAATTTGGATCGCCTTCAGAAAAAAATGTACTGCCTGCAGTTAGATTATCTTCAATTATTTTTTTGTAACCGTTCTGGTCTTTTGTACTTACGTGTAGATTCTCTGTATCAATATAAGCCCTATTGTTACGATCAGGGGCAAGTTTAAATTGGTATTTTAACTTTTTACCATCACCTAGTGAAAATGTAATTGCTCCTCTTAAATAAATACCATCCTTTTTGCCAAAATATATAAGATTACTCATGTATCCTGAGTCAAGAACGTATCGATTTAGATTGAAATCCTTAATGCTTACTAGTAATTTTAAAAAGGAAATAAAGTTGCTTTTTCCAGCACCATTTGCGCCGACAAGTAAATTGATATTCTTGAGCAATACGTTTGCCTCTTTTATCGATTTAAAGTTTTGTATTTCAATGTTTTCAATCATATTTTCATATTTTAAAATCATCAATACCTAAAACCACCACATTCCCATCAATCCCTCTGAAATCATCCCAATCATCAGTAATAAGACTAGCATTCAGAAATTGTGCAGTCGCCAGGACGATGGCATCAGGAAGTTTGATTTTTTTTGTTTTGTTCTTTCGATAAATAATCGATTGGTCAGCAATTGATCGGTTGATCTCCATTACAATCAGTAAGTCAAAGAGTTGATCGATTAGAATTCTTTCTCTTGCATCCCCAAAATCATATGAGTATACCTCCATGTAGGTAATTACAGAAACGTAAAGCTCATCATAATTTGAAAGAATGCTGGTAATGTCTATCTTCTGCTTAGAAGCAAAGATGATCACATTACTATCCAAAACGGCTCTACTCCCACTCATCCCGCATTTGTTTTTGCCAAGCCGTTGGATCATCAATTTTACTGAACATCGGCAACTGCTTCATTTGATCAAACAACGCCAATAGCTTTTCCTTTTGAGATAACTTTTCTACAGTTTTCTCAACCAAGACAATGATCCTTACTTGAGCATTGTCATATTCCGAGTACTCCCTTGGCAAATGAATTACCCCTTGCTCAATTGTGCCTGAAAATTCTAGTGCAACCATATCTGCTTAGTTCTATAACTTGCAAAAATGCAAAAACAAATATCCACATTTTTTCCCAATCAAGCAATCCCAACTCCCTCACGCCGTCTTCCGATAATTCCAAACCGCCCAACTATTAAAAAACAGCGCAAACCCCGTCATCACCAGAAAATGGTACTTGATATCCTGGAACCCACTGCCTTTCAACACCACCATGCGCACCACCTCGATGAAGTGCGTCACCGGATTCAGTCTAGCAATTACGATGGCCCAATTGGGCATGCTGTCGACGGGGGTGAACAGGCCGCTCATCAGCATGAAGATCATCATGAAGAAAAAGGCGATGGACATGGCTTGTTGCTGCGTTTCGGAATAGGTAGAGATCAGCAGTCCGATGCCGAGTACAGCGATCAGAAAGAGGAACAAAAAGGAGTACAGCAGCGGGATACTGCCAAGCGGCCGGATGCCGTACACCAAACCCGCGATGATGAACAAGCCCACCGAAAAAAGGAACACCCCAATGACCCAAAAGGGGATTAGCTTACCCAGGATGAAGTGGATTTTTTTGATGGGCGTCACGTTGATTTGCTCAATGGTACCGACCTCTTTTTCCTTCACTATGTTCAGTGCACACATGTACACGCCGATCATGGTCACAAGGGTACACAAAATGCCGGGCACCATAAAGAAGGGATAATTCAGGTAGGGATTGAAGCGATTGATGGAGGGCACTTCGATGTTTGGGACGGGGTTCATGCGCGGATTGGCCGTCATTTCCAGCCGAATATCTGCGTTGTAACTCGCAATAATTCTGCCCAGGTACGAACTGCCCACCGAGGCCTTGGTGCCATTGATGGCGTTTACGGCGATGAAGAGTTTTTGCTCGTTTTCTTTGACCAGATTGCGCTCAAAGCCGAGTGGGATTTCCAGAATCAAGTCGGACTTATCCTTTTCAAACTGCTGAAAAGCCGAATTGAAGGAAGAGCCATAATCGCTGATCACAAAGTAGCCCGAAGAACTGATTTTGGACACCAACTGCCGGGAATACGCGGAGTGATCGTGGTCTACAATGGATATATTGATGTTTTTGATCTCGTAATCGGCGGCCAGGGGCATGATCAGCAACTGAATCATCGGCGCGATGAAGATCACTGGCAGCAAGGCCCGGTTTCTGAAGATCTGGCGAAACTCTTTTTGCAACAAAAATCTTAAAGTTCTCATCCGAGGCGAATTTTGAATTTATTGATGCTCACGCTGAGCAAAAACACGGTCATGCCCAGCAAAATCAGGGTCTCCTTCCAAATGGCACTAAGGCCCAAACCCTTGATCATGATCGATTTTACAATGATGTAGTACCATTTTGAAGGCACCACGTTGGCGATGATTTGCAAGGGCAGGGGCATATTTTCCAAGGGAAACATAAAGCCCGTAAACAACAGCACCGGAATCAGCATGCCCATCAGTGAAATGAGCATGGCCTGTTGCTGCGATTGTGCAGAGTTGGAAATGAGCAAGCCCAGGGAAAGCGCAGTGAGAATGAGCAGTGAACTTTCAAAAAACAGCAATCCGATGCTACCATTGATGGGCATATCCAATAGAAATACACTCAGGAGCAAAATCACCGAAAGGTTGACGATCGACAAAAACAGGTAGGGCACGGCCTTGGAAATGACCACCATCAGCGGGTGCATCGGCGAAACCAGTAGCACCTCCATGGTCCCCTTTTCTTTTTCCTTCACAATCGAGACCGAGGTCATCAGCACACAAACCAGGAGCAGCACCAGGGCCATTACCCCCGGTACAAAATTGGTGGTACCTTTGAGCTCCGGATTGTAAATCATCCTGATTTCGGTATTGATTTGTTGGGGCAAATCATTGAAGGGTGTGATCTCTTTTTGGTAATCCATGACGATGTTGGTGATGTAATTCGTCAGGGTATTGGCGGTATTGGGGTCGGATGCATCAGCAATGACTTGAATTTGCGCCTTGTGGAGGTGCAACAAGTCGTCGTTGAAGTGGTTGGGAATCACGACCACCAGTTTGACGTTGCCCTCCTTGAAGGCTTGTTCAATTTGGTGTGGGTCGTACAAGAATTTTTTGATTTCAAAATTCTTGCTGGCCTCAATCTTGTCGATGATGCGCTGCGAAGCAGGGTCCTTCGCAAAATCACCAATAACGATCTTCGAGTTTTTGATCTCATTGGTGAGGGCGAACCCGAATAATAAGATCAGGGCGATCGGCATCCCAAACAGCATCAGCATGGACTTGGGGTCGCGGAAAACGTGGTAGAATTCCTTGATAACAAAGGCAAAAAATTGTCTCATGGTTAATCGGCTTTTCGTTTTGCACCCCGTGCCAGTTCAAAAAATACTTCATCCATGGTTTCGGCAGAAAACTGTTGTTTGAGCTTCGTCGGGGTATCCAGTGCTTTGATGTAGCCGTCAACCATCATCGAGATGCGGTTGCAGTACTCGGCTTCGTCCATGTAGTGCGTGGTGACAAAAATGGTAATGCCCCGGTCGGAAGCGTCGTAAATCAGGTCCCAAAACTGCCGCCGCGTAACCGGGTCAACGCCGCCCGTGGGTTCATCCAGAAACACAATTTTAGGCTCGTGAAAAATGGCGACCGAAAAAGCCAGTTTTTGCTTCCAGCCCAGCGGCAGGGAACCAACCAGTTTGCCCCGCTCTTTTTCCAGCCCCAACTGTTGGATCAATTCATCGCTTTTGGACTTGATTTTTTGATCAGAAAGGCCATAAATGCCGCCAAAAAACCGGATGTTTTCCTGCACCGTCAAGTCCTCGTAAAGGGAGAATTTTTGACTCATGTAGCCAATGTTTGCTTTGATCTTTTCGGTTTCCTTGTACACATCAAAGCTGGCGATGCTCGCTTTGCCAGATGAGGGGATGGACAGACCGCAGAGCATCCGCATGGCCGTAGTTTTGCCGGCGCCATTGGCACCCAGGAACCCAAAAATTTCACCTTCGTACACGTCAAAAGTGATTTCGTTGGTAGCCACAAAATCGCCAAAGCGCTTGGTGAGTTTATCGGTAGAAATGACGATGTTCCTATTCATGCTGATTGAGTAATTTGATGAAACAATCTTCGATGGTCGCAGGCGTTGCCTTGAATTCGATGTACTCGTGGTTTTGGTGGTTCAAATCCGCGATCAGTTTTTTCTGTATCTCGTAATCATCATCGTCCCGAAAAGTGATGTGGTGGTATTCGCCAAAGGAATTGCAACTGTCGATGTAGTCCAGGTGCCGAATGTCGCGCAACAACTGGCTCATGCGCTCGGATTTGATGGCGTAGAGGTTTTTGGGAAACTGCGCCACCACCTGAGCGGGGGTATCAATCGACAAAATTTTTCCATCCTGGATCAAGGCAATCCGCTCGCACAAAGTAGCCTCGTCCATGTAGGGCGTAGAGACCAAAATGGTGATGCCCTGCTCCTTAAGACGCTTGAGCATTTCCCAAAATTCTTTGCGCGAAACCGTATCAACCCCCGTGGTAGGCTCATCCAAAAACAAGACCTGCGGGCGGTGAATCAGGGCACAACACAAGGCCAGTTTTTGCTTCATCCCGCCCGATAGTTTCCCGGCGCGGCGGGTTTTGAAAGGTTCGATTTGCACGTAAATGTCCTTGATTAGGTCGTAATTTTCGGCAACGCTGGTGTTGAAAACGGTGGCAAAAAAATTGAGGTTTTCTTCCACCGTCAAGTCCTGGTACAAGGAAAACTTGCCCGGCATGTACCCCACCCGCTGGCGAATGGCCTTCCAATCCTTCACCACATCCAGGCCATTGACCGAGGCTGAACCTGCATCGGGCAACAACAGCGTGGTGAGTACGCGGAAGATGCTGGTTTTGCCCGCCCCATCGGGGCCGATCAGGCCAAAAAGTTCCCCTTTTTCAACGGCAAACGAGACATCCGTTACCGCTTTGACCTCGCCTTTGTTATAGGTTTTGCTGATGTGGTTCAATACGACGTCGGCCATGGCTATTGAAATTTGATTTCGCCATACATTCCGATTTTGTAGGTGCCGTCGTTTTTCACTTTCACTTTGATGGCGTACACCATATTGGCGCGTTCATCTTTGGTCTGGATGGTTTTGGGGGTAAATTCTGCCTTGTCGTTGATCCAGGTGATGGTACCTTGCGTTTCGTGCATGCCACCTTTGCCATCGTCGGTAAGTACACGTACCCCTTGCTTGAGTTTGATTTGGGGCAATTGGTCACCGGTTACATAAGCTCTTAAAGTGAGTGTAGAAAGGTCCGCAATTTTGTAAAGGGCTTTACCCGGATTGGCATATTCACCCGCCATGGCGTATTTGTTGAGGACTGTACCTGCAAACAAGTTTTTGATCTGGCCACGCTCGATTTGTTCGTTCAGGATATCGACCCTTTTTTCCATTGGGTTCACTTCACTGAGGATGCCCCGGTTTTGAATGCTGACGTTGGCTCTGGCCGCAGCGATTTGTTGATTCAACACCTCGATTTGATCCCGAGCAGCAATGATTTGTTTGGCCAATACGGATTTTTGCCCTTGTACATCGTCCAATTGTTTGGGCGTAGCTGCGTCGGCTTTCACCAGGTTCTGTACTCGTTGAACTTCTTTATCCAACACTTCCATTTGTTGGTTCAACACCTGGATCTGGGCTTGTTGGGTTTTGATCTGGCTTTGCAGAATGTTGATTTGTGGGGTTGGGTCGTTGGTTTTTTGCCCTATGGCATTCACTGAGGCAATGGTTTGATCCTTTTGTACTTGCAAACCAGCCACGTCAATCTGACCTACTATTTGGTTGCTATCCAGATCTTGCCCTTCTTCTACATCCAGGCGCAGAATTTTGCCCATTTGTTCGGCAGGTACGATGATTTCTTCGGCCTCAAAAGTACCGGATGCATCATAATCTTTTTTGTCACGATTGCAGGCCAACAAAGCCATGCTTAAAAAAGTAACAAGTCCTATTTTGCTTAACAGATTCATTTTGTGTTGATTAAAAAAGTGAAAAAATTAATTTCCAGCCGTGGTTTTGGCATTGTACTGAGCCAGTAAAAGTTGAACTTGGTGCAACAACAAACCTTGTTGAGCCTGATCGGCAGCATTCAGGTACGTGAGGTAATCGTTGCTGGTAATGGTGCCGTACTCCAGTTGGTTTTTGGCAGTGGTGCTGATGTTTTGGCGCAACTGGATGATTTCCTGATCACTGGTAATCAGTTCTTGCAACTTGGCGATTTCGGCATTTTGTTGCTTCAGGGTCAAGTTGGTGTTGAACAGGAAGGTTTCTTGCTGCAAGGCAATGATGTCTTGATTGATGCCCAGATTGAGGCGTTCGTTTTTGCTGGTGTAAAAATTGGAAAGGTTCCATGTAAAACGAATGCCCCCAATGTAGTAGGAATCAAAGTCGTTGCTCAGGAAATTCAAAGCCGGACGACCAAAACCACTCTGGAAAAACAAACTCGCTCGGGGCAAATTGCGCGCACTGATCAGCTTGTTTTGTGCATCAAAAATGCTGCGCTGCGCGGCAAACAGGCGCAGTTCCGGCCGATTGATCCCATTGTTAACCAGGGTGACAACCGGCCGCTCCAGCGCAATCCCCGTATCCAGGGGCTGCTGAATAAACAAGGCCAGCATATCCAGATAAGCCCGACGGGTAGCCTTCAACTCTGTACTGCGTTGATTCACCTTGAGTTGTTCTGCCTGTAACACCATACCGTTGCTTTTGAGGGCTGTGCCGTTGGCAATCGCAGCATTGGTTTTGTCGAGGCCAAGCTGGATGTCTTTTTTCAGGCTTTCAGTCTGTTGAATTTGGGCGTCAATCAGCAGAATGCCAAAAAAAAGTTGATTGATCCGCTCTTTGAGCTTGTACAGTTCCACCTCAATTTTTTGGGTTTCTGCCCTGACGTTGCTCTGCACCAGTTCCTTTTGGTATTTGAGGGTAAACAGGTCGGTGATGGGCTGCACCACTTCGCCATACAACTTGTATTGGTCCTTGCTCAAGGTCTGAATTTCCACTCCAGGAATGCTAATCGGCAATCCGGTTACTTCAGATTGATAGGTACCTTGCCCAGACAAGCTGAGTTGGGGCAATACACCTTTTGCAGCATTACTCAGCGAATAGGCCTGGGATTTTTCCAGTAAGGCGTACTGCTTCACCAAGGGGTAATTCCGCTGCGCCATGGCGTAGCAGGAATCGATACCAAGTGGCATTTTACCTATTTGGGTAAATGCAGGGTAAAAAATAAGGGCACTCAAGCCCAGTAAAATATACCTGTACATAGATCAGGGTTTTTCGAATGACGAATTTTTCGAATAACGAGTGACGAATGGCTACCGCAGGGACTTAGACAATGTCCTTGTCAATAACGCTGCGGTAGCTATTCGTCATTCGTCATTCGAGCTATTCGTCATTCCATTACGGTTTTATAGCGTGTTTCACAAAATCCAAAATTTCAGCTTTCCGCTGGCGCATCATGTCCATGAAAGTTTCATCGTTGACATTGATCAGGCGTTGAAATATCGGCCTGGCTATGAAAGGAAAAACCGTCATCGACAACACATTCAACACCAGGTGTACCGGATTGATGGGCCGGATTTTACCCTGGGCCACCTCTTCCATGATCTGCATGATCAAAGGAAGTGGATTGGGCCGAGTGGGTTTCTGCATGATTTCTTCCACAAAGGCATGGGTATTGGTATGCAACTCATTGACGATAAATCCGGGTAAATTCGGATTCTCCAGCAATAATTCGAAATAGGCATCCAACACCAATTCTATTTTGTGTTCTAAACTATCTTCACTTTCGAAGATAACATTTATCCGAGCGGTCATTTTCAGGAAAGCTTCTTCAAAAATGGCTTTGAAGAGGTTTTCCTTGCTGTTGCCTTTGAAGTAATACTGCAAAAGGCCTTTATTGACCCCTGCCCGGTCAGCAATTTCCTGGGTGCGGGCGGCAGCGTAGCCTTTTTCGGTAAATACTTCTTTGGCGGCTTGGATGATCTTTTCCTCGGTACTCAGTTCTTTCATGGGTTGAATTTACCCAATTGGGTAATTTTAGGCAAAAGTAAACGCACTTGATGTAAAAGTCAAGAGGGTAGGCAAAAAAAATATTCAGGGTTCAAAAACCTTTTTGCAATAGGAACGAAAAAATAAACACAAAGAAAAAAAAGGACACAAATGCACGACCTTGAAAAGCGTTGCTTGTTTTTCGACCAAAAGCCTCGCTAACACCCAGCTTCTGTGTCCTTTGCGTGCGCTATTTTTTCTTTGTGTTTAAAAATTGCGCCACTCTTTGTTTTTATGAAACACTCGAGGTGATCCATGTTTGAAACTCACTCACTCATCGAATATGGCACATCCCCTGCACCCACGCCCCTTAGCGTATTCGGCTTCGCCCCCATCATCAACTGCAAAGTCCCACCCTGCATGATTTGTTGATGGGTCAAAAAGTTTTTCGTCCAAAGCACTTGGTTCAGCTTTGCGCTTTGGATGTAGACGTTTTGCTCCGAATTCCCCACCGCGTCGATGCTGAAGGTTTTTCCATTTTCCAATTTCAAGGTGATTTTTTGGAAAAGTGGGCTGCCCATGGCGTATTCCCCCGCAGCGGGACATACCGGATAAAAACCCAGCGCGGAAAACACATACCAGGCTGAAGTTTGGCCATTGTCCTCATCGCCACACAAGCCATCCGGGGTGGGTTGGTACATTTTTTTCATGATGTCGCGGGCCCGCATTTGGGCTTTCCAGGGCTGGCCTACCCAATCGTAGAGGTAAACGGCGTGCTGGATCGGTTGGTTGCCATGTGCGTATTGTCCCATGCCCATGATCAACATTTCGGTGATTTCGTGGATGGGAAAACCGTAGTAGGAGTAGTCAAAAGTAGGCGCGGAACTAAAGATGGAGTCCAGTTTAGCCGCCATTTGTGTTTTGCCACCCATTGCTCCAGCCAAGCCGGAAGGGTCGTGAAAAACCGACCAAGTGTAGTGCCAGGAAGAACCTTCGGTGAAAGCGTCGCCCCATTTGTCGGGGCGGAAGGGCGTTTGCCAGGAACCATCTTCGTTGCGGCCCCGCATGAAGTTGCTGGACTTGTCAAACACATTGCGCCAGTTTTGGGCCCGTTTGGCAAAGGTAGCCGCTTCGGGTTTACCCAGTTTTTGCCCCAATTGCCAAATGCAATAATCGGCGTAGGCATATTCCAGGGTGCGGGCTGCATTTTCGTTGATGCCCACATTGTAAGGCACGTAACCCAGGCGATTGTAGTACTCGGCGCCCATTCGCCCCACGGAAGAATAAGGCCCTACGCCCTGGCTGTTTTTGACCATGGCCTCGTACAAGAGGTTGATGTCGTAGCCCCGAATGCCTTTGAGCCAGGCTTCGGCGATCAAGGAAGATGAATTGGAGCCAATCATACAATCGCGGTGCCCGGGGCTGGCCCATTCCGGCAACCAGCCACTTTCTTTATAGGCATTGACCAAACCCTCCATGATCTGGCGGTCTAGTTCGGGAAAAAGCACCGAAAAGAGTGGGAAAACCGCACGGAAAGTGTCCCAAAAACCATTGTCGGTAAACATGTAGCCCGGCAAAACCTGCCCATTGTAGGGGCTGTAATGCACCATTTGCCCCTTGGCGTCGTATTCAAAAAACTTGCGGGGGAACAACATGACCCGGTACAGGGCGGTGTAAAAATTCATTTTGTCCGTTTCCAATCCGCCTTGTACCTGAATCCGGGCGAAGGTTCTTTCCCATGTTTGTCGAGCTTTTTCGCGGGTAGCATCAAAGGCGTCGCTGCCGATTTCACGCTGGAGGTTCAATTCGGCTTGCTCGTGGCTGATGAATGAAGAGGCCAGTTTAACCCCAACCTGGCGAATGCCGGGTTTGAAGTGCACCACTGCCCCAACGTGTTTGCCTTCCACACTGGCATCTTTCAGCACAATGGTATCGCTAAAGGTGCTAAAACCTTCAAAATCCTGGTCAAAAACCGCTACGAAATAATTGCGGAAATTATCCGGCACTTTACCGTGGTGATTTTGGGCATAGCCAATGATTTTGCGCTCCGCCGGAATGATTTTGACCATACTGCCTTTGTCAAAGGCATCGAGCAACACACATTTTGGTCCTTCCTGCCCCCAGCGGAAACGCATTTGGGCCGCCCGTTCGGTGGGGGTGATTTCGGCCCAGCAATCGTAATCTGCCAAATAGACCTGATAGTAGTGGGCCATGGCGGTTTCGGTTTTGTGGGAGAACCAGGAACCCCGTTTTTTGTCGCGAACTTCCGGGTTTTTACCCGTCATGGGCAGCAGGGAGAATGCGCCGTAATCGTTGATCCAGGGCGAGGGCTGGTGGGTTTGTTTGAAGCCCCTGATTTTATTGGCATCGTAGGCGTATTGCCAACCGTCGCCGTTGGGAGCCGTTTGGGGTGTCCAGAAGTTCATGCCCCAGGGCAGCGCAATCGCAGGGTAGGTGTTGCCCGTGGACAAGCTGAAATCCGAGTCAGTTCCAACGAGTGGATTGACGTAGCGCAGCGAATTTTGCGCATCGTTTTTTTGCAAAAAAAACAAGACAGCAGTCAGCAGGAAAAGGATTTTTTTCATGTATGTAGATTGGTAAGTTGAGAAAAGAAACGGTTATTTTTTTGCCACAAAGACACGAAGCGTGATCTTTTAAGTACTTAGTGTCTTAGTGCCTTAGTGGCGAAAAAGAACTAGAAAAATCGCCCGGCATTTAAAAAGCCAATCGGCAATGCAGTTGCTCCATTACTGGACAAATCTGCCAGGATTTCCCCCACTACCGAAGCAAATTTAAAGCCATGCCCACTAAATCCTGCCGCAATGACCACATCCTGATCAAAGCCCGGCAAAAAGTCGATCACAAAATTTTCATCCGGCGTATACGTGTACAAGCAGGTTTTTAGCACATGGGTGGATTGGTAACTCTCCGGGAAAAAACGCAGCAAAGCATCAATGATTTTTTCCTCCTCCTCCTTGCTTACCTCCCGGTCAATTCGATCTGGATCACTCACTTGACCGGGCACGTGATAACCCGCCTTGAACCCAATGGGCCCATTGAATTGCCCTACGGGCATAATGGGGAAACCGTATAAAATCCCCGGATTGACTTCGTCCACAATCATCCAGCAAGGCAATTGGCCCAATTCAAATGGCTGTGGTTTTTTAGGAATCACCCAGGCCAATACCTGGCGGGTGACTTGCAATTTGGGTTGGAGCTGAGGGATAAAATGGCCAGCCCAAGGCCCAGCCGTAATGACCAGTTTGGCCGCGTGATAGGTTCCTTTATCGCTGATCACGTTCACTCCACCGCCGGGATTTTTTTTCCAGCTCAAGACCTTTTCCTGGGTTTTGATCACTGCTCCGTGTTTAATGGCCTGATCGGTGTACAACAAGATGACTCGCTCGGGAGGGAGGAATCCTGCACCGGGTTCCAGTAACCCTTCGTAATGGTCGGGTACCGTTATTTGGGGAAATTTGTTTTGGTTTGGGCCCTGACTCAGCACCTCAAGGGGCACATCGTAAGTTTTGGCCGATAATTTCACCCCTTGCATCATGTCGTCTTCGGGAGGGCCATAATAAAGCAGGCCTGTTTCATGGTAAAGCGTTGTATCCGTCAATACCTCCAACTCCTGCCAATTTTGATAAGCGCGCTCCAAAAGGGGCACATAATCTGGGTGCTCAAAATAGGCTTTGCGGATGATCCGGCTTTGCCCGGCGTGTGAACCCTGGTCGTGAGTTATACTGAATTGCTCCAGCCCCAAAACTTTTAAACCACGCCTGGCCAAATGAAAACAAGTGGCAGAGCCCATGGAGCCTACGCCGAGTACAATGACATCGAAGGAGCTATGCTTTGAGTTCAATGCTTCAATTTGTACATCCATAACGATACAATCTGAATTTTTTTCACACTACTGGGCATTTTGCTCGGAGGACATTAATAGCCCCAAGCTGAAGAAGTTTTTTGAAAAAAAAGATCTTTTGTAGCTGCCAGCTTTTCTCAATTTCTGGCTCATTTAGGGACGCTATATTTTAAGAACTTCATCAGCTTGAAAGATAATCGAAAACCTCCAGGCTTTAGCCTGAATAATGATTGAATAGCCCCTGGCTTTAGCCTGGGGTTAGAGGAATGCCATCAAATTCGGGCTTTAGCCCAAGATTTATAAAGCCAAAATATTGGGCTAAAGCCCGCAAAAGAGTGATTGCCATAGTCCCCAGGCTGAAGCCAGGGGCTATTCATGTCCTCCGCTTCCAATTAACAAAAATGCTCATTAGTGTGATTTTTTGCTTAAATTTTGACCGGGAGTAAATGTAGAAGGAAAAAATCACCTATTTAGGTGAGGTCTGCCCCTTTTTTCTCCTGCAACTTTGTGGGGTATTCAATCGAATGCTTAGACGGCTGCTCAAGATTGGATCAAATTTATTGAATCTCAAAATCCTATTGAAATGAAAAAAGTATTGTTTTTGCTTGGCTTGTTCACCTTGTGTGCAACGGTAACTTTTGCTCAGGATCGCCCAAAAACCAACGCCAGAGTTGCAAAAAAAACTGCTGGTTGGAGAGACGACTCTCTGTTATGGGTCAAAAAACCAACTACCGCCACGGTTAAAAGCCCTTCATCGAACAAGAGAAATCAAAGCCAGGATAAGCTAGGCAATTTTGAAATCCAGGATGCCAAAGCACCAAAACCAACCGAAGACAAAATGGGTAATTTTGAAATTCAGGATGTAAAAGCACCTGAAAAAAATGCCCGGGAAGCTGGAAGTGGTCAGGCAACAGGAAAAAGAATACACAAACCAATACGCCGGAAGCCTAATTAATTGGTCTTCATTGGCCTAAAATTCATGCTAAAAGTTGCACAAAAGAGGACATTTCGTGCAACTTTTAGCTTTTTTAGGTAGTTGGGCGATACACAGATACGGTTGTTACAAGATTCCTTATTTTGGGACAAAGCGCAAAACCGTACCTATGCAACGTCTATTTACCTGCACCTTTCTTTTCTTTGGGACCCTGATTTCCCTTTTTGGTCAGAGCAAATTATCCAGTGAACTTTTGTCCAAACTGCCTTACCGCAACATCGGCCCTTTTCGCCCCGGTTGTTGGATTGTGGACATTGCCGTACCCGAACAACCCCAAAACGAGCACCTCTACACCATTTACCTCGCTACGCGCAATGCTGGCCTGTACAAATCCAGCAACAACGGCACCACCTGGACTTCGGTGTTCAACCACCCCGACGTGCACTCCCTCGGGGCAGTGGCCGTTGCACCCTCCAATGCCAATGTCGTTTATCTGGGTACTGGCGATTCTTACTACGCCCGTAGCTCCTACAGCGGCAATGGTGTACACAAAAGTACCGATGGCGGCAAAACCTGGACCCATTGTGGTTTGCCCGAAAGCCAGCACATCGGCAAAATTTTGGTGCATCCCAAGGATCCCAATACCGTTTATGTAGCTGCCATGGGACACCTCTTTGGCCCCAACCCCGAACGTGGTGTTTTTAAAAGCAGCGATGGCGGCAAAACCTGGCAAAAAGCCCTCTTCATCAGCGACAATACCGGGGTGGTGGACATGGCCATGGACGTCAACAACCCCAACGTCATCTACGCTGCTGCCTACGAAAAATACCGCTATCCCTGGACCCTGATCACAGGAGGTAAGGAAAGTGGGATTTACAAAAGTGTGGATGCCGGGAAAAGTTGGAAAAAACTCAGTCAGGGCCTGCCTACGGGCGACCTGGGCCGAATTGGCCTGGACGTATGCCGGACCAAACCCAATGTAGTATACGCCGTGATTGAAAATGTAAACCTCCGCGACCCTTTTCCTGCCGAAAGTAAGGCCGATACGGACGCTGGACGCGAACCTCAAAAACGGGAAATGGGTGGTGAAGTGTACCTCAGTGACGACGCCGGGGCGACCTGGCGCAAAACCAACCGCTCCGAAGACAACGTGGGAGGCAAGGCTGCCTATTCCTTCAATACACTCCGCGTTGACCCGGTGGACCCGCAAAAAGTTTATGTCACAGGGCTGAACCTGCAACACAGTTACGATGGCGGTAAGACCTGGAAGGGCATCGAATGGACCGATACTACCAAAATTTTCCGCGAAGCTTTTGGGGACGTACGTACCCTGTACATCGATCCCTTCAATCCTCAACGGATGCTGTTGGGCAGCGATGGCGGCCTGCAACTCAGCTACGACGGCGGCATCACCTGTGATTATTACGACAACATTCCCGGTGGGGAAATTTATGCCATTGGTGTGGACATGGAAGAACCCTACAACATCTACGCTGGCCTGCAAGACCACGACTCCTGGAAAGGCCCCAGCAATGCCTGGTCGGGCGAAATTACCCTCGAAAACTGGGTGCCCGTAGGTGGAGGCGACGGCATGTACAACCAAATCGACCCCAGCAACAACCGCTGGGTGTACAACGAAGAGCAGTTTGGGAACCACATTCGGGTAGATCAATGGACGGGTGCCCGCAAAAACATTGCCCCACGCCGCCCGGCCAGCCAAAAACCTTACCGTTGGAACTGGACACCGCCCATTCGATTATCGCCACACAATCCATCAATTATTTACACCGGAGCTGAAGTGCTGTTGCGTTCCCTGGATCGGGGCGACAGTTGGCAGGAAATCAGCCCCGATTTGACAACCAACCACCCGCACCGCATCAATGGCAAAGGCAATATCCAGTTTTGTACCATCACGACCGTTTCTGAATCGCCGCTGCAAGCTGGCGTCATTTGGGTAGGCACCGACGATGGGCGGGTTTGGGTGACCAAAGACCACGGCAAAATCTGGATAGAAAGTACGGCAGCTTTGATTGATGTAGGTGGCCCCAAAGAATTGTGGGTGAGCCGGGTA
Source organism: Haliscomenobacter sp. (assembly GCF_033763495.1). Taxonomy (GTDB): domain Bacteria; phylum Bacteroidota; class Bacteroidia; order Chitinophagales; family Saprospiraceae; genus Haliscomenobacter. The sequence continues at coordinate 58,472 of NZ_JANRKL010000115.1, read as the reverse complement.
TTTGCTTCCGCGCATCGCCCGGGTACTGCTTACGTGACCAAAACCGGCTTTCGGGTGGATGATTTTAAACCTTATGTATTCAAAACGAACGATTTTGGACTGACCTGGAAGAGGATCACCCAAGGCCTGCCCGATAAACCTGTCAACGTCATTTACGAAGACCCTAAAAATCCATCCTTGCTTTACGTAGGCAATGACAAGGGCGTATATGTTTCCATGAATGGCGGCGAAAACTGGCAGCACTTTCAAAGCAATATGCCGCCAAGTGTGCCCGTACACGACCTCCTGATTCATCCTCGTGAAAATGACCTGGTGGTGGGCACCTACGGGCGAGGGGTTTTTGTAGCCGACGTCAGCGCCCTGCAAGAATGGAAGCCGGATATGGACAACGCCAATTTCCATTTGTTTGACCTCGAGCCCAAAGCCCTGCGTTTGGAAGGCACCCAGTTGGCGAATTACCACTTGTACGGCAATCGCCACATCCGCACACCAAATGAACCCAACGGGCTCTGCATCCGATATTACACCCGCAATGCCAGCGATTCAGCGCAGGTGAGCATCAAAGACATCAATGGTAACCTGGTGCGGAGCTGGAAGGTGTCGCCCAAAGCTGGCCTCAACGAGATCATTTGGAATTTCAGAGCTTCAGCCGCAGGTGGAAGACGCCGTGCCGCAGACAATCCGGTAGCCCCGGGAGACTATGTCATCACCGTGGATCAAGCTGGGCAAAAGCAGCAGAAGATTGGGAAGTTTACCAAGGTGTTAGGATGGAAAATTGGGGCAACGACGATGGAAAAAGAGTGAGCGGGAAATTTTCAGGCTATGTAAAATCACTTGTTTAGGTGAGGTGCAGTTTTTTTTTTGCCTATAGTTTTGTAAAAAAACACAAACCTTATGAAAAAGATCTTGCTCTTATTGAGCTTGTTCACCTTGATCGCCACCGTTACCTTTGGCCAGGAGAAGCTGCGCACTAAAAACTACACCGAGCGCCCCGATACTGAACCGCCCTACGTTAAGGCTCGTCCGGTTGGTGTCAAAATCAAACAGCCCGGTACTTCAACAGCGAGGACAAGTGCTCCTGGGAAAACCGGAGTTCGCAATGATTCAACTCCTCCGGGGCCCAGAATTCCAATTAAGGCAAAACCAGTTAACCCCGGGGCAAGCAGCAGGCGGAAAAGTCCAGCTCGCCGTCCAGGTGGTGGGAACTAGGTAAAACCTGGAGTATTTTGATTGGTTCACAAACATGAATCATCTTGAATTTACAAGTATCACAATGAAAAAATGAGCACAAAGGACACCAAGGCAGCACAAAGGACACAAAGACGCAATTTTGACAATGCAATACATCTCGACTTTTTCTTATTTTGGATGAAAAACCTCGTCAACGTCTAACTTTGTGTCCTTTGTGCCGCCTTGGTGCACTTTGTGAAAATATGTCGCTTTTGCATTTATCCAATAACAACTTTGCGTCCCTTCTACTCGCTTTTCAACGACTTCACCGGGTTCGCCAAAGCCGCCCGGATCGTATGGAAACTCACCGTCACCATCGTCAAAGCCAATAAAATCAACAGTGATGCTATAAAGGTCAGCGGTTGCAAGCCCGTATGGTACGGGAATTCCTTGAGCCAACCCTGCAAAAACCAGGCCGCTAATGGAATGGCAATCACCCCTGCAACCAGCACCAAAATGATAAAATGCCGCGCCAATAAGGTCACTACCTGTCCTTGTCCGGCCCCTAACACCTTGCGGATGCCAATTTCCCGGCGTCTTTGTTCCGTGGTGTAAGCCACCAACCCCAACAAGCCCAAACAAGCAATAAAAATGCTCAAGCCTGAGAACACCGAAAACAAGGTTCCCCGCTTTTGATCGGCCTTGAATTGTTGGTTAAATTCATCATCCAGGAAAGTATATTTAAATTCCTGAGCAGGGAAAGCAGCGTTCCAACTGGCTTCTACACTTTTGAGGGTCTGTGGTAAATTGTCAGGATTGATGCGGGAATGCACCACAAAAGCTGCTTGCCGGTATACAAAAATCAAAGGCTCAATTGGATTGTACATGGATTTTTGGTGATAATCTTTGACCACCCCAATTACTTGTGCGAAGGGTACATCATTTCTACCAGACACCCTAACTTTTTTGCCAATGGGGTCGGCCCAGCCCATCTTTTTGACCAGGGCCTCATTAACCATAACCGCATTGAGGGTATCTCCCAATTGGCCACTGAAATTTTTGCCTTTTACCACCTCAATTCCCAGGGTTGGAACAAAGTATTCATCTGCACCAGCTACATCAATGCCAACCTCTTTCATGCCTTCATTGCCTTCAAGGGTCACCAAAATTTTATCGATTAAATCAATACCAGGGCTAACTGAAGAGGTACCTACTGCACTTAAAGCAGCGTTTTGCTTCAAAAGATCTCTGAAAGCGACTATTTCAGATCTGCGGGTACTACCAGGGTCTGGGCGCAAAACCAAGACTTGATCCTTTTTAAAACCCAAGTCCTTATTTTTCAAAAACTGCAATTGATCATAAATGACTCCAGTTGCAATGAGCATCATCAAAGAAGCTGCAAATTGGGTGACCACCAAGGCCCGCCGCAACCAGCCGCCACTACTCCGTATTTGATCTCCTTTCAACACGGCCACCGCCTGGAATCCGGAGAGCACCAGTGCAGGGTAACTCCCCGCAATCAAACCCGCCAGCACCAAAATGGAAGCGAGACCAATCATAATGGTAGGTTGGAACAGGGCACTGATCGTGAGCAATTTTCCGGCCATGGTATTAAAGATGGGCAACAATGCAGTTGCCAGAGCCAGGCCAAGTCCACCGGAAATCAAGGCCAGCAGCGCCGCCTCGGTTAAAAACTGGGCAGCCAAACTGCCCCGGGTAGAGCCCAATGCCTTACGTACACCTACCTCGCGGGCGCGGCGAGTGGCGCGAGCGGTAGTGAGGTTGATGTAGTTGATGCAAGCCAGTAAAACCAGGAAGACAGCAGTAATCCCCAGGATGCGCACATAGGCCAGGCTGCCCAGGGCTTCAGGTTCCTGAGTCATATTCGAGTGCAAACGGATGGACGTAATGGGCTGAACGACATAGTTGATGTTGATCTTGAGGGGTTTAAAAATCGAAGCCATGTATTTGTCGTACATGCCCCGGATTTTGGTCTCAAATGCTTGCGGATCAACTTTAGGATGCAGCAACACGTAATTGTAGGCCGAAAATTGCCCCCAATTCCCGCCATTAGCCGCCGCGATCTGGCAGATTTCGTGGTCGGCCATCAAAGCATCGAATCGAATGTGGGAGTTTTGGGGAATGTCCTTCATTACACCAGTCACTTTCCAGGTTTCGCCACGATTGTTGTCGAGGGTTTTGCCAAGGTAGGAACTGCTTTTGCCAAAATACTTTTCAGCAGTAGTTTGGGACAAAACGATCGAGTTGGGTTCTTTTAAAGCCGTTCTGGTGTCACCTTCTACCAGTGGGAAAGTGAAAAAATTAAAGACATTTTCACTAGACAAGTAAAATTTCTCTTCCAAAAAACGGGTCTGACCTGTGCGGTACTCCAGGCGGTCGTTGGGCAGCAGGCGCAAAGAGGCCTGCACCTCTGCTGGATATTCGCGTTTCAGGGTTTCACCCGTCAACATTTGAGCCACGGCCCAGTTGAACTCATTTTCTGTTTCCTTAACGTGGGAGCTGATGCGGAAAATGCGCTCCGCTTGGTTGTGAAAACGGTCGTAACTCAACTCATCGTTGACGTATACCATCAACAAGAGACTAAAGGTAATGCTGACCGTCAGGCCCAACACATTGAGCAGGGTATAACTGCGGTCTTTCAGTAAGTTGCGCACTCCAATGGCGAAATAGTTGTACAACATGTTTCCAAATTATTGAACTATGAGGGCAAAGGTTTAGGGGCTAATAGTGAAAACAGGGCTATTTTTATGCCAAAAACACAGGTGATTGGTTTTTAAATTTTTACAGTTGTGGTTTTATTGAAATTGTCCGGTTTTGATACAAAAACTGTCCGTTTTCGGGGCAAAATCATGGGGCAGTTCGTACACAACGAAACCCATAAGCAATACTCCTTGGTCCACCCGCCCAGGCTGCAAAATTGCGCCAGGAAATGGGGCTGTGGGGGTTAAAGTCCGTTTCGGGTTTGCCATGTTCGTAATACCCACCCCCGCGATAGCCAAAACCTCCATTGCGCTCATCGTCGCCACGGGGCCAATCATCATTGGTCGCATAGCCATAGCCGCTCAGGCGTCCGTCACCATGGCTGCCCTTGAACGCGCGACCAGTCGGATGCCCAATGCTCACAACACGCTCCCAGAGACTACCCGCCAAATCCATGACCCACCAATAGGAGGCTGCAAACACCGCCCGGTTTTGATCCGATAATTGAGCTTCGTCGATTCCTGTTTTGAGCTTAAGTTCATCATCCCGATCCACGTAGCGGGCCAGGTCTTTTTTGTTGCCTGTGCCCCAAGGGAATTGGTGAGCAATGGGCACCTCTGGCCCGCGACAAGCTTTTTCAAACTCCAGTTCGGTCATGGGGCGCAAACCAGCCCAGTCTGCAAAAGCACAACCATCATCCCAACTGACAAAATTGAGGGGGCGTTGAGGACTTTTGGCGCTATATTGGCCATTGTCCAGGCCGATACTGCCTCTGGATTGGGCGTAGTTTTTTCCTCCAAAATTGTTGCGGAAATAAGAAGATTGAGCTCCCAAACTGTTCAAAAAACTGGCATAAGTCCCTTGATTGATTTCGTATTTCTGGATGTAAAAAGCCTGGACTCCTTTGGGGAAACTGGCTGGAACGGGGCCTTGGCGGTCACCCTGGTAAATGGCTTGATCGGATCGATAATTCAACTGCTCAGGCTGACTGCCAATGTTGATGACCTGATTTTCCTGCTTGACTTGATACATTGAATTGGGCGTATTGCCAAAAAAAGCGGCAGCGCTTCGGGAGGTAGTATCCGGGTCGCCAAGGTAGTAGGCTCCGGCTGGGACGAATACCATTTCCAGGGCCTGTACCGACCATTCGCCAGGCAACTGCTCCATGATGCCTGAGCCACGAGGATTAAGCGAAAGTTGCAATTCCCATTGTACATGGCCTCGATAGGGCTGGGAGGAGTGTACAAATACCCCAACATGGTCAGGGCTCACTTTCAGGGCCGGATTGGGCAAGTTAGCTGGCAATTTACTCAACATTTGATGCCCTTGCGCATTCAGTAGGCAATGCCGGGCTCCTGCGTTGGGGTCATTGGATTTGTATTTGATAAAAACCCAGGCTGCATCGTGGTTTTTGCTGTTCTGCCAGGCATTGTCCCAACTCACCGTGAAACGGAGGAAGGTACCACTGTCCGTTATTTCCATTTTAGGAGTACTTACCCGGATATTGCGGGCCAGAAGTGGATACCACCCCAGCGCGCTCAAAAGTGTACAAAGCAACATTTTTTGCATGGTCAGGGTTATTTAAGTCGGTGATTGAAAGAAGTGGCGATACATGAACATACCATTTTTTAGATGAGAACGTTTGCATAAGTGGTGGGTTTTCAAGCAGGAAAACCGAAAAACCCCCCAAAATGCGGTACAAAACTGAGCCATGATTAGAACGCTTCAATTGGGATTATCCCTGTTTTTTGTTTCACTTTTTTCCAACTGTACGGGTCAAGTGGATAGTAATCAAACTTTTGATGGCGATCGGGTAGCCTTGGCCCGACAACTGGTAGGAGAGTCCCTTACCCATGACCTGGCTGCTCAGGGCTTGCAATGGGGTGCACCTGTTTTTTTGCGGGCATTTAAATCGGAGCAGCAACTGGAAGTTTGGATTCAGGATTCGCTGGAATTCCGCCATTTTCGCACCTATCCCATTTGTAGAGTACCCGGCCTGCTTGGCCCCAAGCGTAAGGAGGGCGACTTGCAGGTACCCGAGGGCTTGTACTGGATCGAGGTGTTCAACCCCAAAAGCAGTTACCACCTTTCGATGGGCATCAATTATCCGAATGCTTCCGACCGAATTTTGTCTGATCCTAAAAAGCCAGGTGGAGAAATCTACATCCACGGCAATTGTGTTTCGGTCGGCTGTTTGCCGATCACCGATGAAAAAATCAGGGAAGTATATTTGCTGACTTTGGAGGCCAAAAATGCGGGGCAGCAACAAATCCCCGTCCACATTTTCCCTTGTCGGATGACGCCGGAAAACCGGAAGAACCTGCTGGCACTGAATCGACCGGACTTGTTGCCCTTTTGGGATAATTTGGGAGAGGCATATGGTTTTTTTGAGCAGAGAAAAATTTTACCGACTTATACCATTGAGCCAGTTACTGGTCGATACATGTTGGAGGAATAAAAATAAATTTCAACTTTTTGTTAATCTATGGGTTGCATTTTATTAAAGAATGCATTATTTTGCCACAAAAAAAACGAGCATGATGGAAACGCAAGAATTTCTGGAATACGAAATCGATAGACCCATGTCGAGTAAAAATCATGCTCGGGTAGAAACCCGAATTGCGACTTTATTATCTATTGGATACGAAGAGCAATACGATATCCTTTCACAAGTCAGCTTGCAGCTTAAGGAAAAATACACTCCTGACATTTCCATTTTTCCATTGATGGAATACGATTGGTCGGAGGATGAGATTCGTTTGAGCACGCCCCCAATCACCACTATTGAAATTATTTCGCCTAAGCAGGCACTGACAGATGTGACTGATAAAATTTACAAGGACTATTTTCCATCCGGGGTACAATCGGCCTGGGTGGTCATTCCCACCTTGCGTAGCATCCACATCCTACTTCCTGATCAAAGCATTTTAACTTTTACCAGCGGCAAACTACACGATCCGGTTACCAATATTGAAATCGAAGTGGGTGCCATTTTTAAATAAAATAATTCAAAATACCTCCAAAATCTCCCGGAAAAACCGCACATCATCAAAATTTCCTGCGCTAGGCGTGCAGCCCAAACGCACCACCACCAAATTTTTAGAAGGCACAATCAACACCCGCTGCCCTTCAAATCCATCAGCATAGTACAAATCTTGTGGCATACCTTCCTTGCGGTAGCCAATCCAAAACTGTGCAGCGTAAAGCCCATCCGAATGCGGAGTCTCTTTTCCAGAATAAGCTGCCCAGCCTTTGGGTAAAATCTGTTCACCCTTCCATTGCCCATCCTGCAAGTACAATTGGCCAAACTTGGCCCAATCCCTTGCTGATGCAAACATGTACGAAGAGCCAACGTAAAGTCCCGAAGGATCTGGTTCCATAATGGCTGTACTCATGCCCAGTTTTTGAAACAGACGTTGGTGTGGAAAAGCCAGGTAAGCGGGCAAGTTCTTGAATTGCCGCCGGATCAATTCCTGCAATATATTGGTGGTGCCGCTGGAGTAATACCATTCTGTACCCGGCTTTATTTTGAGGGGCGACTGGATGGCGTATTGCCCTGCGTTTGGCACGCGGAAGAGCATGTTTGTGGCATCGCTGACTTTGCCGTAGTCTTCTTCAAAATCCAGGCCGCTGCTCATGCGCAAGAGGTTGTCCAGGGTGATCGCGGCGCGTTCATCCTTTTTCCATTCTTTGATAGAGGCGGGAGCACTCACTTTGAGTTTCCCATCTTTAACCAGCAGGCCAATCATGGCATTGGTGACACTTTTGGTCATTGACCAACCGATCAGTGGTGTATTCCGGGTGATGCCATCAGCGTAGCGCTCGGCTACTACTTTGCCATCGTGCAGGACGACTACAGCACGAGTGTGTACAGGGCGGGTGCTGTCTGGCTCAGAAAAAGCCCAGTCCAGGGTTTTTTCCAAGTTTATTTTGATAAAATCGGGAAGGGAAGAATCAGGCAATTCCTGTGTAGCTATGCGAGGGATTTTTACACGGGCTTGTTTGCGCAGATTCCCAGGAGTGGTTTCATTCAAAAGGGTACAACCCAAGCCCGGGCGGTAAAATGCCGTTTTGGACACCAAACCAAAGATGCTGGAAGTCACCGTATGCGCCCTACGGTCGATGGTTTGGGTGGTAAAAGGGATGGCGTACAAATCCTCTTTTTCAATCGAACTCAAACTACGCCCGGAAACAAACACGCAGGAGCAGGTCATTTTGGCGTTGTAGGCGGCACCTACCTGGGCGTATTTGTAGTAGTAAGGTCCGTTCCAGGCGAGGGTGACAACGACAATGAGCAAAATGCCAAGAAGGATTTTGTGCGCAGTTTCATTGGGCTTGTGGTTTTGTGTGGTCAACAAAGATAAGCCCTATTTTGCCAAAATGGTGGAATACCTTTTAAAACCCCAGGTTGGGACAAACACTCCTGTTTGCCCCAACCTATAATATGGGCCAAATTGCAACGAGATTGATTCGAAAAAACAGTCAGCGATAGCTTACAATGAGGAGCTTGGATGCTGCATTATTGTGAAGATGCCAGGGTGTAAAAAATAGTTGGACTGGATGGACAAAAAAATGAAGCAGCAAGTTGCAAATTCAGTTCATAGCTCCACACATTTGCAACTTTAGTCGAAGCATGCACCGTTTTTTGCACTTTACTCGTATTTTGCAGCCGGGTCATGTGATACCAACCTATGCAAGTGGACCGTTTACACCTACAACAACAATTACTGCATCGCCTGCGCACAGACGACAAAGGCGCGCTTCAGGAAATCTTTCAGGACAACTACCAGAAGGTATGTGGCGCTATTTTTCGCCTGATCAAGGATTCGGTGATTGTGGAAGACCTTGCCCAGGAAGTCTTTTTTCGCTTTTGGCAAAAACGCCACCAAATTGAAATCACTTCCTCTCTGGATGCCTATTTGCGGCGGATGGCGGTCAATGAAGGACTGGCCTATTTGCGCAGCCGCAAGTACTTTACCGAAGAAATTGAGCCACATTCGGCCCAAATCAGCGACTCTGGTACAGCGGAAGACAGCTACTTGCATTCCGAGTTGGAGCAAAACATCCGCAGCGCCATCGATGGCTTGCCGCCCAAGTGCCGCATGGTGTTTCAATTGAGCCGCTATGAAGAAATGAGTTATCAGGAAATAGCGGATCAAATGGGCATTTCCATCAAAACAGTGGAGAATCAAATGGGCAAAGCCTTAAAAATATTACGGCAAGAATTGCATGGGTACTTGCATATTTTGCTGTTAATCTGGCTGTTTGGAAGCTAAGTCGAAAAAAATCATAAATTTTTCATAAAATTGCAGAACAGAATAGGGGTGCTGCTGCGTTTTTTACATCCCTACCATTGACCATAATTCTGTTTACAATGGAGCATACTTTACAAGAGGATCTGATTGGCAAATACCTCTCGGGCGGATTGAACGCCGGGGAAGAAGGCGAGCTTATGGCCTGGGTTGAAGCCAGTGCTCAAAACCGCGAGGTTTTTGAGGAGATGGTCCAATTGTGGAGCCTTAGCGAAACCAGCCCTGAGACCGAATTTCTGGTCAATTTGCCCAAAGCCTGGGCTGCCCTGGATAGCCGCATTGACTTGGGGGAGACTACCCTGGTGGCTGAGCCAGCGGTGAGTACCGCAAAACCAGCATTGCAAGTCCATCCCCAGGCGAAAGTGCGCAGCTTAAACTGGGCTTGGTCAGCAGCTGCCGCAGTTGCCTTATTGGCCGTGGCAGCATGGTGGGTGTTTATGCGGGATACTACACCGGAGACTTTGGCCTTCAGCACTCCTGACAATCAGAGCCGCAGCATTACCCTACCTGATCAAAGCCAAATCAAACTCAACGAAAATTCTACACTTTCCTATACTTACGATGGCGAGACCCGCAAGGTGGTACTGAGTGGCGAAGCCTTTTTTGATGTCGAAAAAGACCCCAAGCACCCCTTCGTGATTGAAACTGGCGAAGTACAAACCCGTGTAGTGGGCACTAGCTTCAACATCCGCGCTTATCCTGATGAAGCGAAAGTGAAAGTGAGTGTCAAAACTGGAAGGGTAGAAGTACAAAAGCGCAAAGAGGCACTGCAAAAAGAAGCCCTTCCTCTGGTATTATCCCCGGGTAATTCTGCGATTTATGAAAGTGACAGCGAAACCTTGGAGAAAGCGCAAGATGTAGCCACCGAAGATGTTGACTCCTGGCAGCAGGGAACCATTGTTTTCCCTTTTGGAACCGCATTAGCGGAGGTGATTCCCGCAGTAGAAAAGTTTTACAATGTTCAAATTAATGCTGACGAGGCCATTCTGGATAAGACGATGGCTGGTGCCCGTTTTTCCCGCAGTATGAAAATACAGGATGCATTGAACATCATAACCGAGTCTGTTTCTGGTAAATTGACTGTAGAAGGTGATGTCTTTGTGATCTCTAGAGGCGATCAATAAGGAAGCCCTATTTCGCCCATTACATCAAGCTTACACATGAAACTGTTTTCCACTATCTTGATTCTCTGTTGTTGTGTGGCATCATTGTATGGGCAAAACCTGGCGCGCAAAGTCAGTTTCTCCTACAATCGTTTGGCTTTAAAACTGGTTCTCGACGATATTTCTGCCGATCACGATGTGTATTTTGTGTACAGCCCGGATTATATTCCCACTTCCCAGCCCATCACCATTAGTGTCAACAATATTGCACTTTCAGAGGCATTGGATAAATTGTTTGATCCTCTGCCCGTTGCCTATAAATCCATAGGAGGACAAATCGTACTGCGTCCGGTTGAAAAAAATCCGCCGCCCCGGATTACCAATAAAACCATCCCGAAAGAAGTAGACCAACAAAGCCCACTTTATGCTGATCCACGGATGGAAGAAATTATTGCAGAGCGCAAAAAACGTTGGGCCCAAAGTTCGCCCACCATTTCCGGGCGCCCTGCCCCTCAAAAACTTCCCTCCAATACAGAAAGTAAAAGTTTAGAAAACCTGACCGCGACCCGCTTCGATCCCCTGGTAATCGATTCGACCTTGTTAATGGAAGAAGAAGTTGCCGCGGCACCTGTTCCCAATTCTGATTCGACTACAGATAGTACCAGTGTGGTGATCAATCCAAAGAAAAACCTCCCACGGTTGGCACAAATTTCCTTGCTGCCCTTCCTGGGATCCAATTTTGTACAAAGTGCCCGCACGACCAACCGGGTCTCTGTAAATTTACTGTGGGGCCACAACGGTGGGGTAGAAGGCCTGGAAATTGGCGGCCTGATGAATTCGATCCGCAATGATGTACAAGGCATCCAAATCGCTGGATTGGGCAATACGGTTGGTGATGACGTACTGGGCACCCAGGCGGCCGGCTTGTTCAACATTGCCACGGACACAATGGTAGGGGTACAAGGGGCCGGTTTGTTCAACATCCTGGGAAGGGGCTCAGCCCTACAAGGAGCAGGTTTGTTCAATATCGCCAGACATGATTTTGCAGGGGTACAGGCAGCAGGTTTGTTCAATATTGCGGGAAAAAATTCCCGCGCAGTACAAGTAGGCGGTTTGTTCAACGTCAGTGGCGGCAGAACCCGATTGCAAGTGAGCCCCTTGTTCAACATCGCTAAAGATGTGAACAATGGCCAATTGAGCACCATCATCAACGTAGCCCGTCAGGTAAAAGGGGTACAAATCGGATTGATCAACGTGGCTGATACTGTCAGTGGGGTTACAATTGGCCTGCTCAATCTCGTACGGAAAGGTTACAATCGGGTTGAATTATCCACCAGTGAATCTTTTTTAGGAAATTTAGCTTTTAAAATAGGGGTAAAGCCATTTTACAACATCTTCTATCTGGGAGCGCGGATCAGCGAAGCGCAAAACCCAGGTAACAACACCGAAGAAAGCATTAAAGAGTTGACCTGGGGTTTGGGCTACGGCTTCGGTACCGCCTTCAGTCTGGGTAAACGAACCCTGAGCAATTTGGAACTGATCAGCATCAAAGTAAACGAGCGTGAAGGCTGGACCCGACCACTACACCAATTGCACCAAGTTCGCCTGCTTTTCGACTGGCGGCTGGGCAAACGGATGAGTATTTATGCGGGGCCAACGGCCAACTTGCTGGTGTCCAGTCGCAAGGATCCAGAACTGGGCATCGGAGGTAGCGAGCTCGTTGCCAAAACTACTTTGTACGACAAAACGGATGCCAACAAACGCAGCCAGGGCTGGATCGGTTTTAACGCAGGTATTCGCCTGTAAACGGAGGAATTGATTTCCTGAAATTTTCCTTGAATTTTATCACCAAATTGAATTGCCGCCTAGCGTTGTCTGTGCGGCAAAAGGGGAATTTTTTGCCCCCGCAGTTCATAGTTTGGTGTCTTACATTAACTGACTTAAAAGCTCAAACATTATGAAAAGCTTCATCATCACCGCGTTTATGCTCCTCTGTTGTGGAGCCATTTTTGCCCAGGAACAAACCCTCTTTGGCCGTAGCCATGTAACGGGTGGTTTTGGGAGTTTGATCCTTGAATATGGTTTTGACGAAAACAAAATCGGTACCTCCGTAGGTGGGGGTGGAGGGATTGTGTTTAAAAACTTCTTCCTGGGTGGTTATGGTGTAGGGAGTGTGGATTTCGACTACCTGCTCGACAACAATACCCTCGAGAAAATCGACATTGGCCACGGTGGTTTGTGGTTGGGTATTACCGTACCTACCAATAAAGTGATCCACTTGTACGCCAGTGGCCGTTTTGGCTGGGGCGCTGTGGACATCCCCGTAGACAATCCCAATTTTCAATTCCGCGATGCGGATCAAGTTTTTGTAATGACTCCCGAAGCAGGTTTGGAGTTAAACGTTACCCGTTGGTTTCGGGTAGCAGGTACCGTAGGTTATCGCTTCCTGCGCGGCGCCAATGAAAACCGTGGCTACACCAACGACGATTTTAGTGGCTCACACTGGGGATTGACCCTGCGTTTTGGAGGATTTTAATTTTTAGCTGTATTTTTTTTCGACTGACTCTTGTAAGAAATCAACCCATTTTTTTCTGTAATAAACACCTGACTGTTATGAAAAGGATCTTGTTTTTGACTTTCGGCTTAGTGCTGGCTTTAACGCAATTTTCCTGCGATTTTGATTTTGATGACGGCTTTGGCCCATGCGTTCGGGGCAATGGCAATACCGTATCTCGAACGCTCAATTTGCCCGACTTCACGGGTGTCGACCTCGATATTTCGGCAGAAGTCATTATTACTCAGGGTGAAAGTTTCAAAGTTACCGTAGAAGGAGAATCGAACATCATTGCTGAATTGGAAACGGACGTACGGAATGGCATTTGGGAAATTGATTTTGATCGCTGTGTAAACGATCGGGACGATTTGACGATCTTCATCACCATGCCCCGGATTCGCTCTTTGAGCATCAGTGGCTCGGGTAGCATTACCAGTACCAATATCATGAATGTTGACGACATCAATTTGAGCATTTCAGGCTCCGGTAAAATCGACGTAGGCCTCAATGCCGATGATGTCTTCAGCCGGATCAGTGGCTCGGGTAGGATTGTATTGGAAGGCGAGGCCAATAGTATCGAACATACCGTAAGTGGCTCCGGCGATTTATTCGCTTTTCAGCTAAAAACCCGTGATGCAGATATCCGTGTAAGTGGTAGCGGCAACTCCGAAGTAAACGTAAGTGATAACCTGAATGTTAGAATTTCCGGTTCTGGCGACGTATTCTACCGCGGCAAACCCCAGGTAGAGGTGAGCGTGTCGGGATCTGGGAAATTGGTGAATGCGAATTGATGTAGTGATGAGTAATAAATGATGAGTGATGAATTGTCTGAAGCGTTGCATTGACAATTCATCACTCATCATTTATTACTCATCATTCAAATTATATCGCGTTCGCAATCGCCTCATCAATCACATCCTGTGGAATGCTGGTAGGGCAGGCGAAATCGGTTTTGGCAATGTTCGCTTCGGCTTCGATGGCTTTCCAGCCACCTTTGATATCGACGAGGTGTTCAAAACCACGCGCACGTAGGATGGAGGCAAAAACCATGGAGCGGTAACCGCCTCCGCAGTGCAGGTAATAAGTGTGCTGCGGATTCAGTTTGTGCATGTTGTTGTTGATGTAGTCCAGCGGAATGTTTTCGGCAACCAAAGCGTGCTGGGAAATGAACTCGGTGGGTTTGCGTACATCCAGCAAATGATCAACCTGATCTGCTTCCATCCTTTTGGCCAATTCAGCTGCATCAATGGATTCAATCATATCCAGTTCTTTACCCGCAGCCTTCCAGGCTTCGATGCCGCCTTTGAGGTAACCCAGGGTATTGTCGTAACCTACCCGAGCCAGGCGGGTAACCACTTCTTCTTCCCGGCCTTCGGGAGTAACCAACACGATCGCCTGCTTCAAATCGGGGATCAGGGCACCCACCCAAGGCGCAAAGCTGCCGTCAATACCGATAAAAATAGAGTTGGGAATAAAGCCGTCTTTGAATACCTGCTCATTACGCACATCCAATACCAGTGCTCCTTCGGCTTCAACCACCATTTCCAGTTCATCTGGGCTGAGTGGGGTTGCGCCACGTTGCAACACCTCATCGATGCTGTCGTAGCCTGACTTGTTCATTTTGGCATTTTTGGCAAAATATTGGGGTGGTGGTGCCAAACCTGCGGTAACTTCACGGATGAATTCGGCTTTGCTCATGTCGGCCCGCAAGGCGTAGTTGTTTTGCTTTTGGCGACCCAAAGTATCCCAGGTTTCCTTGCTCATGTTTTTACCACAAGCTGAACCAGCACCGTGACCAGGGTAAACGATGACCTCATCAGAAAGGGGCATGATTTTTTCCCGCAAACTGTCGTACAACCAACCTGCCAGGTCTTCCTGAGTGACCTCGCCAGATTTCTGAGCCAAATCAGGGCGGCCTACGTCGCCGATGAACAGCGTGTCACCCGTGAAAATGGCAAAATCTTCGCCGTCTTCGTCTTTCAACAAATAAGTGGTGCTCTCGGGAGTATGGCCAGGAGTATGCAATACCTTAAAGCTTACATTCCCCAATTGCAATAACTCTCCATCCTTTGCCTGGTGAATGTCAAACGTCGTAGCGGCGGTAGGGCCATATACAATGGTTGCCCCCGTCTTTTCGGCGAGGTCAATGTGCCCCGAAACGAAGTCCGCATGGAAATGTGTCTCAAAAATGTATTTGAGCTTGCTGCCGTTTTCAGCTAGTTTTTCCAGGTAAGGTTTAGTTTCCCGCAGCGGATCAATGATGACTGCTTCGCCTTCACTTTCGATATAATACGCTGCCTCGGCCAGGCAACCGGTATAGATTTGCTCTACTTTCATAGTGTGGTGACTTTAGAGAATGATACGAAAATATGAAAGTTCGTTCATGTATCCCAGAAACAACTCAAACTTTATTTAGGTTGTATGAACCGAACGGGTACAAAAGTAGAGTGGATAAAAAGGGGAAACAGTGATCTAGTTCACATTGGGCAGGTTTTCTGATTTCCTTTTATTGTGTTCACTAAACTACACTTTGCTCATCAAGGCAGCATCTTCAAACCAAATCCTCTCTATCTTACGTTAGAAATTCCGAAATCGATTATTGCTGCATGGGGGAGTGGAGAATTATGCTGAGCCTGTTGGTATTTGTTGTGCTGAGTGGATTGTCCGCTCATGCTCAACAATCGTCCCAAAGCAATTGGCGCAGGATTCCGCTTGTGCATTGCAAAAACAATCGCCCACTGGACACCCTGCTCATTTTGCCTCACACGGTTCAAATTCGCGAAAAAAACACCCAGCGCTTACTGGACACCTCCTGGTATCGGGTACAATTCAACTTATTGATCTGGCGGGTGGATACGGCGCAATTGAGCCCACCCTTTGAAATGACTTATCGGGTTTTGCCCGCTTCTCTTTCCCAAAGTTTCCGTTTGTTGGATACCAGCAAGCTGCGGCAACCCAGTATCCTCGGCGGCACCCGCATCGCCATTCGCAACGAAGGCCCGCTGGTCGATTTTCGTCAATTGAACTACAGCGGCAATTTTTCCCGTGGCGTCTCCCTTGGCAACCGCCAGGATTTGGTGCTCAACTCTAATTTTAACCTACAACTGGCCGGCGACCTGGGTGATGGCGTCCAAATCCTCGCCGCCATTTCCGATGAAAGTATCCCCATCCAACCCGAAGGCAATACCGTACAACTCCAGGAGCTCGACCGCGTATTTGTACAATTGCGCAAAAAAGACACCCAACTCACCGCCGGTGATTACGAAATCAATCGCCCGGACAGCTATTTTATGAACTATTACAAAAAACTGCAAGGGGCAACTTTTGGGCAAAAACAAAAACTGGGTGAAAAAAGCAGTCTGCAAAACAATGCCAGCATCGCCGTTTCCCGTGGTAAATTTGCCCGCAACATAATCACTTCCAGCGAAGGCAACCAAGGCCCCTACAAACTACGGGGCCCCAACAATGAACGCTTCATCATCGTGCTGTCAGGCACCGAAAAAATCTGGCTCAACGGTCAACGCCTGCAACGTGGGCAAGACCAGGATTACATTGTGGACTACAACCGAGGTGAGATCACCTTTACTTCCCGCCACCTGATTAGCCGCGAAAGCCGCATCATTGCCGAGTTTGAATACGCAGATCAGAACTACCTGCGCACCCTAGTGGCCGCAGGGGTGCAATACCAGGCCCCAACCTTGCGGGCTTATGTGAATTTGTATCAGGAGCAAGACAGTCGCAGTTCCACAGGCGGGCTTTCCATCGGCGAGTCGGAGCGTATGGCCCTGCAACTGGCTGGGGATGACCCTGCTAAAGCCGTAGCTTCAGGTTTGCGCGAACAGGAGGAATTTGTAGCCAGTCGGGTCTTTTACGAGTTGCGGGATACTCTTTTGGCTTGTGGACAGCGCGATTCCGTACTCGTTTTTAGCAACAATCCACAAAAAGCCAGGTATACCGCCAGCTTCTCCTTCCTGGGGCCGAATCAGGGAAACTACCAATTGGCACCCGCCCAAACGGCCAACGAACGGGTGTACATCTGGGTGCCACCCGATCCCATCACCTGTGCGCCCATGGGCGAGTACGCCCCCGTGATTGCCCTGAGTACGCCTCAAAAGCAAAGGATGGTGACCGTAGGCCAAAACTGGACACCGAACCAAAACACCAGTTTACAAACCGAAGTGGCGCTCTCGCATTACGACCGCAACCGCTTTTCTACCCTCGATCAGCAAGACGACGCGGGCTGGGCAGCTTTTACGCAGTTTAGACAACGGCTATTGTTGGGTAAAAAAACGGCCGCCCCGGAGATGAACCTGCGCCTGAGTTACGAGGCGGTGCAACGCAATTTCCGCAGTTTGAACCCTTATCGAAACCCGGAATTTTTGCGGGATTGGAGTCTGGCTGACTTCCAAGGGCAGGGCACCGTGACTGCGGCCAATGAACAAGTTGCCCGGGCGGAATGGAGCCTGAGTAAAACCGGAGTTGGGGCGCTAAACTATGGCTTCAGTACTTTTTTGCGGGAAAAACAATACCAGGGCACCCGCCACGAACTGAGCGGCGAAAGTACCTGGAAAGGCTGGCAACTCAAGGGATTCGCCAGTAGCCTGCAAGCCGATGCCAATGGGGAAGAACGCCGCTTTTTTCGCCCCCAACTGAGTGTGGACAAAACCTTCAAAAAATTAAAAAATTGGTCACTAGGCTGGGCTGCCGAGGGGGAACAAAACGATCGTTTTGCTCCGGCTCAGGACTCTTTGACGGGCAGCAGTTTTCGCTTTTTTAGCCAACGTTTTTACCTCAAAAGCCCCGAAAGCCGCAAGTGGGAGGGGGGGCTGGAATACGTAAACCGACAAGATACCCGCCCCGTCGAAGGCATTTACCAACCGCTCAGCAATGCCAGTGAATGGCGCTGGAACAGCAAACTGCAACTCAAACAAGCCTTTGGACTTAATGGCAACCTGACTTATCGGCAACTGGAAATTTTCCAAAGCCAGTCAAATGCCAATACTGGCAATACCCTGCTGGGCCGGATTGATGTGAATGCAGCACTGTGGAAAGGGCTGGCGCGGGCCAATACCACTTACGAATTGGGTTCAGGTCAGGAACCCCGCCTCGAATTCACCTACATTCGGGTGGCACCCGGCGAAGGTTTGTACATTTGGCAAGACTCCTTGTACAACCGCGATGGCGTGATTCAGCCTAACGAAATGGAAATTTCACCCTTCCCCGATCAAGCCAACTACATCCGGGTGGCCACCATCACCGACCAATACATCCGCAACAACTACGTGAATTGGAACCAAAGCATCAACATCGACCCGCGGGCGCGCTGGTTCAATGCCAAAACGGGGATTAAAAGTTACCTCAAAACCCTGGCCTTACAATCGTCCTGGCGCATCAGTCGCAAGGTGCAAGACCGGGAGCAAGGTTTCAACTGGAACCCCCTGGCCCTCAATCTAAGTGACACCAACCTGGTCGCTGCTAGTGCCAATGGCCGCCACATCCTGTTCATCAACCGCGCCAGCCCCAAATGGGAAATCCAGATCGGCAATACCGATACGCGCAGCAAACTGGTGCAAACTACCGGTTTTGAAAGCCGCGCCCTACAAGAGCATTTCATCCAGGGCCGCTGGAACCTCAACAAAGTGCTCAGCCTTAAGCTCAATGTGGCCCGCGGCCTGCGCAGCGCCGATTCGGAGTCTTTCAACAACAAAGACTACCGCCTGCAATTCCAAAAATACGAGCCCCAATTGACCTGGCAACCCGCCGCCGATTTTCGCAGCATTTTCCAGTATCGTTATCAAAGGAATCAAAACACTCTGGAGCAAACGCCTATAGGCGCGCAGCAGCACGACCTGAGTGCAGATTTTACTTACTCCAAGGCGAGCAAATCGGCCCTACGGGGCAAGGTTTCCTGGGTGAACATCGATTTTCAAGGCATGGCCAATTCACCAACGGGTTTTGCGATTTTGAATGGTTTACAGCCGGGTACGAATTGGTTGTGGAATGTGAGTTTGGATCGGCAGATCGCAAAGAATTTGCAGTTGAGGTTTAGTTATGAGGGCCGGAAAACGGGAGAGAGTAGGGTCGTGAATGTGGGGCGGGTGCAGGTTGGGGCGGTGTTTTGAGGGGGCTACTCTTTTGCATAATTTTCGGGATTACCACCGATTTGGATCAGAACTCCATCAAACAAATTGGTTTCTTCGGAAAGATAAACAACCTCCCAGTTTAACTCGGGTGTCTTATAGTACAATTGTTTCAAAATAAGAGCATGGCATTGGTTGAAGTCCTTTTGTAAGTTTATCTTTATTCCCATAAAATCAGAAGGGCTTAAAGAATACATTACTCCTACATTTTTTAGTGAAGCCTTTTTTATTATTTCCAATAAATCTGTAGCCAGTTTTTGAGCTTCGCTATCTTGGTTTAAAAGTTGTATGTCAAGATTTGTACCTTTACATTTCTCAAGTTCTATGCTTATTTCTTCAATGGTTTTTCTTGGTATTTCTCTCTGGCTAAGTTTTTTTCTAACATAAGTTTTTCTATTGTCAAAAACACTATTATCCCCTTGGGTTAAATTTATGTTATCACCATTTATTTCGGAGTCGATAATCTTCTGTTGAATTTGAGGTTTTGATTTAATTGGTGTAAAAGTTTTAGGTGAGTTTATAGAGTTGGTAGATGTATGATTCCTTAAGAATGAAGCAAAATTGTTGATTTCATTAATGTATATATGTGTTTTGATAGAATCTTTGATGCTCGTGTCTCTACAAAAAGCTATATATTTTGCACAAAAAATTTCTCTTTCTAACATATATTTTTCGAGGAACTCAATACTGTAATTGGCTCCAGCATTGGTTAAAGTGTGCCCAAGATTGGTAGTATCATTTTTATTAGAATATTTTAATTTTATTAAGGCATCTATTTCAATAATTTTATTTATTACTCCTTTGATTTGAGGGTCGAATTCTCCGTTGAATTCTTTGCTAGAAGACGAGGTCATTTGTTTAAATGATGTACTTTTTTGAGTTAAGTCATCTAAAATGCATGGGCAATCATCAATATTTGCCGAAGGCTTTTGGGGTTTATCTGCCCTATTAGTACAAAACATTAGCAGATGAAAGGATAAGAAAATGAGGATGTTTGATTTATTCATTATTTGATTTTTCAGTTGATTTTAAGCCACCGCAAACCCAGTACTCCCCCGTACATGCTCAGGATGAAATCCAATCACAATATCCCCTGCAGGTACACCTTTTTTCACCAGCTCCTCAGCTATGAGCACATCGGTATTGTTAGCCAGTAGCCATATTTTGCCATTGGGTTTGATGTGAAAATGAAATAGCACGCTGTGAATGAATTGTTTCTCGTACCAGCCAGTTTCGATCAACTGGTAATGGTGATGAAGCGTGTCGGTGATAACCTGAAACTCGATTCCAGGAATCATTTTGCTACTGGCCTCCTCTTGCAAAAAGGATTCCAGTAAGTGCTGGTATTTTTTTATCTTTTTATCCATGTTACAATTTCCTCTTGAATAGAATTGTAAACCAAAAGCTTGACTTTAAAGTGGTCGCAAATAGCCTCAATGTCAGGGGTTAAGAAAAAGGTTTGGAAAGCTTCTTCTGGGATGGCAAGAAAAAGTTGCCGACTTGAATCTCGTTCATCCATGAAAAAACGATAAACCCCATACTGTCCGAAAGCTGCATGAAAATCATATGTCATTGATGATCCAAGAAAGCTTTTGATTTCTACCGCAATTGTTTCTGATTCGCGTTCAGCTGCGATAAACTTTTCTGCACCTAGATCAACTTCATATGGCTTGCGATTCATCCTGCGAATCAAGTATGGATCATGGGTGATTGTCCACCCATCCTTTTCAAGGGCTCTTCGAACAATGATGTGATGCAGGTCTTTTGCCATGAAACAAAATTATTATTTTTTAAGTGAAAAAACAAGGTGCTTTATCAAACCGACACTCCCCACTCCTTCACCATATCCCAATTCCCGCCCTCATATTCAAATCCCCCCAAAACCCGAAACCCCATTTTTTCATAAAAGCGCAACGCAGCTGCATTGCTGGCTTGTACACCGCCCCACAAAATCACCCGTCGGATTCCACGCGCTTGTAGTTCAGCCTGGATAAAATTGAAAAGCTGGCCGCCGAGACCCTGGCCTTGCCAGTTATCCGCTACGGAGGGGGCAAAGGTGCAGTCCGTGTGTTTACTGAGATTCAACCCATAGGCTTCCAAACGCGGGCGATCGTGTTCCAGGTACCCACGTTTGACCGGGGCATAGGCTACAATTGCTCCAGTTTGAGCTGATTTGGCCAGAAAGCCCCAGACTTCGAAAGGGTCAGCGTAAAAACGCAGGATGGTCGCTTCATCAAAAGGATGGGGGCCAAATCTTTTGCGGGTAGCCGGACTCAGCTGCTGCAAATAATCCAGCAAAAGTGGCAAATCCGAGGACTGAAAATAAGCAAATGTGACTTGTGCTTCCATGCCAACAAGATACCATGAGTCCTGTTTTAGCTCAACAATGCCAGCCCATTTTCGATCAATTTTTCCAATTCGGCCACTTCCTGAGCACTTGGCATCACGAGGGGAGCCCTAACCTGACCAGCACTACGCCCTACAATTTGAGCACCCGCTTTGATCAAACTCACCGCGTAACCGTTTTTTTTGTTGCGCAGTTGTACAAAGGGAATGAAAAAAACTTGCAGAATTTTTTCCACCATAGCCTTGTCACCCGCCCGCAGACTTTTGTAAAAATGATTGGCCAGTTCGGGTACAAAATTGAACACCGCCGACGAATAAGTATTCACCCCAACGGATAGATAAGCCTCCGAAATGATCTCCGCCGTGGGTGCGCCGCCGATGTAGGACAGGCGATCGCCAACCGTCCGAATGATCATGTTCAGGTCTTGCATGTTGCTGGTGCCATCCTTGAGGCCGATGAGGTTGGGGCAAGCTTCGGCCAGTCGGGCAACGTGATCGGCTTGCAGGACGCCATTGCCTCGGTTGTAATAAATAACGGGCAGGCTGGTTTGTTGTAGGATGGCTTTGGCGTAATTGAACACGCCTTCAGCCGGGCATTCGGTGAGGTAGGGGGGGAAGAGCAGCAAGGCGTCGATCCCTGCTTTTTCGGCCATTTTTGCACAGGCCACTGCATCGGGAATGCTGCGTCCGGCACCGGCAATGACGGGAGTAGCGCCTTGTACTGTGCTGGCCGCTACTTCAACCAAGGCTTGGTATTCGGCAGCAGACAAGGAAAAAAACTCCCCCGTGCCACCTGCTACAAATACGCTGGACACCCCGTGTGAGATGAACCAGCTCAGTCTTTCGGCATAAGTGTCGGCTTTGAAGGCCCCTTGGTCATCCATGTCGGTGATGGGGAAGGAGAGGAGGCCGTCTTCCAGGGCCGATTTAATTTTATCCAGTGAGAGTGCCATGTGTTTTTTAACTTTTTGAGTAAAAAGGAAGAGTGTTTTTTCACCACCTAAGAAACCTAAGGCACTTAAGTTATCACCTTAGAAAGGTTTATGCTTAAGGTTGTTCAGGTCGAAAAATTATTTTAAGTCAGTGGCCCCGGATTGAACAAGACCAACTCATTGTGAATCCCCAATTTATCACAAGCCACCTGAGTGCGGCCACTCGCCACCTCCAAAACCAAGTGAAATAGTTCCCAGCCCATCTCCTCAATACTTTTTTCACCAAAAGCGATCGGCCCAGCATCAAAATCAATCAGATCGTACCAACGATTGCCCAACTTGGAATTGGAGCTCACCTTGATGACCGGCACCATCGACAAGCCATACGGCGTACCGCGCCCGGTGATGAACACATGCACGTTCATTCCAGCCGCTAGCTGCAAGGTGCCACACACAAAGTCGCTGGCTGGAGTGGCCGCAAAATTAAGCCCTTTGCGGCGGATTTTTTCGCCCGGTTTCAATACATCAACGATGGGGCTGCTGCCCGATTTGGCAATTGATCCCAAGGCTTTTTCCACCACATTGCTCAGCCCGCCCAGTTTGTTTCCCGGGGTGGGATTAGCGCTTCGATCTGCCTGCCCTTGGGCCAGGTAGTCGTCGTACCAGCGCATTTCTTCCAGCAGGGCTTTGGTTACATCGGCATCAGTGGTGCGGGCAGCCAAAAGATGGCAGGCGTCCCGTACTTCGGTCACCTCTGAAAACAGAACCGTCCCCCCGGTGCGTACAATCAGGTCGGCGGCAAACCCAGCAGCGGGATTCCCCGTCAATCCTGAAAAAGCATCGCTGCCACCGCATTGCATACCCACTACCAAGTTCGAAGCAGGGCAAGTTTCCCGTTGGCGACGGTTCAGTTTTTGCAAATGGGTTTCCGCCATTTCCATGATGCCTTCCACCATTCCTGCAAAACCCTGAAATGCTTCATCTTGCAGGTACAAAATGTGTCCTTGGCCAGAATCGACAGTTTCCGCCATCAATCGTTCCGGGCGCAACTTTTCACAACCCAGTCCAATCATCATTACCTCCCCACCAAAATTGGGATTGTGCATGATGTTTTGCAATGTCCGAATGGGCACCATTGCCGCAGGCGCATCGATGGCAATGCCGCAACCGTAGCTGTGATTGAGTGCCACCACCTCATCCACATTGGGATATTTGGGCAGCAATTCTTGCCGGATTTTTTTCTCGATGTATTGGGCCAAACCACCCACACATTGCACGCTGGTGGCAATGGCGAGTACGTTTTTGGTGCCTACACTGCCATCAAGATTTTTAAACCCTTGAAAAGTGTAGCCCTCCAGTGGTTCTGGATTGGCTTTGGGACTGATGTTGAGCGAGATGTCCTCCAGCCGGGGAGCCTGGGGGAGTAACATGCGGGTATGGTCTACCCATTCACCTGCTTGAATCGAGGTACTGGCTAATCCGATGGTTTCGCCATACCGGACGATTGCTGCACCAGTGGGAATGTTGGTCAAAGCAACCTTGTGACCCATTGGGATAGGTTCCTGCACAATCACGCCATTGGGTAGCAGCGCCCCTCTTGGCAATCCCTCCAGATTGGGCACAATCCCCACATTGTCTAGAGGGGTGGTTTGAATGACTGTATAAATGGTTTCGTTCATCTGGACGGATTAAACCATGGGAAACAAACGAGCCAGAACCATCACTGAGATCAACCCCGCAAAGCCCATCACCGTAAGCAGATAAGAAAAATGTTGAATGCTTTCTTTGTTGGTCATGCCACTCATTTTAGAGATGATCCAAAAACCGCTGTCGTTCATCCAGGGAAAAATTTTGGAGCCACAACCAATCACTATAGCCAAATAAACCGGGTGAAAAGGGTAGGCATTTTCGCCTCCAAACCCATTGACAATCCCTATGGTGGTCACCATTGCTACAGTAGCCGAGCCTTGTGCGGTGCGGATTACGGCGGTGAGGAAAAAAGCCAGGGGCAAAATGGCAGATTGAGCATTGCCCGTAAAATCAGTAAGGCGCATGCCAATATTGGTTTGTTGCAACATTTGGCCAAAAGCCCCACCAGCGCAGGTGATCAAAATGATCATCCCCGCACTCATCAGTGACTCTTGAATCTGTTGGTTGAATTGTTCCACATTTTTCAACCTGCTCCACAACAAATACATGGCAATCAGGGCGGCAATGAATAAGGCGATATTGCTATCTCCAACGATGTCCAGCAATTGAACCAGTTGCACTTGAAAGGGAGATAAACCGTCCAGTTTGTCATCCAATAACATCTCCAAAAATGACTTTCCCGTAATCAACAAAATGGGCAAAACAATTGGCAGCAAGGACAACCAAAGGGAGGGTAAATCCTCCTGTTTTTTATCGGCAATTTCTTTCAACTCTTCAATGCTGATGTCGGGTGTATCGCGCATGGGCAAATCCCATTTGTGATTGGCCCAAAGGGCGTATAGATACCCCGCGAAGCTGGTGATGATCCCAAAAATGATCCCTACCACCATCATCAAACCCAGGTCTATGCCCATTTCCTTGGCTACAAACAAGGGGCCGGGGGTGGGCGGCACCAGGGAGTGGGCCATAACGCCTCCGGCAATCACCACCATCAGGTAAAGGCTGTATTTGCGCGGGTTGCGGATACTCAAGGATTTGACCAATGGAATCATCAGGTAAAAAACGGTGTCAAAAAACACCGGAATGGCCAGGGTGAAACTCCCCGTTAAAAAAGCCAGGGAGGTGTTTTTTTTACCCACCACATTCAACAAACTACGGATGATCCGTTCTGCACCTCCGCTGCGCATCAAGGCCACCCCAATGATGGAACCCAGGGCAATTAAAATGCTGATTTTGCCAGCGGTACTGCCAAAAGCCTCCGCAATCCGTTCCCCCAGGGCCTGACTGGCCAAAGCCTCTGCTTTTTCGGGCGACAAACCCTTGTTGATGGCAAAATTATAGATGTGTTCCTTGGCGGTCAATAAACTGGTTACCACTGCAGCAAAAAGCAGGGCAACTACCGCATTGAGGCGCAGGGCGATGATGCAAAACAAAACCAGACTGATGCCGAGGAGGACAATTATGATTGGATCCATGTGTTGATTTTAGGCAGTACTTGATGCAATTTTCCGACGAAAAAACCAGGCAAATCCCCTTACTTAAAATTTTATTTTAGATAAAACAGATTTGTTTATTCAAAATTAGGAATCTCCCCCATAAGTAAATTTGTACAATGAGCGTTTATTTACGCAATCGTTATCGGGAACGTTCCCGCATGAGAAGATTGAGGCATAAAAAAAAGGCCAACATGAAAGCATGTTGACCGTTCACAATATTAAGCGTGCTAAAAGAAAAGATATAAGTTTTACAATTTATTTCTCTGCCGTTTCCGATTTGCCCATCAGGCCAACGGTTTCGATCATGCGGATCATCTCAGCGCGATAACCTTCAGTGTCTTTACCCCGGGCACCAGCGGCCAGTTTTTTGCACTGCTCATAATTGGCATCTCCTTTAAATTCGGAGTTGCGTAGCAGCATTCCAAAGGTAGCCACTGCAGCCGACCAACGGAAATTGTCACTGGTTTTGTCCAGGCTGGATTTTTTATCCATGATCACTTCTTCCATCAATTGGCTGTTGTCAGCCTCTGGAGCTTTGTAACGGAATTTTACGGTCAGCAGTTCATTCGACCGGTTCGCCGTTGGCGTCAGGTCGCGTTGTTGGTATTTGAGGTCTTTGTCGGCAGCCAGGAATTTGCTTTCGATGCCCACCGGGATGATTTCATAAAGGGCGGTGACGGTATGGCCTGCGCCCAACTCACCTGCGTCTTTTTGATCGTCGTCAAAATCGGCATTGTTCAGCACCCGGTTTTCGTAACCAATCAGGCGGTAACCTTGCACCACAGCGGGATTGAATTCCAGTTGCAACTTGACGTCTTTGGCGATGGTATACATGGTGCCACCGAATTCGCTCACCAATACCCTGCGGGCTTCGTCCAGGTTGTCGATGTAGGCATGGTTGCCATTGCCGCTGTCGGCCAGCTTTTGCATTTTATTGTCCTTGTAGTTGCCCATGCCGTAACCCAATACGGTCAGGTACACTCCACTTTTGCGCTCTTCCTCTACAATACGCACCAGCTCACCGTCGCTGCTGACGCCTACGTTGAAGTCTCCATCAGAGGCGAGGATGACCCGGTTGTTGCCACCTTTGATGAAATGCTCTTTGGCGGTTTTGTAGGCCAAACGGATGCCTTCGCCACCAGCGGTAGATCCACCGGCCTGGAGTTTGTCGATGGCTTCTTTGATTTTGGTTTTGTTGTTGCCCGTAGTGGGTTCCAAAACCAAACCAGCTGCACCAGCGTAGACCACAATGGCTACGCGGTCTTGGGGGCGCAATTGATCCGCCAGGAGTTTGAAAGAAGTTTGCACCAGAGGAAGTTTATTGGCGGCACTCATACTGCCTGATACATCGATCAGGAAAACAAGGTTGGCCGCTGGTAAATTTTCAGTTGGGGTATGTTTGCCCTGGAGGCCGATGTGTACCAGGCGGTGCTTAGGCTGCCAGGGGCAATCGCTCACTTCAGTAGTGATGGAAAAAGGATGTTTGCCCGTAGGTTCGGGGTATTCGTAGTCAAAATAATTGATCATTTCCTCGATGCGAACTGCGTCTTCTGGTGGCTTTTGGCCATTGTTGATGAAACGGCGCAGGTTGCTGTAGCTGGCTGCATCAACATCGATGGAAAAGGTCGATTGTGGCTCTTGCGTAGCGCGGTGGAAGCGGTTTTCCTGGATGCGGTCGTAATCTTCAGTGTTGAAGTTGGGCTGGGGCGCATAAGTCCTAGTTGCATAGCCTGCGATGCCAGGAGTGGTCTTACTCAGTTCTTTACTCGCTTTAAATAACACAGGTCTTTCGTGTTCCCGTACTTTACGATCTTCTGCTATTTCCACCATTTCTTCAAGCTTCGTTATACTGGCTTTCAATTGGACGTTTACAGGTTTACCAGCGCAAATTTTCGCTTCTTTAAGCTCATAGCCGAGGTAGCGGAATTCCAATGTAGCACAAGAATCGGGGCTATTCAATTTGAAAGAACCATCCACTTCGGTCGTTGCACCCACTGCGTGGCCTTTGAGTAATACCGTTACCCCAGGCAATGCTTGCCCGGTTTCATCAGTGACTTTACCATTTAGTTCATAGGTTTTGACCGAGCTCCGGAAACTTACAAATCCTAGGAGCAGGACAGATAGGGCAAGGAAAATGTTTTTTTGGAACATGGCTTTGTAATTTTCCTACAGGATGCAAGCAGCTAGGGAAATGCATAAAAACTTTGAAAAAAAATTTCTTTCCCTAATTTTATCTTTTTCAACACACACTGATTCAACACATGAAACCAAATTACATCTCCCGATTGGCCTTTCTGCTAGGGCTACTCAGCCTGGGGGGCATTGCCGTGCAGGCACAGGAAACCGGAGCCAAAAAGGACAGTAGCAAAGTGGCTGTTAAAAAAGACTCCAAAAAACCTTTGCCCCTGGAGCCCGAGCGCAAAATCAAACTCCAAGTTACGGAAGGCACCTGGATGTCGCTCGACGTCAGCCCGGATGGTCAGACCATCGCTTTTGACCTTATGGGCGACATTTACAGCATTCCCATGGCTGGGGGCAAAGCCAAACAGCTGACCAATGGCATGGCTTACGACACCCACCCACGCTGGAGTCCCGATGGCAAAAAAATCGCCTTCACCTCCGACCGCAGTGGTTCCGAAAATGCCTGGTACATCGATTTTGAAAAACAGGATACCGTGCAAGTCACCAAAGACAGCGACCAAAACTATCAATCGGTGGAATGGACGCCTGACGGGAATTACCTGATTGTGTCCAAAGGTGGGCGCAACCTGAAACTCTTCCTATTCCACAAAGACGGCGGTGGTGGCACCCAACTCATCAAAACGCCCGAAACCTTAAAATGCATCGAACAGGCTTTTGGCAAAGACAGTCGCTACATCTGGTTTTCGCGCCGCACCGGGGCTTGGAACTACAATGCCATTTTGCCCCAATACCAATTGGCGACTTATGACCGAGAAACCGGACAGGTGGAAACCCGTACCGAAAGGGTAGGTTCCGCCTTTACCCCAACACTTTCTGCCGATGGCAAGTGGCTGGTGTATGGCACCCGTTTCAACGAACAAACTGGCCTGGTAAAGCGCAACCTACTGACCGGCGAAGAAGCCTGGCTGGCCTACCCGGTTCAGCGGGATGAACAGGAATCCATTGCACCATTGGGGGTTTATCCGGCGATGTCTTTTACGCCCGACAGCAAATTTGTCATTGCTTCTTATGGTGGCAAAATTTGGAAATTGCCCATCGACGGTGGAGATGCCACGAATGTTCCCTTTGAAGTGGATACCGAAATTGGCATGGGGCCGGCGGTAAAATTCGACTTCCCGATCTCGGACGAAAAGACCATGATCGCCAATCAAATTCGCGACCCTAAAATTTCGCCCGATGGCAAAAAATTGGCCTTTACCGTACTGAATCGTTTGTATGTGATGGATTACCCAGCGGGGACGGCCAAGAGACTGACTACGGCCAACTTCACCGAAGCCATGCCCGTATGGTCGCCCGATGGGAACAGTATCGCTTACGTCACCTGGGAAAACAAGGAAGGTCACATCTATAAGGTGAATGTAGCTGGCGGTGCGCCTACCAAGCTGACCCGGGCTGGGGCGATTTATTCCGACTTGGCCTGGGATGCCAAAACCAAGCGCATTGTGTTCACCTATGGTCCTTCGCAGGTCTTTGAAGATGCCTACAGCCCCTTCTTTGCCGGAGCAGCGGCCAATTTGGGCTGGATCAGTGCCGATGGAGGAGAGGTGACCCGGATTGAAAACGCCAATGGCCGGGGCAATCCGCACTTCGTGAAGGCTGACGAGCGCATTTACCTGTTCAGCAGCACCAAAGGTTTGGTCTCCATTCGTTGGGACGGTACCGATGAAAAAGTACACCTCAAAGTGAGTGGCATCACCACTTACCCGGCTGAACTGGGGCATACCCATTGCCTGATGGTGCACAGTGAAACGGAACCAACCCCCAAACCATCCGAAGCAGAACTGATCACCATGGCCCCCGAAGGAGAACAGGCACTGGTGCAAATCAACAATGAAATTTATGTGGTAACTGTGCCTAAAACCGGGGGCGAAGTACCGAATATTTCGGTGGCCAAAGCCGAAAACGCCCAATTCCCAGCTCGTAAATTGACCACCATCGGCGGACAATTCCCCCACTGGACAGCGGATGCCAAACGGGTAAACTGGTCGATTGGCAACGCTTATTTCTCCTATGATTTAGCTCAGGCCAAATTGGTTGAAGACCAGTTGAAAGCAGAAAAGAAGGCCCAGGAAAAAGAAAAAGCCAAGGCTGAAGCGGAAGGCAAGAAGTCCGAGGAGAAAAAGGACGAAAAGAAAGAAGAAGACAAATCCTACAAAGCTGGTGAAATTCGGGTAAAAGTGACCGTACCCCGCGATGTGCCCACTGGTGTCGTTCTGCTGCGCAATGCCCGCATCATCACCATGAAAGGCACTGAAGTTTTTGAAAAAGGAGATATCCTGATCGAAAACAACCGCATCAAGTCGGTAGGCAAAGCGGGCTCCATCAAAGCTCCAGCAGGTGCCAAGGTAATGGACATGGCGGGCAAAACCATCGTACCCGGCTTCGTGGATACCCACGCACACATGTGGCCTTACTGGGGACTGCACAAAAGCCAGGCCTGGATGTACAATGCCAACCTCGCTTACGGCGTAACCACCACGCGTGACCCACAAACTGCCACCACCGACGTACTTACTTACGGTGACATGGTGGAAAGTGGCCAAATCCTGGGCCCACGGATTTATTCCACTGGCCCTGGTGTCGGCTATTGGGCTTACCGTTTGGAAAGTTTGGAGCAAACCCGCAACGTACTCAAACAATACTCCGAGTACTACAACACCAAGACGATCAAAATGTACCTGACTGGCAATCGGCAGCACCGCCAGTGGGTCATCCAGGCGGCTAAAGAGCAGGGTTTGATGCCAACTACGGAAGGTGGTTTGGATTTTAAACTCAACATGAGCCAGTTGTTGGATGGTTATTCGGGGCATGAACACGCTTTCCCGATTTACCCCATTTACAAGGATGTAATCAAATTGGTAGCTGAATCCAAGATGTCCTATACGCCGACTTTGTTGGTAGCTTACGGTGGCCCCTGGGCTGAAAACTATTACTACGCTACGGAGAATGTGGTGGGTGACAAAAAGCTCAATCACTTTACCCCCAAAGCGGAATTGGATGAAAAAGCACGGCGTCGGCCAGGATGGTTTTTACCGGAAGAGCACATTTTCCGCCGCCACGCCGAGTTTGCCAAAGCCCTGGTGGAAGCGGGAGGTATTGCCGGAATTGGCTCCCATGGTCAGTTGCAGGGATTGGGTTACCACTGGGAACTGTGGGCGGTACAGTCCGGGGGCATGAAAACCCACGATGCACTGCGGGTGGCTACCATTCTGGGGGCACAGGCGATTGGTTTGAGCAAAGACCTGGGCTCACTGGAAACTGGGAAACTGGCCGATTTGCTCATTTTGGACAAAAACCCGCTGGAGAACATCCGCAACACCAATACCATCAAGTACGTGATGAAAAATGGCCGCTTGTACGAGGGGGATTCGCTGAATGAGGTGTATCCAAAGGTACAGGCTGCTCCGGCACCGGAGTGGAATGTGGCACAGCCGATGGGGATTCCGGGGATGAAGTAGGATCGGTTTTTTAGTGCCCTGAATTAAAACCGTTCCTTACCTCCCGAAGGTGTTGAATCTTCGGGAGGTTTCAAATCATCAACTAGTTGGATTTTTAGTCTAACTCCACTCATCACTATGGAAGACAAACAAACCTCCCGTCTATCCCGCCTAACCGCCATCCTCACCATGTTGCTGTCCAAACGCTTGTTAACCGCGACCGAAGTGGCTAAAAAGTTCAACATCAGTGTACGTACTGTGTATCGGGATATCCGAGCTCTGGAGGAAGCTGGTGTCCCCATTGTGACTGAAGAAGGGAAAGGTTATCAAATCCTGGATGGGTACAAACTTCCCCCCGTGATGTTTTCCGAGCGGGAAGCTTATGCTTTAATTACCTCTGAACAAATTATTGTGTGCAACAAAGACGCATCGCTGGTAGAAGCTTTTACCAGCGCCATTCTGAAAATTAAAACCGTACTCAAACATTCTAGCAAGCAAAAAACAGAATTACTGAGTGAGCGGATGTTCATTGGTAAAACCTTGAGTTATCAGGTTACTACTCGTTGCTTACTCGACATTCAAATGGCCTTGACCAATTTTCAGGCAGTTAAAATTGCTTATACTACGGTTGATGGAACTGCTTCAGAACGAACCATCGAACCTTTTTCTATCTACCACAATGCCCAAGAGGATTGGACTTTGGTGGCTTATTGCCGCTTGCGTCAGGATTTTCGTTCTTTTCGTTTGGACAGGATGGCGCGGGTGGAGATTTTGCCCGAACAATTTCCGCCCCATCAACTGACCATGCGGCAATACGTCGAAAAATATTTGCAAACCAAAACAGACCCCTGACATACCCTTGACATAGGCCTGCCTTAGCTTTGTAAGCAAATCAAAACAACAACTTCAATGAATTTACAACACTTGATCACCAATTACGCGGAGTACAATTTATGGGCCAATGAAAGACTGATCAATTGGCTAAAAACCAAACCTCAAGACATTTTTGAGGCAGAAGTGCCTTCCAGTTTTCCCAGTATACTAAAAACCTTGAATCATATTTGGGCAGTAGAGGAATTTTGGCATTCGGTGGTTGCGGAGGAAGCGCTCAATGGTAGCCGTTATGGCAATCAAAATCCGGAAATTGAGGAGGTTTGTACGGGGATCATCATCGAGTCGCAGGTTTTGCACCACTATGTGAAAGGCCTTTCGGAAGAGGATTTAGTGCAAAAAGTACATTTGGATACGCCCTGGGTATCTGGCGAAATGCCCCGTTTTGAATTCCTCCAGCATGTGTTCAATCACAGCACCTATCACCGGGGGCAGGCAGTTACGATTGGGCGGGTACTCGGGCTGACGGACGCGCCGATGACGGATTACAATTATTTCAACATGGCAAGGGTGGCGCAGAATTGAGTTGAAATTTTTATGGAAAACCAAAGCGACATAATAGCAAAGCGGATGAACTGTGTCTAAAAACTTGCTTTTGATCACAGTTCATCCGCTTTGCTATTATGTCGCTTTGGTATGGATCGAAATCCCAATTACCACATTATCGTCGCCACTGCCCCCGCCGCCAGCGTATGTGTAAAACCCTTCGCACCAGCATTCACTCTGAAAGTCTCTTCTTTCCCACTGTCATTCACGACCAGCAGCACCGTTTTGCCATCTGGATTTTTAAAAGCCACATTCGCCAGGGACAGGGTATTGTTTGAAAAAATCCGTTTTGCCCCGGGCTTCACGAATTTGGAAGCATGCGCCATGATGTAGTAGGCCGGATTGCGGGTTACCTTATCCTGATCTAGGGTAATAGCGCCCAAACATTCAGTGCAACCCCCATCCGTATGCGGATTCTGTTGCGGATCGGCGGCCAGGTTCCATTCCAGTACCGTTTTGGCCCAGTTGCGAGGTCCACCAATCATCAAGTTTTTGATGTGCCATTTAAGATCCCCTTCCATGTTGCCGGGTGCACCAATCCACTGCTCTGTGAAGTAGAGGTTTTTGTCGGGGTGGGCTGCGTGCACTTCCGACAGCGCCTCAATGGGGCCACCGTACAAGTGAAAAGCTGACCCATCGATGAATTTTTTGGCCGCAGGGTCATTCAGAATGGCAATGGGATAATCCGGGCGATCCGCGTTGTGGTCGTAGATGATGATTTTGGTCCTGATGCCGTTTTTGACAAAAGCCGGGCCCAGGTGGTTTTTGACAAAATTCGCCTGTTCGTGAGGGTACATCAGCAAAGAGGGGTTATTGCCAGGGTGCAAGGGTTCGTTTTGAACGGTGAGTGCGTCGATAGCAATGCCCTCCGCTTGCATGGCCTTGATGTATTTGACCAGATAAAGGGCGTATGCGGCGTAGTATTCAGGTTTGAGACTGCCGCCTTTGGAGTTGCCATTGGTTTTCATCCAGGTGGGTGGCGACCAGGGTGAGCCCATAATTTTAATGGTGGGATTTACGCGCAGGATTTCTTTGAGCATCGGCAAAAAGTCTTTGCGCTCGGGCTCCAGGGTGAATTTTTGTTGGAGGGGATCTGTTTGTCCCTCCGGGAAATCATTGTAAGAAAACACATGATCGCTCAAATCCGAAGCCCCCACACTGATGCGCAAGTAGCTGATGCCAATGCTACTGGGGGCTTTGGGATCGAATAATTCTTTGAGCAAGGCCGCCCGATTTTCGGCACTCATTTTTGCCAACAATTGGGTGCTGCCCCCAGTGAGCGTGCAGCCAAAACCATCCATGGATTGGTAGATTTTGAGGCCATCTATAAAAATGGTGGGCAAGGTTTCGCTGCCCTGAGCCGGGCTGCTCGCAATGCTGGATTGTTGTAAAAATTGTTGAGTAGCTGGGTGAGTGGTCCAGCATTGGATTTGAGCTTGCAGGCTAAGCGTGAAGAGCAACGCAATGCCACACAGTGTTTGGAATCTGATGCGCATGTAGGTAGGTTTTAATTATCAGACTTTATGAACAGAAAGTTCAACAAGTGTAAGCAAAAAAGAAAAGCTAATTCTGCTTTTTCCCAAAGTTTGCATTGATAAAAAACACCCCGGTGAGCATAATCACCGCAGCGATGAGGGAGCGGGTGGTCACTTGTTCGTTGTTCAAACTCCAGCCAAGGAACATTGCCACGACAGGGTTTACGTAATTGGTAGTAGCTACTTTTTCCGGTGAAACTTTGGTTAACAAGTAATTAAAGGCCGAAAAAGCGATCAAAGAGCCCATCACAATCAGGTAGAAGAAAGAAAAAATACCCTGGGCAGTCAGATTTTCCCAGGCGAATTGTTTGTAGTCGCGAAAAATCAAACTCATGATCAGCAACCAAATGCCTCCACAGGTCATCTGCATACCTGCCGATTGCATTTTGGAACTGGGTAAATTGGCCTGGCCGATGTATATCGAAGCGTACCCCCAAGCGAATAGCGACATTGCAATAACACCTACGCCGATAAGGGTATCGCGATCTGCGGAGATTTGAGGTTGCCCAACCAACAAAAACATTCCCACTACACCCAAAGCAACGCCCAGCAAGCTATGCAGTTGGGGTCTTTTGCCCCGCATCACCCACAAAAGCAACACAACAATCAGAGGCTCGAAAGATACCAACAGAGCGGCCATACCACTATCCACCCATTGTTCGGCCCACACCACCAAACCCGTGCCTAGTGCCATAAACATCAGGCCAATCCAGGCAGCATTTTTCCATTGCGCCAGGGTTGGCAAAGAGATTTTGCGCAAGGCAGCTACACCAAACAAGAGCAGTCCCGCCGTCAAAAAGCGAGCGCCGGACATCAAAAAGGGTGGAATTTCGAGAATGGCCAGGTAATTGACCAGATAGGTAGAGCCCCATACCAGGTATACGGTGGCAAAGGCAGCAATAATGAGGTAGCGTTCGCGCATGAGTTGATGGTCAGCCCAGGAATTTATTCTTGGGTTGGGGCACAAAGATCATTAAAAACCAGGAAATTGTTAAAATCTGTTGAAATGACTTTTTGAATGACCTTTGTGCCCTTCATACTGCTTGCGTAAAGTAAGCCTTGGCGAACAATTATTTCATTGCAGAAACTTGCTCTTTTTTGGGTTTGGCGCTTGGAGCGGTAGAAGTAGCTACTTTTACCGAAGCTTTGGCTGGGGCAGGTTTGATGCCTTCACAAACGCTCTCCAGTTGTTCAACCAGGCCATTGTACTCTTTTTCCAGTACTGGTTTTTGAGCAGGGTCAAGCGCTTTGTTTTCAGCCTTAGCTTGGAAGCTGTGCCAATCTTTTTTCAAAGTTTGGTATTCTTCCGAAGCACTGGTAGCATTGGGTTTTTCTGGTTGGTTGGATTGTTGGGCCATGGCAAAATTCATAGAAATGACCATAGCCAGCAGCGTTGAAAATCCAAATTTGATTTTGCGTTTCATGTTGTCAGGGATTGCGATAAAAATTAAATTTGGGTCTAGGACTGATTTATGTGTTTAGATCCTCAAATACAACGCAAAAGTGGCCCCTTCTGATCGATAAAAACAATGGCATGAGCCAAATGGTCGACCGAAGCTCGGTTCAGCATCGACGAAATGCTCTAAAGTTTCGACCAAAGTTGATATTTATCCGACGAAGGCCTTTTTTTGATCGAAAAGAGGTTTTATTCTGTCTTCCTTATATTATTAGGCATTAGGTTAGGTTTGTAAACCAAATTAGGGAGTAAATTTTGAAAGGAGGCAAGGCGCGAAATTTAATTTTGTAGATTCTTGAATGGATTAGCGCATTGGACTACAAAATATCCGGTATATTTGCGCCTTGAAAACTAGTTACAACCCCGAAATCACCAAATACAATCGTTCATGGACCATCGAAGTCATTCGATTACTACATTGGCTGCACTAACGGGTGTACTCACTTACCTCACACCGATAGGGTGGGTATTGGCATTTGTGATACATATTATCCGTAAGGAAGAGTATCCTGCTTTCCATCTTCGGCAAGCAGGTGGTATATACCTTACCTTGGCGCTGTTGTTATTTTTGAGTGCCATCCCTTACCTTGGCTTTTTAGTTTGGTTGCTTGGCCTTATTCTGTGCTTCTTCTTGTGGGTGGTTGGATTTATGGGGGCTGTGCAAAGTTACCGAACCATTATTCCCTATTTTGGGCCTTATTTCCAAAATTGGTTCAACATCAGTCGATTGTTGGGTGGGTATTCCGATCAAGATTAAAGCAGACCGCTCAATTTTCGGATGACGTAACTCGCCATATGGATGCCAAACAGAGCCGGGAGGTAAGAAATGGTGCCATAGTAGGACTTTTTGTAGGAACTGCCCGAGGTAAGTTGCAAGGAATTGGGCATGACCAGTTCGCTTGAAAACACGACTGGGAAGCCTTTTTTGATGCCTCTCTGGCGCAAAAACTTACGTGTCTGTTGGGCAAAGGGACAATTGTAAGATCGAAAAACGTCGTCAATTTTTACTTTGGATGGGTCCACTCGTCCACCTGCACCCATCGAGCTAATCAGGTTTACCTTGGCATCCAGGCATTGAATCAGGAGATTGATTTTGGGTTGGAAACTGTCAATACAATCCAGAACATAATCGAAACCATCCCGAACCAATTCCTCCATAAAATCGGGTTGCTGAAACGCTTGTACGACCCTTAGCTCCAGATCAGGGTTGATGTCCAACATGCGTTGCGCCATCACTTCTGCTTTGGGTTGTCCAACAGTGGAATCCAGCGCGGGCAACTGGCGGTTTTTGTTGCTTATATCCACTACATCGCCATCCACAATGGTCATCTTGCCCACTCCGGCGCGGCACAGAAACTCGGCAGCAAAACTCCCTACACCACCTAATCCGACGACCAGAACCTTGGCCTTGCGCAAACTTTCAATTTTTTCGGTTCCAATCAACAATTCCGTTCTGATCAGCCAATTGTCTGTGCTCATTTTTTCGATTCCCTTAGTAGCGTAGTTAAGTTGTTTTGCAGCGCGGTTTCCAGCTCCTGGATGGAGATGCCTTTGATTTGGGCGGCGCGGACGTAAAGGTCGGCAATTGGCAGCATTTTATCATCGCTTTCCAAAAAAAGCTTTTCCAGTGGCGTTTGGGCCAAACTTTGGACAGCGGCGCTGTTGGCTTGCAGGATGGCTGCACCATAAGAAACATAAAAACCCTGATCCAACAGTGCCTTTAAGGCGGTAGCTTTTCGGACGTAGCCATGGATGATGAGCGGAACCCCGGGTTTGACTTTTTTAACGGAAGCAAAAAGCTCTTCATAAGCACGCACACAATGAATGACCACTGGCTTTTGTAATTGTTCGGCCAAAGACAAACACTGTTCAAAGACAAACTGCTGGTAGACCATATCAGGACCCTGCAATTTATCCAATCCACATTCGCCCAAAAGCAGTACCTTATCTTCTCGTGCCGCTCTGGACAGCCAATCCCACTGCTCATCCCGCACCCAATCCACCTCAGACACAAACCAAGGGTGCAAACCCACGGAACAAGCTGAAGTCCACCGCGCAAACAAATCCTGTTCCCGCTGATGAAAGGAGCGGATGCTCAAAATATCCGGAGAAGATGACAAATGATGGTTGTGAAAATCGATCAAGATAGGGTATGTGTTTAAAATAGGGTTTGTGTTTGGAGGTGAAGTGTGGGCAAGATAGGGTGTGGGTGTGGGTGTGAGTGTGAGTGTGAGTGTGAGTGTGAGTGTGAGTGTGTGTTGGCCTTTCATTCCCCGAAGTAACCCGCCAACCCACGGATTCATCCGTGGGAGGCCACCCTACTGATCCAACCCATGGCTTTAGCCGTGGGAGGATGACCGTGGGAGGGATGGCCGTAGGAGGAGACCATCTCAGTACTGCGTCTTCTCCCCATACGCCAAATCTCCCGCATCCCCTAAGCCCGGCACGATGTAAGATTTAGCGGTCAATTCCTCATCCAAAGCCCCCATCCAAATCCCCGCTTTGGGAAACATCCGGCGCACGTATTCCAAGCCAGGCACCGCTGCAATGGCTGTCACGAAATGCAATTCAGCAGGAGTACCATGCTCCATCAATTGTTTGGCTGCAATCACCATGGAAGCACCAGTAGCCATCATCGGATCTGCGATCACCAGGATTTTGCCCTCCAGGTTGGGGCAGGACAAATATTCCAACTTGATTTCAAAAGTACCGTCCTTATGGTGTTTGCGGTAAGCAGAGACAAAGGCATTTTCAGCGCTGTCAAAATAATTCAGCAGGCCCTGGTGCAAGGGTAAACCTGCGCGTAGAATAGTTGCAAGAACAATAGGTTTGGCCAGTGCTTTGCTGCTCGCTATCCCCATTGGCGTTTCCACTTCTACCGTATCATAAGGCAAATGTTTGCTCAGTTCATACGCCAGAATTTCACCGACGCGCTCCATATTGCGCCGAAAACGCATCCGATCATTTTGGATACTGGTATTGCGCATTTCGGCTACAAAATGGCTTGCAACACTTGGACTTTTGCTCAGGTCAAATAGCAATGGCGACATGGATATCAGTTTTTCTGGATTTTTGCATCATACTTGAAGCCAAGATAAAACCTTTTCCTATAATCTCCACACGAACAATAATCAGGCCCGGGTTTGATTTTACTTACTATTACCTCAAGTCCCACCACTTTTTTAACTCTTCCAACCTGCTTTCGCGCGATTGTAAATCATTCAACATATTGCGACTGCTCAACCCGGACTGTTCCAAATAAGGTTTGGCGCGCAAATAGGCCGCTTTGGCCTGCTGGATGCGCAGAAGCGCTTCAGACTTGTCTTTGGGGCCCAGGTTGGGGTTTTTGACCAGCTTCTCATGCAACTTGTAGGCCACCTGAGCCTGGTAAGCCCCAATTTGAACATTGGCTAACCCCCCTCCAGCGTTGAGGAATTGGACGACGGTCTGCCGTTCAGCGTTGTTGCCACTACTGCTGATCATTTTTAGGCCCTCAACGGCTCTGCGTTCACTTTCGCGATAACCCTCCAAAGCGGTACTAAAATTGCCATTTAAAAAGGGCAGTGGGTTGTCAAAAACGAGGCGATAGCGTTGATTGATCAAATCGTAACGGGTAAGGCTTTCATTGGCCAACAATTTGGCCATCAGCAAAGGATAATCTTTATTCATTTCGACGAATCCGTTGATCTCAACCTCGATTGATTTTCCCAGATCCAGCGCTTTTTTCATGTTTAATAAGTTGTTTTTGCCGCGCAAAATCAAAGCGAGGTTAGCATTTAAAGTTTCCTCGGAAGTATTGCCCCGATTGGCACTGGCATTGAGGTGACTGATGGCGCTGAGGTACAAACTGCGGGCCCAAAAGAAAATGATTTCGCCGCGTTTTTGGACAATGACCTCGGTAGTGTCCTGAGCGTATAAATCCAGGGCTTGCTGGTAATGGCTGCAGGCTTGTTCAGATTCCATGCTGATGCGACGAAGAAGAGATTGAAGATTGGTACTGTTGAGCTGTTGTAAGTTTTCACGGCTGTAACGGCTCAATAAGGTGTAATGGATGTGACCACGAACGAAAATAAGCTCGGCATGCATGTATTCCAAGGGCTGAACTTGTTGTTGAACCATTTGCAGGCGACTCGATTTTATTGCCCCTAAGTAGGACCAAGCTTGGGTGAAGTACTGTTCAATGGACAACAATTGGCGATGGTACCGCAATGTATCAATGGCTTGCCTGGGGGAGCTTTCCAGGGCAAACAAACTGCCATAAATATCCACCAGTGCAACTAAACCTTGTTCGTACATTTTTAACCCGAGCTGGGTCAAGGCATAGTCATCGTTGGGGTTGAATCGCAAGATGCGGGAGCAGGTGCGTAGGGTGCGCTGCAAGGTATCCAACCTGCTCATATACGCAATGGTGTCGGCATAAAAGAAAGGTAGGGTGCTGGCGTTTTTGGGAGTAGGCGAGTTTAAATCCCAATTTTCCCATTGTGCCTGGGTCATCGGAAAACGATTAAGCTGCCAAACAGGGTCGAAAGGGTAGTGGTCGCGGATCATGTCGGATGGCGGAACCAGAAAGTACAAATCATCACTGGGGGGAAAGTGAATGCCCGCATCGGGGTCGTAATACCCGGCCCCCCAGGTTGGATCGCTGAGTGACCATTCGCCACCAATTTTGATGGCGACCCAGGCATGACCGATTTCCGGAATTTGACCATCTTCCCGCCTGACCTTTCCGGTGACAATTTCAGCATTGAGGCTCATTAAATTGGCCAAGGCTTTATACAAATTGGCGTAACCTTCACAAACTCCGCTGCGCTGGGCCAGTACGTTTTCAGCCTGTTGCATCAACATGTTTTCACGGGTACCCAGGAGGTTTTGTTCGATGATGCTGTGGTTGTAGCGAATGTTGTGGGTAATCCAGGTATAGATGGCACGGGCCTTCTCCTGCTCGCTGAATTTTCCACTGCCTTTGAGGTAATAGGCCAGCGATTCGAGGCTTTTACAAGCTTCCTCGGGTGCATTTAGGGCGTAGGTGTCTATGGCTGCGTGAATTTTTGCCTGGGCATTTAGCCCAACAAAAGAAGCCAGTACGAGGTGAAATAGTAGGATTTGGCGCAACATAGACTTAGGTTTTGCCGTAAGATAACGAATTCTTTATGTGAATTATTAGCTCTTTGTGCTTGTACGAAAGTTGAGTATATTTGTTGAATCATTGAAAAAAGCAAACCATGCAGTACTTAGAACGGATTACTATTGATGCCTCAATTTGTCATGGAAAGCCCTGTATCCGTGGAATGAGATGGCCTGTTGAAGTCATCCTTGATATGTTAGGTTCAGGAATGTTAATTGATGAAATTTTAGATGATCACCCTGAGCTAGAGAAAGAGGACATCATTGCTAGTTTGAATTACGCTAAACTGTTGATGTCTGGACAAACCCTTGATATAGCTGCCTAATTGTACGATATGAAAATCCTAGCAGATGTGCATATTGCTAAGAAAATTGTCCGATTCTTCGAAGCGAAGGGAGTTGAAGCTATTCACGTAAATGATATTT
Source organism: Haliscomenobacter sp. (assembly GCF_033763495.1). Classification (GTDB taxonomy): domain Bacteria; phylum Bacteroidota; class Bacteroidia; order Chitinophagales; family Saprospiraceae; genus Haliscomenobacter. The sequence continues at coordinate 17,431 of NZ_JANRKL010000115.1, read as the reverse complement.
TGGATGGTTCTTTTACTAAAGATTCGGCAATTAGAGCTTATGCTGATGAATACGATTTTATTCTAATTTCAAAAGATAGTGATTTTAAGGACAGTCACTTTGTATTATCCAGCCCTAAAAAATTGATTAAAATTAGTCTTGGAAATATACCTACACCTAAGCTATTAGAAATTTTGGAGCAACAATTTCCACTCATTGCAGAAAAATATGAATCAAGTAAGTTTTTTATAGAGATTTCTAACGATCGACTTTGGATCATTGAGTAATTTCCATTAATCCTAAAAACCCAAAAAATGCGCATACTTTCAATCTTTTTTTATTCAATACTAATGCTGTGTACGAAAGCAGATGTCCCATTCAACAAAGGTAAAGTAGTCGGCAAAATCGCCATCCCTGAAAATGTACCCCTACTCAAACGGGGCAGCAGCCAAAAATACTGTGAAGAAGAACCCGCCAGCGCACGGAAAAAACAAATCGAGTTGGAGAATCACCCTAATCGGCATGTTGTAGTGAGTTTTCACCCAACTGATTTTACCCCTGAATTGAGCCCAACTCCCCGAGCCATCATGAATCAAATGGAAAAAACCTTTGTCCCCAAGGTGTTGCCCATCACCAAAGGCAGTACAGTTGAGTTTTTGAATAGTGATACCGAAGTGCACAACATTTTCAGCATGACTCCTCGTGCTACCTTCAACATCGGCCGGCGGCAACCCGGAAAATCGGTAGCTCAATTGATCGAAAAGGTGGGCGTAGTGGACTTAAAGTGCGACATCCATTGTGGCATGAATGCCTCTATTTTGAGCCTTGATACACCCTATTTTACCAAAGCCAATGCCAGTGGCAATTACGAAGTAGATGGCTTGCCCGATGGCAATTATCGGGTGCAGGTTTACCATTTTAGTTTGGGAATTGTTGAGGACAACATTAGCATTAAAGGTGGTGGTGTGCTCACAAAAAACCTTGCACTGGTCAAACCCTAAACAGCAAGTATGAAACGCTTCATCGGATTGGGGCTTTTGGCTACAATTGGTTTAGCCCAAGTGTCTGCACAAGAGAAAACCCAAATAGAAATCAACGGGACTGCTGACCTGGAGCATATTGTAGGTGGGATGAGTTCTCATTATTACCTCAATGGAATACACAAGGACCTCAAAAGTGGAGCGGTACGGCCTTTGGAGTTAAACCTCCTGTCCAAAATCCGTTTCAATCCCCAATGGAGCGCCAATTTTCGCCTGCAAATGGAACGGGACGAAGGACTTAAGTTCAATCAAGTCCGCCTCGCCCAAGCTAACGTACAATGGGCACCTAAAGAAAGCCCTTGGTTGTTCACGGTGGGGCGTTTTGTTTCCCCCTTTGGTTTGTTTGCCAATCAACAATTGTCTACAGCCCGTACTTTCGTGGATGTTCCTCTTGCCTACGGGTATTTTATCAATATTTCCGAACAATTGGGGCAGGTAGATCGCCTGGGCAATGGCACCCAGATTCCTATCAATGGCCGCAACGAATGGGGCATTCCACTCCAGTACTACAATGGCTATTCCAATGGCCTTAAAGCGCGCTGGACCATCAAACCTGGGAAAAGCTCCCTGGAATTCGCATTGACCACTGCTTCGCCCAATCTGCCTCGGAATTTCAATTTTGATCCCCTCAATTACGGGGTGATGGCTCGCCTTAAACTGCAACCGACGTATTTTTGGAAACAAGGTTTTTCAGGTAGCTTTGGTAAATTTTTGCAAAACCACCCCTTGAATGAGCAACTTGTTGATCGAACTGGCTATCAGCAAGCCCTGTTCGGTACCGATTTTGTACTCGGAGCCGGGCATTTTGAATGGTCTGGGGAGTTAACCGCAGGTTTTTATCGCGTGCCGGAATACAGCCCAGGTAGCAAGCAGTACACTCCACGCAACCACCACTTTAAAGGTTTTTCAGCCTGGATGGATACCAAATACGAGTTCCCTTTTCTAGTAGGAACCTACGCCGCCTGGAGGATCGAAACCCTGCAATTTTCGGACGATTGGGACCAGGCGGTATTGCGGAATTCGCTGGTATTGGGAGCAAAAATTAAAAACTTCATCCTCCTGCGTAGTGCTTATTGCTTTCAATCCGTTCAAAATAGCAATCAAACTGGCTACAATGCCTGGCGAACTACCTTAACCTTGTATTTTTGATCAAATAATGCATTGATGCGACCAGAAGCCCGGACAAACATGCTGCTTTATGCACTGCTTCTGGCAGTTCTGCCCAATCTCTGCCCTGTATTGGCCCTCTCCACACCTGAACTCCTTAAAAAAGCACAATATTATCTGGAACAGGATCAACCCGATTCAGCCCAATTGTTTTTTGCCCGTGCCCTTCAACAAGCCCAACAGAAAAAACAGCACCAGTTGCAGCTTACTGCTGGAATGGGCTTAGCGACCTCTTATTTTTACCAAGATGATTATGATCGGTGCCGAGACCAATTGGAAGCTTGTGCCAATTGGGCTGAAGAGCAATCTGACCTTCCACGCTTATTGGAAATTTGGTTGTCGCAAGGCCACCTAAATATGATAGAAGGCAACTGGCCGGAGGCCAAGGGGATTTTGCTCAAATTGGAAAAAAAAGCTGACCCAAGCCGACATCAGACTACTCTGGCGGCAGCTTGCAATTATTTGGCCAAACTATACAGTGCCCAAAACCAACTGGATAAAGCTAATTTTTATTTAAAAAAAGGCAAGACCCTCGCCCAACAGTTGCCCGATAAAACGCTGGAAATAGACTTCCTCACCCAATTGGCTACCAATTACAAGAACCAGGATGGGGCGCTCCTTCAAGCCCAAACTTACCTGGAAGAACTGATTCAATTGCGTAAGAAGACCCAGGATAAACACAATTTGATTGCTGATTACCAGGAGTTGGCCGAACTGCTGCAACAAAAGGGCGATTACCCTGAAGCGCAGGAGCAAAGGCTAAAAGCGTTAACCCTAGCCGTTTCGATCCGGGATTCTTTACAACAAATGGAACTCTTGCACAGCTTGGGCCTGGCCTACCGTCAGCAGAATCAGCTCCAAAGTTCCAATGCCTATCTAAACCGGGCTTTGAACCTGGCTCTGGTTAAAAACAATAGCTTCAAGGCGGCAGAAATTCAGCGCTGTTTGGGAGAAAATCAAGCTAAAGTTGGCAAGCGAGCTGAGGCCCAACAATGGTACCAAAAAGCGAGGCAAGGATTCTTCAGCATTGGCAATGACCTGGAAATGGGCCGCACCCTGGTTTTGTTTCAACAAACTGACTCCTCTCGAAAAGCCTTGACCTATTTCAACAAGGAGCTGCAATCCAAAATCAACAATGGGGAAATCCTGGGCGAAGTGGAGACCCGTTTGGATATGGCCAGGATTCAAATTGACCTGAGGGATGCTACGGGGGCCTTGCGCAGTTTACAACCCTGTGTAGTACTTGCCCAAACTGCGGGCAGCCGCGAACAACTATTGGCCGTGTGGGACAACCTGGCTCGGGCCCACGCCCTACAAGGCAATTTTAAAGCTGCCTATACTTTCTCCAAGCGCCATCAACATTTGAAAGATTCCATTTTTAACCTGGAACAAACCCGCACCATCAGCGAAATGAATGCCCGATTTGACAATGCCGCCCTGCGGGATAGTTTGCAACAGGCTGAAATAGCACGCAATCGGGCGGAATTGCGCCAAAAAAACCTACTCAATTATTTGTTGGGAGGAACACTATTGGCTGGCGCTTTGATTGCTTTTTTGTTGTTTCAAAACTACCGCTCAAGTGTAGAAAAACGGGTGCAAGCCGAGCGTATGGCGGCTCTGGAAAAACAAAGAGAGGCCGATCAACTGCGTTCCATGATCAATGGGGAGGAACAGGAACGCAAGCGGATTGCTCAAGAGTTGCACGATGGATTGGGGACCTTGTTGGCCACAGTGAAGTTGCAATTCAATGCAGTGCAAAATGAAAGACCAGACATCGACACCGTCAAATCCTATCAAAAAGCGGATAACCTGTTGGATGAGGCTTGTACGGAGGTGCGCAAAATTTCGTACAACCTGTTGCCAGCCATTTTGCAGCAGTACGGCCTGGAGTACGCTTTACAGGACTTATGCGAGGGCATCAATCGCTCTGGTAGATTGGAAGTCAGCTTTATTCCATATGGCCTGGATTATACTTTTGATGACCAAACAGCAGTATCGGTGTACCGGATTGTGCAGGAATTGGTTAAAAATACTTTAAGACATGCCGAAGCCAGCGAGTTGATTGTACAACTTAGCGTTGAAGATGAAGTGTTGAACATTGTAGTGGAGGACGATGGCCAGGGTTTTGATCCTGCTGAAAAACTAAAAAAACCAGGGATTGGGTTACAAAGCATCCAGTCCCGTTTGGCGTTATTGGGCGGCAAAATGGAGGTAGAATCCTCCCCGCAGGCCGGCAGCACTTTTACCATCGACATCCCATTAGTAGTGGGGCAAAAATAAGTATTCATTTTTCTTGAGCCAAAGGATTAGATAAGGCACTTAAAATGAATCGTTTACTTATCTAATCCTTTGGCAAAATGAATACTTATTTTTTTTCGCCCTTGAAACCCAAAAATGATTAGTATGGAAAATCCAAACACCATTAAACTCCTTGTCGTAGACGATCACCAGGTACTGATTGATGGCATCATGGCCTTGCTGGAGAAAGCCGAAGGTATTAGCATCGTTCATCAGGCCCTAAATGGCAAAGATGCTCTGGATGCGCTGGAAAAACACCACGCGGAAATTGACCTCATCCTGCTGGACATCAATATGCCGGATATGAATGGTTTTGAAGTGTGTCAGGAAATCAAAAAACGCTTCCCGGATAAAAAAGTGCTCAGCCTGACCATGCACAGTGAAGCGGGTTTCATTACCAAGATGGTTAAGGCAGGTGCGGATGGTTATGTCTTGAAAAATGCGGGCAAGGACGAGTTGGTCACCGCCATTCAAAGCATTCAACAAGGAGAAAAATACTTCAGCAAAGCAGTGACCAACAGCCTCCTGGATGGGATGCAGGCCAAAAAACCTTCTCGCTCACAGTACATCCCCAAAATCACCCGCCGTGAAAAGGAGATTCTGCGCTTGATCATTGATGAGTGTAGCACGGAAGAGATTGCCACTAAGTTGTTTATTAGTGATACAACGGTCATTTCACACCGCAAAAGTTTGTTGCGCAAATTGAACGTGAAAAATACGGCTGGGCTGGTGAGGGTGGCGTATGAGTTTAATTTGTTGGCGGAGGAGTGAGCCGGTGCCCTGAGAGATTGTTATTCCTCAGTCCACGTCTCACTTGTGTCATTTCCAGGAGGGACATGGCCATGCAGGGCTTCATAAGCATCAATAAATTCTTGTTCAATTCTTTTTGCCTCGGCCTTTCCAGAGATGCCTGTCAATACAACTCGACAAAGAAAACGTGGCCAGCGAACTGCTCTGTTCAGTTCACGGGCTTGCAAGATTCCCCGTGGAGAGTTACCATCTTTAGTCAGAGGTTTCCCTGATTCGCCATATTTATAAACATCCTTGAACTCGCGATCGTAGATTTCGTAAATATGGTGCTCCTTACTGTTATCGTTGCTGTTCCCGTGGCTGGACATCTCCTAACGCTTATTCAAACGATCTTGCAGGGGGCGCATGCCTGGCCACCCTTCTATATTGCTGAAAGTTTCGTAAGATGTTTCTGGAAAATAATCGTAGTCAACGTTCGAATGTTTTGCTTCCCAAGCTTTTTCGGGCAAGTAAAGCAAAGATTCATAGGTGAACTCTTTAGGAATCAAAGAAGGCCTTGCCAATACTTCTTCAAAAAATTGACGTCCATTGGCGATCACCCCACAGCGGCTGTATAAAAAATCATCGACTGAAAAAAAATTACCTTCCGCAGGCGCAAAACGATTGCTCCCCAAGTGCTCCGCATACTTACGTGCATCTAATGCAAATAATTTCTGATTGAGCAATTCGTGAAAACCAAATATGGACTCATCCGACAATTGGCTTAAAGAATGAATAGCTGGCTCCAAAATGTCATCTTCCTGGTCTTTATTCCAATCTAGCAATGCGATAATTGACCAAAACTGCTCTTCATCCATAGGGGTAGCCGTAGATGGAAAATCTGATTCTACCCTGAAAATGGCGTTAGGATACTCGTCTTTTAGTGCTTGAACTGCGGCCCAATCCAATTGCTTGAGTGGAAGTTCGAGTATTTTGGTCATACGTGGTGATTGATTAGGTAAAAATAGCATTAAAATCCCATTATTTCAAGTGTAGTGCTTAAAAGAAAACTTGATCGGTCCCCATCCTCCTAAACTCCGACGGCGTACATCCCACCACCTTCTTAAATGCCCCATTAAACACGGACAAGGTATTGAACCCACTTTCATACGCCAGCGCTGCGATCTTTAACTGGGCAAGTTGTGGGTCGTGCAACAACTGACAAGCGTACTCCACCCGAAAACGATTGAGCCAATCCGGGAAATTGCAACCTTCATAAGTATTGATGTAGTGTGAAAGGGTGTGGGTACTGCTGCCAAGTTGTTGGGCCAGTTTATCCAAGCTTAGCTCTGAATCTCGAAAACATTGCTCCTCCTCCATCAATCTTTGCAATTGCACTTTGAGCTGAGCAATTTGTTCGGTTTTAATGGCGGAGGGTTTCCCTTTTTCCCAGGCGTAAGCTTTTTGAAGCGAAGTATAGTTTTTAATAAAATAAGCCAAAATCAAATAAACAATAATCGTGTAAAACAAGGGGCAAAAAATTACACAAAGTACCTTGGCATTGTTGAAACTGTAGCCCAAAATCAAGATGCCCATAAACAGCAACAAACCCCACAAACCCTCTTGTATTTTTTGAACATTAAACCCTTGGGCTTTTTTCTCGGCCAAGATTAATTTTGACCAGCGGAAAGCATACACCAGATACAATATCCAATGCAATAAAGTCACCTGATTGACCATAAACCAGCCATTTTTAAAAGGTTCAAAAAAAGTACCGAGTGGTAGGACAGTTCGGGCCAACAAAGCCACTACTCCTAAGCCAATCGCGGGAAACAGCTGTTTTATCCAAAACAAAACTGGAACTGGAGTCCTAAAAATGCTGTACGTATAAGCCAAAAAACAAGGCCCCAAGGCCAAATTGAGCACTAAACCCACATCAACCACATACCACTCCGGGCTGCGGTAAAAATAGGATAGGGTAGTGATGGCAAAGCGCAAACTCAGCAAAAGCATGAAGTAACCCAGGTAGCGATTCGTGGTTCGAGCTTCACCTTGCCCCCTGCGCAACAGATACAAGCCAAACAAAATCCCATTGGCAATGCCCAAACCACTCAGTGCCGCAAATAAACTGTCGAATTGATACATTTGTGCTGATGGATTTATAAATCAGGTAGATCGGCCCCCAAAAGTGCTACATTTTTGCACCCAAAACGATCAATCACCATGCAAAAGTACATGCTTTTTACCACACGCTTTGGGGCTGTCTGTACGCTCTTTTTTATTTTTCAGCTGCATTCACTTGCTCAAACAGCGACAATTTTTTCCCCGGGTATTCTCTCCGATGGGCAAGTTTTTGGCTTGACCCTCTCGCCAGACGGCCAAACTGCCGTTTTTGTAAAAGCTTATGGTGGGCGGGATAGTTTACACTTGTTCACTTCTACAGCTGAAAATGGGACTTGGACCAAACCCATAGTCGCCCCTTTTTCTACCCGAGGCATCCGCTGGAGTGACATTGACCCAGCCTTTTCACCCGATGGGAAATTGTTGCTTTTTAACTCCACCCGACCTTTAAACCCTGATCAGATTAAGGACGATTTTGACATCTGGGGGGTAAAACGTGAAGGCAATACTTGGGGCGAACCCTTCCATTTGGGGGCCACCATCAACAGCGATAGCTCAGATATTTATGCAACCATTGCCAACTCCGGTAACATTTATTTTTCCTCCAATCGAGCCGGAGGGCAAGGCAAACTCGACCTGTACATGAGTGAATACCATAATGGAGCCTATCAAACTCCTAAAAACCTGGGTTCTGTACTCAATAGTGCCAACCACGACAGCAATCCTTTTATCTCGCCCAAAGAGGATTTTATTATTTTTTGGCGACAGGAACCCAGTGGTTATGGTGCTTCGGATTTATACATCAGTTTTAAAGTAAAAGGCAAATGGTCAGAACCACTTAACCTTGGCCCCGATATCAATTCCAAGCTAGGCGATTTTTGCCCTTTCATGCAGCTCAAGGGTAAAACACTGTATTTCAGCCGGACGGAGATGAGGGATGGCAAAAGGATTGAAAACCTGTATTCCATCGATTTTTCACCAAAAGAATGGAAAGCCAAATTGGTCAAATAGACCCACAAATTAGAAATGGAGCTGATTTTGGACATTCGTCGCCCGTTTAGCGAACAGATTGAGGGGCAAAGCCTATCTTTGCCCCTCAACTTTTAGGTTATGCAATCAATTTTTCAAACCTACCTCGAACTGGGTTTTGCCCATATCGCCGATCTGGCTGGATACGACCACATCCTCTTTATCGTTGTCTTATGTGCAATCTATCGTTTGGGAGAATGGCGAAAAGTTGCCATTCTGGTGACGGCTTTTACCCTGGGGCATTCGCTCACCTTGGGATTGGCAGCGATGAACATCATTGGAGTAAATACCAAGGTGGTTGAATTTTTGATTCCTTTGACCATTTTTGTGACATCAATTTACAATGTGGTGTATCACAAATTTGACCAAAAGGAAATCCGCAGTGGTACCTTTAACCGTAACTTAAATATCAACTACGCTTTTGCCCTGATCTTCGGTTTGATCCATGGGATGGGTTTTTCAAATTTTTTCCGGTCTCTGACTATGTCAGGTGAAGAAAATGATTTATTATTACAACTCCTAGCCTTTAACGTGGGAGTTGAATTGGGTCAACTCGCTATCGTTGCTGTAATTCTGCTGTCTTCTTTCTTGGCATTCAATGTGTTCCGCATCAAGCAAAGAGAATTCAATCTGTTTGTATCCGGTGCGGCGGCGGGTTTGTCGCTTGTGATGATGCTGGAAAGGAGCCCATTCACATATTAGTTTTGCTAAATTAATGTCATTTTTCGATGAATGACTTGTTTTCTTCGGGATATGGCGTTATATTGCATTTAATTGGTAAGAAACATGGTTTTTAGCCAAAATTGGAAACGCTTAGTCAAATTTATTCTTATTCTTCCTATTAGATTCTACAAGGTTGCCATCTGGCCCTTGTTTAGGCCTCATTGTGCATACGACCCAAGTTGTTCCGCTTACATGATAGATGCTATCGAGAAGTGGGGTGTTCGGGGAGTATGGATGGGGCTCAAACGCATCGGCCGCTGTCATCCTTGGGGAGGTTTCGGATTTGATCCGGTACCCAAACATCGCGACTCCCAAAACCATTAATTGTTTTTGTTTTAATAGGACACTTATGCTAAAAAGACCTAGACGTAATCGACGAAACGCTGCCATTAGAGGAATGATCCAGGAAACACACCTTTCCACGGAACACCTCGTGCAGCCCCTGTTTCTGGTAAGCAAAGAAAACTCACGTGAACCAGTTAAATCTTTGCCTAACACCTATCGGCTCGGCCTCCGGGAAACCTTGAGAGAAGTGGAAGATTCCTTAAACCTGGGAATTACCAACTTCATTCTATTCCCAGTAGTGCCAGACCAGTACAAGGACAAGTTTGCTACCTATGGCTATGATGAGGACAACTTTTACCTCAAAATTGCTGCGGAAGTCAAACGCCGTTTTCCCGAAACCTGCCTGATTAGTGATGTTGCCATGGATCCGTACAGCACTGATGGTCACGACGGCCTGGTACGCGATGGCAAAATCATCAACGACGAAACCTTACCGATTCTCGCAAAAATGGCGGTTGCACAAGCTGCTGCTGGTTTTGACCTACTTGGCCCATCCGATATGATGGACGGAAGAGTAGGTTACATGCGCGAAGCACTTGATGCGGCTGGATATACCGATACCGGCATTATGGCTTACACAGCCAAGTATGCCAGTGCCTTTTATGGTCCATTCCGTCATGCCCTGGATTCAGCTCCACGTGGAGGGGACAAAAAAACCTACCAGATGGATCCCGCTAACCAAAGAGAAGCCCTAATTGAGGCGGCTTTGGACATCGAGGAAGGTGCAGATTTCATTATGGTGAAACCTGCGCTAAACTATCTGGATGTGATCAATTTGTTGAAAACCAATACAGAAACTCCGGTTGCTGCCTACCATGTGAGTGGCGAATGTGCCATGCTCATTGCAGCAGCTGAAAAGGGCTGGTTGGACCTGGACCAAGCGGTTCAGGAAACCCTCATGTGTTTGCGCCGGGCTGGCTCGGATGTGATCATTACTTATTTCACCAAGCACTACGCTCGCCTGATGAAACATGGTCACTTACCAGAAGAACACAAAGAACCTAAAACTCATGCGCGCAGCAAGCGTACGAGTACCAGTATGCCAGCTTTTATTAAGGACTACAAGATTTGATTGAGTAGTTGAGAAAGTTGCGTAAATAGGGGGGTGATCGCCAAAGACAGGTGGTCACCCCCTTAGTTTTTAGATGCCAATTTTGGATTTTAAATGACAAATTATCGCCCGTAAAATTAGTGCTGTATTAAATGAGACAGATTATCTTTATTACTTGATAAAATCGACAAATTATGAAAATTCTATGCCTCATATTTTTAGCTTTTGTACCGTTTTGGGGATTTACCCAGAGTATAAAAAATGGATTGCTTGCCCAATACGAGTTCAATACCATCCCGCTTAAAGATTTGTCTGGAAAAGGCCATGATGGGCAAAATGTTTCAATCACCCTGGAGAAAGACAGGTTTGGAAATGCCAACCACGCCTACTCTTTCAATGGCCTGAGCAGCAGAGTTGAAATTCCTAACCATGCTGATTTTCAATTTGGGAAAAAAGACTTTACCCTAAGTCTTTGGCTCAAATACGGCAGCCAGGAAATCGGCAACAACTTAGACTATTCAGCAATTTTCATTAAGGCCGAAAACCCAGTAAATCCATTTGAAGGGCTTACAGTTTTTGTTGATTATCCCTCCAATGGAGCCATTTCCTTCAGACAAGAGTGGAATGATATTCTGTACACTGCTCCTCAAAACCTCAACGATTTAACCTGGCGTCATTTTGTATTTCAAAGAAGTGGAGACCAGCTGTTGATTTTTATCAATGCAGAACTGGTGGTCAGTAGGACCGTTGCAATACTAGAGGTGAGTAATAACGCACCAATCAGACTAGGTGCTAATCACATCTTTAATGATGCTCAAAACTATTATGGTTTGATGGATGACATGCATGTCTACAACCGTGCCTTATCAGCTACAGAAATACGGATGTTGTTTGAGTATAAATCGCCACCATTAAGCACTGCTTATAAGCTAAAACTGTTTCCTAACCCATTACTTAGTGGGAGTTTATTGAAAATTGAAGCATCCGAAAAAGTAAAAGTTGAAACCATAAGTTTGCTAGACATTAGCGGTCGCAGGGTATGGAAACAAAAATTTACCTCAACAGATGCTTCAACGTTATTTTCCTTAACCTTGCCTAATCTCAGCAAAGGAAGTTATTTGGTTGAAATATTGGTAGATGGATCCAAGAAAACTGTAGTGGAAAAATTAATAATTCAGTAAATTGGTGATTGTATATGACGCGCCCACATCACCCTACTAGCCACCCCAAAAAAAATGAACATTTATTTTTGCCCCACTACTAAATCGAAAATTTAGGAGTCATATCTTTGAAACTTCGTATCTTATGTTCGAAAATTGCGTCATATCCAAAAGGCTTAGTTTGAAGGACCCTTCGCCCGGCTCAGCATGTCTTATTGGTGTATCGCTTAGCATACTTTTGAGAGAACAAAACTTATTTCCATGAGACTTTATTTACTCATTTTAGGTTTCTTACTGCTTTTCTCTTCAAAAAGCAGCGCACAATTATTCTTCGGCATCGGTGCACAACACCAAACCTTTTCTTTCAGCCGCGATGGCAGTCAGGGTTTGCAAGGTGTTGATCAAGTCGTAAAATTAGCGGGAGGAGATCTGAGCAAGGTTTTTCCCAAGCGAATCCGCTCCACCACGCTTGCGCCACAGGTTTTTATTGGCTGGCATTTCCCACAAGAAAACGACTATTACGTCCGGGCACAGGTTGCCACCTCGCAAAATTTTGCACAAACCTTCAAATTGCGGGGAAACGTGAACGTAGAAGGCAAAAATGTTCCACTCCCCAATGCGATCTCGCTGGGCATTGAAATGGGGCGCAAATTCGACAACAGCACCTTCTTGTTCGGCAGCATCATCTACGACGACGGCGTTCGTTTTTCAGACTACCTTTTATCACAAGGGACCAATATGGATCGCGATGCCATCGATGCGCTGAACAACATCAGCTCGCGGGTAAATTTACTAAGCGGCGCGGGTAAAGGTTTGTTTCAGGTGGCGGTTGGCGGTGGGTACTGGTTGCCTTCCCCCAATTTTGATATCCGCGCCAGGGGATCCATCGGTGCTGCGGGCAAGGCCATGGTCCTGAATTTTGGATTTTTGGTTGAATTGCACAAAAAGGACAAAAAAAGCCTGAATTTGGAAAAGCACCCAGAGTTGTGGTTTTGAGGGTAACACTGTTCGAGTGGGTGCTGGTTGGCAGTTTTGGGCTTCAAAACCCACCCGAACGCAAGGCCCAAAACTGTTGATTCAGAAAAATTGAGGGGTGCTTGCCGATGATTGGCAAGCACCCCTCAATTTTTTATTAAAGAATGAAAGGGTCAATTACCCCCATCACCACCCTATCCCATAATCATCCCCATGATTACTAGATCCACCCCAGAAACTACCGTTTGCCCAATCAAAAAAAATGGCATTGATTGGACCAGAAGTGCGGGGTTCGAAACTGAGTTTGTAGCCCATTCGCTCCAAAGCCTGGCGAATTGCCGGAGTGGTACTCTCGTTCATGAGCATGCTACCCGGTTTGGTTTCATGTTTGTCAAATGAACTCCGCATCTGGAAGCTGTTGAAATTCGGAGCTTCACAGGCTTGTTGTACGTTCATGCCAAATTCGACTATATTGAGGAAAAACTGGAGGAGGTTTTGATCCTGAGAATCGCCTCCTTGCACGGCAAAGGATAAAAATGGCTTGCCGTCCTTAAGGGCCAAGCTCGGAGTAAGGGTGACCCTTGGCCGTTTGCCGGGGGCTACAACATTGAACGGGTTTTCATTGGGATCGAGCACAAAGGCTTGCATGCGTTGGCTCATGCCCACGCCGGTTTTTCCGGCAATTACCGCAGGAACCCAGCCCCCGCTCGGAGTGATGGAAACGACCCAGCCCTCTTTGTCGGCTGCCTGGATGGAAGTGGTGCCCGCAAAAAAACCGGCTAAATAATCAGGATCACTGAAAATATTTGGGTTGTTAGGTAAAACGGCAGAAGTGGCCGGGCTTCCCCATTTTTCCAAAATAGACAAAAAAGGATTGCTCTTGCCTTCAAAAGGGTAGGGGTCCCCAGGCTTTACGAGTGAATCATTCTGGTTAAGGTTAATCCGCTTGGCTCGTTCTTTGGCATACTCCTTGGACAACAAGCCCTTGATGGGCTCTTCGGGGGCAACATAAGGATCACCATAATAAAAATCGCGATCCGCAAAGGCCATATTCATCGCCTGGTATAGGGTATGGATATAATTGGGCGTATTGTAGCCCATTTTTTTGAGGTCAAAATTTTCCAGAATGTTGAGTGACTGCAACAACGCCGGGCCCTGGGTCCATTGTTTGAGTTTGTATACCCGAATGCCTTTATAGTCGGTCATCACAGGTTCTTCGGTCAGCACCTTCCACTTGGCCAAGTCTTGCATGGTGATCAGCCCCCCTTGCTCCTGGCAACCGCGTACAAATTCCTGTGCAATGTCCCCTTGATAAAAACGGGCATAAGCTGCGTAAATGGCTTCTTTGCGCGATTTTCCCGCTTTGAGTGCAACTTGCTCAGTATCCACCAGCTTTTTGAGGGTGGCCAACAGATCAGTCTGTTTGAATAACTCACCTGCACGGGGCGTTTCTACGCCTTCACCAGGGTGAGTGATAAAAACTTGCTTGGAGTAGGGCCATTTAACCAGTTTGTTTTTGTTGTTGGCAATCCGCTCCGCAGTTTCTTTCTCCATAGGATAACCTTCGGCAAGTTGTATAGCTGGAGCCAGGATTTCTTTCAAACTCATGGTGCCGTATTCAGCGAGCATAGTCATTAGCCCGCCGGGCGTACCTGGGGTAACTGCCGATAAAGGCCCATCTCCAGGAGGGTATTTGAGGTCTTTCTTTTTGAAAAAATCGGCTGTTGCTCCGGTTGGTGCAACCCCCAAGGCATTAATGGCGATGACTTTTTGCGTTTTGGGGTGATATATTAATGCCTGAGTTTCCCCTCCCCAGCTCAATACATCCCACATGGTACAAGTAGCTGCCAACATGGCACAAGCTGCGTCAATGGCATTGCCACCTTTTTGGAAGGTCATGGCCCCAGCTGTCGCTGCCAGGGGTTTGCCCGTTATGGCCATCCAGTGTCGGCCGTGCAGCACTGGTTTCTGGGTAGGCAGTTTGGCCAGATCACTAGGTACCGTCGGGATGCGCTTCTCGGGCATTGCTGGAGCAACAGGAGTAGGTTGGGGTGTTTGCGCTAGTGAGTTCAACATGAAGCAAAGCCCAAACAATATTAAGGTGGTTCTCATGATTCTGAAGGTTGATACAAAATAGACTAGTTCATCAAAATAAAAGCTTTAAAAGACTCTAAGATAGAAAAATAACTTTATTTAGACTACGATATGATCCATTTTTCAATTCCAACAACAACTAGAATAGCAGCAGAAAAAGACCAGGCTTTTAGACTCAAAAACAAAGAATAGACCCACAATTCCTACTTACCTCGGATGCAAAAAAAACTGAACGCCTAAATCGATACCAAGTCGGGTAGTATTGCGCTCAAAATTATAGTTCAAATTGGGCGCCAATTCCAGTGCTAGATGGGATGTCAAAAAACTGTTTAGCCCACCACCAAAGCTTAGGCTACTAGTGTTGACTTCAAAGTTTTGCTCGGCTACTTTACCAGTGGATCGAGCAAATTCATAGGCGCTGCCGATGAACCATAGCTGGTGTTGTGCCTTCGCAAAATAGTACCGTACCTGTGGTGCGAGGCCAAAAGTGGTAGCGTTGAAGTAGTCATTCCCATTAATGATCAGGTTCAAACGGGTTCCTACAGCCAGTTGATCGGTAAAAAAGTAGAGTAAATTAGGCGCTACATCAAAAGCCGAGACATTCGAAGTGCCTTCTCGGGCCGATTGTAGGCCGAATGAAAAGCCGCCATTGGTTCCACCAATCATTATACTTCCACGTTGAATACCAGACAAGGCTTCGCGGCGATTGCTTCGTTGGTCTTTATTGAGGTAAATGTTGAGCTGGCTAAACAAACCCATGCGTAAATTCTGCTCGATCTCAAAATTGGATCGCTGTAAGGCCAAATAAGTGTCCCAACCCAGCCCTGGCGCCAGAAAGTGAGTCAAACCCAGTCCCAAATTGGCACCCACAGCACCTGGTGAAAGGCTCAAATCTAACTGGGCATTGGCAAAAAAATGATTGTTGCGTGCTTGTGGGTTAAAATAATACCGTGCAAATGGTGAAAATGAAAAACTACCAGCCCCCGTCTCCCCGGATAGGATGAAAGAGCCTATCGTCAGTCTACTGCCCAACAACCATCGATCAGAAACAAAAAGGCCAAATTCTGGCGCAATGGCTAGTCTTAGCAAGCCGTCACCATTACCTGTAGTTAGAGATAACTCCGCTAAGCCATTAGCAAAACCCGGGATATTGTTGATTCCATAGCTACTAGAATAGAAGGTTCCACGTGAGAGTTGTGCCTGAAGCAGCATGGGCCAAATCAACATGAAGATGAAACAAATGCGAGGGATTGTTGTGTTCATAGCAGCGTTTACTATTTAAAGCAGCCATGAGAAAAATAAGTTCGCTTTATTGTTGGGAATAAAATTTTTGTGATCTACCAATAAGTTATTGATGAAAATGGACTACTAAAACCACCAGATACCTTAAAAACACAAAGGGTCGGTTACCATTAGTTCCAATGGTAACCGACCCTCAACTTCTAAACTTCCGTTCACTGCAGAATCACCTCTTTCTCTTCCACCATCTTCCGAATGTTGATCAAGGCGTAGCGCATCCGGCCCAAGGCAGTGTTGATGCTTACCCGGGTCAGTTTGGCAATTTCCTTGAAGCTCATGTCAGCGTAATGGCGCAGGATCACCACTTCGCGTTGCTCGGGTGGGAGCATGTCAACCAGGTGACGCACCTTGTCGTGGGTCTGGCTGCGGATGATGGTCTGCTCAGAGTTGAAATCCGGCGTTTGTAGTACGTCGAAAATATCGAAAGTATCGGTTGGCGAAACTTTTGGGCGGCGCTTCGTGCGGCGGAAATAATCCACACACATGTTATACGAGATACGCATGGCCCACTGGAGGAATTTACCCTCATGGTTGTACTTGCCGCGGCGAAGGGTATCAATGATCTTGATGAAAACTTCTTGAAAGATGTCCTCTGCAAGACTTTGTTCCTTGACAAACAAATAAATAGAGGTGTAAATTTTTTGCTGGTGGCGATTGAGCAGTTCTTCGAAAGCTCTTTCGTTTCCTTCCAAGTAGCAGGCGATGAGCTGCTGGTCGTTAAGCTGTGTAACTTGCATAACTAAATAGTTTAAAGCAATGGGACTAAATCCGTTGTAACTTTTAGTGTAGAAGTTTCAGCTTATATGCGCCTACGTTTTAGTGAAGTAATAAGGTTTTGGAAGAAAAATTAGTGATGACTCAAAGATAAACGCAATAATTTAATGAAAAAACAGTTTAGCGGATTTTTTTTCAAATTAACCAAACCTTAACCGTTTTTTAGGTTTTCCCCTAACGCTGAAACTAGAGTAAATCCGAGTAAAACTTTTTGTGCATTGTTGGCATAAAAACAAAGATAGCATCAAACTTTTTGTATCTTGCGCATTCTAATCGTCGTTACGCCATGAAACAAGAGGCCACAAGTGAGACAAGTGTGAGTTCAACACATTCCGACAACTGGATTTATATCAAAGGTGCCCGTGGAAACAACCTGAAAAACATTGACTTGAACATTCCCAAAAATCAATTGGTGGTGGTTACCGGGGTTTCAGGGTCGGGTAAGTCCTCCATCACTATGGATACCTTGTATGCGGAGGGGCAGCGGCGTTATGTGGAGAGCCTGTCTTCTTATGCCCGACAGTTTCTGGGGCGTATGAAAAAACCGGAAATTGATTACATCAAAGGTATTTGCCCGGCCATCGCCATCGAGCAAAAAGTAAGCACCAGCAATGCCCGTTCCACTGTAGGTACTTTGACTGAAATTT
>NZ_JANRKL010000114.1:0-8286 GCF_033763495.1 Haliscomenobacter sp. | reverse complement strand
ACGCATCATCATCGGGCCCGAACGGTTTTCGCTGACCATTGAGCGGCTCTGCCACCAATTGGTTGAAGAATTTGATGATTTTAGCAACACCTGTATCATTGGCATTCAGCCACGTGGGGTTGCCCTATCGGAGCGAATTTACCGTCACCTCATCGACCACCTCAATATCCCACACATCGATTACGGCGTACTGGACATCACCTTCTACCGCGACGATTTTCGCCGCCCCGGAGCATCCATGCACGCCAGTGTGACTTCGATCAATTTTTTGGTGGAGAAAAAAAACGTCATTCTGGTAGACGATGTCTTGTACACCGGGCGCACCGTGCAGGCGGCCCTTACCGCCCTCAACCACTACGGCCGCCCCGATAAGGTGGAGTTACTTACTTTGGTGGATCGGCGTTTCAACCGCGAATTGCCCATTCGTTCTACGTTCACGGGCATCAAAGTCGATGCGGTAGATCAGGCTTACGTCAAAGTGGAATGGGCCAATACCCACGGGGAAGATCGGGTTGTTTTATTTTCTGACAAAAAAGCGGCACAATAACACGGGAAGATGGCTAATCAACAACTAAGCAGCAAACACCTCCTGGGCATCAAAGACCTCAGCACCGAGGACATTCGGCTAATTTTTCATACCGCCAGCAATTTTAAAGAAGTCATCAATCGCCCCATCAAAAAAGTGCCTTCTCTGCGCGACATCACCATCGCCAATCTCTTTTTTGAAGATTCAACCCGCACCAGGGTTTCCTTTGAGTTGGCGGAAAAACGCCTCTCCGCAGATACCATCAATTTTTCGGCTTCTTCTTCTTCGGTCAAAAAGGGAGAAACCCTGCTCGATACCGTCAACAACATCCTGTCCATGAAAGTGGACATGGTGGTGATGCGCCACCCCGCTCCCGGTGCCTGCCAATTTTTGGCCCAACACATCGATGCCAACATCATCAATGCCGGTGATGGCACCCACGAGCACCCCACCCAGGCGCTGCTGGATGCCTTCTCCATGCAAGAGCAATTGGGTGACCTAGAAGGCAAAAACGTGGCCATTTTCGGCGACATCCTGCACTCAAGGGTAGCCCTGAGCAATATTTTTTGCCTGCAAAAACTAGGGGCGA
This sequence comes from Haliscomenobacter sp., assembly GCF_033763495.1. GTDB lineage: Bacteria > Bacteroidota > Bacteroidia > Chitinophagales > Saprospiraceae > Haliscomenobacter. The sequence goes on along the minus strand of NZ_JANRKL010000114.1, from coordinate 7,171 downwards.
AAGTCCGGGTTTGTGGGCCCCCTACCCTCATGCCCAAATTCATCCACAAATTGGGCGTAGGGGTCAGCTACAACGTACGCGAAACCCTGCAATGGTGTGATGTAGCCAACGTGTTGCGCATCCAGCTGGAGCGCCAAAACATCAAGTATTTCCCCACCTTGCGCGAGTATTCACAGTACTTCGGCATCAACCGACAACTGCTGGATTCCCTGGACAAAAAAATTGTGATCATGCACCCCGGACCAATCAATCGCGGTGTTGAAATCACGAGCGATGTGGCGGATTCAGAACATTCCATCATTTTGCAGCAGGTAGAGAATGGGGTCGCGGTGCGGATGGCAGTGTTGTTTTTGTTGGCGGCCAAGGGGTAGTGGAGGACACGGAGGGGATTTCAAAGTGACACAAGTGGTACATGCCAAAGCGACATTTCATTGGCACTCCTAAAATTAGTATCTTTATTCAAGTTTACAAAAAAAATATCAAACGAAAAATCTCAAAATACTTTTGTTTGATCTCCTTAGCTTTTTTACTTTTGTTCCCCCCGGGCTCCCTCTGGGAAAACCATAATGCCAAAAATCGATGAGTACTACCAAACACCTCGAATTGATCGCCCAAGCCACGGGCATTTCCCTTGGAAGAGTCAAAAACACCATCCAGTTGTTGGACGAGGGTTCCACCATTCCATTCATTTCCCGTTACCGCAAAGAAGCCACGGGGGAGTTGGATGAAGTACAAATCGCCGAAATCCAGCGCGAACACAAAAAATTCGAGGAGCTGGAAAAACGCAAGGAAAGTGTACTCGGTTCCATTGCCGAGCAAGGCAAACTCACTGATGAACTGCGCCAACGCATTGAAAATTGCTACGATCCCACCGTGTTGGAGGACATTTACCTGCCTTACAAACGCAAAAAGAAAACCCGCGCCTCGGTAGCCCGCGAAAAAGGCCTGGAGCCTCTGGCCTTGCGCATTCTGGAACAACGCGATGCTGACGACCCCGAAATCCTGGCGGGCAAATACCTCAGCGATGAGGTACCCAGCGTGGAAGAAGCACTGGCTGGTGCCCGCGACATCATTGCCGAAATGGTCAACGAAAGTGAAGACGCCCGGAATTTGATGCGCCGCATTTTTTCCAAAACCGCCATCATCCAATCCAAAGTGGCCCGCGGCAAAGAGAAGGAAGGTGATAAATACAAAGACTATTTCGACTTTTCGGAAGCGCTCAACAAATGCCCTTCCCACCGCCTGCTGGCCATGCGCCGCGGTGAAGAGGAAGGTTTTTTGCGGGTGCTCATCGTGCCCGACGACGAAGAGGACACCAAATACCAATTAGAAAAACGTTTTATCAAAGCGGCCAACGCTGCCAGCGGAGAGGTAAAATTGGCTATCCACGACAGCTACGAGCGTTTGTTGGCCCCTTCGATTGAAACGGAATTTCGCAACATCTCCAAAGAAAAGGCCGACAAAGAAGCCATCGACGTGTTCACCCAGAACCTGCGGCAACTGTTGCTGGCTGCGCCTCTCGGGCAAAAACGAGTGATGGGCCTCGACCCTGGCTTCCGCACGGGTTGCAAACTGGTGGTATTGGACGACAATGGCAATCTGCTCGAAAACCTCGCCATTTATCCCCACCCTCCCCAATCTGACGAAGCAGGCGCAAAAAAAACCATCGCTTTTTTGGTGGACAAACACGGCATCGATGCCATTGCCGTAGGCAACGGAACGGCTGGCCGAGAAACCATGAGCCTTTGCCGCAGCATCAAATTCAATCACGAGGTTGAGGTGTTTATGGTCAACGAAGCGGGAGCTTCCATCTATTCGGCTTCCGACGTGGCCCGGGAAGAATTCCCCGATTACGATGTAACCGTGCGGGGCGCAGTGTCCATTGGCCGTCGTTTGATGGACCCTCTGGCTGAACTGGTAAAAATTGACCCTAAATCCATCGGCGTTGGGCAATACCAACACGATGTCAACCAAACCATGCTCAAAGAAAGCCTCGATCAGGTGGTGGAAAGTTGTGTAAACAGCGTGGGCGTAAACCTCAATACCGCCAGCAAACACCTCCTGACTTACATTTCCGGGCTAGGGCCAGTGATCGCCAAAAACATCGTGGAGTACCGGGCGCAAAATGGAGCTTTCAGTTCGCGGAATGAAATCAAAAAAGTGGCTCGTTTGGGTGATAAAGCCTTTGAACAATGCGCGGGCTTCCTGCGCATTCGGGGAGCGAAAAACCCCTTGGACAATACAGCAGTACACCCAGAAAGTTACCACATCGTAGAACAAATGGCAAAGGACTTGAACTGCAAGGTGAAAGACCTGATCAGCGACGCGCAGTTGCGCCGCAAGGTGGAACTCAAACGTTACGTGAGCGATAAGGTGGGGCTTCCCACTCTGCAAGACATTATGAAGGAATTGGAAAAACCGGGCCTTGACCCCCGGGGTACCGCCAAATCCTTCGACTTCGGCAATGTACACAGCATTGAAGACTTGCGGCCCGGAATGATCCTGCCTGGCATCGTGGAAAACATCACCAATTTTGGGGCCTTCATCGATATAGGCATCAAGGAAAAAGGGCTGGTTCACGTGTCCCAAATGGCTAACCGTTTTGTGAAAAACCCGATGGAAGTAGTGAGTTTGCGCCAGGAAGTGAATGTGCGCATCGTGGAGGTGGACATTGCGCGGAAGCGGGTGCAGTTGTCGATGAAGGATGTGTGATTTGGGGTTTTGAATGTTGATTCGGGCATCTTACTGGCCACTACGTGGGGCGCTCGTCGATCCCTTAATGCTCGCTAAGCGAGCGGGCTCGACGATCGCATTTACTCAGAGCCTACGTAAAGCGCCAAAGGAATCGTAGGATTTAGGCACCTGCGATCCCAGCGTCAATAAAAGATCGACGAGCGCCCCACACAGTGGCCAATAAAAAATTAAACTGCAACACCCAATCAAGGAACCTTAAAAAGGTGATTTCGGTTATTCCGGTCAACGTTTCAATTCTACATTTTATGAGCATCGAAATCATCCAACACCAAGGGCACACTTTGGCCGAAGTCACCGACACTCGCATTCAAAATCCACAGGAAGCCCTGGAAATCCTTATCAACTGTGCCTATCAAGGTGCCGAAAAAATCATCATCCACGCCGATCAATTGATGCCCGATTTTTTTGACTTAAAAAGCGGGATTGCGGGCGAAATCCTGCAGAAGGTTTCCACTTATCAACTGCGCTTGGCCATAGTGGGTGACTTTAGCCAGTACAGCAGCAAAAGTTTGCGCGACTTCATTTTTGAAAGCAATAAAGTGGGGCGGGTTAATTTTGTAGGCTCGGTAGAGGAAGCTAAAGATAAGCTATGTGCTTAAATCACTTTCTATTGTTTCAGGATAGCTCCAGGCCCCACTCCAGGACATTTTACTCGGAGGACATGAATTGCCACGTGCTTTAGCGCGTGGGTAACAGATTTTTTTTGAAATTGGGCTTTAGCCCTTGCTTAAACATTAAAGCCAGGACTAAAGTCCAACAAAGAGGCAATCTTTATCCACGCGCTAAAGCACGTGGCAATTCACATCCTCCGCTTATGGAATACAAAAATGTTCAGTATTAAGGCTCCAGCTCCCTATCACCATCCATTCCCGGCAATCACCCCTGCATACCACTCCGCCGAAGCCTTGGGTATCCGGCGCAAAGTTCCTTCCTCCACATAGGTAATCCCAAATTTTTTGGAATAACCCGAAGCCCACTCAAAATTGTCCAGCAGCGACCAGATGAAGTACCCCTCCACGTTTACCCCACTGGCGATGGCCTCCTCAATTGCACCCAAATAGCCCTCAAAAAAAGCGATCCGCTCCCGATCTGCCACTTTTCCATCCTGCAATTGATCATCAAAAGCACAACCATTCTCGGTGATGTAAATCGGCGGATTGTCGTACCGTTTGGCGATCCATTGCAGGAGTTTACGACAGCCCCAGGGCACGATCGCCCATTGCATATCCGTCAGTGCCCAGTCGGGCGAAACGCTGAGGTTCACGTCCTGATCGGCACTCAGGCCACCGTTGCCGTATACACTCCCCGCCTCACTTTGCCCACTCGAATCAGCAGCATACATGGTAGTATAGTGGTTGAGGCCAAAAAAATCGGAGGAACCCTGAATCAGTTCCTTTTCTGCGGGGCTAAAGCTGGGCAAACGTTCGCCCAGGCGTTCCCGCATCACCGCCGGATAATCTCCCTTGTAAATCGGGTCGGCAAACCAGGCCAGAAAAAATTCCAGCGCTCGTTCCGCTGCAGACTGATCCGCTGGGTTGTCCGTCAGTGGTTCGCGCCAGTCGCAGTTGTTGGTGATGCCAATTTTGCCACCTTGCTTGGCCTGGTAGTTTTGGCGATAAATTTGTACGGCTTTGGCGTGGGCTTTTAGCAAATTGTGCCCAGCCAGGTAGGGTAAATCTGGCGATTGAATCCCGGGGGCAAATACACCATGCCCGTAACCCAGAATGGCCACCACCCAGGCTTCATTGATGGTGATCCAGTTTTTGACCCGATCGCCGAAACTGCGGAAACACAAGTCGGCGTATTCCGCAAATGCATCGGCGATGCCTTCTCCCAGCCAACCATGCAATTCAAACTCCAGGGCAGCGGGTAAATCCCAGTGGTAGAGGGTGATCCAGGGTTCGATGCCAGCTTGCAACAACTCATCGATGAGGGCATTGTAAAAATCGATTCCGGCTTGATTGACCACACCACGCCCGGCAGGCAAGAGCCTAGGCCAGGAGATGGAAAAACGGTAGGCTTTAAGGCCGAGTTGTTTCATCAGCGCTACGTCTTCGCGAAAACGGTGGTAATGGTCACAGGCGGTGTTGCCGGTGTCGCCCGCGTGGACTTTGCCGGGAATCATACAAAAGACGTCCCAAATGGAGGGGCCTTTTCCATCACTCAAATGGCCCCCTTCTATCTGGTAAGCCGAGGTTGCGCTGCCCCACAGAAAGTTATCGGGGAAGCTTTTGTTTTTTGTCATGATCTTAAAAATTTGAGGACAAGTTATTTTTTTTTCGTTCCTTAGTTTGAAATTCCATGTGCTTTAATCATTCGTTTTTTTTGATCACAACAAAAAATCATCTTTTTCATGCTCTCTACGCTTGATCTCCTGATCATCGCCGCCTATTTCGCGTTGATGATCGTGCTGGGTTTGTACATGCGCAACCAGGCCAAAAAAAGCAAGGATGCCTACCTGATGGGTGGCAAATCACTGCCCTGGTACATGCTGGGTTTGAGTGACGCCAGCGATATGTTTGACATCAGCGGTACCATGCTGCTGGTGAGTATGGCCTTTTTGTATGGCTTCAAAAGTGTGTTCATTCCCTGGATGTGGCCAGTATTCAACCAAATTTTCCTGATGGTCTTTCTGAGTCGTTGGCTCAGGCGCAGCAATGCTACCACCGGAGCAGAATGGCTGGGTACACGTTTTGGCCTCAGCGACAAGGGCGTGCGCCAAAGCCACCTGGTCGTCGTCTTCTTTGCCCTCATTTTGTGCATTGGATACATGGCTTATGCCTTTGTAGGTGTGGGCGAGTTTTTACAAATCTTCCTGCCCTATGAGCGAGTCCGCGATGTCTTGCCCTTCTTAAGTGCCGGAGAGGGCGCCTATGGCATGGGTACCCCCGAATACGTGGAAGCACTACAAGTTTCCAAGCACCATACTGCCCAGTTTTATGGGGTAGTCATTTCCCTGATCGCGATGTTTTACAGCATTGTGGGAGGTATGCACGGGATTGTGCTTGCCGACGTAATCAAGTACATGGTGATGATCATTTGCTCCCTCTTTGTTGGGGTGATTGCGATGAATCACCTGGCGCAATCGGATGTGGATATTTTGAGCAAAGTGCCCGGTGGCTGGGATTCGCCATTTTTTGGCACCCATCTGGGCCTGGATTGGTCCAATATGCTCAATGATGCCCGGATTAAAATGGAACAGGACGGCTATCAGCTCTTCTCGGCGGTGGTCGGCATGATGTTGATCAGTGGCATCATGAAAAGTTTGGCGGGACCTGCCCCCAATTACGATTGCCAAAAGATCTTGAGTACCCGCAGCCCGGAGGAGGCCGCCAAAATGAGTGGGTTCATCTCCGTGATCCTGATGCCCATTCGGTACTTCATGACCATGGGCTTTTGTGTGCTGGGCATCCTGTACTTTGAACAATTGAACCTGACCCGCCTGGGCGAAGGCATCATCAATTTTGAAAGCATCATGCCCGCTGTGATCAGCAAATACCTGCCAGTGGGCTTGATTGGTCTGGTTTTGGCGGGTTTCCTGGGAGCTTTTATGAGCAACTTCAGTGGCACTTTGAACGCGGGCCAGGCTTACCTGGTGAACGACATTTACCTCAAATTCGTCAATCCCCAGGCGGAGCGCAAGCAGGTCATCACCATGAGCTACCTGAGTGGAGTAGTGATGGTGGTTTTTGGAATTGGCCTGGGCTTGTTCATTAAGGATGTGAACATGATTTTTAACATCATCACTGCCGGGCTTTACGGCGGTTTTGTGTGCGCTAATGTACTGAAATGGTACTGGTGGCGCTTCAATGCAACTGGTTATTTTTATGGAATGTTGGCCGGGATTGTGGCCAGCGCTATCCCTCCTGCCCTATCGGTGAGTGGCATCACCCATTATTTTGATGGCACCCGCATGTTGTATTTCTTTCCGGTATTCATTGTCATCCAGTTTGTGGCCTGCATTCTGGGCACCTACGCAGCCCCGGCGACGAACCAGGATACCTTGTTGACTTTTTACAAAACGGTGCGGCCCTGGGGCTTTTGGAAACCCATCCATGCCCTGGCTGTTGCGGAAGATCCAACGTTTGAAGGCAACAAAAACTTTGGGGTGAATATGCTCAACTTGTTCCTGGGCATCACCGGGCAATTGCTGCTCATGCTGCTGCCGATGTACCTGATTTTGAACAAGTGGACTGGACTGGGAATTGTACTGGCCTTGTTGGTAGTGGTGTTTGTGGTGATGAAACGGACCTGGTGGAATCGCTTGACGGATTGGTAGGATGATGGTTTAGAGTTTGATTATCAGAATTTTGGCGGACATAATTTTTTTGAGTGACGAGTTAAGAGTACATGACTTACGAGTTTTGAAGTGGGCTACCGCAGCGACTTAGACATAGCCTTGGTCTAAGCTCCTGCG
>NZ_JANRKL010000113.1:0-4827 GCF_033763495.1 Haliscomenobacter sp. | reverse complement strand
CTCGTGAGACATGTCTACCCCGGTACGAATCTGCAATTCTAGTTTTGGTGAAAACTCATAATTGGCGGTTACGTTACCAATCATCCCATTTTTATTCAGTTTGTTCAGCATTTCGTACATACCTAGGTAAGGGTTATCCGGGCCAGGGTTGAATGGGCTACGCTGACGCACATCTTCAAATCCTTGCTGCCAGTAAGGTTTAAACCACTCTGGACGAACGTTTGGAGTTGTACCTAGGATCAAAAAGTACATCAAAGTCTGGTTGTTGTACCCAGCTAACGGAAGGTTGTCGCTCGTCTTGTTGGTGTAATTGGCTTTGCCGGAAATTTTCAGGCGCTTTGAAATTTTCTGATTGACCGACAAAGCAGCATTCAAGCGCTCAAAACCTGTGTTCGGAATGATCCACTCGTTTTTGAGTTGGGTCAACGACAAGCGGGCCGAACCATTTTCATTTCCGCCTTCAAAAGAGAGACTATTGGAGTAGTTTTTTCCCAATTGAAAAAAGCCAGAAATGTAATCGTCATGGGCAACCCAGGGTGTACGTTCGGTAGGCTTTCCGATGGGGTCATTGGGATTGTACTGAAAATACTGCTGTCCATTGAATTTTGGTCCCCAGGCACGGCCTGCAGCAACCGTGGTAATGGTATTGATGCCATCCGGGCTATCGAGGTAAGAATAATACGCATCGGTACGCCCTTCACCGTATTCAAACTGATAGTCGGGCCAGCGGTTGACTTGTTCTACACTAAAATTGCTGTTGAAGGTAATGCCGACGCCCTTGTCTTTTCTGGCACCAGACTTGGTGGTGATGATGATGGCACCACCCGCTGCCCGGCTACCATAAAGCGCAGTTGCACCAGGGCCTTTGAGTACCGTCACTTTTTCAATATCGTCCGGGTTCAAATCCGAAAGGGTGGAGCCATAATCCACCGGGCTATCTGCGGCCAGGTGAGAGTTGAATCCTGTACCCGAAATTCTGCTGCTCACGGGTATGCCATCAATAACGATCAGGGCTTGATTGTTGTCGAGGTTTAGCGAAGACTCTCCACGCAGGGTGATCCGTGCCGAACCCAATGGCCCAGCGCCTACCCCTTGAATGTTCAAACCCGCAACCTTTCCGCTCAAGGAACTCACCCAGTTGTTGGTTTTGGCATCCAATACCGCACTGGCATTGATGGTTTGAGCAGCATAGCCCAGGGATTTTTCCTCCCGCTTGATCCCCAAAGCGGCGACTACCACTTCGCTGAGCAGTTGCGTATCTTCTGCCAATTTCACTTCAATGAACAATTGCCCGCTCACACTAAATTCTTTGGTGACGAAGCCAACTGCAGAAAAAATGAGTACCGAATTACTGGATGTTTGCTCCAATTGGAATTTTCCATCCACATCTGTAATGGTACCCGTAGCGGTTCCTTTTACCTGAATGTTGACGCCGGGCAGGGCTTCTCCACTTTCGGAAGATACTTTTCCTGCGATTAATCCCGATTGGGCGAAAAGGCTTAGCGTAAAACACATGACAAGTCCCATCGATAGGACTACCTTTTGTAGACTTCGTTTCATACCTTTGTAAGGTTGTTGATTGAGCATTTTGATTGATAACACCTGATCGTAGGCGTGGCCGCGCCTACGGTCTTTTGGCGAAGGTAAGTCTGGGAAGTATCCTGATCGTTAAACGAATTTGACCTTTGGATTAAATTCTTACTCTGCGTGTAAAACACTCCGCTGTTTCTCCATCTAGGAAAAAACTTGCACAGCAAAAACAACCCAATTGTTTTGATGACAATCGTCAGCCTCTGCCTTCCTAAAAAAGTAACATCCATCAAAGGCCAACATGACTTTCATCAATTTACCGGAAGATAACACATGCTTAACCTGGAGTTGACACGCTGCCAGTAACTTACGGCAAATGTGAATCAACACCATGTTTAAATACATCCATATCCTCCTGCTGGCCTCGGCTCTTTTTGCCTTCGCCTGCAACCCAAATCACCAACACGTCGAAAACATCCTCATCAAAGGTTCGGACACCGAAGTCAACCTGGCCCTCGCCCTGGCCGAAACCTATATGAGTACCGACCCCGACGTATCCATTGCCGTTACCGGCGGCGGCTCTGGGGCAGGTATCGCTGCGCTGATCAATGGCAAAACCAGTATTGCTAATGCCTCCCGCCCGATGAAGCAGGAAGAAATCGCGTTAGCCAAAGAACGAAGCGTACAGCCACTGGCCAGTGTGTTGGGTATGGATGCTATCGCGATAGTGGTGCACCCACAATGCCCTGTGCAAAATCTATCCCTGCAACAACTGGGTGCCATTTATCGCGGCGACATTCAAAACTGGAAAACCCTGGGTGGCCCCGATGCTGAAATATCCCTGTACGGCCGCCAAAGCAACTCCGGCACCTTTGTGTATTTCCGCGACAGCATTGTGCGGGCAGAATATGCTCCAGAGGTCAAACAAATGAACGGTACTGCACAGATTGTAGAGGCCATCAAAAGCGATGTGCACGGCATTGGGTACGTGGGCGTGGGCTATATTCTGGAAAAAAACGGGGCCCAGCCTACTGGCATCAAGGTTTTGTCCATCAGCCGCAGCGATCGCCAACCTGCCTTCCTGCCCACCGAAGTACAAAACATTGAATCTGGTGATTACCCCATCATTCGCCCCTTGTACCAATACACCAATGGCCAGCCCAAGGGCAGGTTGCAACAATACCTGCAATACTGCCTGAGCCCAGCAGGCCAGGCTTTGGTCAAAGTCAATGGTTATTTCCCGGTCAGTGCGCAATACCAATTGCAAAATGAACAAGCTCTAAACTTCCAATATGCGAAATCGACACTTCGTTGATCTGGCCATCAAATGGCTATTTTTTAGTGCAGCGGCCAGTTCGGTGCTGGTGTTGCTGGGCATTTTTGGGATGTTGCTGATCAATGGGGTGAAAGCTTTTGGTGAAATCAGTCTGGGCGAATTTTTCCTCAGTAGCAATTGGAATCCCTCCGCCTATGGCAAACCGAGTTATGGGATTTTGGCCATGCTCAGCAGTACGCTGCTTGTCACCCTGGGAGCCATGATTTTGGCCGTCCCTTTGGGCGTAGGTGCTGCCACTTACCTGGCTCAAGTAGCCCATGAAAGAACCCGAATGGTACTCAAGCCTGTCATCGAACTTTTGGCTGCAGTGCCCTCCGTGGTTGTGGGCTTCATTGGCATCGTGATGCTGGGGCCGTTCATCGCCAAAGTTTTTGGCTTGAGCAATGGGTTGAACGCCTTGAATGGGGCCATTTTATTGGCGATCATGTCCTTGCCTACCATCATCACGGTAGCAGAGGACGCCATTCGTGCGGTTCCCAATAGTTTTAAAGAAGCTTCGTATTCCCTTGGCGCCAACCAATGGACAACTTTGATAAAAGTGGTTTTGCCTGCGGCTTACTCGGGCATTATCGCCGCCGTTATTCTGGGCATGGGCCGGGCCATTGGCGAAACCATGACCGTGCTCATGGCTACGGGTAATTCCCTGGCCATGCCCCATGGTTTTTTCGACCCGGTGCGCACCATGACGGCCACCATTGCCATTGAGTTGGGTGAAGTACCCTATGGCACTACCCATTATTACAGTTTGTTTGCGGTTGGCGCCGTCCTTTTCCTCATTAGCCTGGGCATCAATCTGCTTGCAGAACGGCTTGCCAAACGATACAGATACAAGATGTAGCTATGAAACAACAAGTGTTGCAACAGTTTTTGGGGCTGAATATCCTCCGTTTATTTGTGGGCCTGGTGTTGCTGTTTTTGGGCATCATCCTGTGGGAGGTATTTTCCAAAGGAGGAGGGGTCATTGGAGCTGATTTTCTCTTTGATTATCCACGCAAGGGCATGACCTTAGGGGGAATTTTTCCCACCATCATGGGTACCATCTTTGTCACCATGGTCACCACCATTTTTGCCTTGCCGATGGGCATTGCTACGGCCATTTATTTGAGCGAATATGCCAGCAACAATTGGGCCAATCAATTGATACGCGCTTCGATCCGCAACCTGGCGGGGGTGCCATCGATCATTTATGGCTTGTTTGGGGTGGCCGTGTTTGTGCAAGGCTTGGGGCTCGGGTCTTCGGTGTTGTCGTCGGGGCTTACCCTGGGTTTGCTCACCTTGCCTTACATCATTACGACTACGGAAGAGGCGCTCAAAAATGTACCTCATTCCTACCGCGAGGGCGCCCTGGCCTTGGGTGCTACCAAATGGGAAGCCATCTGGACCAATGTGTTGCCCAGTGCGGTTTCGGGGATTGTGACGGGCTCGATTCTGGGTTTGTCCAGGGCAGCGGGAGAAACAGCTCCGATTCTGTTTACTGGCGTGGCTTTTTACCTGCGCTATTTGCCAGCCAGCGTCTACGACTCCTTTATGGCCATGCCTTATCACCTGTACATTTTGTCCACTCAGCACCACGCCATTGAAGAAGTACGCCCTCTGGCTTATGGCACAGCGTTGGTATTGCTGAGTTTGGTTTTTGTGCTGAACATCATTGCCTTCATCATTCGGTACCGTTACCGAAATTTTAATAAAGCCCGGATATGAAAACGAAATTGGCGGTACGCGACCTGCATTTGCACTATGGTTCCAAAGAAGTGTTGAAGGGGATCAACCTGGATGTACCTGAAAACAACATCGTAGCCTTGATTGGGCCTTCTGGCTGTGGCAAGTCGACCCTTTTGCGGGCGATGAACCGCATGCACGACCTGAGTCCTGAGGCCAAAGTCAAAGGGCAAATCTTGCTGGATGGGGACAATATTTACGCTCCGGGTAAAGATGTGGTGGAAGTGCGCCGCAAAATTGGG
>NZ_JANRKL010000112.1:0-13463 GCF_033763495.1 Haliscomenobacter sp. | reverse complement strand
ACAAAAACGCTGCAATATCCGGTTTTTTTGAGAAAAAACGAAAAGGAAAAAAAGCTGTTCTACCGATTGCAAAGGCCACAAAAAGAGAAGTATACCTAAAAAGTTACATAGTCGACGGGATCAACTGGTTTTCCCTTGTGCCACAATTCAAAGTGAAGGTGGGGGCCACTGGAGAGTACCCCAGTATTCCCAACGATTGCAATGGCTTCACCTGCGCGAACAAAGTTGCCCACTTTTTTGAGCAGCGATGAGTTGTGTTTGTAAAAAGAGAGAATTCCATTGTCGTGCTGAATGCCTACGGTATTGCCGGTCTCCAGGGTCCATTCCGATAAAAAAACATAACCATCCATGGCGGCTTTGATGGCCGCATTACGGGGTGCCAGTACGTCTACCCCGTAATGTGATTTTTGGCGATCAAAGTGGGCGCTGATTTCCCCATTGACTGGGGCTGCAAAAAACAATTGCTCAATGGGTTTTTCGCTGGGTGCAAATCCAACTGACCTACTCTGTTTCGCAATTCGACCTACCCGCTCCAGCTCAACCTCCCGGCGCATCTCTTCATCCACCTGCGACATACCCACTTTTTTGGCTCCATCCTTGGTTGGTGTTTGGTCAGGAGTAGCTTTGGGCACATCCCTTTCCCGTAAGGGGTTGCCTGTTAGCATGCGTTGCAGGTTTTTGATGTACACTTCTTGAGCCTGCATTTCCTGCCCCATGCGGTTCACTTCCCGGGTGAGTTCCAGAAGCTTACGGTCATTGCTGCTTACGGGTTGAAACCCGGGTAAATATTCCTTGATGGGGGTATATGCAATCAGTAGAAAGACCAGACAGGTCAACACCACCAGCAAGGTGCTGATGAACAGGTACAAGTTCATCAGGGTCAATTTATAAGATCCAACCTCCTCGAAGGTATCCTCATTCATGATCACGAAGCGGTAATGCTTGGTGATGTTTTCCCGCCATTTTTTCCAGCGCTCGCCATTAAACTTCAAAGCCATAATCGTCAGTTTGAATTCTGGGTTTGTTTTTTCTTAAAACCAAAATAAATTTGTGTCTTTCAAGTTATAAGTGAGGCAAATTTACGGTTTACTGCCTAGTAAACCAGCTCTGCACACTGATTTTAACGATTTTATTCATCGTTGTAAAAAATATTCGGCCTTGAAACGATTAGTTTACGCCCTGACGGTAGTGGCGCTTGCCCTGATGATTGAGAGTTGTGTCGCCGTCAAAAGCAGCAGTAAAGAGCTGTCTGGCCTTGGAAAGGCTTACCACAATACCACTGCTCATTACAACGGCTACTTCAATGCCGATGAAATCCTGACAACGACCATGCTCAGCATGGAACAGCAATACAAGGACAATTACACCCAAATTTTGCCCGTATACGCCTACATGGGTATCGACAACCCCAAAGCATCGGCGCCGGTGTTGGACGAAGCAGTCAAAAAAGTGACCAAGGTAGCTGCATTACACCCTAAAAGTGACTGGGTGGATGATTGTTACCTTTTGGCGGGTAAGGCACATTTTCTCAAACAAGACTTTGAAACTGCGGAGCAAACCTTGCGGTACCTTACTGCTGAATTTTCACCTGAAAAAGCCAAGCTTAAAAAAGCTGTAGCCCAAAATGTACGCAGTGGAAGTACCCGCGCGCCAATGGTAGACAGCGAAGGTAGGGTGCTAACCGCCAAGGAAAGAGAAAAAGTGCGGGAAAAGGCCAAAAAGGAAAAAGAGAAGCTAGCCAAAGACGTAGCCAAAGCCCGTAAAAAATACAATGCTGATGTAGCCAGAGCTCGTAAACAAGGCAAACCCTTACCTGCCAAGCCAGAAATCCTGAATCGAACCAAAACCAGCTCAAGTACCGCAGGCGCAACGACCAAAACACCAGAGCAAATCCAAAAAGAAAAAGCACGGAAAGAAGCAGAGGAGGCCAAACGGGAAAAAGATTATTTGAAGAAAAAACCAGCCTATTACGAAGGTGTACTCTGGTTGGCACGCACCCTCATTGAACGGGAAAACGAAGATTTGGCCTTCCGCACGCTGACTGAACTGGAAAGCGACCCCAATACACCCAATGCGGTGCGGGCACAACTGGCTCCCCTGCTCGGCCATTTTTACATCAAAAAGAAGCAGTACGAAGAAGCGGTAAAACCACTGGAAGAAGCTGTTGAACGGGCCGAAGACTCCAAAATTAAGGCTCGTTACAACTATATTCTGGCCCAATTGCACCAACGCGCCGGACGCTGGAATGACGCTTACAGCGGATTTGAAAAAGTAGCCAGTTCTTCGGTGAACTACGAAATGCAGTTCAATGCCCGCCTGAACATGGCGCAAAACTCCTGGCTCAGCGGCAAGGGTTCGGCAGAGTCTGCTACTGCCCAATTGGAGCGGATGCTCAAAGACGCCAAAAACCAGGAATACCGCGACCGTATTTACTACGCCCTGGCCAATGTGGCGCTGAAAAACAACAACAAGCCTAAAGCCATTGAATACCTGACCCTCTCTGTACGCAGCGCAGGCAACAATCCAGCACAGGTAACCGAATCGTACTATACCCTGGCCCAGTTGTATTTTGAGGAAGAAAAATTCATCGAAACCAAAAATTACTTGGATAGTACGCTGACCATTATGGACAAAAAGGATGATCGACTCAAATCCGCAACCATTCTGCGCGATAACCTGGTCGACATCGCCAAAAACCTTAGCACCATTCAGCTCCAGGACAGTTTGTTGACTCTGAGCGCCCTTTCGGATGCGGAACTCAAAAAGCGGGCCGCCAAATTAAAAAAGGACAAGGATGAACAGCGCCTGCGCGCCCTCGAAAACTCCAAAGTACCGGAAAACAATAACCCCAACCCTGGAGCGATAACCGGACGCCCCCTGATCGCTGGGACTCAAGCTTCTACCTTCTGGGCTTATGACGAAAAAGAGGTAAAACAGGGCAAACGGGAGTTCCAGCGCAACTGGGGCGAACGCCCACTGGAAGACAACTGGCGTCGCTCAGAAAAGCGTGGTGGCAGCAATGAAATAGTCGTTGATGATCCAGTCAATGCCAATAACCCAAAGGCTTCTGGCACTGATGCTACTGAAGATGAAGACGATGTAAAAACCTACCTGGGTCCGGTACCTCGCACCGAAGCAGAACGCCGCAGTGCCGAAGTCAAAGTGATCGATGCGATGTACAAACTGGGCGTATTGTACTACGATAAATTGGAGAATTTTGAAAAAACGGTCAAAACGCTGGAGGGGCTGAACACCCGTTTTGGCCGCCATAACTTTGAACTTAATTCCTGGTATTACCTGTATTTGGCGCACCGCAAACTCAACCATGCTGATCAGGCTCAGGCTTATTACGATAAAATTGTGGGTGGTTACCCCACTTCTACCTTCGCCCGCATCCTGCAAGATCCCAACTACGCTGCCGAATTCCTCAACGAGGAGCGCAAAGTGAACGTGTATTACGATGAGGCTTATGCCGCCTTCAAAAAAGGAAATTATCAGGATGCGTTCAAGATGTGTATGGATTCCAAAGTGCGCTTTGGTGCCGAAAATAAATTGGCTTCCCGCTTTGCACTCTTGGCCGCCCTTTGTACGGGCAACCTGCAAGGGGCCGACGCCTACAAAAGCGCCCTGAACGAAGTAATCGCCCGCTACCCTACCTCTGATGAGCAAAAACGTGCCAAGGAAATCCTGCGCCTGCTGGGTGGTGCTGGTGCACAGCTCCCCGGTGACCAGGAGCGTACCGATGAGGAAAATGTACGTTTCCGGCCCGATGAAAATGCCATCCACTTCATCCTGGTGGCCCTCGACAATAGTGCCAACCTGGACAATGCCAAAAATAAAATTTCGGACTACAACCGCAATTTCCACAAACTGGATAAAATCACCATCACCAACCTTGCAATAGGGGACGATGAGAAAACGCGTAAATTACTGGTGATCCTGCGCCGCTTTGAAAACAAGGCCGCAGCCATGAAGTACTACGATGGGGTGATGAAAAACCGTGCCCAGTTTATGGACTCAAGTGTGGATTACCAGTTGTTGCCCATCAGTATGGACAATTACCGCTCGGTGTTGCGGGATAAGACGCTGGATGGGTATGCGGAGTTTTTTGAGGCGAATTATTTGAAGTAGGGCAAGACTTAATTCAGATACAGCCAAAGCGACATGAATAGCAGCGTCCGCGCTGCTATTCATGTCGCTTTTGTTTTCAGCATCACCTACCTCTTCTCCAACCAACTCTTCTGCAGCGCCACCTGCTCCGCACTCGCATTCGGATTAAAGCGCAGCACATTGGTCAACTTCCTGGCCACTTTCATCATTGGGGCCGATAAGGTGAGTCGTTGCTCCACTCCATTTTCATCTTTGCGCAATACCACCACTTGTAAAGGGTCGCCCACTTTGGCCGTTTTGTACAAATCGACCAGCACGGCATCTGGATTGTCTGCAGTCAGGGCAGTGCCATTAATGCTGAGAATGACGTCATTCAGTTGGTAGCCCATCATTTTGCCAAAGGCGTTCATGTTGGACAGATTGATGATTTTTTGGCGCTGATTTTCATCTGGTTCAAAAGCAATGCGCCCCAAGGTAAAGGTGCTGTCCTGGACGACCGGAGAGTAGTCGACCCCTACACTGGCAAAAACCTCCTCCAGAGGTAGGGGCTTGTTGCCTGCCACATATTTTTCCAGGAAAAGTCGGATTTCCGGATAAGTCAATTTACCAATTTCAGCAAAAAGCTCCTCATCCTTGAAGGGTTTGTCCTTGCCGTATTTTTTTGACAAATCGCCAATGAGGCTGAGGATGCCGTATTTGCCCCTCGACAATTGCAGCAACTTAATGTCGAGGCAGGTGGCGATCAAGGCCCCCTTTTCGTATACATTCCCATATTGGCCGGCGTAGGTATCGAGGCAATTGGCGCTCATCACTGTAAAGGGCAAGGTATCGATGTAACGTTGGCGGGAATTGCTGATTTTTTGTTGCAGGACACCCAAAAAGTCATCCTTGGTGATCATACCGTATTTCTCCTGCACCAAATGGGCATGGTACTCGGTGGTACCCTCGTACAACCAAAGGTGTTTGGACATCTTGGGCTGATTGAAATCAAAATAATGGATTTCCTCCGAGTGGATGTTCAAAGGGGTAAGAATGTGGAAAAACTCGTGGGCGGCCACATTGATCAGGAACTGCACGGTATTGCCATTGTTGCCTTCGGGCATAAAATACACTGAAGAATAGGAGTGTTCCAGGGCACCTTGCGCACCTGACACCCCTCTTTTGTCGTTGAGGTAAACCAAAAAAGCGTATTTGTTGACTGGCAAAGTCCCTCCCAGGTAAGCCCCTTGCGCCTGGAGCAAACCATTGATTTTTTCCGCCAAAAAAGCAGCACTGACTACCTTATTGGGTGAGTGTACAGCGATGAGCACCGAGGTGTTGCCCACCTGGATGGTCGCTGTTTCTGCACTGCCATACATCAAAGGACTATCGACCAGGCGGTTGTAATTTTCAACTTCAAAACGGTCCTGGGTGGCACTAGGGTCGGTATCATTCAAAGCGGTACTACCAATCATGCTGGCCGGGTGCAGCACGGTGAGTTGAAAAGGCAATTGTTTCATATCGTCAAAATACCCGGCAAAACAGTGGGTGTTGAGTAGGTAGTTGACATCCTTTTCAATATTGAGTCCACAGGGTTCAAAGATCTTTTTGCCACTGCCTTCATCGTCAAAGGTATCGTTCACCTTGTAGCGAATTTTGCCCAGTTTTTTGGCATTGCTGATCCGCCAACTGTTGGTGCTGATTTTTTCAACGGGCAAAGCCTTGCCATTTTTATCCAGTGCCTCAAAATCGTCAATGTAGCGGCCAAAATCGTCTTCGGAATAGGTGCCGGGCACAATTTTGGGCAGGTTGTAAATGATCTCCTTTTTTTTGATGCTGGGAGGCTGTAGTTCTACGCCGATTTTGTCGTCGTTGACTTGGACCAGATCCAGCGTAAAGCGGTAACTATTCGCTGGTGCTTGTCCATAAGCAAAATAGCCGCAGACGGCCAGACACAATACAATCAAGTATACTTTTTTCATGTTAAGTGTATTTTCGGTTGATCAACCCAGGTTTTTGATCCTGATTTCATTTGTGGTTTTGTAGTCGTTTTTTCAGTGCCGTTGATTTCCAGTAGTTGGCAAACCTGCGGCGACTTTTAGTGATGTAGACACCAGCTCTTTGGCTTCAGTGGTATTAAAAAGCGCCATTCGGGCCTTTTCATCCTGCTTCAGCTTCCAATTCAGAAACCATTGAATAGATTGGGCCGCATAGGTAAAACTCTGCCAGGTATTGCTGTGGTTGGCTTTGGGCAAAATGTTTTTCAGGTGGCGCTCCCAAATGCCGAAGTTCAAAAAATAAAACTCGGAGGATTGCGGGTAGAATTGAAAAACCCGCTCCGCGTATTTGTATTTGTCAACCAGTTCTGGCTTTACGTCAGGGTGAGGCGCATGAATGACCAGGATGGGCGCAGTACAGCGCTCTACATTGTAATAAGGGCTATGCTCAATCAGTTCTTCTTCAAAGGGGGTGGTGATGCCTCCTTCCAGGCTGATCAGGGCCTTTACATCAGGGTTCCTCATTTGTAAGGCCAAAGCCAGGGTGGCGTTAAAACCAAGGCCCATCACGGCAAAGTTGCGTTGTGCCGGGAAGTTTTTGCGCAGATACCCCAGGGCAAATTGCATATCGGCCACTCCAGTTTCAATCCCGGCCGGGTCGTATTGCATAGGTTCGGCAAAAGGGCCCTGAATCACCGGCGAAACGACGATAAAACCCCAGGAAGCCAGGTATTCACAGAGTATGTTTTGCAAATGCACCTGATCAGGGAAAATGATCAAAGGGAATTGGCCGGAGGCTATTTTGGCCTCGCGATAAGCTTTGGTTTTGCTTTGAGTCATTTTAGGAAAAACGCTCTGTAAAAGGGTGGTATCACCTCCAAGTTCAGCCACACTTTGAAAAAAACCAGCTCTAATGGCCTGAGTTGGCCCAAACCGACTAGCTAAATAATCGTGGTACAATAATGGATTGGTATTCGCTTTTTCAGCCGGATACCAAATGTACAATTGTATGGCCCGGCCAGCAGCTTGTTTTGGCCCAGACAGCCAGCTGGCTCTGGTGTAGTCAATGGTTTGCACGGCCTTGAATCCTACGGGATATTTGCCATACACCAAATCAGATTGGAATACATCCTGGGCATTCAAGTTTAAAACCATCATGCCCAAGCAACCACTAAGGAAAAAAATAAAGGGCTTCATGTTGGATTTTTTTCTCCATTCAAATTTTGTTACAACACCTCAATCCAGTCCATATTCCGCAATCTTCCTCACCTCTCCCAACTGATGGAACATATTGGCCTGCATCCACAATTGTACAAATCCAGTTCCTTCGCGGTGTCCGTAGTTCTTCACCCAATACACTGCTTTGCCGTTTTCATCCAGGGCCAAAGGAGTGACCTGAGCCGGATCTACGCCAGCAAAAGCCGAAATGGTTTGGCTCAAGCCCCATTTTTTACCCGTTTCAGTGGGCATGGAGCCGTACAAACCGTAATGACTTCGCAAATCATTGAAAGGGTACTTCACCCCGATGAGGGTATCAGCTTGCAGGTAATCCAGGCCCTTGTATTCCTTGGCACTGTAATCAAAGCGGTGAAAAGCGGGGTTGGTGCCCAATACCACTACTTTCCCCCCTTTGCTGAGGTAATCGTAGAGCAGGCTTTTTTGATAGGCACCTTTGGTGATTTCCTCCTGAAAATAACCCGTTGCAAACACCACTACACCAGAATCAATACCTTGATCTGGTACTTGAAGACAATGGTATTTTTCATTTTTAGGTGTCGATTGGTTTGAATAAAGTGCTGTTACTGCTTGGGAGCCGGAGATTGCCAGAGTACATTCGTGATTTTCCATCTGCCATCTAGTTTGGCCAAAAGGACATAATCGGTTCCCCACCAGGCCGTTACTTTGCCACAGGCCGTCTTATCCAGCACTTCATAAACTTCCACTTTTCGCGGAAACTTCTCCACATTGGAGTTTTTACCTTTCTTCATTACACCCGTTGCATACTCGAGCATTTCCCGAAAAGGCATGGCCGAGCCTTCGTAGGTCGAGCCATTGCGAGGGCGGTAATAGCCATATTTATGCACCCCAGGATCAATACTGCGATGAATTTTGCTGGTATCACCGTAATAAAAGGCATCGATGTAGTCGTTGAGTGCAAGGGAAACGCTATCAACAGCGGCATTTTGGGCAAACAATTGGCTTCCTCCCAGCAGACTTACAACGAAGAGCAGTTGAGTGATTTTTTGAACTAGCATGAGCGTGTTTTTCAGTCGAGGAAAAATAGATCCGATGTACCAAAATTAATTCGCTCAAGGCTGTAAACCATCCCCCGCAATGGGGTATTTTAGTGGTGAGGAAGGTCCCAAAAATCATTAGGAACCGAAACAAAATAAAAAACCTGAGTCATTCCAAAAAATGGAGGTGACTCAGGTCGGGTTTTCATTGAAGCATTATACTAATACACTATCGGTCGTTCTTCATCGACAGGGGTGATTTCCCACCTGTCAATTCCAAAACATCACCTACAACTTTGGTCGCTTCGTACAGGTAGCGGTCTTTTTTCAGGAAATTCACCCAGCGGGTGTTGAAGGCTGCACTGGTAGCCGAAGCGCTAGGATCCTCTCCTACCCTAACGACGTCCATTTCCTTGTTCATCACGAACAACTCGCGGGCCTGTTTGGCTCTGGCGTTGACGGCTTTTTCTTTTTCCTTGTATTTCTGTAGGTTCAAATCCAGAGGAGCATCTTGCTGAGCAGACAACCAGGCGGAGTTTTGTTGCACCTTCTCCACCAAACCCGTGCTATCAATGCGGTTGTGGAAACGTTTACGCAACGCATCCATATTCGGTGTTTTAGCCCAGGGCTTGTAGCTCAGTTTTCTGATTTCGTCCCAGGCCAGCGCAGTTTTATTGTCTTTTTCCCTGAATTTATACGACTCGTAATAGCCAGGCAAAACCAAATCGGGCACTACTCCTTTCAACTGCGTAGAAGCACCGTTGATGCGGTAGTATTTCTGGATGGTCAGGTGTACGGTGCCCAAATCAGTGTTTTCATCTCTGGTCAGGCGGCTCAGTGGAATGGGGCGTTGTACTGTCCCTTTGCCGTAGGTGGAAGTACTCCCTACGATGATTCCCCGCTGGTAATCCTGGATGGCTGCGGCGAAAATTTCAGAAGCCGAAGCGCTGAATTCATTGACCATTACTACCAGTGGACCGCTATACAGTACCTTTCCATTGTCTTCATCTGGCAAGAAGGAAGAGCGACCATCGCCGTTTTTCACTTGTACGACGGGGCCGTCGGGGATGAACAACCCTACCATTTGTACTACTTCGTAGAGGCTGCCTCCGCCATTGTCACGCAAGTCGATGACGATGCCATCCACGTTTTCAGCCTGGAGTTTCGCCACTTCTTTGGCCACATCGGCGGCGCAACTGCGGCCACCTTCGTCACCCATGGGGGTGTAAAACTTGGGCAGGTAGATGTAACCCGTTTTTTGATTGCCGTCTTTGATGGTGCAAGACTTGGCAAAAGTTTCTTCCAATTTCAGCTCTTCGCGCACAATGGGCACCACTTTGATGGTTCCATCTACCTTTTTGAGGGTGAGTTTCACGGTGGTGCCTTTGTCGCCACGGATGAGTTTGACGCCATCGGGGATGTCGTAACCTACCACGTCTACTGGGGCTTTGTCGCCCTCGCCGATTTTGAGGATGATGTCGCCGTCGTTGACTTCGGTGGTTTTCCAGGCGGGGCCACCTTGGGATACCGTGGCGATCTTGAGGTAGCCATTTTCTTCCCCAATAAGGGCTCCGATGCCATAAAATTTACCCGAAAGGCGTTCGTCCCAACTTCTTTTTTCTACCGGCATAAAAAAGTCGGTATGCGGATCCATCGTATTGGTGATGGTGGTGACAAACATACTGAAACGATCGTCGTCGCTGGTTTTGTTGATCAGGCGATCGAGGGATTTGTCCAGGGTGGTTTTGGCAAATTCACGGGCCTGGATTTCCAGGGCTGCATCGGTTTCTTTGGGGGTCTCAGCAGTGGCTTTTTCCCTTTGGTCTTGCAGGTCGATGAATTTTTCCAAGGCCATGAACTTCAGCTTTTTCTGCCACTGCTCCTGTTGGGTTTTGGCGTTGTTGGCAAAAGTTCTTTTGTCGTAGTCGGTTACAATGCTGTCGGCTTCGGTAAAATCAAAGGCTTTTTTGGCCAAATTGGGCAAATTGGTCTTGATTTCATTGAGCCGCTGTTTATAACGTTCGTTGACTTTGTAAAAAAACTCAACCGGAGTTTGACGGATTTCATCATCAATCAAGGAATTGTACTTGCTGAATTCTTTCAGGTCAGCTTGCTGGAAAATGACTTTTTCAGGGTCCAGTTCCTTCAGGTATTCGTTGTATATTTTGGCAGAAAATTGGTCATTGAGGGCCTGGGGGCTGTAATGCCCTTGTTCCAGTAATTGACCAACGGTATGCAAAATTCGATCATAACGATCATCTACGGGTGCCTTGCTTACATCGCTGCTGCACAACAAAAGCACTATCGGGAGACATAGAGCAGTAAAAAATACACTTTTGGTGGTGTTCATGTGTCGCTTTTTTTGAAAAAGGTTGAGGCGGTTGAGGGAGGTTGAGAAGGTTTAGGCTCCGCGAGGTACTTAGACAAGGATATTGTCAAAATCGCTCGCGGAGCCTAAACCTTCTCAACTTTCTCAACCTTCTAAACTCTCCTGGTAAAACTAACGCAACTAAGATAAATAAGAAATCCCCCACTTGGAGGGATTTTAGCCAATTTGCTCGCTTTTGACGATTTTTAAATAAACGTATTTTTTGGGGGAGTGGTTTAGGGTAGGAGGGTTAAGGTTTTTTTAAAAGTTTTAGGGGGTGGATTTGAGGATCGTGCTTGGGGCCTAGGAACCCCCGACCCCTAAAGGGGAGTACATTTTACGTATGTTTAAAATTTTGACATTCAATATAAAATGATCTAAAAATATTAATTTAAGCGCAGTTTTTAACCCCGAAGGGGTGACATGATTATAGAAAAAATGGTATAAGGATTGTATTAAAACCCCGAAGGGGTGGCATTATTTGCCATGTTATTTCATAATGCCACCCCTTCGGGGTTTCTCTTGATGAAATTGATCCCGTTATTTTGCTATAATCCTGTCACCCCTTCGGGGTTGAGGCTAGAACCAATCGACCCTGTTGTCCGTTTTTTTGCTCAGGGGCTTGTTGAATGAGCGGTCCAACTACCTGGAGGGGGAACCCAACACTACCCGAAACCCCAAATCGAAGTCGCAACTAGCGGGAGGATAGCCGCTGCGATTAGATGGACGGCAACCCTGCGGAACGTTTCCCCAGCCACCGCCGCGCAATACCCGAAAAGTATCGTCCTGAACATTCAAAGGATTGATAATTCTACCCTGTTTTTTGCATTTTTCATAAAAGTCCGCATCAAAAACATCCTGGCACCATTCTAAGACATTTCCGAGCATATCGTATAGCCCCCATGGATTGGGTGAATAGGAGCCTACTACTTGGGTACGATCCAAATAACAACCAAAATTGGCTTGCTTTGGACTAAGCTGATCACCAGTATAATAAAGGGAGGAAGTGCCCGCCCGGCAGGCGTATTCCCATTCGGCTTCACTTGGCAAACGAAAACCCTGTACTTGCCTCAGGTCTGTGGTAATTTTTCCCTGAGTATTCAACAAATTTCCCTGAGTATCGTAACTAGGTCTTAAGCCAAATTTTTCATTCCAATAATTACAAAAAGCTATGGCATCGTTCCAACTCACGTGGATGACCGGATGTTGTGGATTCGTTTGTGGATTGCTTTTTACATCATAACGCCAGTTGACACCTGCTTTCATTTCCCATATTTTCCCGGTCCATACACTCCTCCCTCCGCCTTTATCCGCATTGGTTTGATAGCCCGTTGCCTCTATAAACTCCGCGAATTGGGCCAGGGTTATAGCATATTTGCCTAAGTAAAAATCGCTGAGCTTTACTTCATGCTGGGGTTTTTCATCCTTGGACGCATCTTTATCAGCTTCCGGTGCTCCCATCATAAATTGTCCTCCTTTGATGTGTACAAAGTCTTTAAATACCTCGGCAAACCGTTTCTTTTTCTCTTCTACTACCGCGGCCAAATCTTGCCCACTCAGCACCTCGCCATACCACCCAAAAATATCCTCTTTAAAATCCACCCATTGGCTTGTTTTCCATTTACCCAGGTTGTTTGCCACAAATGCTCCGACAAGTTGGGGTATTTCTTGGTGCGCGGTGTACACTTCCCCTAGAATCCGCAACAAGTCTCGTTCTTTTACCGTGCTGAAGGCTTTTTTTACTGCCTCACTAAATTCCGTAAACAAACCATGATCATGTTCATAAGCATCCCCATGTTTTTTCACAAAATCCAATAGAAGGGGTGCGGTGCGGAGTTCTTCAAGGGGGCTGAGGGTAGCAGGCGCAGTCCAAAAATCGACTGGCAATTGGTTCAATAATTCCAAAACGGCTCCGGTTACCTGATTTTTGGTCAGCAACTCATTGCCAAGCTCAATGGTGCCCTGGTTCCGCTGTTTGTCCAAATCACTCAAGCGGCTGGAATTGAGCAGCAGGGCATTATGGGTATCGGCATGGTCGGCTTTATTTTTGGTCAGCCCTAGCAAATGCTCAATGGCTTTTTTTAATTCTCCCTTGGCTACCAGCTGTTGGATATCTTCTTTGGTCATGTGTTCAAACAATGCCTAATTGTAATCATATTGGCAAGTATAGTTATTTTTCCAGATAAAGCGGTGGAAGGCAATTATCAATTTCTCCCTACCTTCCCCACTTTTCTTATATTCGCAGTTCACACAACCTGTTTTTGGATGCGCCCATTTTTCTACCTCATCCTGATGGCCTTACTAAGTGTCCAATTGGGATGCCAAACGCAACCCAACAGCGCTATGATCGAACTCAAGGATAACTGGACTTTTCGACAAGCCAACAAAGGCAACTGGATGCCTGCCACTGTACCCGGCACGGTGCATACTGATTTGATGCAAAATGGTAAAATTCCCGATCCCTATTTTCGCATGCAGGAAGAGGAGGTACAGTGGGTAGACAAGGCCGACTGGGAGTACAGCTGTCGTTTTGAATTGGGCGCAGATTTTCTGGAATTCGAAGCCATAACGCTGGAATGTTTGGGGTTGGACACCTACGCCGATGTGTACCTCAATGGTCAATTGGTGGTTCTGGCGGATAATTTTTTTGTGGCTTATGAAAAAGAGGTCAAACCCTTGCTCAAAGTTGGTGAAAATCGACTACGCATCTTTTTCCACTCCCCCATCACAGTTGGACTACAAGCCTTGAGCAAACACAAATACGGACTGCCCGCC
>NZ_JANRKL010000111.1:0-64362 GCF_033763495.1 Haliscomenobacter sp. | reverse complement strand
CCTCCATGACTTGCGCTGCTGCGCGGCGTTCGTCATCGTCGGCGTTGTCACTTAGATATTGTTCGTATTTCTCCATTGTCGCGCTATTTGGATCAATTTTTTCATACAATCGCTGCGTTTTATTTTCAGCGAATCGGTAGTGGTATAACGGGTCCAGCCTTGGCGCACCACTTCTTCGTCGGGATAACCTTCGATGTGGTAGAGCCGTATGACTGAGGTACAAGGTTCGCCCATTTGTCCCAAAAATTGCCGCACCAGTTCGGCGGATTCGCGTTGCCGGTTGCTGGCTTCTATATCTGGGTC
Organism: Haliscomenobacter sp.; assembly: GCF_033763495.1. Classification (GTDB taxonomy): domain Bacteria; phylum Bacteroidota; class Bacteroidia; order Chitinophagales; family Saprospiraceae; genus Haliscomenobacter. The sequence continues at coordinate 64,059 of NZ_JANRKL010000111.1, read as the reverse complement.
GTGCAAATCGTGGTGGTCTTCGATCGATTCATAGTTTGTTTGGCGTTTCCTGGTCATCGACAAGGCCACCCGCTTCATGATTTCGACGAGGTAACTAGAGGGGGCATGGCCTTGAAACTGGTACGAGCCGTCCTCTATTTTTCGCAAAAAGATGAGCGAGCTTTGGTTGAGCAATTCGTCTACGCTTTCTGGCGCCAGTTTGTATTGCTCAACCAATTTCTTTGCCGAGGGCATCACCTTGTTTTGCACACAACGTATTGCCGAGTTGTTCAAACTTTTCAGGGCTTGAAACAATTGCTCATTGTTTTCAAATTGTCGGCAAGGGTTTGCAGGTGTCAGCCACTCGGTAATGCGCATCGAACTCAAGCTTATATTGTATTGATCAACTTAAAGGTAAGTGTTTTTTGAAAAAAAATTATACCCGAGGCGGACTTAGCTCATTTCATTCGGAGTTAAATTCCTGCCATTCGGATAACGATTCTCGTCATTCGGAAAAATCTCTTTGTTATTCCGACTTTAAGCCTCCATTTTGGGACTAACAGGCAGTGCTAAAGCCTGAAATATCATGAAAACACCATTGGTCTTATGCAGTCTTCTCTTTTCAATTTCCTTTGCACTAGCACAACCCGTTCAATTACGTGGTCTGGTCAAGGATTCTCACAATGCTCCTCTGGAGGGTGCCTCTGTACAGCTTAAAAATACCCAACAAGGTACTTCTACCAATGCCCAGGGAGAATTTGAGCTACCTTGGTCAGGCGAAAGCAGTTTGACTTTGGTTGTAAGCTCAGTTGGTTACGCTACCAAAGAAGTCGTTTGGATAAAAAATGAACAAGACTCCAGCATAATTACCATTACACTAAGTGAGGACATCCAAATCCTGGATGAGTTGATCGTAACTGGTGTATTTGATAGCCGCAAAAAGATCGAATCCTCCATCGCCATTACTACGCTCGATACCCGCGTTCTTGAACGAATGGTGCCTAACAGTGCAACCGAACTCCTGCGCCAGGTACCCGGGGTGTACACCAACACCTCTCGTGGCGAAATCTATAACAGTGTAGTGGTACGCGGCATGATCCTGGGAGGCAATTACTACTATGTCTCCATGCAGGAAGATGGGCTCCCCATTGTACCGGCACCAGGGCAATTCGCCCCCGATGGTTTTTTGCGAGCCGACATTAACCTCAACCGCCTCGAAGCGGTACGGGGCGGAACGGCCTCTATTCTCGGTGCCAACGCGCCAGGGGGAATTTTTAATTACATCACCCATACGGGCGGGGTCAATTTTGCGGGCGAAGTGCGTAGCCGGGTGGGTTTGGAAGGCAATGGCCGCAACCCTTACTACCGATTGGAAGCTGGTTTTGGGGGGCCATTGAGTAAAAGAAACCCATCCTTGACCTATTACATTGGTGGGCATTACCGCTATGCCAATGGCGCTAAATACCCTGGCTATCCACTCAGTCGGGGTGGGCAACTCAAAGGCAACTTGCTCCAAAAGTACAAAAACGGCCAAATCCAGTTCAATCTGAAATATTTGAACGACCGCACTGTTCAATTTGAATTGACACCCACTGTAGATTTTGAAAATCCGCACCCGGCGGGCAATTTTACCAACAACTCCTCGACGCTCAATCCCCTCTTGAAATTCAGTTACCCGGCCTCTGTATTGGGTTTGCGCGGAGTAGAATACGACACTCGAAACCTGAATCATTACCGAGAAATCGCTCCTGGGCTAAGTTGGGAACACCGCTTTGGCAAGGGCTGGAAAGTACAAAATAACCTGCGTTATTCGGATAAATCCTTGCTTTCAAATGCACCACTGATCGTTTTTCCCTTCGCCGTTGATAAGTTTTACTTTTACGCTCTTTTCGACCTACTTGGCAAATTTGGCACCTATAGATTTTACAACACCAAAACCAAAGCATCCTATGGCACGGTCAAGCAGGAATTAGACTTTAGCAACCCTTTTTTCCCTTTTAAATTCACAGCTGACCTGAATCTGCCTGGTGCTGAAGTGCAGCCCAACTCGGTCTTTTATAACCCCACTGGCATCGAAGACGGTTACATCCGGGATTTTATGAATCAACTCACCCTAAAGAAACAGTTGGAGCATATGGGTTTTACAGCTGGAGTTTTTTATTCCAACTCTCACCTTCAAGATTACATTTTTCCACCTGCTGCACAAGGCTTTGGCACGATTGAAAACCAGCCGCAATTTGTGGGTGTAGAATATAAGCCTTCCGATGCACCCAATTCCCCCGTATATCGAGTAACCGACCCCCAAGGGCTGGCCAGCTATGGCAATGGGGGGGTATTTTTCAATCAAGCCAAAGTTCGGCAAACAGCACTTTTTTTTGGTCACAACTGGGATGTTTCCTCCCAACTCAACCTGGACTGGGGCTTTCGCTACGAGCATTTTTATGTAGAGGGGGCCAACGTGCGCAGCGCCGATTTGGTACGCAGCAAAGGAGGGGTAGACGGCGATTCGACTACCCTTTATGACAACAATACCTATGCCCTGGGAAAAGAACTCAAGTATTCCAGCCCTTTGAACACTTTCGCTTTTTCAGTAGGGCTGAACTACAGCCTAAACCCCAGCGTAGCTTTTTATGCTCGTTATTCCCAAGGTAGCAAAACTCCCGACTACAATGTGTTTTATGACAACAGCGATATTTTTGAAATCGAAGCCCAGCGCACCATCCAGATGGAATTAGGGGTAAAACTCTCTAATGGACGCAATCACCTTTTTATTACGCCGTTTTACAGCGCACTGGATCGAATCCCCCAGATTGGGCGCGGGCGCAATGTAGGACAATTGGCCACTTTTTATGCCACCCCTAAGTTGTACAACAAAACCCATGCTTTTGGCCTGGAACTGGAAGGCAATTACACTTTTAATGAAAACTGGAGCATCCGGGCCAGCGCCATGACCCAGCAATTCACCGCCGACCGTTATCGGTTTTATGACACCCGCCAAGATGGCCCTGCTGATGATACACTGATTGACCGTTCCAATAAAAAGATCAGCAGCTTGGCACCGCCTCTGATTGTGAACCTCACTCCAACGTTTACAGCAGGCAAACTTTACATCAACTGCAACTGGTACTACATGGGCCGACGAGCCGCCAACAGCAGTGAAACCTTTTATTTGCCTGCCTTTAGCCAGTTCGACCTCAACCTGGGTTATGACCTTTCACCCAAAGTACAGCTTCGGGCCAGCATCAATAACTTGTTCAACACCTTCGGGTTAATGAGTTGGAATGGCCCTACTACCAGTGGGTTACCTTTTGAAACTTTTGATACCGAGAATTTTTCACCCGAGAAAAGGGCCGCCAACCCAAATATTGTATATTACACAGGGAGTATTCAACCTAGAGCCTATTTTTTATCCTGCACCTTTAAACTCTGATATGAAAAAGTTGAACTTAGTGGTTTATTTATGTTTATTCCACTTCGCCTTGCTGGCTCAATACGGTATTCAAACAAACTCCGACAGTTTGACCCAAGAACTAAAGCGAGCCAAAACAGATACCGCACGGATTGACCTATTGTTTCGTAGAGGCTTAGCTAATCAGTTTGTAGCGCCTAAACAAGCCCATGCAGATCTCTACGAGGCATTGCGCATTGCCCGGAAAATTAGAGATGAAAATCGAATGTTGGGCACCTTACTTACGCTTGGGTACAGTTATGGTATGACTGGCGAGCCCGTCAAGTCTATACACCTACTTCAAGAAGCGCTGCGTTATGCCGAGAAAAAAAAGGAAGACACCAGTATGCCCTTGGCGTTTTTGGCCAATAACTATGAAGCCCAAGGAGACTTGAACCGCGCACTCGATTACGCACGACAATCATACCAGGAATATGAAGCCCGCTTGAAAAAGAAGTTATTCTTAGACAAGAGAGGCTATCCAGCTGGCCCCATGCGCTTGGGGCAGCTCTTCGAGAAATTAGGTCAGAGAGATTCCGCAATGTACTACGCAAAGATGGCTCAAGTCCGTATCCAGGAAATGCCCCTCGAAGGCTGGTACCCTTACTTTTATTGTCAGATCTGCAATTTGTTGGGGCACCTCCATATGCAATCCAATGAATCCCAGGAAGCCTTGCAATTTTACCGCACCGGATTGAGAGAAGGCAACCGTGCCAATTTTCCTACTGCAATCAACGAAAGTAAATTAAGTCTGGCCAAGTATTATGCTCGGGTCAATCGCCCCGATTCGGCCATTCACCATGCCATAGACGCCTATCTTGGGGCTAGCAAGATTCAGGGCTTTGAGGTGATGCAAGCAGCAGCCAGTTTACTTCGCAAAACCTACGAAAAGCAAGGCAATTATGCCAAAGCATTACATTACAACGATCTGTCCGTAGCCGCCCGTGATAGCGTATCTGGTGCAGAAAAAGTACGCGAAGTGCAAAACCTAACTTTCCAGGAAGAACGCCGCCAACAAAAAATGCGCCAGGAAATTGAATCAGCGCGCATCGCTTACCAAAATCGAGTTAAGATTTATAGTTTACTCGCCGTCGTAGGCGGGGTCTTGCTGCTTACGCTTATCTTGTATCGCAACAACCGTCAGAAACAAAAAGCCAATGCCCTGTTACAAACCCAAAAGGAAGAAATCAACCGCCAAAGAGACCAGGTGCAAAGCTCGCTCGAAACCCTTAAGGCCACACAAAAGCAACTCATCCAATCCGAAAAACTGGCTTCTCTCGGTGAACTTACCGCAGGCATCGCCCATGAGATTCAGAACCCCTTGAATTTTGTCAATAACTTCTCTGATATCAATCAAGAACTCTTGGATGAGTTGTTGGAGGAAATTGACCATGGGAATTTACCCGAAATAAGGGCCTTAGCTGAAGACCTGAGAACCAATGAAGAACGCATCAACCACCACGGCCAACGTGCCTCCTCCATCGTCAAAGGTATGCTCGAACATTCGCGCCAGGGTAGAGACGCAACTAATCGTGTCTCTACGGATATAAACGCCCTGGCCGATGAATACTTGCGCCTAGCATATCATGGCTGGCGTGCGAAAGACAATAGTTTTAACTCCAAAATTGAAACGCATTTTGATCCAGATTTACCGCTGGTTTCGGTTTTTCCTCAGGACATTGGCCGGGTGCTGCTGAATTTAATCAATAATGCGTTTTATGCAGTACACCAGCGGGCGAGTGTCGGAGTGACTTCGAGTCACACCGACACTATATACCAACCCACCGTCACCATTTTCACCCAAAAAATAGGCGATCAGATCATCATCAAGGTGAAAGACAATGGCGATGGTGTTCCCGAATCCATCCGCGACAAAATCTTTCAACCCTTTTTTACGACCAAACCTACCGGGCAAGGGACAGGCTTAGGTTTGAGTTTGGCGTATGATATTGTAACAAAAGGGCATGGTGGTATCTTGGATATCGTTTCAAATGAAAGTGAAGGTACCATGTTTATCGTTCAATTGCCTTATACAAAATGACCCATTGCTGATGGCGATCATGTAGGTCGGTTTTATGAAATACGATTTAATGTCCGGTTTTTCAAGGCTACTTCGACAATTGATCGAAGTTGATCACTGGTTTTTTTTTTCCTGGATTTCGTTTAAACATTGAATCCGGGTTATTGAAATTGTTGAAAAAGCCACAATTGCGGAGAAAGAACTGGTTGTTTTCCACCCCACCATTAAAGTCCATGCGCAGTTTTTTTCGCCCGGTATCATCATTGGTAAATCGGGCCTCCGTCATTTCGCTCCAGTTGCCCGAATCATCACAAACCCATTGGTTGTTGAACATTACTTTGCGGGTTACGGCGCCTCGTTCGGGTTGGAAATTCTCCAAAAACGAATGGGGCGACTTATACCAGGTTGAGATTTTGGGCCGCTTGAAAGAAGCAATGAGCCGCCAGGCCTGCGTGTTGGGATCAAAAAAGTAGGAGGTATAGGTCGTGGTGTTGTCGCCATTGGGGCGAATGCGGGTGAGGAATTTATAGGTCTGGCCCGCTTTCCAATTGTACACCAAATAACTTTGGCCACCAGAGCCTTCGCCTCCAAAATCCTGGGCACTCACGCCCGGCCCTTTGGCCAACAACCTCACTTGCTGATCAGCCGGGATGAATTTCGGGTCGTCGGTGGTGAAAGGACTCCATACCGAAAACAAAACCCGGCGCTCGGTAGGGCTATTCACCTGGATGCCACAATACCCTTCGGCAAAGCCGTTGACCATAAAGTAGGAGCCGATGGCATCGTTGCCGCTGGGCACAGTCACTTCATTGTAAAACCATTCGATGTTTTTGCCAGCGGGGAGGGTGTAAGTCATGTGCACCGAAGGGCCACGCCGCCCGAAGTAGTAACTGTCCTCCAGCGATCCCGTCAGACTGGAGTTTACAAATTTGATGTTGGCTGGGTCCCCTTGAATTTCTATGGCCTGGATGTCGGAAAATTTGGCCCCGGTTTTTTGCAGGCCTTTGAGCACGACAGGAACGTAACCTGCTTCCAGGGTAAAGGTGCCCAGGGCGTATTTTTGCCAATCGCTGCCGTTTACGTCTATTTTGATGGTACGGCCTTGAATGCCCACATTGAGGCTGCTGGCTTGAGCAGCTTTGGCGATCAGTTTCAGGGAGTAAGTCCCTTTTTCCATAATGCGGAAATACACCGTGGGGGTCACCGCAGCGTCCGTCCAGTTTTGGATGCCCATGGTTGAAAGGCCGATGCCACTTGCTCCAAAATTATTGAAGAAGGTATTGCCACCCAAGGGGACCAGGTTGAAGGGTTGGTTACTGGTAGTTGGAGGCGAGACTACGCCTGTGCTGGAGGAGGTTTTCCAGCGGGCACTCAGCCAGCCGGGCTGGATTTCCCCCAGTTCAACGGCACCGCTTTCTGTGTGTAAATAGGTACTCCACCATTTGTTTTTGAGGCGTAGCTGATCAGTACCCGCAATGGGTTCCAGAATCCACATGGCGCTCCACCAGCCGGGTTCAATGGCCCCGATGGAGGGGAATTTCGCATCTTTTTCGGCATTGAGGTAGCCTCCACTGGCTACGTGTTTGAGGTGAACCTCCGTGCTGTTGGCGATTTTTTCGATGACCCAGGCCGATTTGTTGCTTTGAACCCCCAGACTGGGTTTTCCTGCATCAGATTGGAGGTAAGTTTGTTTCCAAACGTTTTGGATGTTGACATTGTTTTGGGCAGCAAGCTGCAGGGCCAGGGAAAAGCCTAAGATGAAGACGAGCAGGTTTCTCATGATAAAGTGGTAATGAGCTTGAAAGTATGTTTAAACTATTTTGGATGCCGTTACAATTCATCTGGCCAGGCTACCGGCTGACCAGTTGACTTCCATACGGGTATTTGTGCATTGCGTTTCCTCAATTCAGTAGCCAGCAATTTAGCCATTCTGGCTGTTTGAGCCGGGTATTTTTTAGAAAGATCATGCTTTTCACCAAGGTCCTCAGCAAGATTGTAGAGTTCCAGCTTTTTCTGCTTGAACAGATATACCAGTTTCCAATTCCCTTTGCGGATGGCACTGGCCCAGGCAATCGCTTCCGCTTCCCTGGTCGTCCAGCGATGGGGATAATGAAAAACCAGGCTGCGACTGGTATCCTGGAGTGCGGGCTTTTTCAAAACGGAAAGGTATGATTTTCCATCAATGGTATCTCGCAGGGCCTTATTCTGAATGCTGGCCATATCGAGAACTGTGGGAAAAAAATCTTCAGCCATCACGTATTGGGCAGTTCGGCTTCCCGGTTTGGTAGTACCCGGCCATTTTACAATCATCGGGATACGGATGCCGCCTTCATAGACGGAGCCTTTGCCCGAACGAAGCGGCAGATTATGGGTATGGCGTATTCCGCCCCGGTTGCTATTGGACAGGCCTCCATTGTCCGACATAAAAACGATAACCGTGTTTTTATCCGCATTTTTGCTTTTCAAAAAATCCATAACATCACCCAGGCTTTTGTCCATGCCCTCTACGAGTGTAGCGTAAGCCGCCTCAATCGAGTCAAGGCCATTTCGAAGGTATTTGTTAAAATAACGGTGGTCCGGCATGATGGGGGTATGCACCGCATAGTGGCCCAGGTAAAGGAAAAATGGTCGCTTTTGCTGAATGGGAGCGGCCATCAATTGCAAAGCTTTGCGGGTAAGTGCTTCGGTTAAAAAAATGTCCTGACCATAAAATTCCTGCAAACTAGGGATGGCCCAATGCGTCATTTTTCCGGGTTCATTCCCAAAATTTTTCAAACCGTAATAGCTCTGCGGATGGCCAATGGCCGTGCCTCCGATATTGCTCATAAAACCCAAATTAATCGGGTCGCTGCCAGGGGTAGACTGGCTGCCCCAATGCGCTTTCCCCACATGCAAGGTAATGTAACCCGCATCTCTGAGCAGTTGGGGCAATGGCTTGGCGGTGTAGGTTTTTCCAGTATTGGTAGGGCTCAAGCCGTTTACATTCCAGTCCGGAAATTGCAATAAACTGTCTGGATAATCAGTAGGACTGTCCTTGGGCGTATTGGTCCAATTGGTAATGTGGGTACGTATTGCGCTTAGGCCGCTAATCAAACTGGTACGGGTGGGAGTACATACCGGATTTACATACGCATTGGTAAATACCATGCCTTCATCGGCAAGCCTTTGCATATTCGGGGTGAAATATTTTTTATTGAGGGGCATCACCGTCTCGCCAAAAGGCAGCGAAGTATCCATCCAGCCCATATCGTCTACCAAAAACAGGATGATATTAGGTTGCTGCAGGGGGGCTTTTTGCCGGACAAAATCCTGTTGCAAGAACAAACAGAATAGCGTCAATGCGCACAAAGCTTGCTTCGTCATGGCTATTTGGTTGGTGGTTTAAAGTTGGACTTGGAAACTGTTTGAGTTTGTATCGTGGGCCGCATAGGGCCTATTTTAGGCCAACACCTGTTTATTGATCACCTTCAAACAAATCAGCCAATTGCACACTAAAACCGGGCAGTATATTCTCCCCGTTCAAAAATTCGTCAAAAGGAATTTTACTTTCAGTCCCATCGGCTCGAAACACGTTGATTGCTTTTTAAAAAGTTAGCGCATAAACAGCTATCAGGCCACAGCATACCCAGTATAAGGCCTTAAATGTGGTGCATGAAAAGCCAATACAATGTCTGATTTAGCCACACCTTTCTCTTCCAAGTCACCCACAATATCATAGTCCGAGGCATTTACTTGAACCCAGATTTTTCCGTCATTGGCGATAGAAAAGAAAAAAACAGTGAAACTGATTCTACGTTTGTTGCGCCAGCCCATTTTTTTAATCTCATAGTTATCGTGTTCTTCGTCAAAAACAGGCACAATTTGAACACCATCATCAGGGTTCTTTTTGCGGCGCTCAAGATACTCGTGCAGGACTTCTAGAAGAATTTGTCGATTGATTACTGCCTTATCCATTGCACAATGATTTTATCTGTTATTGAAAAAACCAAAAGGTTAATCTTGTCTTCATTCAAACGTTTTTGGGGGAAGGGAAGTTTGAAGAAAGATTCGTAAATGTCTTCCGAAATGGCTAGAAAGATAACCCTTTCTGGCTCAATGTCATCAAGCGCACTTTTGTAGTTCCGATATTGGCCAACAGCTTGGTGGAATTCATACCCTGCTGATTTTCCGACGAAGCTTTTAACCTCCACTGCGATTTTTTCTACTCCTTTTTGTGCGGCAATAATTTTTTCAGCCCCCAGGTCTATTTCATAATCAGGGCTACCCATTTCTAATTCATATGGATCATGGGTAATTACCCAACCATCTTTAATCAGTGCATCCCTTACATTTGAATGAAAAATGTCACGCGCCATTTGGAGAAATTCTGATCTAAAGTTACCGATTATTGTTTGATCCCACAATATCTTTAAAATTTCGGCACCTGGCTCAATTCCACTCCCAGCACATGTTTGCTGATCACATTCAAATCCGAAGCCTTGCCCTCAAAATGAAAAGTCTGCTGCACATGCCGGTAAGCACCGCCTTTTTTGAGCACCAGGGCAGGGGAGGAGGTTTCCAGTTCATAAAAAGCGCCCATTTGTTCACCTTTGTCGTTCGGGCCATCGTTGTAGGTATTTACCACGTCGCCACGGTAGGGGTAGCGCTGGATTTCCCACATGGAATTGACATAAGCGGTATCGCCAGTGTAGCTGAAGCGCACGATGGTCAAAGCACCTTTTTCGACGTCGTAACTGCCTGCGAGGGGTTTGACAATGGCGGGCGGAATGCCAATTTTGCCTCGCGACTTGGCGTCGCCTTTGAAGAAGAGCACACTGTCTTTTTTGATCAATCGATCGGCGGCGATTTTGCCAAAATAAGCGTCGTTGACCTGAGCGCTGCCCCCAGCTTTGTAGGGCAACATGACCACTTGTGCGGGGCTGGCTTTCAACATGCCCAATAGCCAGATGGAAAGCACTCCTTTGGATTTGTCCCAATCTTCCTGGCCGGTATTGCTCAGCTGATTGTCACTTTCGTAGCCTACCCATTTTACAGCGTTGAGGGGCACTTGCAAGAGGTCGCTGGCTTCTTTTTCGCTCAACAAACGGATGCGGCGTTCCACCTTGAGGTCGAAGCGGGTGCCCGCGTAGTTCTCGATGCTGAAACTTTTGGCAAAAAGTGCTTGCGTTTTATCTTTTTGCACGGCTGGATAAGTCATGGTATCGATGGCACCGGGTGTTTGCCAGTGGACAAGGTCAAAAGGATCACCTTTTTTGAAGTACAGGCCGTATTGCCCACCTTCCGGGCCTAACCAAAAACGTTCTTCGCCGCCAAAGGCATTCATGTGGGGTTGGTATTCGCCTTTGGAGATCAAATCATGGTTGATCCAGCCGTAGCTGGTGCCTTTCATCCCGGCGGCGGTGCTGGTCATCACGCGGCCTTGGTAGGCTTCAGCGAGCAGGACTTTGTGGTCGCCGTCTTCGAGCAGGATGAGGGGGGTGTGGGCTTTGAGTTGGGTGTAATCGTAGGCGAAGGTGTTGATGTCGGTGGTGGATTCGGTGGACTTGGTAGCTGGATTTTGGCAGGCCTGGAAAAGGCCAAGGGCCAAGATGAAAGGAAGTAATCTGTGCATAGGTGTTTCGTTGGTGGACTTAATGTCTTAAAAGTATCGAAAATGATTGATTAAAATAGAATTGGGCTGAGCTATTTTCAATTAGCCCAACCCAACTAAATCATCCTTTAAAAACAACTATTTCTCCCCAACAAAAACATATGGACTATTGCCAGCAGAACCCGTGCAAAGTGCGTCAGCATCCCATCTGCCAGCCGTTTTTTCCCACTTGCACGTACTGGTGTTGCACGTGAAGCTGAGGTTGTCCCACCAAACCCGGTTGCATTTTGGGAAAACGTATTTATTGTGGGCACCTGCCGGGATGTTGATGGTTTGGCCACTGCTGCCACCCGGTAGTCGGAACTCCACCCAAGTGTGGTCGCTCACACTGCGAAAGGTTTGAGCGGCACAAGCGCAAGACGGATTGTTGATGGAGCCAGCTGATTTTTTCGACCATAAAATATTGTAAATAGGCGACTTGGTACTCGCGCCAATGGTGCCATACATCACTTTTGAGGTATACAAATCGATTTGAAGAGCGACATTGCGACCAGGGTCCTGAAGGTAGACGGACCAATCGTCGCGCCCAACTTCGTTGAAGCTAAAACGGGTGGTACCCAGCAAATCGCGTTCCAACCATTTGCCCGAAGCGTCTCTGGCTAAAGTGCCCCTGCCTTCAGCGCCGTTGTGAAATTCGATCATTTCTACGTTGCGGCCATTGGCACTTTGGCTAGCCTGGCCACTCGTGAGCCTGAGGTAACGCAGGGGGGCCGGCCGGTCGCCTCTAAAGGCCAAACAACTCACCGAATAAGTAGAATCCAGCAGCATTTTTTTCTCTTCTTTGGCCAGAGGATACTCATACAAGGTGCGGAATTTATCGGTTTGTTGCATCAACAAACTGGGGAGTGTGCCCATGTCGATATTCAACTTAGCCAGGCAATTTTTAGTGTCCAAGGAGTGCATGAGGCCAAAGGCATGCCCCAGTTCATGAGACCAACCGGCCAGTTCGGTACTCAACATATGGGGGCGATTGATGAAAATGTCATAGCAATTGTTCCAAAAAGTACCCGTCATTTTTAATACTCCACCCCAGCCGCCAGCATCACCCGCCGTGCCTTCCAGAACGGAAACCACTATGTTACGGTTGTTGAGGAATTCTTGTCCTAAGTTGGTTTTAATGAAGTTGTAGTTGTTGTTCCAGTCAACGGCATCTGTCACACTGTAGTTCGAACGCAGCACACTGACTTCCGGATCAAATTCAAAAGTAACGCCCAGCATCTTCAAATAATGGCTTTGCATGATGGCCAAAATTGCTGCGATGGCTTCTTTTGCCCTGGGTTTTTCCACTTGTCCAACTGGGACAATGTAGAGGCCTTTCACCCGCAGGCTGGTCGCCGCGATGGGACTGTGGAGTTGGTGCCCGGTGGGCGTTTCATCTGCCGCATAACTGCTGGAAGCATTGTTCATAAACAAACTGCTTTGCAGCTCCTGTGGTTCGGTAATGGGTTGAAGAGATAAGTTTTGGGCATTCAAACTGGCAAAGCCCAAAATAGCCAGCACGGTTAATTGGAAATTTTTCATATTGGATTTTAACTGTTTTATGGTGAAAAGACTTTCAAAAAGCCATTTATAGGAGCAGTTTCAGTTGTACTAAATGTTGTTGGGATCAATAGGTTATCGAGATCAATTTTAAATTGTTATCAATGGCATAGCCAGCTCGTTCAGCATAAGCAACGGCGCTTAAAAAATAGCCTTGGACTACCGATTGCCAAGATTTGCCACCATCAATGGTAGATTTGAGGTTCCCTTGATCGTCGATGCCAATGCCCAGATCAAAACTTTTGGCACTGATGCTTTTCATTTTTCCGGGAACCTGGCTCCAATTGCTGCCCGCATTATTGGTACGCCACATATTGCCACTATTGAGGGCCCAGGCGGTAGTTCCATTCACTGCCGAGATGCTTTGCGCCGCGCCACTCACTTTTGACCAGGTAAAGCCTGCGTCCAGGGTTCTATAAATTTCCAGCTTGTCATTGACGCCCCATGCCGTGTTGGCGTCAACTCCGGATATCTGTTTCAGCAGACCGGAGGTGGTTCTCCAGGTAGTGCCTCCATCCAGAGTCAGTTCAACTTTTCCCTCAAAGTTGACGCCCCAGGCAGTTGTATTGTTTATTGCAGAAACGTACGCTAATTTTTTGTTCAGGTCATTCCAGGTCTTGCCAGCATCCATGGATTTGAAAAGATACCCCGCAATATTGACGCGCCAGATGACTTGTTTCAGTGGGGCAGAGATTTGATCCGGGAAGGTCCCACTGCCCATTGCGCCCAGGGGGGCGTCGGCTGTGTTTGATGGGCTGCTTGTAGAGATTGAAGAGGACCGATAAATCTGCCATTGGGCACTCAGCCAGCCGGGTTGAACTGCGCCCATTTCCAAGGCTCCGGTCTCCGTATGCAAATAAAGGCTCCGCCATTTGTTCTTGATGCGCACCAGGTTGGTTCCAGCTATGGGTTCCATGATCCACATGGCGCTCAACCAGCCGGGACCTACTGCACCTACCACTGGAAACTTCGCATCAGTCTCAGCGTGCAGATAGGCTCCACTGGCCACATGTTTGAGGCGCACATCGGAGCTGTTGGCAATTTTTTCAACTGTCCAAACTGCTTTTTCGCCTTGCGGCCCCAATCCTGTTTTGCTGGCATCAGCCTGGATGTAACTTTTTCGCCAGAAGTTCTGGATTTCAGCGGTTTCTTGTGCTGATAGCTGCTGTGCAACAATCATGAAGCTACAAAAGAGCAACAACATGGTGCATGTGGAGAAGAAACCACGCCAGGTTTGTATTGATTCGGCCGCCAGGTCTGCCGTGTTTTTTTGGGTTAGCTGTTTCACGTATATTGGTTTTGGTGGATGAATGAATTAGATGGTAGTGATGGGACAAAATTGATCAAAATCTGTAGGCATCACAATCACCCTAAGCGGTGAAAAAGGTGGGCCTTTTGTACCGAAAACTCACCCGGCCGGGTGAGTTTTTTATTCACCAAAAGCGCTTAACTTTACAGGAATCCATACCACATGAAAAAGACCAAAATCAGCATCATTGAAGACAATAAGGTTGTCCGTGAAAATGTATCCAAGTTCGTAGGATTCCATGAAGAGTTTGAACTGTGTCAGGTACATGGCTCCGTAGAATCTTTCTTGCACGTGTTGAACATCAATCCTTCGCTCCAATCGGACATTTTGATTCTTGACATCGGGCTTCCTGGTTTGTCCGGACTGGAAGCCATCCCGCTGATTTTGGAAAGATTGCCGCAGCAAGACATCATCATGCTCACCACCTATGAAGAGGAAGACGTGATTCTCAAAGCCTTGTGTTCGGGAGCCTGTTCTTATATTTCCAAAAAAGCCAGTCTGGACGAAATTGTGGAGGCCTTGCGCATTGTGGCCAACGGTGGTTCGTACATGTCGCCATCAATCGCCCGTGAAATTGTCAATCACCTGATGGGTGGCAGGGTCAGTAAAGCCAGTATTCTTTCGGATCGACAAAAAGAGATTTTGGAGAAACTCGTGGACGGCAAGAGTTATGCCACGATTTCCACGGAATTGTTTATTTCTATTGAGACCGTGCGTTCACACGTCAAGAAGTTGTACAAAGTCCTCCAAGTAAACAACAAAACCGAGGCGATTACGCAGTACATGAAGGGCTATATCAAATAACTAAACCAAAATCATTATCTTGAGAGCCTGAAGCGTAATCATTTAAAGGCTGCTCTATGATTTCCCAAAATCGATGCCATCATCACCTGTTCAGGTGGGTAAGGTTGTTGTGTATTTGTTTTTATCTATGCGCCCTGCTTTGTTGTACTCAGAATCACCACAATGAAAACTTGCCCCATTTTGCACCCCATGTTGCCCCTGCCACTGGTCATATTGTCCCCCAGGACAGCATCATTTCGCCACAAACTACAGCGTTGGGGGCTGTAGTTGTTGGTCCCAATTGTACGCCGCTGGAAGTACCTGCCTATACCAACGTTAAGGCACTCGGTCGGCCTGAAAATAGATCCGCAAATTTGCCAATCAAAGTTGTACCTGGGCAAAACGGCTTCACTCTGCCCAAGGTAAGCTCTGCAATCGATCGGCCGGTGGCCATGGGCATCCCCGAAAAAAATATAGCCAAAGATGCCCACATCAGCGACCACAACCCCGACAATTTTAGTTCCTTCAGCGTATTGCAGGGTCTGAAACACATCCAAACTACTTGTTTGCTCCTGGACCACTTGGGTTGCTTGTGGATCGGGACTGACGGCGGGGGATTGAGCCGCTACGATGGCAAACAATTCATCACCTATACGGATCAAACGGGTTTGGGAGGCAACAGCATCAGCAGTATTTTTCAGGATAAAACGGGCAATATCTGGATCGGGTTTTGGAGTGGGGGTATCTCTAAATTCGATGGAAATTATTTCACCAATTATCATCTCGCTGAAGGGTTTACCGATTCTCCCGCAATAAAAATCATCCAGGACCGTGCAGCGAATTTATGGTTTTGCACTTCCGGAGGACTAATCAAATACGATGGCAAAAACTTTGTTCACTATACCGAAAAACAGGGCTTGCTCAACAATGATGTCATCTGCGCACTAGAAGACCAAAAAGGCAACCTTTGGTTTGGTTCAGCGGCGGGACTGAGCAAATTTGATGGCCAAACGTTTCAGCATTATACCGACAAAAACGGACTCAAAGCCAATTACATTTATGCCATCACGGAAGACAAAAACGGGCTGCTTTGGCTCGGTTCCACCGGAGGATTGGCCTCTACTTTTGACGGCAGTACCTTTGCACATTATCAACTCAATGCCGATTTTATCATTACCGACATCCTGCAGGACAAGCACGAGAACATCTGGTTTGCTTCGGATGGCGAGGGTCTGCTGCGCTTAAATACCCGCCTGAATACCCTGACCCGGTTCAGCGAAAAACAAGGGTTGAGCAATAATTTCATTTCGGATCTGCTCGAAGACCGTACAGGTGCGATCTGGAGCAGTTCTCTGGGAGGGGGTGTGATCAAATATGCGGGCAATTTATTTTCGCATTTTACTATAGAAGAAGGCCTCAGCAGCGACATCGTGTTCGATGTATTGAAAGACCATAATGGCAAGATGTGGTTGGGGACCCGTGGGGGTGGTTTGGTTCAGCTGGATCGTAGCAAAAACACTTTTCGTCAATACTCTACTAAAGATGGTTTGGGGCACAAACTGGACAACAACAGTGTATTCAGCCTTTTAGAAGACCGACAGCGCAATATTTGGTGCGGAACCTGGGGTGGGGGAGTCTCGAAATTCAACGGCAAAAATTTTGTCACCTATACCCAAGAATCTGGCTTATGCGGCAATGATATTCGTTGCATCTATCAAGATCGCAGTGGCGCCATTTGGTTTGGATCCTGGGATAGTGGGGTTTCCCGGCTTGACCCTACTGGTCAGTTTTTTACCAATTATACTACCAAAGAAGGACTGAGCCACAATGACATTAAAAGCATCATCGAAGATCAACGCGGGAATATCTGGATTGGCACCAGAGGCGGAGGCCTCAATAAACTTGACCGACAGCGCAAAACTATCACCCATTTCACTACGCAGGAAGGATTCTTCAGCGATGATGTGTCGGGGATTGTAGAAGATAAATCGGGTCAAATTTGGATCAGCAGTGTTGGCAATGGGCTGATTCGATTGGATCGGGCACAGCGGCTGTTCACCCGCTTTGGCACAGAAGAAGGGCTGATCAATAACAATATTTTGAGCTTGACCCTGGATGCCAAAGACAACCTTTGGCTGGGTACCCGTGGTGGCTTGAGTAAGTTATCGCAGACTGCCTTGAGGCAACTGGAAAAAGTGCAACTCGTACAACCTGAAGCCTTGAAACAATCGCCAGTACTGTTCAAAAACTACGCCTATGAGGATGGCTTTTTAGGCGTATCCTGTTATTTGGGTGCCATTGGACAAGATACCGCGGGCAACATTTGGGTGGGTGCAAGTGATCGCCTTACCGTGTACCACCCAGGCGGTGACAACTTTGAAACTCAAGCTCCCCAGGTAGAACTCAGCAATATCAGCTTGTTCAACGAATCGGTCCCCTGGGCGCTGTTGGCGGGAAAAAAGGATACTTCTTTCAATTTGAGCAATGGTGTAAAAGTTGGCCAATTCCGATTTGCTGATTTAATGCCCTGGAAAGGGGTTCCTGAACAATTGAGCCTGACCTATAACAACAATTTTCTTGCTTTTCATTTTATTGGCATTGCCACCAAATCGCCGCAAAAAATGCGTTATCAGTACAAATTGGAAGGTATTGATGCCAATTGGAGCGGGCTAAGTGCGCTTACTGAAGTGCCTTATGGCAACTTGCCTCCGGGAACTTATACATTTAAGGTTAGAGCCATGAATGGGGATGGCTATTGGAGCAAAACCTTGATGTACCCTTTCAGCATCCGTCCGCCCTGGTGGAAAACCTGGTGGGCTTATTTACTTTATGCGGGAATTTTTGCAGCAGCTGTTTATGTGTTTATCCAATACCGCACTGCCCAGGCCGTCCAAAAAGTAAAAGCACTGGAAGCCATTCGCACCAAAATTTCCAGCGACTTACACGATGATGTCGGTTCCATTTTATCCGGCTTGGCCATGCAATCCCAGGTAATGGCCTACACCGCCCCAACTGAAATCAAATCTGCACTCAACGAACTGAGTGACATGAGCCGCGATGCCATGGAACGCATGCGCGATGTTGTTTGGGTCATCGATTCCCGCAAGGACAAATACGAAAACCTAATTGACCGGATGCGGGTTTTTGCTGAAAAAAACCTGGGCGTCAAAAACATTACTTACCACTTTGCAGTGAACAGTATTGATGGAAAAAAATTCATTGACCCGGAAAAACGCCAAAACATTTACTTGATTTTTAAGGAAGCCATTGCCAATATCCTGAAGCATTCGGATGCTACTCAGGTCAACATTCTTTTTGAACAAGACAAGGGGCATTTGCGCTTGGTGGTACAAGACAATGGAACAGTGTCAACACAAAAACCCTCCGATGGATTAGGGATGAGCAACATGGCCATGCGGGCTAAAAACATGGGAGGTAGTTTAAAAGCAGCCTATGAGGATGGGTTTCGGGTAGAATTGTTATTGGCATAATTTGGGACATAGCCAGAGAATTTTGCGATTACTTCTCCACAATCACAAACTCAATCCTCCGATTCCGATACTGGTCATTTTTGCCTTTTTCGGGAAAAACAATGGGTTCTTTCATGCCCTGGCCGGAAAAGGAAATCCGCGATTGATCGATCCCCTCTGTCAATAAATATTCATACACTTCCTTGGCTCGATTGGTAGAAAGATCGTATTGCCCACTCTGCTTGTCAAAAACATCCTGTCCAAAATCTCCACAACAAACGTGGCCACGGATTTCCAGCTTGAGCCGGGGCATACTTTTGAGGGCCGAAGATACGGCCTGTAAAGCAGGCAAATCCGACTTGGGCATCACATGATAGCCAAACTCAAAACCCAGGCCACGGATGATGATGGCCTGGCCAGCGGTGCTGCTTTGCAAAGTATCCATAAAAGCTCTGGCTAGCTCTGCCGCTTTGGTTTTTTCGGGTATTTCTTTAGCTCCCAGCGGAAAGGTGGTTTGTAGGGTTTCATCGGCTAGATAAATCTTGCGCAGGATGTACAAGGTCGTGTTGACTTGCAGCATCGTGGTATCGATGTGCAGGGTATCACCTCTGTAGGGTTTTTTATTCCCAACGAGATAGGTCGGGGGATAAGGTGGCAGCAATAGGATTAGGGAGTCGTGCATGGAAATGGCCGTGATGCCCGGCTTGGATGGCGCATCATCCCCGATAGCCAGGTAAATGACCCGAGTACTCCGCAAGGTATCCCCGATTTGCTGGGAACGGGTTTCGATCAAAAGGGTATCACCTGCTTGTGGTGCAGGATGCTGGTTCAAAAATTTGGCTGGATAGGGCGCTGAAACCAAAACCAGCGAATCCCGGTAGCTATACACCTTGCTTCCGCTTGCCGTTGGAGCCTCACCAGCGGATACCGTGATCCATACCACCCGATTCAAAGAGTCGGTATAGGGTTCGATGGGATTGCGGCGGCCATAGCCGATGATGGCATGGATGTTTTCGCGGGGAAATTGATTGGCAATCAAAAAACTCTTTACTGTCAGGGCCCTTTTGAGCGAGAGGCTATCATTCAAGGCATCTGAACCTTTGCGGTCGCCACGGCCAACAATGCTGATGTTTTGTTGGGTTTTGTGCTGAGTGGCAAAGCTTTGGAGCTGAGCCTTGGCACTGGCCGTGAGGTTGTATTTCCCTTCCGCAAAATAGATTTTGAGCAGGAGGGTGTCCTGCTGGGCATGGGCGTAGTGGATGCACATGAGGATAAACAGCAGAGGGATGAAGAATAATTTAGTAAAGTGGTTATTTTTCATAGTTATGCTTATTCTAGGTAAAAGAAAGAAGGGCCATCTTTTTAACCCTTTTGATTATCTTTAATCAGGGGTAATGGGGTCAGAACCTACAATTTACCTTTCTCCCTGATTACTCTTTTTTTCTTGGCATGTTAAGGTCTTTGGCCATATTCTTTTTTAAAATTCGTTCGTATGACATTTTAGGGTTAGTAGAATAATTAGTTACTTTAAAACTTCCATCAGGAGTTACTAAATAGCTAGAAATTATTCTTCCCGTTTTTCCACTTAACGTAAATCCTGCTTCATCATCCGTTCGGGAAAACTCATTGTTGTTGTATTTTTCTAAATAATTACCATGGGAATGAATAAATCCAGTTAATACCGCACCTTCCGTCGGAAGTTTTATATTAGTGTTATCTATACCACCCTTTCTTGCCTTATTATATGAATAGTATTCTTTACCAAGAACTTTTACCTTAAAAATAGAAGAGCCATACTCTTTTCCTTCTTTTATTGATAATGCACTATACCTAAGGCCCCAATCTTCAGCAGCTTCTTCCATAGTTCCAAAAACTGGCTCACTAATTTTTTCTAAAAGATCTGAATCCTTTTGTTTAATAAAAGATTTTGCTATTTCAATTATTTTTTCATCACCATCAATTATTCTAATATCATTATTAACACCAAGCAGCCCAATAAACTCCCCCCGACTGCTAAAGAATATCTCCTTCCCGTTTTTATCCACAAACAATATCGGGTTATTCGCCACAAAACAATATGGCGATAAACCTGGATACTTACCCGCCTTTGGGTCGACACCCACCCACTGACTCGTCGCCGGATTGTAATACCGCGCCCCATAATAATACAGCCCCGTCTCTTCATCCCGCTCCTTGGCATTGTACAAATAAGGCGTCGTATTGGAGCTACTATGCTCCTCAAAAAAGGTCTCGCCGAAAGCGGAATACTCCACATGCTGCGCGACTTCCCCCTGTACATTGCTCACATAAGACGTACTGCCTAAATGATCTTTGTGGTAGAAGTACTGGTTTACCTCAGCGATATGCCCGGTACCTCTAAAACCATAACCCGCTTTCACAGAGTCATTACTCGGTATCGAAGCCACATAAACCGGCGGGCCGGTCGCTGGTTTGGTCGTATTGCCGGGCCAGCCCCGAGGCACATTGGCAGCAGTGCTATCAACCAGTACAGGCGGAGCAATCCCGCTGTTTTGCGGCTCGGCGTAAAAGAGCTTTTGGGTTGGCGGGCCGGGGCTGATCCCCAAGCCGGCGTAATAATTGACCCGATCTTGTTTAAGTTGTGCGGCCCGCTGGATGTAATTGACGCCACCCGCTGTAAGGGCAGATTGCGGGAAGGAAATATTGGTAAAACTGCCCTCGCCAATTTTAGAAACGACCCGCTCGCCTTCCATGTAAATGTGTTTGGTGAAGCCCGTTCGGCGGCACACCAGGTAAGGGCTGACGTAGACGGTGTAATTGTCGTGGTGGTTGATGGTGCCTGCAGGGGCGCCGTTGAGCCAAGTGCCCTGCATGCCACCGCTGCTTTTGATGACCCGTTCCCCTCCAGCGTCATAAGTATACTCACTCAGGAGGCCTTTATCCAGTACACCCATCAGGCGATTTTCTTCATCCCAGAAGTATTCGGAGCTGCCGAATGTGGTGAGGTTGCCATTCAGGTCGTAGGCACATTTTTTGTTGCCTATCTGGGTGGCTTGATGGGGGGCTGCGCCTCCGTAGAGGTAACTTTGTTGGTAGCTGCGTGCGGTATCGCGCTGGGAAAGTTTTTTACCCACAATGTTGTACAGATTGTCGTAAGCCATTTCCAGGCCATAGGTAGCGGTATCTTTCGCGCCCTGGTATGCTCCGGTAGCGCCGATGAGTCGGAACAGGTTGTCGTAGGTATATTTTTGGCTGGCGCGGCCACCCAGTTTACCCGGCTGGGCTTGGACCTCGTTGAGGATGCCCGTGATGTTGCTCACTGCGTCGTAGCTGTACTTGTTGTTCAGCATCAATTGGCCTTTGGGTGTGGCGGCTTGCAAGGTTTGCAGGCGGCGGCGTTGCTCGTCGAAAGCATAGGTCGTTTCAGTGCCATTGCCGTATTTGAGGTACACTTTGGCCTCAAATTCGTCGTAGCCCAGCTTGCTCACATAAGGATAAGGATTACCGTTTTTCTGCCCGTCAATGCTGTACAAATTTCCGGCGCGGTTGTATTTGTAGGATACGACCTCCCCGTCAGGATAAGTCATTTTTTTAATGCGGTTCCAGGTATCGTATTCCTGCTCGCTAACATAAGTTGTATAAAACACGGTATTGACCAGTACGGTGCGGATTTCTTTGGTCACCTCGCCCAATTTGCCGTAATAAAACTCCCGGCCTCCACTGGCATCTTTCACCAAGGTCAGTCTACCTGTGCGGTTACCTGAGCCCGGTGCGCCGTAGCTGTAACTTACCTTATTTTGGTACTGGATGGGGTAATCGATGTCGACGATGCGCTCGAAGTCGTATGCGTACTTGATGGCCCCGCCCTGGGGGATTTGTTTGCGGAGTTGGGCCGTGATTTTTTCCAAAAGGTTACCCGTTAGGTCGTATTTGTACTCGGTCAGGCCAGCATCGGGGTGTTTGACGCTAAGTCTGCGGCCCAGGTTGTCGTAGGTGTTGACAATAGAGTTTTGGTTATTGTCCTCTACCCGTAGCAGTTCGCTCAGGGCATTGTAGAAGTAGATGGTGCTGATGGTCCCATTGGGGCCGCCGTATTGTTTGACGGAGCGTTGTCGGCCTCGCACATCCTGGTAGGTTTCGGCTTTATTGCCCAGGGCGTCGGTCATTTGGGTAAGCAAAAGATTGTCGATGGCCTGGTAACTCAGGCTACTGGTGGCCCCATCGGCTAGTTTCTGGGTACGCACCCGATCCAGTACATCGTAAGTGACGATTTCACTGATTTTACCCTGGGTACCGGAAAGGCTGGTATTGCTTGCTCCCAATGGTTCGGTGGTAGGGAAATAGCTTTCAATTGTGCGCCCAAAGGCATCGTAGACCGTGGCCCCGGAAACGATCATTTTAAGCTCATCATCCTGATTTTTGCCTTTAAAAATCGAACCCATTTTTTTGACCTCGATAGCCCTTCCCAGTCCATCGACAAAAGTGATGATGTCGATGTCATCGTCGTATTCCGGGTCATAGTGGTGGGTAATGGCGTAGGGAACTTTGGCTTCGGGGTGGTAATCAAAAGCGATGGTATAGGGTTTTCCAGCCGCCAACTCATAAGGCCCAGTCACCGTGCTGATTCGACCGCGATTGTCGATGGCAAAACGCATCTGCTCATTTTGCAGGCTGGTGCTGCGGATCACATTGCCAAAGCGGTATTCATACTCCATACTGCTGCTGTAGCCATAGGCATCGCTGGTTTTGGTGACATAGCTGTGGATAAGGTCATCATAAACATAGCTGTGAAACATGCGCTGGCCCTTGTAATTGGCAGGGCGGAGAATTTTACTGAGGTTGCCGTATTGGTCGTACTCCATGTTGTGGTTGGCGGAAGTACCATCGGCCAAAAACTGGCTGATCTGGGTGATGTGGCCTTTGCCGTCGATGGTAGTGGTACGCCTTCTTTTTACCCCTTCGCTGGTATTGACCACTATTTCGGAAGGAATGGCTTTGATGTACAGGGCATCGTTGTTGTGGTATTTTACCGTAGCGTTGATGAGGTCTTCGGGGCTGCCGTCGCCGATGTCGATAATTTTGATGATGTTGCCGAGGGCATCGTAGTCGTATTGGGAGTAGGTACTGGCGCCAGGCGTGGTATTGCCTTCGTAGATGAACTGGGTGCTTTTGATCAGGGCTGGGAAAAAGACACTGTCCCGCACCGTGCGCAGCTCGTATTCATTGGTGTTTTGGGTGAAAATTTTCCCGGCAGCGTCGCGCAGGGTGGCGCTTTGCAGGAGCCCTTTGTTGTAATAATTACTCGTCAGGAAAACTTCTTCGCTGCTGCGGTAGAGGGCATTTTTTTCTGCCGTATTCAGTTGTTGGGTAAGAACGGTATCAAAACCATAAAATTCCCTTTCGCGGCGGTCGTAATAGCCACCCAGGTACTTGAAACTACTGCGCATGGTGTCCACGCCATCTCCGGGTACGCCGTCAAATACTTCCAGGTTTTTTAGAACCCATACGTTTTGCGAAAGCCGATAGGTGCTGCCGAGTTGCTCATAGTCCATGGCGAAACTGGAACCCAGTGGGCATTGCACTTTGCGCAGCATATTGGTGCGCCCGATGGTGGATTTTCTCACCGAGAGGTCGCCGTCGTCCTCGGAATGAAGCAGATCGGGGAAACCATCGCCGTCGATGTCCATGATTTGATCCGTTTGGCTCGAAACCCCATGACCGATGTTGAAAGAAGGGTTGATGCAAATTTTAACCACAATGATCGGAATGGGAATGGTAAGGGCCACGTTGATGGACTCACCTGTAGAGGTCGTATTGTTGATGATATTGCTGGCATGCCAAGGCAATGGAGCGGCAAAGCCGTTGCCCGTATTCAATTGCACATTAAGGTTCCCAGTGGCGGAAATTTTATCGGGCAAACCATCCCCATTGACGTCCAATAGTGCAAAGTTGGTATTGTCCTCGCTTCGCGTCAAACCAATTCCGGCTTGAATGGTTCCGCTGATCAGGTTCACGCCAATTCCTGCACCAAAATTGAGGCTTTTACTCTCATCAATTCCTTTAAAATTCCAGTCTTCAAGAGGCGTAAAGGAGTACCCAAGGTTGAGTGCCACTTGTCCATCCTGGTATACTTTGTCAGGTAAACCGTCACCATTCATGTCAATCCAGGAAACATTGGTACTTTGTAGGTTGTAGCCCAAATTGCCTGGGAAACCAATGGCAGATGCGGCCGTGGCTAGGGCACTGCGGGCATTGGATCTGGTTTTGTTGTTGTTGGCGTTGGAGGCAGTACTATTGCGTTTGTTGCTGGCGGTGGCCCTGGGAAATTCTCCGCCAAAATTCAGCCCAATAGAATTGCCCGTACTGTTGGTTGCCAGCAAGGCATTTTTGCGCCCCTCCCGCTCGAGTGCTCCATTGGGCAAGGTGTATTGGACGTCGTTGGTATGCAATACATCCGGGTAAGCGTCGCCGTTCATGTCCATCATGTCCAGCATATTGGTGGTTTGGACATTGGAATACCCCGCGATCAGTACTGCCCCGGCGGAGAGGGTGTTGGCAAAACTTTGCTCCACTTTGCTTACTGCAGTCAGGCTTGAACCCGTACCCAGCATCAAACTATCTACCGATACATCGTGCATCATGAGCCTGGAGCTACTCATGGTGGTGGCCGACACAAAAGCTGCCGAGTCGCGGCCTACCCATAAGCGTTTTTGCCCGTTGCCATAAAGCGGAGCAAAATCTGTTTTGGTAGGGCTTTTTACCTTGCGAATGGAGGAGGTATCCTGCCGGTAAAGTGCAGTATCGGCTATGATTTTTTCGTAATTATTGTTTTTCAGTTCTTTAAAATTGAGTTTGGACTCATCCAGGGGGCCGTCGCCTTTGTCGCCCGTAAACGTGAATTGGCCCCATCTTCTAAAAACCGGAATGGGTTCATCTTGACTGGAATTGGTGTAAACCCCGGCTTGTAAGGTATCGAGAATGACTTTGTTGACTACTTTAAACACCACCGAGTCTTTAATCGTAGTATCCCTTTCGGAATAAGTGGTATCTTTTTTACTGATGAGCAGGGTGTTTTCTAAAGCTTGGGCGAAGACTTCATTGGAGATGTGAAACTCGGGAAATAGTCTCGTCCCAGGGGGCACATCCAGGGAGATGGTGTCCAGGTTCCCCGCCACTTTTCCTTTTTCAATGCGGATGATTTTTTTGGTGTAAAGGGTATCCAATCCCTTGATGGTGAATACGACCGTTCCGCTGCTATCGGCACGGAAACGGATATCGGGGTAGAGCTTCAGCTCGCCGGGCTTGTTTTTGATTTGAACAGGTGTAGGGATTTGCCAGGTATTGTAATCATTGTTACTCGGGACGACGGTTCCGCGCAACACCACAGGCTTACCCGTAACGGTATCTCTAAAAGTGGTTTCATAACTGGGAAACCAGGTGACTGCTGTACGGTCGATGTAAGAATCGGCGTGTACTTCGAGGTGCAAGACGTCCCCCTGCTGAACCGTGGATTCGATGGCTTCGAGTGCGCCATCAAATTGCGTTTTTGGAGGAAAAACCTTCCTGAAAAGGATACTTTTTTTACCAAAAGTATCTGTTCGAATCACCCGCAAAACTACCGTATCCGAGGTGATGCTTTTTTTGAAATTACCCGCTATACGAACACCTCCTGTGCGAGGAATACCGATGGGTTGTGCTCCTGTAATTATAAAGTCTTCCGAAGCTCGGTAATGGCTGCTTCTTTTGTTGCTGGCGTCTATATCCGGCGTAATGGAGTTGAGGTAATCTATGGCTGGATTCCAGTTTACAGCATCGTTTTCGCCATTGTAAATGGACTGGACCCGAAAGTAGATTTTATCCCCTTTTTTGACCTGCAGTCGATTTACATCGCTGGGGTTTTTGATGCCAAAATCGCCTTTGGGGATGGCGGTGGCCCAAAGCGTTTTATCGCGCAATTGGATACTTACCCTTACGCCATCTTCTTTTTTGGAACGCAGACTATCGGCTACCTGGATCAGTTGCACGGGGGCATCAACACGCACGTCGCCGTCGAATGGTGCCGTCCAGAAACGAATGATGTCCTGGAGTGGAAATTCCTGTTCTTGACGGCGTTGCAAGGCCGTATCGGGTGCCAAAAAGGTTTTGTCGACCGAGGCGCTCAAAAATAGTGGATTGGGGGTGAGGGTGCTGCTGGGTTCAAAAACGGGATTGCCCTGGGAATCGATGTGATTAAAAAGTACCAGGCCATTGTGGGCGATATCGATTAAACCATCTCCGTTAAAATCAGAAAAATAAGTGCTGGTTTTAGTTGTAGTACTGGTGAAATTATAGCCTAAAAATAAAGGCCCAAAGGGGATGATTTGCAGACCCACCCCAAAGGAGAGCGCAGTACCCGCACTGAACTGGTCAATGCGACCCAAAACGGGTTTTGGTGGGCCGAAACCATTCGCATCCTTCAAATTGGCGCGGTAAAATAAGCGATTACCTTGTTTTGTTACTTTGTCGGGGAGTTCGTCGCCATTGATGTCGACCATACAAACCAGGCCTTCATTGGTCGTGTGATCAAATTCAAAACTTCCCCCTACTGTGGCTTGTTTGCTCCAGCCATCTCCAATGAAACCAACGGTTACAGCCAGGCCAAAACCGATACTGTTTGATTTTTCGGTGCTGAGCGCCGAACTCTGATCGGTAAAACCGGGGATAGGATTGATGATTCCCGTATTTATTTCGTCATTTTCAATGCTCCATTTTTTCTGCTCACCCAAGGACACATAGCCTGCGCTGGCATTTACATCGTCGTAATAATCAAAAGAGTGGGCATAAAAAACCTTGCCCGCATCGTCCAGTTCACTGATGTTTTGCAGGAGGGTTTTGTAAAAAGCGCCTTCTTTGTATTTTAACTCATAGCTCCGAATGAGTTGTCCATTGAGGTTTACCGTGATTTTGCGCAGCAGATCCGCGGTGACCATTTTGTAGCCATAGCGGCCATCGATGCTGACGTCTTTTCTTTTGGTTTCGCCCAATTGGCGGTCGCGGGTGAATACTACACTGTAAGGACCTTCTTGTGTAGTTGTTCCAGTGTAGGTGATTTTATCGATGTACAATTGTTGACCGGAGCTACCACCCTGAACACCAGGGTCTTGAACCTTTGCGTAGGTGTAGTGTTCACAGTTGTTGTCCAGGTCGCGGGTTTGCACCAGCGCCCAATGGGCAATGTTGCCCTTATCGTCGCTTAGCACTGCTCCCTGTACCACTCCACTTTCAGGCAAGCCCCCATAAAAACTTCGGGCGCCTTGTTTATTGATGATTTCCCACCAGTAATTGGAAGGCCGATCTCCGTGACGGATGATTTTGTCAAAACTGCCTTCCACCCGAGGATAAAATTCCTTTTCACTGCTGCGTTTGACCAATGCACCTCGGTGCGCCATTGGAGCCAGTTGTTCGCCAATTAAGGTATAAGTTTCCGTTTCATCACTCGGGTCGAATCGGGGTGCACCCCAGCGCGTATCGATGCTGATAAAAGGTAAAGTCAAATCCCATCCCAATCCTAGCCAGCCATTGCCGCCATTGTTGTTGTACTGAATGCTCAAGTTAGGCTCCATGCCTTGCCGTCCAGCTGGTAACTTTAGGTCAAAAGAAGAAGATGCATTACCGTAATTGTTGGCAACAGGTGGAGCAATCATCGTAATCCCCGCAGAAGGATCGGCGGGTTTAAAGTCCTTGATGCTGGTTGGTGCATAGCCTTCGGTTTCAGGCGATTCAGGTACTTTGATGATGCCGTTGATCATGTCCGTAAAATGCAGGGTATGGGACAACACCATTTTCGCCTGCGCATCAACCGAATCCAAGGGCAGGTCCAGCCATCTGCGCTCCTGCTCGTCAAAATAATAGCTGCGGATGTCCTCGGGGGTATAGCCCTCCGGGATCAAGGTGCTGTCGTAAGGTATCTTCAAATTGGCTGCGATGCTGAATTTGCTGCCATGGGGCAAAAAGCGATAACCTGAGGCTCCAGCAGTCACATTGACCATATCCGGGTTCAGCACAGGAAGTTCGTTTTCGCGGAGGGCAGTGATGGAGATGATTTTATTGTGGGGTAGGGCGTAGGCTGGAATTTGGATGGCAACGTTGACCTGATTGTTAGACAAAGTCAAAGTCAGGCCCTCTTTTGCTTTAAACAGGCCGCTGACCTTTTTGCCTAAGCTCTCTTCAGGAAGGTAGGCTTGTTTGAGTGACGGTTTTTCGATAGTACTCAAGATTTCCTGAGGATGGAACATGGACTTGAGCCAGGTTTTAAATGGAATATCTACCGGGTTTGAATCCGAAACGCTTATGAATGAATACAATAGAACCAGCGCGGCAAGTGCCAATGCAGTTTTGAAGAAAAATTGCTGGATTCGCTTAGGGGTAAGCGATTGAAGAAAGGAGGATTTATGGTGCGCACGATTCATTGCAAGAATTTTTAATAGGGTCAGGTTAAATGGGCTAAACCAGTTAAATGGCGAAAATTTCAGTTGATGATCAGGAGTTTATGCGTAGTGACTGCCGTTCCGGACTGTAAAACAATGTAATAGAGTCCGTTCGAAGTCAATTGATCCGTGAAATTGTAATGATCGGCCCCGGAGGCTTTTTTGGAAAGAACCAGTTTGCCTTCTGCGGAATAAACCGACATACTGAGCGCCGCAGGTTTGCTCAACTGTATTTTTACATTGAACATTCCTTGGGAAGGATTGGGATATACCACTTCCGAACTGAAAATGCTGACTGCTGGCGCATTTACCTCGATTTCTCGGGTGGCAGTGCAACCGTTCCGGGTAGTGCTGAGGGTATAGATTCCAACTTGATTGAACTCAATTGTTGGAGAAAAAGACTCGAAATTGGTAGGGCCTCGCCAGTGGTAAGCTACTCCTGTAGGCATCTTTTCCGCCGCATTGACCTGGATGGTTTTACCTGTGGGCAGCTCGTAGGCAGCCGCCAAAGCCAGCGCATGGGGTGCATCAGCAGGGTTAACCAAAAAGGAATCGACATAAACCTGTTGCCGGGCATCCGTCACTTTGAGCAGGTATTTGCCAGCCGCCAGTTCATTCACTTGCTCCAGCAATTCAGCATCCTGAACCTGGCGAACGGTCGTGCGTCCGGTTGTTTTGTTGAGAATGTTTAAGTGATAAGGCGCTTGTCCACCCAGAATTTTTACCTGTATTTGCCCCGATTCGGGTTGGGCGCAGCTGGGATCGAGCACCTTTGCCGCCAACAAAAGATCCTGGGCCACGATAAAGGCGAAGATGTATTTTCCAGCTTTATTTTTCTTCCAGCCCGCTTTAAAATGAGCAAAGCCTTGCGGATCAAGCTGCTCCATCTTGAGGTATTGAATGCCTGAGGCGGAAAAATCGCCGGTACCCGTGCTGTCTATGGCCATCCAGTAAACCGGTTTTGCGGGGATGGCGGCATAAACCTGTTTGCTGTCCAATACAATTTCGGTTTCCCAAAAAGGACTACTTCCGTGGGTGGTCAACAACCAATTGCGCTTTAAAAAAGTGGGTAAACCCGGGAGTTTGGGCGCAGGTGACAAGGTCAGGTCATTGTCTCCCCAAAGTAGAAAATTGTTGTTGGCAGGTGCCCCGGTGATGGATACGGAGAGGAGTTTAGGGGAATTGCTGCTGCTGGCGATTTTTTGCACCCAGACAGAAGCATCATCGCGGCCAATCCCCGCAATATTGTGGTGGAAAAGGGGCCTTGCTTCGCCATTCCAGATGATTTCACCCGAGCTATTCACATAAGTTGCGCTGGACTCCGTCAGGGTAATTCCATATTTGAGGGCCAGATAAGAGGCGACCTTTAAACGTTCTTCGCGGTCGAGTACCCGGTTGAAGGCAATGATCTCCGGGATGAGCCCGCTGAAACTGCTGACTGGCAAGCGGGGTGAGGCGGGTATTTTGCCAATGTTCCAGGTCTGTTCTTGCAGTGTCAGACTATCTTTTGACTTTAACTGACCGTAGATGTTGATCTTGGGTGTTGCGGGTGCCAGGTCGGTAAAATTCATGTATTTATAATCAACCAGATCGGCCATCCGCTCGGTAGTCAGCACCAGGCTCGGTTTTTTATTTTTTTCAATGCTCCAAATGAGGTGCTCCACACTGGTGTCCCGGGCTTGATATACGGTAAAAAAGGTTGCACTATGCAGCTCCTCTTTGCCTAAATCGGCGCTGAGGCTATTTGATCCGTTCAGAACCAGGGAAGGACGATGATTGAGCCACCCAAAACTACGCGGATTTGGGGACAACAGGGAGCGTTTTCCCGGAATCTGGCTGCTTAAAATACATTCCCCAGCCAGGGTATCCGCTATAAACCACTGGGTTGCACCTTTTACTCCACCGGGAGCCCCGCTGCTGTGTATTTGGGAAAACCCGATAAAAGTGCAGAAGCAAAATGCAAAAACAAGACAGGTTTTGAACAGGGCCAGGTACATTGGTTTAGGTTTTAGGTTGCTGATGAGTATTCCTTTTTAACTTCTCGGTTTCCTGATGATGAGCAAGCGTTTTTTGGGATAACTACTGAGGAACTCCCAGCCCAGGGTAAATTGGAAGGTATTGTTGGTGTTTTTATTTTCAATGAAGTTGTAAGCGTTGGCTTCGGTTTGTACAATGTCGCTCAATCCATGGTGGTATTGAAATTCCAGATTGAGCCCCGCCCCGCCAAAATCATACCCCAGGTGAAAATTCAGCCCAAAGTTGTTTTGGCCCTTCAGCACGTTGCGGAGTTGTTGCTGTTGTTCCAGGTCAGTACCAAATGCGGGTAACTTACCTGGGCCATCGGAGGTATAAATGATGTTTTCCGGGGATAAATTAAGACCAAACTGGGGCCCCGCGCCCACATTGAATCCATGTAACCCGTCATGCACTTTTTCAAAAGGATACACCTTGATCATCAATGGAAAATTGAGGTATCGATAGTTGAATTGCATTTTATAATTGAAGTCTTTTTCCAGGTTGTTGAACAACAAATCGCTGCCTTGTTGGGCATATAAAATGTCCAGATTAAGCGATGCGATGGAGTTCTTGAGCTCCCAATTGACGCCTAAGCCACCCGTATAGCCGATTTTTTTTTCACCGTTCAGGGAGTAGTTTAAAAAGAACGGTTCACTTAGGATGGTGGTTTGCAGGTCATTGATGCCGGAGTACAAAGCTCCACCTTTAATGCTGACACGTACGCCATCAAAAGTTTGAGCATGGGCACAATCAGTGAATAAACTAAAAAATATCAGGAGCTTAAATAGAGCATAATTCACAAAATGACCTTGAATATAGGTGTTGTGGAACCTGGAGAGTGGTGAGGGGAGGGCCTTGGTGTTCATACTAATGGATTTGTTTGCGGAAATATAAGCAAAGAAATTGAATGATTATTAAGGTGTTGTACATATTCGTAAAAAACAGCCAGAGCTGAGCGAAGACTTGTTTTGAACCAGGGGCAAGAAGTTTCTATCAAAAAAAAACACTAAATTAGAGCTTGAAACAGAGCCACCCAATCGCACAATTTTTGCGCTGGCCTTGCTAAACGTTCCGATCATCATGAAGCACCAAGTTCTTTTGTACTCTGTCTTTGCCTTTTGCCTGTTGTTTGGACACCTGCCATTACGCGCTCAATCCAGCGTCACCATCCCCATTGAATCCAAAGATTATGCGCTGGTACTTCAAACAGATGCGGATCAACGCCTTGGCATCACCCACTTTGGCAAACGCCTCAGCGATCCTGCCGAATACGCAGGCATCAAGGCCACTTACAGACACAACGACGGCAATGCCGGGATTTACAATAATGTCTACACCCCCAGTGGCTCCTGGAGCTTGGTGGAGCCCGCGCTGCAAATCATTCACGCCGACGGCAATACCTCGACTGAACTGAGGTATGTGAGCCACCGCAAGGAAACATTGGCCAATCAGGTCACCCAAACCAGCGTGCTGCTGCGCGATCCAGTGTATGCTACGGAAGTCACGCTGTATTTCAAGGTATACCCTCAAAACAATGTATTCGAGCAGTGGAGTGAAATCAAAAATGCGGAAAAAGGCACCATTCGCCTGGGTAAATACACCTCGGCCAATTTGTACTTTATGGGTTCCGACTACTACCTGCGGCATTACCACGGTACCTGGGCTGGGGAGATGAAACCCGAAGAAACCCGCCTACCTTTTGGCATCCATACCCTTGATTCCAAATTGGGTGCCCGCGCCAACCTGTACCAACCGCCAACTTTCATGTTGTCGTTTGATCAACCCGCTACCGAAACCAGTGGCAAAGTACTGCTGGCCAATCTGGCCTGGTCGGGCAATTTCAAGATCGACTTTGAAATGGACAGTTACCACAATCTACGTTTGATTGCGGGCATCAATCCCCATGCTTCGGAGTACCAACTGGCGGCAGGGAAAAGTTTTAAAACCCCGGCGCTGATTTATGCTTATGGGGAAAATGGCATCGGTGAAGTGAGCCGGAATTTGCACAGCTGGGCGCGGAACTTCCGGGTGCTGGATGGCAATGGCTCTCGTTTGACACTGCTGAACAACTGGGAAGCAACCTATTTTGATTTTGATGAAAAAAAGCTGGTGGGTTTGTTTGCGGGTGCCAAAAAACTGGGCGTTGATTTGTTCCTCCTGGACGACGGCTGGTTTGGTAACAAATATCCCCGCAATGGTGATGTGGCGGGCTTGGGCGATTGGCAGGAGAACGTCAAAAAATTGCCGCATGGCATTGGATACCTGGTGGAGGAAGCCACCAAAGCGGGCGTGAAATTTGGCATCTGGGTCGAACCTGAAATGGTCAACCCCAAAAGTGAACTCTATGAAAAACACCCAGACTGGGTGATTCGCCAGCCTGAGCGGCCGGAGCATTATTTTCGCAATCAGCTGGTATTGGACCTGAGCAACCCCGAAGTGCAGGATTTTGTCTTCGGCATCCTGGATAAATTGTTTACCCAAAACCCGAACATCGCCTTCATCAAATGGGATTGTAATGCCGTGATTTACAACGCCCATTCGGCCTATTTGGAAAAGCAAAAAATGCCCCAAACCCATCTTTACGTGGATTATGTGAACGGCCTGTACAGCGTACTGGAACGTTTGCGCAAAAAGTACCCGGTGGTGCCCATGATGCTTTGTTCGGGTGGCGGAGGTCGGGTGGATTATGGTGCACTCAAATACTTCACCGAGTTTTGGGTTTCAGACAATACGGACCCTTTGGAGCGGATTTTTCAACAATGGGAATATTCCTACTATTACCCCGCCATTACCCATTGTGCCCACATCACCGATTGGAGCAAGGTGGGCATCAAATTCCGTACCGATGTGGCCATGATGGGCAAAATGGGCTACGACATCGTAGTGGACCAGCTCAAGCCTGAGGAACTGGAATTCAGCCAGCAGGCCATCAAAAATTACCAATCCATCAGCGATATGATTTGGCATGGTGATCTGTATCGATTGGTGAACCCCTGGCAAAATCCCATTGCCTCAAGTATGTTTGTCAGCCCTCAAAAAGATCGGGCGATTGTGTTCAATTATGTGGTGAGCAATCGTTACGAAAATTCCTTTTCCACTGCGCCCATAAAATTGCAAGGGCTGGACCCCGCGAAAAAGTATCGTTTGACCGAACTCAACGTATTCCCGGGCACCCGGTCGAGCATAAATGCTACCACGGTTTATTCCGGTGATTTTTTGATGACGGTTGGTTTTAATCCAAGCCTGAGTCTTCGGCGCACCAGTGTTTTGGTGGAAGTAAAAGAGGTGCGTTGATTATAGCCCAACAATGCTTAAACCAGGAAGTATGTCAAAATGGCTCATGATTTTTAGTTTGCTATTGCTTGGGCACGCCTCGTTGGCCCAAGGCGTCTACATGCCCCACGGCTTCAAAGGCCCTCTTTTTTTTGACATCAATGGTCGCGTGCTCCCTGGCAAAGATAGTGCCCGGGTGTACCGCATTTTCCGGGAAGTGGGGGCTGGCGATAAAAAAAAGGACAGAGTAGAAATAGACGAAACGGGTCATATTGCAGTTTTTAAGACCCCTAACCTCTATTTTTACTTTGAAGACCATTTCATCACTGGTGAGATCAAAACCCAGGGTTACGTATGGGTTACGCCTATATACCAGGAATCGGGACTGGGGCTATTTTCCTGGAAAATGCACCTGAAAGGAGAATGTCGCTGGTATCATTTTAATGGGAACCTGTCAATGGTTGGGGTGTACGACGGAGAAACGTGGTATGGTGAGCAAAAAGAATTCGACCAGAATGGGTCGCCAAACCGCCTTACCCACGGAAAACCCTGGGCTGAATACAACTATTTTTTTGAGCGGGAGGTGCTTAAAAAGAAGGACTTCATTTATGACGAATCCCTGGGAAAAAGCACTTTGCCAGCTCCCCAACAGCGCAATACCAAAGCAGATCAAAACCTGATCGATGCCAAACCCATCGATTTTGTAGCGCTCATGAATGAAGCCCCCCGCTTCGAAGTGAAAAATTACCGCCCTTTTTTAGGTTTGTACCAGGGCGAAACCATCAATGGAAGTTTGAAAAAAAAGGCGAGTGCCAATCTTGAAATTCTAGAGTTCGTCGAAAAAAAAGGAAACTTCATTGCCGAGTTTTATGCCTTTGAAGGCTTTGAAGTACAGGCCAAATTGACAGGGAGCGTGAACGATAATGTGCTGTTCGCCAGAGGGAACTGGATGATTGGCGGGGAAAAAATGGGCTACATCACGCTGGCCATTTTTTTACAGCAAGAAGAAGGGAAGATTGAAGGTTTTTTTAGTTTGAGGCCTTTTGATCCGGAAGCGAAGGCGCAATCTTGTTCTTTTAAGTTGATCAGGGAGTCGAAGTGAGGAATACCACCACAGGACAGCACAGGAAAGTCCCCAATTCTTCAAAATGTACCTTTATTTTGTCGCTGTTCCTAAATAGCTTTCAACCTACATCAAATGGTCAAATATTTTCTGCTTTGGGCACTTGCCTGGATGTGCATTAGCCCGATTAATGGGCAAAAAGCACCTAAAATCGACCGCGAAAAACTGGTCAAACGCCACAACATCAGCCACACTGAAATTACCCCTTTCAGCCCACTCTCCGTAGGCAATGGCAAATTTGTGTTTACGGCCGATATCACGGGCTTACAAACATTCCCGGAACATTATGAACAAGGCATTCCCCTGGGTACCCAATCCGACTGGGGTTGGCATTACCCCCTGAACCCTCGTAACTATAAGCTAAGTGACATCCTAAAACCCTATCAGGTAGGCGATCGCGAGGTCAAATACGCCTGGCGCCATAGCATGGCCAGCGATACATTCAAAGCGAAAGCTTCGGACTGGTTGCGCGAAAGCCCCCACCGCATCCATTTGGGGATGATTGGCCTGGAAATGAAAAAAAAGGACCAAAGCCCGGTAAGCATTGAGGACCTGAAAAATTCAAAACAGGAACTGGACCTTTGGATGGGCCGCATGACCAGCACCTTTGAAATAGAAGGCCAACCCGTAAAAGTTGAAACCCTGGGCAATCCAAATCTGGATGGAATCTCCGTACAAATTACCTCGCCTTTGGTGGAGGAAGGTCGCCTCAAAGTCAAGATCCGCTTTCCACTGGGAATTCCCCAACGCCTGAGTTATAGTTTTACTCAGAATGATCAACACCGCAGTGTATTGTTGGACAAAAGAAACCAGCGGGTCCTATTCTCCCACCAGCAGGACAACGACCTGTATTACATTGGTGTGCGGCACAGCGCTGGCGAAATTCAAGCTGGAGGTACACATACCTGGTTTTTGGTGCCGGACGCCAAAAAGTCAAAGTTTGAATGCAGCCTGGTTTTTAGTCAATATGACTTTCCCCTCAACCGCATTCCCCATCACGACAGCATCCGCATTGCCAACGCCCAATTCTGGTCGCGTTTTTGGAAAAGTGGGGGTGCCGTCGATTTTTCCCAATGTACTGATCCTCGAGCCAAAGAATTGGAACGCCGGGTGGTTTTGTCCCAATACCTCACCCGCATCAACTGTGCCGGAACCCTACCCCCTCAGGAAACCGGCTTGACCTACAACAGTTGGAATGGCAAATTCCACCTGGAAATGCACTGGTGGCACGGGGTACATTTTCCGATGTGGCAACGCGCCGAATACCTGCGCCCCCAAATGGCTTATTACAAGCGAATTCAGCAAAAAGCCAAAGCCACTGCCCAAATGCAGGGCTACGCAGGGGTGCGCTGGCCTAAAATGACTGGCCCAGAGGGGGATGAAAGCCCCAGTGGCATTGGCCCCTTCCTGATCTGGCAACAGCCCCATTTCATTTATTTGGCAGAACTTTTATACCAGGATAAACCCAATAGAGCTACCATTTCACAATACCAGGATCTGGTTTTCGCCACTGCGGAATTTATGGCCTCTTATGCGCGTTGGGACGAAAAACGCCAGCAGTACGTCCTTGGCCCAGCCTTGATTCCAGCGCAGGAAAACTTCCAGCCGGAAACCACCATGAATCCTCCTTTTGAGTTGACCTACTGGCGCTGGGCCTTGCGCACCGCCCAGGAATGGCGCAAAAGAGCTGGCCTGGCACCCAACACTCAATGGCAAAAGGTCATTGATCAACTGGCCCCTTTGGCGACCCGGGATGGCTTGTACCTCTTTGCAGAAAATGCAACGGAGAGTTACCTCGATTCTGCGTATTTGCACGACCACCCCATGATCGCGGGCACCTACGGGATGTTGCCTCCCTCACCCGAAGTGGACCCAAAAATCCTCGAAAAATCCCTGGATGCCCTCTGGACCAAATGGGACTGGCCCAGCACCTGGGGTTGGGACTATCCCATGCTGGCCATGAGTGCCGCCCGAATGAAACGGCCTGACTGGGTGGTGGATTACCTCAGTATGAAAACCGTCAAAAACACCTACCTCACCAATGGCCACAATTACCAACGTTTCGACCTGAGCATTTACTTGCCGGGTAATGGAGGGCTGTTGGCCGCTGTTGCCATGATTTGTACCCAGGATGCCTGGCCAAAAGATGGGAACTGGAAGGTGAAGTGGGAGAAACTTCGTAGTTTATAACAACCATTTTTTATATCTTCATCCACTCAATCGCAAATCAGCTCCCACCCATGCCCAATTCACTCTCTTTGCTCGATGGCCTTATCATTGTGGTTTATTTTCTGTTGATGGTCGGCGTCGGCGTGTTTTTTTCAAAACGCAACAACAGTTCCGCTCAATTTACCACGGCCAGCGGGCGCATTCCGGGCTGGGCCTTGGGTTTGTCCTTTTATGCTACATTTTTAAGCGCCATTACTTTTTTGGGAGACCCTGGCAAGTCTTTTGGCAGCAACTGGAACCCTTTTGTGTTTAGCCTTTCCATGCCTTTTGCTGCCTACGTTTCGGCCCGCTTTTTTGTGCCTTTTTACCGCGAGCAAAAGGTGGTCAGTGCTTATAGCCATTTGGAGGAGCGGTTTGGAGCCTGGGCCAGGACGTATGCCATGCTTTGTTTCATCATGACCCAGTTGGCGCGCATGGGGACCATTTTTTACGGCGTAGCCCTGATGTTGAACGCCCTGACTGGCTACGGGATGCACTGGATCATCCTGACACTGGGCTGTTGCATCATTGTGTACACGGTCATGGGGGGTATGGAGGCGGTCATCTGGACCGAAGTGGTGCAGGCCATCATCAAAACCCTGGGTGCCTTGTTGATCTTGGGGATCGTGTTGTCACAAGTCAAGTTCTCCACCATTGTGTCAACGGGGTGGCAGGAACACAAATTCAGCCTGGGCAGTTTTAAACCCGATTTTTTTCAAAGCAGTTTTTGGGTCGTGTTTTTGTACGGTTTTTTCATCAACCTGACCAATTTTGGCATCGATCAAAACTACATTCAACGCTACCATACTGCCAGGAATATCCAGGACGCTTCGCGCAGCATCTGGCTCTGTGTGGTGTATTACCTGCCCGTGTCGATGCTATTCTTTTTCATTGGAACGGCCTTGTATGTCTATTACCAGCAGCAACCCGACTTGATTCTGGAACTCAAACAACAAGTCGCCCTTGAAAAAGGCCTGGATTTCAACGCCTTGCAGCCTGCGGATTACGGTGATAAAGTATTGCCGTTTTTTATCAAAACACAAATCCCTACAGGTTTTCTCGGTTTATTGATGGCAGCATTATTATCAGCGGCCATGAGCACCATGAGTAGCGGCATGAACAGCTCTGCCACCGTTTTTTTACAAGACATTTATCAGCGCTACTTTAACCCACAAGCGAGTCCGGAACAGCAGTTGCGGGTCTTGCGGACTGCTACAATAGTTATGGGCTGCCTGGGTATGGCTTTTGGCCTGGGCATGATCGGGGTGAAAAGTTTGTTGGACGCCTGGTGGAAAATGGCAGGTTTGTTTGCCAGCGGGATGTTGGGCCTGTTTTTGCTGGGCTTTTTGAACAAGAGGGTAGGGGAGCAGGCGGCAAAAATTGCGGCGATCTTAGGGCTGATTCTCATTTTTTGGTTGAGTTTCAGGGATTATTTTCCTGTACAATGGCAAAGCCCATTTGATTCCAAGTTGACGGTGGTGTTGGGGACACTGATCATTGTGGGCGTAGGAATATTGGCCCAAAGTATGTTCAAAGTGAAAAATGCCAAAGGTTCTTAACTTAAATGGCATGATTAGCCACCAGTCGACTTACCGTAGGTTCACTACTCCCCCCCAGTGGCTCGATGGTGATGTTGAGGCTGGTGGCTTCATCCAGGTATTTTAGGTCCTGATATTTTTCCAAATTGGTGCTAATCAAGCCAATGCTGATCATTTTTCCGGCTACATCAACCCAAATTTGGTATTGCTTATCTTGCGGTAACTTAGGTAAATTAAAAGGATTGAGCATGGCTTTTTTGCTCTCTTTGTTCCAATAAACCAAGGCTGCTGCTTCAGTATTTGCAGCAGTTTCGGTCAGTACAACCGGCTGAGTTCGGGGGTCTTTGAGGAAAGCAATTATTTCTTCCCGGCTTTCACAAGTGCTCAATTGAGTCAACAAAGTTTTGTTTTCCTCCTGCAAATTGCGCAGACGTAAAACGGACAAGACACACAATAGCGCTAAAGACCCCAGCACCACTACACTCAGCCAATGGATTTGGCCATAAGTTCTACTACCCTTTGTATTTGAAGCAATTGAAGGTTCATTCGTCCTTTGTGTCGGAGCCGGAATGTCTTGTTGCAGGGCGTATTGTTTGATGGCGTCCCGCATTGCGGTTACCTCCTGATTGAGTTCGGGGTACAAATTGAGGTGTCGCTCTACTTCCTGCGTTTCCTCAGGGTCAGTAATGCCTAAAACGTATTGCTCCAATAATCCGCTTGTCAAAAAAGTCTGCTTATCCATAGTGTTTGGTGTCAAAACAAAAGCAAAACAGAAAAATGAAGAAAAGGTTGTACTTCGGCTACGCTCAGCCACCGCTTCTTGGCTAATTTGAAGGACAGGTTGCTGAGCGTAGCCGAAGCACAACTTTTTCCTTATCTTCGCTCCGCGTTCTTCATCCCCGCAACCTATGGACCAGGCACTATTTAAGATCAGAGAAAAAGGAAAATTCGGTTTTATCAACCGCAGTGGAGAGGTAGTTATTGAGCCACAATATTACGAAGCGGAAGACTTTTTTAATGGCTATTCCCGCATTCGCCTCAACGATAAGTGGGTTCCCATGGACACCTTGGGCCGCTTGTTGATCAAGCATTTTTTCAATTTTGTTGGTTATTTTGAGGAGGGCCTGGCACGGGCACAACTGGTCAATCGTTGGGGCTACATCGATCAAAAATGCAACATTGTTATCGATATTCAATACGATCAGGCTGGTGATTTTAATGCAGGACTGGCAGCGGTGAGTCGCCGCCGACAGTATGGTTACATCGATCCGGAAGGCGATTGGGTGGTGCAACCACAGTACGAATGGGCAGGTCCCTTCAGCAAAGGCCTGGCCCCGGTAGCCTGGAATGAAGGTTCCGGCTTCATTGAGCCGGATGGCTTTTTAGCCTTTAGTACCCCCTATGAAAAATGTTTACCTTATCAGGAGGACGTAGCCGTTTGTGTGCATCGCCGACTTTGGGGCTTGCTCAACCGACAAGGCAAAACCCTTTGTGAACCTCAATATTTGTACAAAGAGGGAATTTCCAATGGCGATTTTTTCGACGGCATGGCCATCATTTGCCGAGACAACCTTTTTGGCTTCATCAACCAAAAGGGAGAAGAAATTGTAGCGCCACAGTACGGAGCAGTTGGTGATTTTAGCGATGGTTTGGCTCCGGTACAGCAAGATAAACTATACGGCTACATTGATCCCACAGGAAAAGAGCAGATTCCCCTCCAATTTCAGGATGCCAATGTGTTTTCAGAAGGTTTGGCCGCGGTGAACAGCAAGGGTTCTTGGGGTTACATTGATCGCAGTGGGGAATTGGTTATTCCGCCGCTCTACCGTCAAGGGGGAACCTTCAAAAATGGATTGGCCTTGGTCATTGCTGCGGGCAAGTGGGCTTATATTGATACCAAGGGGCAGCCAGTGTGGGTGGAAAATATCCGCTAACACACCGCAATCACATCCACATTCCCCTTCACTTTTTGCCCGATTTTCACTTTTACTTCCGCATCCAATGGCAAAAACAGATCCACCCGCGATCCAAACTTAATGAAGCCAAATTCTTCACCTTGCGCCAGGCTTTGCCCGGGCTGCACATAATAACGGATCCGCCGCGCCACCGCACCTGCGATTTGGCGCAACAAAATTTCCACTTTGCCATTTTTAATCACCACAGTAGTTCGTTCATTTTCTGTAGACGACTTGGGGTGCCAGGCCACCAGGTATTTACCAGGATGGTATTGGGCGTATTGTACGGTGCCCCCAATCGCAGCCCGGTTCACATGCACATTCAAGGGCGACATAAAAATGGAAATCTGTAATCTTTTCTCCTTGAAATACTCCGGTTCCTCCGCCTCCTCGATGACCACAACCTGCCCGTCAGCCGGGGCATAAACTATGCCTTCGCCTATTGTTGGGATAGCCCGTTTTGGGTTGCGGAAAAACTGCACGATCAGACCCCAAAAGCCCGTGCTAAGAACGCCCAACCAGGGTTGGAGAATTGGCAAATACTGGGCACACAATATATTCACCCCAACTAGCAAAAGGGTGGCGATGAGAATGATGAGGTAACCTTCGCGATGTATGCGTATCATTTTCAATTAATTAATTACCCAAAATAAATACGCTGCCGAAAAAGGCAACTGAAACATAAACCCATCAAAACGATCCAAAAAACCTCCATGCCCGGGCAGAAGAGCACTGGAATCTTTGATGTTGATGCCTCGTTTGAAACTGGATTCAACCAGATCGCCAATTGATCCAAAAACAATCACGATAATGCCCAAAACCAACCAATGCAGAAAGGCCAATTCCGGAAACAGTCGCCACAAGCCCCAGGCGACAATCAGCGTAAAAATGGTAGCACCCAGCGAACCTTCCCAGGTTTTTTTGGGTGATATTTTTGGAAACAGGGGCGTTTTGCCCAATTTTGATCCAACCAAATAGGCACTGGTGTCACTCGTCCAGGTCATCAACATGAGACCAAGGGGAATGTGGAACGAAAAATTGGACCCGATGAATGCAATTGCATTCAAAAGGGCAAATGGTACACCTATATATAATATGGTCAAAAAAATAAACCCAACCTGCTGAAAAGCTTGGGTATTGCCTTGGGACAATTCAAAAACAAAGGGCAAAAACAACAAGGGGAAAAAACTTAGCAGCATTGGCAGCCAACAATCGTAGGGAATAATACCCAGATTGAGTGCGGTCAGCCAAGCGTAAGGTAAAAGCCCCAGGGCCACTCCAATGGATCTGCGGATTAGGTCGGTCCGATTGTCTTCGGGGAAAGTCAAACCCGTAAACTCCCACAAACACATGCCCGTAATGACGCCAAAAAGCAGCAAAAATGGAATCTTACCCCCAAATACTCCTCCCAGCATAATCAATACAAAAAATACAGCGGTGATTACCCTCAATCGAAGACCTCCCATGTTGCTATTTGGTTTTTTAGCTGTTTTGCTGTTTGTGTAAACGGCTTAAGTAGTATCCTACCACAATCAATATGGCTAAACCCACTATACCCCCCAGCCAATTTGGATTGTCGATGGCCTGGTCCGGTGAAAATTGATCAGCTTTTTCACCCAGGAAGTAATAAGCAATCACCTGTAAACTATTGAATAAAAAATGAACCAGAATGGGCAACCACAAACTACGCGACCAGTGAAACAAGTAACCCAATCCAGCGCCCAAAATCATTCTTGGCAAAAAACCAACGAACTGCATGTGGATGGCGCTAAAAACAACGGCAGTAACCCAAATACTAAGAATAGGGTTTTTCACTACTTTGTTCATCTGTTGCTGGACAATCCCCCGAAAAACCAGTTCTTCACCCAATGCCGCAACCACTCCAACGGTGAGCAAATTGAGTAACAACTCTGCTGGGCCGTCCATGTGGAGCAATATTTTGACCAATTCGTTGGCACTTTTTTCCATGTCCTTCATCCACATGGGCAATGGCAATTGCTGATTGAGCCAATAACTGGTTTGAGCTACGGGGAAAATCGCAAGCACAAATAAAATTCCTCCAGCGATGAACAACCAG
Source organism: Haliscomenobacter sp. (assembly GCF_033763495.1). Classification (GTDB taxonomy): domain Bacteria; phylum Bacteroidota; class Bacteroidia; order Chitinophagales; family Saprospiraceae; genus Haliscomenobacter. Next base: position 21,226 of record NZ_JANRKL010000111.1, on the reverse strand, counting down.
CTGGGCCAGCGCTGCAACTGTAGTTTTTGTAACCACTTACTTCTAAAAAAAAGCAGTGAAACCGCAACAGCTCCCCCTGTAAATGCAAAAAAATGGGGAAAAAGATTGGCCCAGCGGGCCATGTTGCGCTGCTGCAAACTGGCGTCTTCTTTCATGTTCCCTAAAAAAGACAAGCCATCCAAACCTTGTGCACGCATCAGCGTATTGACGAGCATTGAGCCAAGTATCAAACCGACCAGCATAAACGCAACCAGGCAAAGTAACATTATCCAGGGAGAGGCCTCTTTACGTTGAACAGGCATTTCAGAATCCGGGAGTGGGTATTCCATGAATTTTTTTGGTAAAATTACGTAAAGTCATTGATCAATCGGGGAAAAAATATCGAGCTTTGTGCCTCGGCTTCGCTCGGCAACCGGAGCTCCAAGATCACGGTCGCTGAGCGAAGTCGAAGCGCCTGATCTCGGAGCTCCGGTTGCCGAGCGAAGCCGAGGCACAAAACGATAAAATATGCAAACCGTCCGCCTAAGTGTCAACATCAACAAAATTGCCCTGATCCGCAATTCAAGGGGCTCCAACTTACCCGATCTGACCCAAATTGCCAGAGATTGTGAAGCATTTGGTGCACAGGGGATCACTGTACATCCCCGCCCCGACGAACGGCATGTGCGCTTTGATGATTTACCACTGCTGAAAGATATCGTTACCACTGAATTCAACATCGAGGGAAACCCCGATGCACGCTTCATGCGGGAAGTTACCCAAGTAAAACCCCATCAAGCCACCCTGGTACCTGATGGCCCTCAAGCCTTGACCTCCGATCAGGGCTGGGATACCTTAAAATACAAGGATTTTTTGGTGGATGTGGTCGCCCAATTACAAGCAGCAGGGATTCGGGTATCTATTTTTGTGGATGCAGATGAAAGATTGGTTGAAGGTGCCAAAGCGGTAGGTGCCGATCGCATCGAATTTTACACCGGGCATTACGCCAAAGATTTTTTGAAAAACCCTGCCGAAGCAGTCAAAAAACATGTCCAGTGTGCCCAATTGGCCGTAAACCTGGGCTTGGGGGTCAATGCTGGACACGATTTGAACCTCCAAAACCTTAATTATTATAAGAATGAGGTGCAGGGGCTACAAGAAGTATCCATTGGCCATGCCCTGGTATGTGATGCCTTATACTTCGGACTCCAAAACACCATCCAGATGTACCTAAGGCAATTAAAATGAAAAACAATGAATCTTTTTCAGTCTTGACAGAAAAACGACAAACAAGCTAAAAAGCAAAAAGTTCGTAAAAAAAAACGACCTTGTTGTTAAATAATTGATAAAATTTCAATTATTTGGCGGTGTATTAGCCGACATTCAGATTCAAAGCAAGAATCGGTGCCATTTTTTACCGTTTCGATTGTATTTTTTTAACATAAAACAGCGATAGTATGAAAAAACACTTACTAGCACTTGCGCTGGTACTGTTCGCATGTGTAGCCACATGGGCACAACGAACTGTTACCGGTAAAGTGATCGACAAACAAGGAGAAGCACTTATTGGTGCAAGCATCCTTGCCAAAGGTACCACCAGCGGTACCGTTACCGACATCGATGGGACATACAGCCTTTCCGTTCCCGCCAACGCTTCCATTCTTGTTGTTAGTTACACAGGGTACAACTCCCAGGAAATCACACTAGGTAGTGGAAATGTAGTGGATGTAACCCTTGAAGCAGGGATTACCCTTGAAGAAACGGTAATCACTGGTTTGGGGATCAAACGTTCAGAAAAATCGGTGCCTTATGCCGTACAAACCTTAAAGTCTGAAGACCTGAACGTGATTCGTCAGACCAACCTCAACAACGCCTTGGCTGGTAAAGTAGCGGGTGTACAGTTGCGTGGTCAGTCTACGGTTAAATTGGACCAAAACTCCACCATCCGGATTCGTGGCGCGGGTTCCTTGACCGACAAGCAGCCTTTGTACGTAATTGACGGTACTCCTGCTGATGCGCTTGATTTCAACATGGATGACATTGAGTCCCTGACCGTATTGAAGGGACCAAACGCTACGGCTATTTATGGCCAGCGTGGTGATGCCGGGGTAATTGTGGTAACGACCAAAAAGGCTGCCAAGCGCCCTGGTATTGGCATTCAGTTCAACCAGAGTACCTTCCTGGACAAGGTGTACATCCTGCCCAAGTACCAGAATGCTTATGCAGGTGGTGGTTCTGCCGACCTGATCAAGTTCTCCTGGGAAGCAGGTATGCCTGAAGAGTGGAAAACTTTTGAAGGCAAGTACTACCATGATTATTCTGACGACGCCAGCTGGGGCCCCCGGATGGTTGGTCAAGAGTACATTCCATGGTATTCATGGTATGTTGGCACACCTGACTTTGGCAAGACTGATAAATTGGTTGCTCAACCCAACAACATCCGCGACTTTTACAACACCGGTGTAAGTACCAACACCAACTTGAACTTTACCAAGGCCGGTGAAGGTTATTCTTCTCGGGTTTCTTTGACCAAGCAAAATACCAAAGGTTTGTTGCCCAATTCTGGTTTGGACAAATACACCCTGTCTACCCAGAATACCCTCAACCTGAGCAAACACTTTGAGGTTGGTGCCAACATCAACTTTACCACCACTAAAGTGAATGGTGAATTCCAAGATGGTTACTCCAACAACAGTACGGGTTCTTTCAACTCTTGGTTCCACCGTAACCTGGACATGAACAAGATCAAAGAACTGAGTAATACCCGTTCACCAGAAGGTATTTTGGCTTCTTGGAACCACAACAACCCAGGCTCTTACCTGAGCTCTCCACTGGCGTTTTATGGTGCCAATTACTGGTACAACTTCTTTGGCTATTTTGATCAATTGGATCAGCAGGCCAACCGCGAACGTTTGTTTGGCGACGTGAGCCTGACTTACAAACTCAACGATAAGTTCCGGGTTTCCGGCTTTATCCGCCGCAACCAGGTGAATACTTTCTATGAAAATAAGGGTCCTGCGATTCTACAAAACAGTGCAACCCAGACTGGTTTCAAAGCCTTTTATGCTACTGGCCAAACCTTTAACCGTGAAGACAATTACGAATTGCTGGCTATTTATTCTGACCGGATTGGTGAATTGCTTTCTGTGGAAATCAATGCGGGAGGTAACATTCGTAAGAACATCAGAAAGGATTATCTTGGAAATACTGTTGATGGGTTGAGCGTGCCCGATTTGTTCACTCTGGGCAACTCTATCAAACAACCTTTTAACTTTAACAACTTCCGCTCCAACAAAGAAGTACGCAGCTTGTACGCCCGTGGTTCTTTTGGTTTGAAAGACATGTTGTTCGTAGACTGGTCGGTGCGCAACGACTGGAGTTCTGCACTGCCTGTTGAAAATAACTCTTACCTCTATCCATCCGTGGGAGGTAGCTTCGTTTTCAGCGAATTGACCAAAAATGCCCTGCCTTTCTTGAGCTTCGGTAAAATCCGTGGTAGCTGGGCACAAGTAGGTTCCGATTTGGATCCATACCAATTGGCTTTGACTTACGGCCTTGGTGCTGACCAATACAATGGCAACATCCTGATGGGTACTCCCAACGAATTGGTAGACCCCAACATCCAGCCATCATTGTCTTCTGCGATTGAATTTGGTTTGGACTTGCGTTTTGCCAAAAACCGTTTGGGTCTGAGTGTAACTTACTACGATGAATCCAAGACCAACGAAATCCTTTCAGTTTCTGTAGCTGGTGCTAGTGGATTTACTTCCAAAAAAATCAACGCTGGTCAAATCGACCGCAGCGGGGTAGAAATCCAATTGGAAGCAAAACCGATAGCCAGCAAGGACTTCAACTGGGATCTGAACCTGAACTTTGCGAAGAACACCACCGAGATCATTGAATTGGCAGATGGCATCAACGCCTTCATCGCTGAAACGGGTACTTTTGGTACTTCTTCGGGTGCACGTTTGGTACACGTAGTTGGCGAAAAATGGGGTCAAATCCGCGGCGGCGGCATCAAGAAACTTGATGGCAAAAACGTAGTAGACGCCAGTGGTCTATTTGTTGCACAGCCTGATACTTATTTCGGTTCTGCTCTGCCTGATTTCACCGGTGGTTTCTTGAACACCATTTCCTACAAGAACTTCCAGTTGAACTTCAACATCGACTTCTCCAAAGGAGGCAAATACTTCTCTTTGTCTGACCACTGGGGAACTTTCTCTGGTTTGTTTGAACGTACAGCCGAACTCAACGACAAAGGCAATCCTTCTCGTGATCCAGTTGCTGACGGTGGTGGTGTCCATGTACAAGCAGTAAATGCTGATGGTACGCCATTTGATGGTTACATTGATGCTCAAACTTACTGGCACCAGTTCCGTAGCCGCAACATCGCTGAAACCAACGTTTATGATTTGACTTTTGTTAAACTGCGTGAAGTAAGCCTGGGTTATAGCTTGCCTGTTAAAAAAATGGGCTTGAGCAAATATGTTCAGAATGCCACCATCTCATTGGTAGCACGTAACCCATGGTTGATCTACGCCAAGAACCGCGACTTCGATCCATCTGAAATTTCTGACAGATATGGCGAAAACGGTCAGTTCCCTGGCACACGTTCATTCGGTTTCAACATTTCTTTGGGCTTCTAAAAACAAACAATAATGAAGAAATTCATATTTCATAAATCCGCTTTGGTATTGCTCACTGCTTTGTTTGTAGCAAGCAGCTGTGACATTACCGACTTCGGAGATACTAACGTCAGCCCCAACGCCACGACCATTCCAATTACCTCGGCGTTGCTGACCAACTCCATCATTGGTACCTTTAATGCAGGTACTTTGCGCGATGTTACTGCGGGAGGTTATGCCCAATATGTGGCCGCTACTCAGTACACTGAAGCCACCTTGTACACCTTTTCTAACCCTGCATGGGATGGGGTGTATGCCGGAGCATTGTACGATTTGCAAAACCTGATCAACAACAATACCGATCCAGCTACCGCTCCAGTTGTAGCTGTCAATGGCTCGAATGCCAACCAACTGGCGGTTGCCCGTATCGTAAAGGCTTACCGTTACTGGTGTTTGACCGACGATTACGGAGACATTCCTTATTCTGGGGCTTTGAAAGGTGAAGGTCAGGTTGCTTACGATAACCAAGCAGACATCTACAAGGATTTGTTCAAGGAATTAAAAGAAGCGGTCGCTCAATTCGACGGTGGCTTGGCTGCTAAAGGAGACATTTTGTACAATGGAAACATTGCAAAATGGAAAAAATTCGCGAACTCGATTCGTTTGATCATGGCATTGCGGATTTCCAAGGCCGATGCTACTTTGGGTAAAGCTGAAGCAGCTAGTGCAATTGCGGCAGGTGTGATTGAGTCCAATTCCGACAATGCAGTGATGAGCTGGCCTGGTGGTGCATTCAAAAACACCTGGTTCAACTTGTACGATGGTCGTAAAGACTGGGCGATCAGCGATGTGATTGTCAATGCGATGACTCCTCTGAATGATCCCCGCCTGATGAAGTTCGCTACACCAAACAACAAAGGTGAGATTGTGCCCATGCCTTATGGTTTGACCCGTGATGCGGCGATTGCCTATACCAACGTTCACCCTGATTTCTCCTTCGTGATGGCAGAACCCATGCGTGCTCAAAATTCACCACAGGTGATTCTTTCTGCTGGCCAGGTTTATCTGGCTCGTGCCGAAGCTGCGCAACTGGGTTGGACCTCTGAAAGTGCTGCCAACATGTATGCTGCTGGTATCAAAGCAAGCTGGCAAGAGTGGGGTGTATTCGATCAGGCCAAGTTCGATGCCTACCTGCAGGCTGACGCAGTTAGCCTTGCAGCGGGAAGCGCACCAGCTAAAATCGGTTTGCAACGTTGGTTGTCCTTTTATCCAAACGGATCTCAAGGTTGGTACGAATGGCGCAGAACAGGTTATCCTGACCTGAAGCCTACTCCTTTTGCAACCAATTCCAGCAAACAAATTCCAGTGCGTTACGCTTATCCATCTACTGAGCCAAACTTCAACGGTGCCGCTTATACCGCTGCCGTTGGCCGTTTGACCGGAGGAGATACCCAGGACGCCAAAGTTTGGTGGGACAAATAAAATAGGGTGTGAGTTTGGGGGTGGGTGTGAGTGTGATTCACCCTGCGCTCAAGCTCATATCATTAGTCTTAAAAGTGTTTTTCAACGCTTAAAATGGATCAAGTATGAAAATTTTTAAATATATCCCTCTGATGCTTTTGGGTGGCGCATTGAGCTTCCTGGGCTGTGAGGATGAGGTTGTGAACCCAATTGAAGGCAAGGGAGACAACTTTGTACGCATTTCCGAAGCTGCCAATGACCTTACTTTGGTAGGTTTTGATGTGGTTCCAGGTGTTAAAAGTGTCCGTTTGTTGGACCTGCTGCGCGACGCCAATTCTGAAAGCTCACTGGCAAGCAGTGTAGGCATCAAAATGAAAATTGACAAAGCAGCCCTGGATGCATTTAATAAGGCACACCCAGATGATGCGATGGAAGAACTGCCAGCCAGTTTGTACACCACCGATCCCCTGGAGTTTTCCCTCGGTGCTGGCGAGTTTGCAAAACCCATCAACATCAAACTGGATCCAACCAAATTGGACTTGACCAAGCGGTATGGTATTGCTGTGAGTCTGGTGGATGCGAGTGGCCATAAAGTACGCAATGGCTTGGGCACTGCCGTGTTCAACATTGTGGCCAAAAACGCCTGGGATGGTCGGTATCAAGCAACTGGTATATTTGCTCACCCGACGGCTGGCGAACGTGTTATTGATCGGGTAAAGGATTTTGTAACCGTTGGTCCAACCTCTGTATCTGGCGAACTGGGTGACTTGGGTGGTGCAGGTTATTTCATGGTACTTACTGTGAACCCAGACAACTCGGTAACCATCGCTCCTTCCGGAGTAACACCTGCACTCAAGACTGATTACCAACCGAACTACTACGATCCAGCTACGAAAACTTTCTTCCTGAAATATTCGTATAATACTTCTGCTCCTCGTATCGTGACAGAACAAATCAAGTTGAAGTAAAATAGAGAATGCCTGAAACAGCGGCAGAAGGCCGATCCAAAACAATTTGGGTCGGCCTTTTTTTATCCACTTTGCACCTCCACTTCCAACCACTCATCAATCTGTTTCTCCTTTCCATTAAAATTTACCCCGATCAGATCACCTTTCTGGCAAGAAGTTTCTTTCCTAGAAAATGAAATGTTACCAACTTGTAAACTTAGCCAGAACCCATCCATGCTCCAAAATGTCGGCCATCCGTCATTTTTTTATTTTGCAAATTACCGCAGTAAGCAGCGAATTTTTCCGTTCTTACGTTCACTATATGCAATAACATTCGGAGATAAACCCACAACTCCTTTTTCAGACCAACACCAGTTCAACATTCCCAAATAAAAATCTGGAAAAAATACCTGCTCTATCAACACTGTTTTACGCATTTATTCTGCCATTGTTAAAAAATTTAGAAATAGTTATTGCTTTTTTAAACAATGGCTTAATTTTGAGTTAGGATTAGTTTCTTAAACAGATAAAATCGGATTAGTATGAAAAAACACTTACTAGCGCTTGCGCTGGTGGTCTTTACTATGGCTTCCGCCGTAGCACAAAGGGCTATTACCGGCAAAGTGACAGACAAAAGTGGTGGCCCGCTCATCGGTGCCAGTATCCTTGTGAAAGGAACAAGCAGTGGTAGCGTGACGGATGTAGATGGGACCTACTCCTTGAGCGCTCCTGATGGTGCAACTACCCTCGTGGTAAGTTACACTGGTTATGCTACCCAAGAAATCACGCTTGGAACTTCCAACATCATTGATGTAATGTTGGAAGAAAGCGCCTCTCAATTGGGTGAGGTGGTGGTAACTGCACAAGGTATCCGTCGGGAGAAAAAAGCCTTGGGTTATGCGGTTTCTACCGTGGACGAAAGCGACATCAAAGACCGCCCACAAGCGGACGTAGCGCGGGTTATCCAAGGGAAAGTGCCCGGGGTGAACATCACCTCTACCTCTGGGGTATCTGGTACGGGTACGAACATCACCATCCGCGGTTATTCTTCTATTACGGGTTCAGTGCAACCACTGTTTGTGGTGGATGGGGTTCCTTTCAACTCCAGCACCAACTCACGGGGTGGTTTTACAGGTGGTGGACAATCTGCCTCCAGTCGCTTCCTGGATTTGGACCCCAACAACATTGAAAGCATCAGTGTATTGAAGGGTTTGGCTGCTACTGTAACGTATGGCGACCAGGGCCGCAACGGGGTAATCCTGATCACAACCAAGAGTGGTAGTAAAAAATCGCGTAAGGCCGAATTCAGCTTGACGCAATCTTATTTTACCAACACTGCTCACTTGCCTCGTTACCAAAACGATTACGTGGGTGGCTTCCAACAAAACCTGGGCTACTTCTTCAGCAACTGGGGACCAACCATTAATGAAGCCAAGATTTACCCTTCGCAGAACACCAACACTGCATTGACTCAGCACCCTTATGCTTTTTTATCCAATGCCGCTTTGCGGGCAGGACAAGCTGACTATGTGGCTTCAGTACAACCTTACGCCATGCAGGTGTTCCCCGATAACGTAAATGATTTCTTCCGCACCGGGAAAATTTACAATACCTCCTTAAACGTGTCTGGAGGTAGTGAGAATGTGAGTTATAATCTTTCAGGAGGTTACGTGAACGAAGAAGGTTACATTCCAGAAAACGGATTGAAAAAATTGAACTTAGGATTAGGGATCAATGCTAAATTGAGCAAAAAACTCTCGGTTGTCACTTCCTTCACTTATGCAAACACGGATCAAACCACTCCTCCTTTGAGCGGTGGAACCGGGAACAACGCTTTGGATTTCCCTTCAGTCCTGGCCAACGTGATGTTTACCCCTCGTCAGGTTGACTTGATGGGCTGGCCTTACGAAGATCCAGTGACTAAAGCTTCGGTATATTTCCGCAGTGGCAATGACATCCCTAACCCACGTTGGGTATTGAAAAACTACAAAACCACGGATATTGTAAACCGGATTTTCTCTGCAACTACCTTCAATTTTGAAATCGCGAAGGATTTCAACCTGTTGTACAAAGTAGGTCTTGATACTTACAATGAAAGCCAGGAATACAAATTTAACAAGGGTGGTGTACAGTTGGTCAATGGTTTTTACAACACCTATGACATTCAGAACACCATCTGGGACAACTCGGTGATCTTGTCGTACACCAAGCCTGTATTTGAAAAACTGACTATTGCAGCCAGAGTGGGTGGTAACTTGCGGAATGACCGTTTCAGAGGAAACTTTGTAACCAGCCAAAACCAATTGGCCCGTGACCTGTTCCGCCACAACAACTTCATCGACAACGTTGCTTCGGACTTCACCAGCGAACAAACCCGGATGGGTATCTTCGGGGAGGTAACTTTTGATTACAGCAACTTCCTGTACTTGAACTTCGCAGGTCGCAACGACTGGACCTCTACCGTAGAGCCAGAAAACCGCCGTATCTTCTATCCATCTGCCAGTATCTCCTTTGTACCTACTTCAGCTTTTGCAGGCTTGGATGGTGGTTTTATCAATTTCTTGAAGATTCGTGCGGGCGTGGGTACCTCTGCTGGTTTCCCAAACCCATACCAAACAAGGAACATTCTGGACCAAAGTGCCCGTGCATGGCTGAACGCTTCGGGTGCTGCAGTACAAACGCATGGTGTAAACAACTCTTTGGGTAACCCCAACTTGAAGCCAGAGCTGCATACTGAATATGAATTGGGATTGGAAACCAAGTTGTTCAACTGTGTGAGCAGGCCTGCTAAGGGTAGGTCAATATAATATGAATTGGGATTGGAAACCAAGTTGTTCAACAACCGCCTAGGTGTTGATTTGACATTGTATCGCCGGAATACACGCGACCTGATCACCAGCTCTCCACTGGATCCTGCTACAGGGTATACTTCTACGACCATCAACATCGGCCAAATTCGCAACGAGGGTATCGAAATCAGTGCAACGATTAATCCGGTTAAAACCAAAGATGCCAACTGGGACATGACCTTTGCCTTTAGCCGCAACACACCAAAAGTAATCGATCTGGGTGGTACTTTGCAAGAAGTACAAATTTCCGGCTTTGGTGGTGCCTTGGGTAACTACGCTATTGTAGGCAAGCCATTTAACATCATTAAAGGTTCTGGTAACCGTCGCAATGATTCAGGCCAATTGTTGATCGATGGTCAAGGTTTCCCAATTGCTACAGCATCTCCGATCATTCTGGGTGATCCCAACCCTGCTTTCACCACCAGTTTGGTCAACGGATTTACTTACAAGAGTCTTACCTTGGATTTCATGATCAGTTACCGCCATGGTGGTGCAATGTACAGCTCTACCGCAGGTGCATTGATGGGGCGTGGTTTGACTTATGACACTGGTTTGGAGGCAGGTTATGACCGTGCTCAGACCTTCATTTTCCCCGGTGTAAAAGCAGATGGTACGCCCAATGATATCCAGGTTACTGCTTCAGATGTAGGCTTCAACACGACTTACTTCTTCACGGACGAAGGCCGTATCTTTGATGCTTCGACCATTCGCCTGCAAGAAGTTTCTCTGACTTACGCATTGCCACAAAAGATATTGTCCAAAACCCCATTCAAGACCATGTCTTTGGCGATTTCTGGATCCAACCTCTGGTATAAGGCACTGCACTTCCCTCCAGGTTTGAATTTTGACACAGACAACTTGGGCTTGGGTGTAGGTAATGGTCTGGGCTTTGAATTTTTGACTGGCCCTAGCGCCAGAAGGATTGGCGGTACCTTGAAACTGACCTTCTAAAATTGAGGTAAAAACCTACCTCTATTTAGTCGTTCTAAAAAAACAAAATGATGATTCGTAATATCAAGATACTATTTTTGGTATTGGCGGTAACCTTGATGGGCTCCTGCGAACTGGATTTGCTGGATAACCCCAATGCGGTTACTGTAAACAATGCCGACATCAACTACATCCTCAATAGTGTTGAACTCGGAGCGAGAAATAACTTTGGAGATTTCTCTGGCTTGGGTGGTGCATTTACACGGATGTTTCATTTAGGCGGTGCTGCCATTTATGACAACTCTTCTAGCCCAGCTGGTTCGGATGGTCGCTGGAACACTGCCTATGCAGGTGTATTGGCAGATGTGAATGCCCTGATTCCACTTGCTGAAAAGGGAGAATTATTCGTACATGCAGGGATTGGCCGGGTAGTACGTGCGATGGTTTTGATGAATCTGGTGGATTACTTTGGTGATGTACCCTATTCACAAGCATTAGACCCATCCAACTTTAACCCTGGAGTGGATAAAGGAGCCGATGTGTACGCAGCTGCTTTGGCTGATTTGAACAAGGCCATTGAAAACTTTAATGCAAAGTCTAAAGGTGGTGCTACTACCGATTTGTTTTACGGGGGGAGTACCGACAACTGGATTCGTGCGGCCAATACCTTGAAATTGAAACTCAATTTGAACCTTCGCTTGATTAACAAAGCAGGCGCTACTTCTGCCATCAATGCCTTGATCACGGACAACAAATTGATTTCTACGGCAGCTCAAAACTTTGTATTCAAGTATGGTACAAATTTGACCAACCCGGATACCCGTCATCCAAGTTATGCTGGGCAATATAGCCCCACAGGTGGTGGCGACTATCAGTCGAATTCTTACATGGGGACTTTGCACAACGCCAAAGGGTTTCCTGATCCAAGAATCCGGTTTTATTTTTACCGCCAAACGATCAAAAACTCTACTGACGTCAATGAAATTCGTTGTATCAACAACAGTAAGCCTGCCCACTACAGCGAAAATGATGTTTTTTGTTACGCCACTTCAGTAGGTTATTGGGGGCGTGACCACCTCAGCAACGAAGGTATTCCACCAGATGGTTTGAAACGTACTGCCTATGGGGTTTATCCTTCTGGTGGCCTGTATGACAACGACGCCGGTGTTGGAGTTTCTCTAGGCGCAGGTGCTGGTGGTGCAGGTATCCGCCCAATCATGATGCGTTCTTTTGTTGACTTTATGTTGGCTGAAGCAGCACTGACACTTGGTACCTCTGGCAACCCTCGGGATTTACTGAAATCAGCCATTGAAAAATCCATGGCCGATGTGCGCAGCCTTGCCATGGGAAGTAGCGAAGCGGGAAAAATTACCGCTTTTGAGTCGAGCAAAGGTTTCGTTTGGGCAGATGAGGTGAAAAAATACGTCGATAAGGTATTGGCAGATTACGATGCAGCAGCTTCGGATGATGCACGTTTGAACATCATCGCTACTGAATATTGGATTGCTTTGTATGGTAATGGCATAGAAGCTTACAACCTTTACCGGAGAACGGGCAAACCAGCCAATCAACAACCTGGCTTGGATCCAAACGTAGGACCATTCCCACGGTCGATTTATTACCCAAACAGCTACATCGCCCGTAACAAAAATGCTGTTCAGAAATCCAACATGTCTGTGCAAGTATTCTGGGACAACAATCCTGCTAACAACTTCATTAAGTAAGTTCAATACACTGCTGCGGAGGGGCGATTTTTGCCTCTAAAAAATTGATCCTCCGCATTGTTTTGGCTTATAACTTAGCAAAATGCATGCAGAAATGAAAAAAATCATATTCTTTCTAATGTTATCAGTTTTCTTCTTTGCTTCCTGTGAAACAGAAATTGTGGAAGAAATTGACGAATTCGCTTTTGAAAACGGCGGGTACATGCGTACAGTGACGCCATATCCTGTAGTCAACAATTCCACCTTCAAGGTGAGCAAAGCGAATATGTCAGGTACAAAAATGGAACTAGTTGCGGAAGCCGTTACACCCAATGCTGGTGCCCTGTTTTCTTCTTATGATCTGGAAGTACGCTTCGTTGATGCAACCCCTTTACCAGCAGGTAGTGTCAACAATAGCAAAGCCTATATTGCCTTCAAATCCTATGCAGCATCTGCTTATGCCAAAGATGCGACTACTGGTTACCCACGGGCTACTCTTAGTGCTACAGGTAAAGAAATGCAGGATAAGTTAGGCCTCACCGACGATCAAATTACCAGTGGTGACCGTTTTGAAATCCGGGCTACCATGAAATTGACCAACGGAAAGTCATTTAATGCAACTAATTCAGGGGCGAACCTGACAGGTGCATTTTACTCTTCACCTTTCTTTTACCAAGTGAATGTAGTTAATTAACAACAATTCTTAAATAATTTCGGAATGGAGTGCTTTTTAAGCGCTCCATTTCTATTTTTGCAAAGTTTTATCTTTTTGTCTGCCAAATTGCAGATGTATATCTGTAGTAATATTTTGAAGCAGCCCTAAGTCAGACCCAAACGTTTACCAATTTACAGCGACTAATTGCAACCCATTTTTCCCTTGAACAATCCTGCTCTAAACACAATGTCTATACCAGGTGTTACACCTCGCGGTGTATGGCCTGACTGTATACTTTTTGACATTCAATAAAATCAAATTCATTGGTATGAAACAACACTTACTGGCTTTACTGCTGATGCTCTGTGGAGCGACGCTGACTTTTGCTCAGCGGACCATCAGCGGCAAGGTTACCGCTGAAAATGGCGAAGCGCTCATTGGAGCAAGTATATTGGTGAAAGGTGCTTCAGGTACTGCCACCGATGTAGACGGCACATTTAGTCTTAATGTACCTGCCAACGCTACTATCTTAGAAGTTTCTTATACTGGGTACGCATCTCAGGAAATTACCCTGGGAGCCAGTAATGTAGTGAACATTACTTTAAAAGAATCCATTACCCAGCTAACGGAGTCCATCATTACCGGTTATGGCGCGTCACAAATCAAAAGAACCCTCACCGGTAACATTGCAAAACTGAAAGGCGAAGACATCCAGAACCTCCCAGTTCCCAGCGTAGAGCAAGGTTTACAGGGCCGGACTGCTGGTGTGTTTGTCGAGTCGGTGAACGGTAAACCAGGTGGGGCCATCCGGGTACGTGTACGAGGGGCTTCTTCCATTACTGCCAGCAGCCAACCCTTGTACGTCATCGATGGGGTTCCGATTACCGTTGCTTCACAAAACCAAAACGGTGCAGCATTGAACCCTCTTGCTGACTTGAATTTCAACGACATTGAGTCCTTGGAAGTATTGAAAGACGCCTCAGCCGGAGCCATTTATGGGGCTCGTGCAGCCAACGGAGTAGTGCTCATCACGACCAAAAAAGGTCGTTCAGGGCGTACCAACATCGAATTCGACATTCAACGTGGTATCGGCCAACCCTCTGGTTACCGCGAGTTTTTGAATACAGCCGAGTTCATCCAGTACTATACAGAAGCTGCCAATAACACCGATGTGGTTGATGGTGTTGATCCAAACGATAGTGGCTCCACCACTACGTTCGTAAAAAACCGTTTTAAGCGCTATTCCGGTTACGCTGACTATACCAAGCAGGAGATTGAAACGGATTGGCAGGATGAAGCTTTCCGTACCGCCAATTCTACCCAGGCTTCATTGTCGGCAAGTGGTGGCAACGACAAAACCCGCTTTTTTGCCAGCGCCTCATTAAGCGACCAGGAAGGTATACTGGTGGGCAATGCCTTCCAACGTTTGAGTACTCGCCTGAACCTGAGCCAAAAAGCCAGCGAACGCTTGACACTCGGCATGAACATGTCTTTGTCGCGCACCTACACCAATCAGGTGCCTGACGATAATGCCTTTTCTACTCCCTTACAGCTCATTGCGCTGGCACCCATCACGCCCGTTCGCGATCTAACCGGGCGCTTATATGATCGGCCAACCGCTACCTATTACAATGGGTTGATCGATGTCGAAGACGCCAAAAGAGACATCATCTCGTACCGAACCCTAGCCAACGCTACAGCGAGTTACCAAATTGTAAAAAACCTGACTTTGACAGGGGAAGTAGGTGCAGATATTTACAACCTTCGGGACAACCTTTTTGCCAGCCGCCGTACTTTTGCCGGTCAAGGCACCAATGGAACCGGCAACTCGCTTTATGCCCAAGTGGTGAACATCAACACTAAGGCTTATTTGAACTACAACGGAAAAATCAGCGAACGCCAAAACCTTGGCTTTACCGTTGGGACTGAATTCCAGCGTTCACGCCAGGATCGCACCAATGTTACGGGTACAGAATTCCCCGTTGACGACCTTAAGACCCTGGCAAGCTCGGCAAAGATTACAGTAGGCAACTCAACACTGACTGAGTTCTCCTTCTTGTCTTACTTTGGTCGCGTGAATTACGATTTTGACCGTCGTTTCCTTTTGACCTTGAGTGGTCGCGTAGACGGATCTAGCCGCTTTGGTATTAACAATCGTTTTGGTTTCTTCCCTGCTGCTTCGGCAGGTTGGGTAATTTCGGAAGAAGGGTTTATGGAAAACAGCCCATTCAGTTTCTTTAAAATACGCGCCAGTTATGGCTTGACTGGGAATGCCGAAATTGGCAACTTTCAGCAATTGGGTCTTTTGGGTTCTGCTTCCTACAATGGCGTATCCGGTTTGTCGCCCAACCAAATAGCCAACGATGACTTGCAATGGGAAAAAACTGGTCAGTTGGACATAGGGATTGATTTTGCGATTCTTAAAGATCGCATCAGTGCAGAAATCGACTATTACAACAAAAACACCTTCGATTTGCTGTTGAACGTGCCAGTGCCGGGAACATCGGGTTTTCGTACCCAGACTCAAAACATTGGCAGGGTTGAAAATCGTGGTTTCGAATTCGTATTGAATGGCCGGGTACTGGATGGTGCTTTTAAATGGAGTACCGCATTAAACCTCGCATTCAATCAAAACGAAGTAAAAGAGCTGGCTCCTGGCCAAGATATCATCGATCAAGGTAGTGCTAGATTGATGAACGTTGTAAAAGTAGGTGCGCCACTTGGCGTATTTTATGGCGCTGAATATGCTGGGGTTGATCCTCAAAATGGCGACGCCCTCTGGTACCTGAATACGCCAGGGAAAGAGCGCGAGACAACCAACGATTTCAACCTGGTACAGTACATCGAATTGGGTAGCCCACAGCCTACCGTGATCGGTGGCTTTACGAATACGTTTAGCTACAAAGGTTTGGAACTGAGCGTGATGTTTCAAGGGGTAGGTGGCAACTCAATCCACAACGGTGCAGGTGAATTTATGTCGGCCAATGCCAACTGGTTTGACAATCAGACTAAGGATCAGCTTAGTGCCTGGAAAAAAGTTGGCGACATCACCAATGTGCCACAAGCCCGCTTGGGATATGTCAACGGCAACCAATCGCGCTCTAGTCGGTACTTGGAAGATGGAGATTACATCCGTTTGCGAAGCGCAACCTTGTCCTATCAACTGCCATCCAGTGTGTTGGGCAAACTCAATTTGAGCAAATTACGCATTTATCTAACTGGGCAGAACTTGTTGGTTTTCACCAAGTACACTGGTTGGGACCCAGAAGTTAGCTCCGATGCATTTGTAGACAACGTGACTTCTGGCGTTGATTTCTACGCTGCTCCGCAGCCCCGTACAGTCGTATTGGGTGCAACAATTGGTTTTTAAGTACAGATTAATGAAAAACAACATGAAAGCGAATAAAATATTTTTGTTGGTTCTAACCCTAGGGTTGTCACTGAACGCATGCCAGGATCAGTTGGAACTAAAACCAGCACAGAGTATTGCGGATACTCAGGCTTCGGCCAATGAAAGCAATGTCAAGGCTGTTTTAATCGGTGCCTACGACGCCATGGCCGAAGGTGATCTATTCGGTGGTAATACTTTGCGCAATGCTGAATTGCAAGCTGGCGATGATGAGATCCTGTGGGTAGGAACTTTTTTCGACCCTCGCGAGATTTTTAATAAAACCATGCAAACTGCTAACCGTGATGCCACGGAGCTTTGGTTGGATGGCTATAACGCAATCAACATCGCCAATAACGTTCTCGCTTTTTTGCCCGTTGTAGCCGAAAAAGACCGCAAAACAGTCGAAGGCGAAGCCGAGTTCATTCGAGCACTGGTTTACTTTGAATTGGTTCGTTTCTTTGGCAAGCCCTACGTGGCTGGCCAGACAAACAGCCAATTGGGTGTTCCGCTAATTACAGAACCAACGCGTGGGATTGACGAAAAAAGCCAGGTGGCACGCAGTACTGTAGAGCAAGTATACGCCGCTGTCATCGCTGATTTAATCAAAGCAGAAGCCAATCTTCCGCAAACCAACTCTTGGCGAGCCAGTAGCCTTGCCGCTACCGCTTTGTTGGCTCGCGTTTACCTCCAACAAGGCGATTATGCAAAGGCCCGCGATGCCGCCAATAAGGTGATCAGTTCGGGTAAATTTGCACTTTTGGCTGATTATGCCGACAATTTCAACCGCGATGCCAATTCTTCGGAAGACATCTTCGCAGTTCAGGTTACGGATCAGGACGGAATAAACAACATGAACACTTTCTTCTCTATTCCCGATTTTGGTGCCCGCGATGGCGATATCGAGATTCTGGATGGCCACCTGAACCTATACCCAACTGGGGATGTACGTAAAGATCTCTTCTTTGATGGGGCTGGCGCAATGCGAACTGGAAAATGGAACAACCAGTTCGGCAACATTGGTTTGATTCGCCTTGCCGAAATGTACTTGATCCGTGCAGAAGGCAACGCCCGTTTGAATGCAAGTGTAGGCGCTACACCCTTAGCAGACTACAATACCATCCGTAAACGTGCAGGCCTGGCCGAAGCAACAGCTGTAACCATCGACCAAATCTTGTTGGAGCGTCGGTTGGAGTTGGCTCATGAAGGATTTCGCATACACGACCTGAAACGCACCAAACAAGCAGTCGGCAAATTCAATTATGATGCTGATAAACTGGTTTTCCCTATCCCGTTCCGGGAAATAGAGGTGAATAAAGCGTTGGAGCAGAACCCTGGGTATTAATCTAGTATTTGCATCAATTTACAAAGGGGAGCTATTTCTGCAAAGGGGTAGCTCCCCTTTGTAATTTTTATTTTTAATTTTTATTTTTTAAAATTAAAAGTTTATTATTATTGCTTGCGATAATCTTTATTTTCATGTAATTTGTTGGGGTAAAATAGATTTTAGAGTATTCCTGATGCAAATCTGGCACCATGCGCACCTTAAGCAAAGAAGAATTGTACAAAATTTATCCCAGCTCAGATGGCAAGCCAATGGCAGACAATACCTTGCAATGGGAATGGATTGCATTGATCAAGCAGGGGATGGATGTGGTATTTAAAAACCGTAAGGATGTCTTTGTAGCTGGTGATTTGTTTTGGTATCCAGTAGAAGGACGTTCGGACCTCCGGGTGGCACCAGATGTCCTGATTGCGATAGGCTATCTGAACATTAAGGCTTCAACTGAATGGTATAATGGTAACCCTGATTGGAAGAGCCTGCAACGGACGTCGGTGCTTCAGGTGAAGTCGAACTACTAATGCTATATTGAATGGATAGTGGAGCGGGTGGGGAAGTGGCCTCTGATGATGTGTCCTGATTCACCTGTAGTTTGAAGTGGATGTTCAAAGTCCGATGGTGTTGCACCTTTAATTTGTACGCTTTAGACACTTCAAACTGCAACAAATGCACCAATCGGATGGCTTCCTCGTCACAACCATGCCCTAAACTGGCAATGACCTGGCTTTTGAACACCTTCCCCGTATGGTCAATGCTAAACCGAATTCTTACGGTTCCTTCCACTTTGGCAGCAATGGCTTCCGGGGGGTATTGCAGATTGTTTTGGATAAAAAGCAGCATGGCTTTTTGCCCTCCGGGGTAAACTGCACCTTTGATGAAATGATTTTCGCTTTTTTGACGCGCCATAAAAATTTTCTAAAAAAATCGAAAAATTGTTAGGCAAATTAAACGGCAATTTATCAGTGGGTTAGCTGAATTTGCCAATTATAATGTTAAGCCAAAGTTAAGTCGATCCTTGACTTTCTCCGTTTAATTTTTTAAATTTAAATCAGATCAGAATACTGTTCGATTCTACATTAAGAGAATCGATGACAACCCGAACGAATGACAATAGCAGGATTCTTGAAGTATTTGCAGTATGAAAAACGCTTTTCAATGCACACCGTTGAAGCCTATAAGGTTGATTTGGAGCAATTTAGTTGTTTTTTGCAGAGCCAATACGAGATCGTTGAACCTACGATTATCCAACACATCCATATTCGGTCCTGGGCAGTTTCTTTAATGGAGCAGAAGTATTCGGCTTCCTCCATCCGGCGCAAATTGTCAACCCTCAAATCTTATTTCCGTTTTTTGCAGCGCGAGCAGGTGATCGCACGCTCGCCAATGTTACAGGTTAGTTTGCCCAAGCTTGGGAAGCGCCTACCCAGTGTTGTTCCCGAACAACACCTGGAACACTTGCTCAATTCGGCAGACCTGTCCGATGATTACGAAAAACTGCGTAACCGGGTGCTGGTAGAGTTGTGCTACCTCACCGGTATGCGCCGTGCCGAGTTGTTGAACTTAAAGGTAAGTGATCTGAATTTTAGCAGCTTCACCATAAAAGTATTGGGAAAGGGAAACAAGGAACGACTGATCCCCATTTCTCATGCAATGGCTACACTCCTGCGGCAATACCTGGAGGTACGACAACGAAGCTTCCCCAACACCCCGGAATTGGGACTTTGGCTGACCAAAAACGGTAAAGCAGCCTATCCCAAACTCATCTACCGGATTGTGAAGGAGGCCCTGAGTACCATCACTACCCAGGAAAAACGGAGCCCTCACGTTTTACGGCATTCTTTTGCTACTCATTTATCAGATCACGGAGCTGATCTGAATGCAATAAAAGAATTGCTGGGCCATTCAAGTTTGGCGGCAACTCAAATCTACACTCACCATTCTATTGAGCGACTAAAAAAAATTTACCAGCAAGCTCATCCTAAATCTGGTGCGGAGTAAGCCCCACTATTTTGAAGGATGAAGAATCGATCTTTATGGTCTAACCCTTTAAATCTTGAATTATGGTTGTGTACACTGAAGCAGTACAGTTCAAAGTTGACAGCAAGTTGATCGACTACATTGAAAAGAAATTGAGCAAAATTGACCAGTTCTTCGATCGCATCATCAATGCAAAAGTGGTCCTGAAACTGGAAAACACCGGACAAGTCAGAGAAAAAATCGCTGAAGTACGTATCAATGTCCCAGGTGAAACCCTGATCGCAAAATTTGGTAATAAAACTTTTGAAGCCGCTGTGGAGCAGGCTGTTGATTCCCTCAAACGCCAAATCATCAAATACAAAGAAAAACAATCGTAGCGGCAACCCTCGCGGTTGCCGTCATAAAGGGCAACCGCAAGGGATTGCTCCAACTAGGGCAACCGCGTAGAGCTGCCCAACGAGTTTAACGGGTTTAATCAACACCGCAGGAACTAAATTCTCCTGCTGTTGGTTAAACCCGTTAAACTTTTTAGCTACAACCTTTGAAAATATCAAGAACCTTACCCTATATTTGCGCCACGCTTTCAAAAAAGGAAAATCAAAGAAAAAAAATTGCGCAAAAATTTGATATTTCTTAGAGAGGCACTATCTTTGCAATCGCTTTCGGAAAAAGACGCCGAAATGCTTACAAAACTTGACATTTTTGACAAAAATATCTGATTTGAACGGGTTGAAAAACCTTATAAAATCTGGTTTTTGATCAAATGGTATTCATTTTTCGATAAATCATCTACCAACTGATTTTTCAGGTATCTGTTTGATGGAAAACCAAAGCTAGGCCAGCATAGCTCAGTTGGTAGAGCAGCTGATTTGTAATCAGCTGGTCGGGGGTTCGAGTCCCTCTGCTGGCTCCATCCCATGAATTCATTCGTGGGTCAGTTCAAATCAACCTCAAAGCTTTGCTTTGGGTCTCCAAGGGGGTGCGCCGCAGGTGGAGAGGCGGGCCAGACTGTAAATCTGGTGTCTTTGACTGAGTTGGTTCGAATCCATCCACCCCCACCATTTTTGTCATACAAGCGGAAGTAGCTCAGTTGGTAGAGCATCAGCCTTCCAAGCTGAGGGTCGCGGGTTCGAGTCTCGTCTTCCGCTCCATGTATAAGTTCCTACCCTACGGTTTCAACCATGGGAGGACATTACATACACCAACCCACGAATTTATTCGTGGGTATGTTCGTGGACATACAAGCCGATGTAGCTCAGGGGTAGAGCACTTCCATGGTAAGGAAGGGGTCAAGGGTTCAAATCCCTTCATTGGCTCCAGGTCATAGATGCTTTTTGTTTCATAATTTACATCCAAAAATTCTATACTGA
>NZ_JANRKL010000110.1:0-29997 GCF_033763495.1 Haliscomenobacter sp. | reverse complement strand
TGTGTTTCAGCCAAAGCCTTGTCTGCTGCTTCTTTGCTGGCGAGCAGTTCATCGAACTTTTTCTTAGAAACACAAGATTGCATAGAACCTAGCGCAAGAACAACTACTAGTAAGTTGAGTACTAGACGCATGTTTTTCTGTTTAATTTAAAAATGAATAGTTTCGTAACCATGATGGCGCTCTCGCCAGTCAAGCTTTGAGCAGTTTTTACCTACTCTTAGAAATAGGAAACGCCCTAATCCCAGCTTTTATCTTGCAAAACAAGGCATATTTTGTGAATAAAACAAAACAACACTTAAATTTATTAGCGATGTAAGCATGCTAAATGCCAGTTTTGGGTCTGAAATGGGGCCTTTGCGAAAGAAGATGATGTTGGACTGCAAATCAAAGCTTAAATTCACCACCTACTAAGTATGACGAAATAATTACTCCCCAGTTTTTTAGAGGCTTTTGAATAGGAAGCTTACTTGAAATGATGTGTTCGGCCGTCTATTCAAAACCCAAGTCGGGAACTTAATTTTTCTGAGTTACTAAACTGCATTTTATGAAGAAGCTACTCATCCTGCTTTGTTCCATTCTTGGCTTTGTTTCCCTTTCTTTTGCACAAGCCCGTTTGGACACCAATGTTTTTATTTTTAGCCGCCTTCTACCGGTCAGTCCTACCCAGGTAGTCACGGTTCAACAAAACTGGAGCAGCACAGGGGCCCCCTTGCAATTGTATTTTCAAAGCATTTCCAGTATCAATGCGGCCAAAACAGAAAAACTGGTGTCGCTAAAGACTGGCCCTTTCAAAGCCCAACTCAAAGATGTATTTGTCTGGAATGGTGTTTTGAACCTGCTGACCTCAGTTTACCACCCAGGGCCAGGCCGAAGTAATTTCCTTTTACAGCAATTTGATTCTAAAACACTCAAAGAAAAACACAGCCAACTCATCGATGCGGTGGCTACCCCCCGCCCCAGCAGCGATTCCCCTTACCTGGGTTATTGCATTTCTCCTGACAGCAGCCACATTGGGTTTTACAGTTGGATTTATGCCTATTCCGAAGATTCAGTGCGGCTCAATGTACAGGTTTACAACCGTTCGCTGGAAAAACAATGGTCGAAGCAATATACCTTACCTTATCTCAACAATCGGTTTTTGATCAACAACTGCGCTTTGCGCAACAATGGTGAATTTTTTCTTTTTGCAGAAAATTATGCTGGTCGGATCGGGGCTGCGACGGTTATCAAAGCCAGCCTGATCGAACATATGGCCCTTCACATGCGCAGAGATGTGGATACAGCCAAGGTATTGCGCACCCAACTGGCCAAAGGTGCCCACTTCTCCAGTTTGAAGTTTGGGCTTGCTTCAGACGAAACACTTTATGGAATCGGCATTTGGCAAGCACCTCGTTTTACAACAGAAAGTGGCCTCTATATTTTAAAGATGCCTTTGGGGGCGGCAAATTACACCCAAAACATCGAAGAGTTTCCCAAAACATTGTATCAAAACGCTGAACGTTTGGCACGGCAAGATTCCGTGTTGGGAGAACATTACACTCCAACCGGTTTTTTCAATTACACCATTTATAAACTGTACTTTCAAACTACAGGACAAATGTACCTCCTGGCTACTAGTGGAAATGCCAACATGCTGATCCGCTTCGATGATCAGGCCAAGCCTCAATACCTCAGTATCATTCCACGGATGAAATATGGTTTTTTCGATGCCCTGTACGATGGCAATCTGTTTATCAAAGGTGATACAGCTTTTTTTCTACAAACACAAATAGAAATGCCTGCCGAAACACCTTATAAACTGGTTCGAATTGGCCCTAAAGGAGAATTAATTCACGGTGTTGTGCAATCCAGGATTACTGGCCGGAGGCCCCAATTTATGTTGAGCGCCTTTTATTGCGAGCAAATTGATGATCACCGCATCATCTTGACTGCCACCGACAATCAAATCCCTTATAACGCTCCACGCACGCTGACTTTTCGCATTGAGGAGATCAATCAGGTGTTTAAGGACAATTGATCAACGGGCGGTATAAAACTTGAAATACTTGCATTCAGCCACAATTCGGGCATAAAACTGAGTATCGGCGTAATCCCGTTTGAGGATCTCGAAATTTTCATAGGTGCGGGTTCCTCCACGCCAATAGAAATTATTCTGTTCGCAACGTGCCGCCATGAAGGTAGCCCGGGCGGCTATTTCGCGGCTACCTGTAAACTGCCGGGCCATATTGAAGTAGTTCAAAGCCTGGGTGCAATCAAAATGCTCCCGGTTGCCGAGGGCAAAACGTTCATCGGGCACCAGGTTGGGGTCTTGGGCATTTTTGCGCCGCTTCAAGCTACTCCCGCTGCGAAAATTGTCCATCACTTGCCAGGCCGAACCAAAATAACTCATGTTGTAATAGGCCAGCCCCATTTGGTAAAAAAAGACCCCACCTTCCAGTCGATTGGCTAAAGCGCGGTATTCCAAGTCCAGCATCCGCTCGATGATTTCCCCCCGGTTCAAAAAAGTAACCGTATCCCGAATCGGGCAATGTACACAATCGTGAAAACGCTCCACAAAGGGTGCCCATACCCCATAATCCGTCCAGGCGTTGCGGTCAATTTTTTTCATTTCCTCCAAAGCAGCAGCCAATTGGTATTGGTCCAGTAAAACGGTGGCTTTGAGCATATGAATATCATTAACTGTAAGCAAGGTATCTCCTTGTTTGAGCAAATTGCGTTCCATGCGGTTCAGCCGCCGTTGTTGCAACATAGCCAGGAGGTCGTTGAGCTCGGTTTCCCGGGGGTTGACCTTTAAATCGCGGAAAGGGTAATACGACAAAAAGGCTTTGCCTGGCATTTTGTACCGTTTGTACAGCCAGCCCAGTTTGTCGCGGGTATAAGGTTCAAATTTGGACGGAAAACGCAGGAAAAATTCATTGCTCCGCATCATATTGGCAACCTCGTCCTCCATGTCGTCGTCGACTTCCTGATAGGCGCCAATTTGAGCCCCCAGCATAAATATCTTCAGTTGTTCTTGCAAAGCCTCGTCTTTGATGCTGTCCTCAATGCGCTCAAAAGACTTGATGGCCGCATAAAAATCACCGGAAACCATTTCCAGGTAGCCCTCCGCAATGGCCCAGAGTTCCGGGTTGGAGGTTTTTTTTTCGGAATTGACTTTTTGTACAAAATCTTGCACCTGAATCAGGTAATCATCGATCCCGGGCTGAGGAATTTTGTGGTAACGTTTATTCTGTTCGCGGTTTTTATTGAACTCCAAACCGAGCAACTGTTTTTCCAAACGCCGCATTTCCCTTACCAGCAGCACATCCAGGTACTCCATTTTTGGATCGAGTTCGTAGATGAGTTTCATTTCTTCCAGCGCCCGACTGCGGTCGAGGTAGGCGCGCATGGCGTAGAGCGTGGCACGCTCCTGGTCGCTTCGGCACAAGGTGTAGGTCGCCTGCCATTCCTCATCGCTGCGGATGCGGAAACTCTGTAAGGCTGACTCCCGCTTGCTGGGACAATTCAAAAAAACCTTGGCATAGTCGTAGGCCGCTTCGGGATAACGCCCCAAAGCCTGTAGTGCTCCGGCCCGATGCCCCAAAATCCAATACTCGATCAAACTGGGATCGTTGTCCACTTTGGGCATCAACCAGTCGTACAACTCAACCGTACGGTTGTACTGCCGGGAATAATGCGCCAAACGAATGATTTGAAAAGCATAACGCAGACGAATGTAATGGGAAGCGCAATTCATAAACTCGTCCCGCCCCCGAATGATCAAACTATTGATGATGGCCAGATTGCTGGGTCGATCTTCCCAAGGGTCGGTGCTGGTCACGTGGGGTTCCACATCGCGGGTGTATTGCAGGTAGCGCAGGGTTTCGGTGCAACCGTACCTGTACAAATAAGCGGCAAAGGTATTTTGGCGCAAATAGGGACTTAGCCCATAATTTTTTACCGTGATGCCATTGATCACTTCTTCAAGGTCACTTTTCGGCCAGTCGTACACCACGGCATAGATGTCTGCTTTTTCGGCCTTGGCGCAGTAGCGGCTGTGCCACTCGTCGAGGTTGTCCTGCATCATGTTGGTCTTTTGGACCCCGTAACGCTCGTACAACACATCGAAGCCCAACACATAAGGCGCACCCGCCGTAGCACCATTGATGATGGTGGAACGGAGGAAGGAAAAACCTTTGAATTCTTGCAGATTGGGGCCGCAGTCGCCGCCGAGGGGGATGGGCCAGAAATAGAGGCAGGTGCATGCCAGGAGGGTCAATCCGGAAACAATCATGCGCAACGAGCGCTTAAAAAACGGCAAAAATATCCTCCAGCTCATCATATTTGAGTGCTTTGTTCAGGCGATCGTGCCAATGATAAATCCCCACCCAACGCAGCCCCCCACGTGACAAATGCTTCCGCGCAAAACGCGCCGCCGCCAACAACTCCGCATACCCACAGGTCTCAATCCGCAACAAATCGCCTCGGTACAAATAATGCCCGTTAAGATACGTACTTTTTCGCACGCGAAAGCGCTGGGGAGCAATCTGCTCGAAACGGGTGTCACCCTGCAGGTCTTCTACCCGCAGCTCATTCAATAATCGAATCATCTCCCCCTCCCGAAACAAGACGCCCCAACTAAAGGCCGGCAGCACCACATCCAGCGGCAAGGGGTACTTTGGAAAAGGCACATAAGCCTCCACCGCCGATTGGGAAAAAATGGAATTCTCCTCTTCCCAACTTTCCAAATCCCCTACATTGTACAACATAAGTGTACCGCTGGCCACGGGTGGAATGCCTGTCCGTTGGGGGTATTTGTATTGGTGCAGGCGGATGGTGGTGGAAAGTAGGCATTTGCGCTGCGCTAGTTTTTTACCCAATTTTTCCAAAAAAGCAAAATAAACCCGGCGGCTGCTGGCCGTCCAGTCGCAGTCAATTTGTATTTCGGAGAGGTTCGGTTTGTCTAGGGGCTGAGCCAAAGCGTCTATTTTAGCAACGATCTTTTGCGCCAAAGTTTCCACCTGTGCCTCACTTTCCACGTGATTCCAGCTGCGATTGGTGATGTAAATGACGGGAACCAATTCCAGTTTTTCCAGCCCGGCGGTATCGATTTGAATGCTGGCAAGAGGGACGATTTGGCCTTGGGTTTCGTCCCAGTCTACGTCAAAAAACTTGGCGTACAACCTTGAAATTTGAAGTTTTTGTAAGCTTTTTTGCTCGGCGGGACTGAGCGACAAATTGGTTTGCCAGTGGTAAAATGCGCGTTGCACCTGCGGTTCAGGCTGGCAGCCGCTGATGAACAGGATTAGGATAAAAACCAGGATTTCAAAACCAAACAATCGCTTAAACATAACGCTATCTCTTCTACGCGCCCCTTTCAAAGGTGCCCTAAAGTGGTTCAAATCAACCAGTATGAAGCTGCAAAAAACATTTAAATCCTGGAAGTGATTCAATCTATCACCTCAAAGTACCCCACCGGCACCTCATCTACCAACCAAACCCCATTATCCGATTGATAAAAAGCATGGCCAATGGCGTGCATTTTGCCAGCAAATACTTTAAGCACAACAACTCGGCCATGTCGTTCACCCACTTTTTCAGCAGTTTCAACATCTAAGGACAGGTGTACCTGGTGGCGCTTGCCTTTGATGATGCCCACATTGAGGATCGATGGCAAAAAGCGGTCAGCTGTACCATGGTACAAAATGTCTGGAGGGACTTGCGGGCTGTAGCCCAGTTCTACATCGATGGAATGCCCCTGACTAGCCCGAATTTTCAAGCCATCGGGACTAAAAGCAAAACGTTGTTTGTCATTTTCCTGAACAACTTCGAGAAGGGCATCTATAGAAAGATCTTGGCCTTTTTTGGCAAAGGCATCCAATAGTTCGGCAATGCTGCACCAGCCTTGTTCATCCAGGTGCAGTCCATAAAGCTCGGGTTGGTGTCGCAGCAAGAGCGAAAGTTTTTTGCTGAGCCGCGTTTGTACTTGGGTGTTCATTTTAGTATGATTCACTAGCTAGGTAATGGCTAAAAAACGACTAAAAATGGGATTAAGTTCCTTAAAATCCATTTCGTTTTTGGCTCAATTTGCCTGAGTCCGTTCAAAAACCTTTTGCGCAAAGCGCTGGATCGAGGCATCTTCCCAGGCCAGTAGCTCTTCAATTGGGATCCAGCGAAAGGAATTTTCATCAAATTTAGCAGGTAAAATCAATTTAAACAAGTAGCGCAGATCGTGGTGCGGGTGCGCTGGAAAATCAGCGCGTGCCGGGATCAGGTGCACATCTACATCAATGGGCTCTCCTTCGCCAAAGACACTGAATGCCGTTACACTCAAACCCGTTTCTTCCATTAACTCGCGGATGGCCGCTTGCAGGGTATTGAAGTCCTGATCTGGCTCCACGTGACCTCCAAATTGCAACCATCGATCCAGCTTTTGATGGTAATGAAAAAGGATGTTTTGCTGCTTTTGATCCATTAAAATGGCAGAAACCGTAATGTGCCCAGCGGGAAGTTGGGGATAAAAGGGGTTTTCCTGACTTTGAATGAAAGCCAGCACCTCTTGTACATGCGCCCGCTCAACCTCATTTGCAGGATGATAGGCTTTTAAAAAGTCCAGGGTAAATTGTTTTTGCTGTTCTACCCGCATCATATGTTTCAAGTTTATACCTTTCGGTGGTAAAATAAGGATAAAAATTCAGCCTCCGTTTAAACCATTGGCACAAATCCAAGTCAAATCTTCAAACCAACAAAATCTGATGCCGCAGGCCAAAACCAGTGACGACGAAATCCTGGGACTCATGCGAAACCCTAAAACCCTGGAGCGTGGGTTTCGGCTCTTGATGGAAACCCATCAAGAGCGGCTATATTGGCAAGTGAGGCGCCTGTTGAACGACCACGACGATGCCAACGATGTCTTACAAAATGCCCTGGTTAAAGTGTTTCGCAACATTGGGCAGTTTGAAGGAAAATCGGGTCTCTACACTTGGTTGTACCGCATTGTGACCAATGAGGCCATCACCTTCCTCAACCAGCGCAAGCGGCGGAGCTCGACCTCAATTGACGATGCCAACATCAACCTGGCCAATCGTTTACAGGCTGACTCGTTTTTTGATGGGGATGAGGCTCAGATTCGGTTGAAACAAGCGCTGGAAACCCTGCCGGACCGCCAAAAGGAAGTATTCAATTTGCGGTACTATGAGGAAATGGGTTACGAAGAAATGTCCCAATTGCTTAACACTTCGGTGGGGGCACTCAAGGCATCTTTTCACCACGCAGTCAAAAAAGTAGAACAGTTTTTTGCGGCATAGGGGTAGTTAAAATACATCAGTTTTTTGCCCCACTGCATTAGTTTATTCAAGCTCAATAGATTTTATGACACAGGCTGGCCTGTGTACATAAAGTCTAATCAAAACAACAAAGAATGAAACGCCCTGATGAGGATATCCGTAAAGAGTTGGAGGAGTTATCCCCGCATTTGCTCAAAATGAAGGAGCAAGGGGATGGTTTTCGCCTACCTGAGGACTATTTTCAGCGCATGCAAAAAGAAGTGCTGGAAAAGGTCCAAAGCAATTCACAAGCTGCTCCTGCCCAAAATATTGGCTGGCTGGATCGGTTTTTTGAACCCCTCCAGTTTTTGTTCCAGCCCCGCTGGGCACTTGGCTTGGCCAGCATTGCCCTGCTCATCGCCTTGGGTGCTGTTTGGTTGTATCAAAGTCAGCCTGTAGCAGGATCTGAACTAAGTGCAGAATTAGCCAAACTTGACCCTGAATCCTTGAATGCCTACATTCAGGCGAATTTCCATGAATTTGATACCGAAACCTTGCTGGAATTTGCATCCAATCAGGAGAATCAGCCCAGCTTTGAAGATTTAACGCCCGAGGACCTGGATCAATACCTGGATGATGTCATTCAGGAAATGGATGCTGAGGCCCTTAAGGAATTACTCTAACCCGGAAAAAGATTACAGCAACATGAAAAAATGGATCGTAGCGTCGGTTTTGTTTGGGGCTTTTCTGCTGACTTTGCCCCAAGTAACCCAAGCACAGGACCGCATTCGCGCCCTAAAAGTGGCGTTCATCACGGATAAGCTCAAACTCACTCCCGAAGAATCGGAGAAATTTTGGCCAGTGTACAACCAATACGAAGCCGAACACAAAAGGATTCGCCAAAAATACCGCCCCGATCAGGACATCAATACGCTGAGCGATCAGGAGGTAGAACGTGCTATGCTGGATCGCTTTGAGATGGAGGAAGAGCTCATCAAACTCAAACGCGATTATTTTCAGCGCATGAAGGGTTTTATGGCTGTCCGCAAGATTGCCCTTTTGCAACGCAGTGAACAAGAGTTCAATAAGGAACTATTGCGGCGAGTTCAGGAGGCAAGAGGGAAAAAATAATTTCGGAATGGGGATTTCGGATTTCGCAGCGCTTCTGTATTTGAGCAGGTTAAAAACCAACACTTAGGATTTCAGGCCTGAAAACACGAGTTACAATTAACCCAAATTCTGGAAGTAGAACTCCATCGAAATCCGAAATCCCCATTCCGAGATCCCCTAACTATTCGCAAAAAATTAATACACAAATACTTTAATGAATTCAGCCCTTGGCATTTTTTTTGTTCGTATATGTCAAAAGATAAATAATTCAAAACAATAAACTATTAAAGGACAAAGACTTAGACAAATTTTACCGTTCCCTCAAAAACAGCTACCGTTCCATTAATGGTCTTCACTTACTCAGGCTAAAGTTCGGAGATGTCATTGCCTTTTCGTTATCTTTAGCAACAATCTGCTTAAAGACTACAATTGTACCTTATGAGTAATCAGGCGCTGATCGATTTAGTTACCGAGTACGAGGCTATGTTGGACCAAGGAGAGTCCCTTTTTTTGGACCAAGATGCTTACCGACATTTGATTGATCACTACCTCAGCGAAGAGATTTTTGATCGGGCAATGGAAGTCGTTGAACGCGCCATTGACAGTCATAGCTATACCGTTGAGTTTTTGCTGCGCAAAGCAGAAGTTCTTGTTCAAGCCAACCAGGAATACCTGGCATTGGAAGTGTTGACCCAGGCAGAAATTTTGGCCCCCAACGAACCTGAAATACTGTTGCTGCGGGCACAAGCACTTACCTATCTGGGCGAACATCAGGCGGCCCATGAACAATTGGGGCAGCTACCCGATGAGCTCGATCCCAATGTCCTGGCTGAATCGCATTTTGTACGAGCTTTGATTTACGAAAACCAACAGGAATATGAAGCCATGTACCTGGCGCTGAAAGCGGCGGTGATCCACGATTCAGAAATGCGGCATGGCCTCGAAAAAATCATGAATGCAGTGCAACACATCCGCAACTATGAAGAATGTGTCAGCCTGCATGAGCAAATCATCGACGAGAACCCCTACTCCTGTGTAGCCTGGTACAACCTGGGGCTTTGCCATACACATCTGGGCAACTACGAGGATGCACTCGAAGCGCTCGAATTCGCGTACCTGGCCGACGACACCTACGAGCTCGCCTACCGCGAAAGGGCTGATCTGGCTTTTGAACTGCAACGTTACCCCTTGACCTTTGATATTTGTGAAGAAATTCTGGATAACTTTGGTGCCGATGCTGATTTGCTGTTGCGCATGGGCCAGTGCCAATTGCACATGGGCCATCCACAAGCAGCCAAATCTTTTTTGAAAAAAGCCCTGGAGCTGGAGAATCACCACGATGAGGTTTTTTTCCACCTGGGTGAAATCGCCATTGCCGAACAGCAATGGGAATTGGCGGCGCACTATTGCAAAAAAGCCATTGAGATTGACGACAATCGGGAAGAATACCACGCCAGCCTGGCTCAAGCCTACACACAGCTTGATGAGCTGGAATTGGCCGAAACGCACTATTGCCTGGCTACCGATATTGCACCAGAAGCAGCAGAGTATTGGCTGCAATACGCTTTATTTCTGATGTTGACCGGTCAGGAAGAAGGTGCCCTGGAAATTTTGGACATGGCGGAAGAAAGTACCGTAAGTCCTGAACTGAGCTACTGCCGCATTGCGTGTTTGTTCCGCATGGGCGATCGTCAGGAGGCTCTCCTCCAACTCAGTGAGGTACTGGAGGATGAATATGCCAGCCA
Organism: Haliscomenobacter sp.; assembly: GCF_033763495.1. Taxonomy (GTDB): domain Bacteria; phylum Bacteroidota; class Bacteroidia; order Chitinophagales; family Saprospiraceae; genus Haliscomenobacter. The sequence goes on along the minus strand of NZ_JANRKL010000110.1, from coordinate 19,898 downwards.
CGAACTATTGTTTGATATGATGCCAGAGTTGCGGAGGGATGCATCGGTACTCTCTTTGGTGAAAGCCTTAGAGCAGTGATAAATGAGAAATGATGAGTGATGAATTCTGGTTGCTTTACCAATTCATCACTCATCATTTCTCATTCATCATTAATTACTCCTTCCCCCACTCAGTCCCCTCCTTTCCATCTTTCAGCACAATACCCACCGCTTTCAAAGTATCGCGAATTTTATCTGCCGTAGGCCAATCCTTACGCGCACGTACATCCGCACGCATGTCGATGATCAGGTGCATCAGGCCGTCGATGGTTTTGAAACTATCGTCACTACCAGTAGCAGCCTCGTCTTGCAGGCCAAAGATGTCGAACAAGAAGGTATGAAAAGTTGTTTTTAATTCGTTGAAAGTCACTTCGCTCAAGCCTTCCATGCTAACCTGGCCACCTTTCCAGCTGTTGACGCGGCTCACGATTTCGAACAAACGCGCCAGTGCTTTGGGCGTGTTGAAATCATCGTCCATTTCCTCGTGTACGGAGCTGATCCACTCTTTCACTTCCTGGTCTTGTGCGCCTGTAGCACCTCCGCTGAAGGGCAGTGCTTGCAGGGTAGCATAAGCTTCCATCAGGCGGCGATAACCTTTCTCCGCGGCTTGTAGCGCCTCATCGGTCAAGTCCAGGGTGCTGCGGTAATGTGTTTGCAACATGAAGAAACGCACGGCCATCGGGCTGTAACCTTTTGTGATATGGGGGCTATTGCCCGTAAACAACTCTTCCGGCATAATGGAGTTGCCATCCGACTTGGACATTTTTTTGCCATTCAGCAAAAGCATGTTGCCGTGCATCCAGGTTTTGGCCGGGGTGCAACCACATGCGCCGTAGTTTTGCGCCACCTCGTTTTCGTGGTGTGGAAACTTAAGGTCGTTACCCCCACCGTGAATGTCGAAGGTTTTGCCCAAGTATTTGGTACTCATTGCCGAGCATTCCAGGTGCCAGCCCGGGAATCCCACCGACCAGGGGGAATTCCAGCGCATCAGGTGCTCAGGATCGGCTTTGATCCAGATGGCAAAATCGGCAGAGTTGCGTTTTTCGTCCTGCTTTTTGAGGTTATCGCGTGATTCCGAGATGAGGTCTTCAATTTTTCGGCCCGACAAGGCTCCGTAAATGCCACTTTTTTCCGCAAACTTCAGGGTGTCAAAATACACCGAGCCATTGGCTTCGTAAGCGTAACCATTGTCGAGGATTTGTTGCACCATTTCGATCTGCTCGGGAATGTGCCCGGTGGCTCGCGGCTCAAGGCTTGGTGGAAGTACGTTAAAAATGCGCATCATATCGTGGAAACCCACCGTGTATTTGTGCGCGATTTCCATCGGTTCCAGTTGCTCCAGGCGGGCGCGTTTACCCAGTTTGTCTTCACCACCTGTATCTACATCACCTTCCAAGTGGCCAACATCGGTCACGTTGCGCACGTAGCGCACCTTGTAGCCCAGGAATTGCAGGTAGCGGTAGATGATGTCGAAGCTCACAAAGGTGCGACAGTTGCCCAAATGAACATTGCTGTAAACGGTAGGACCACATACGTACATGCCAACCCGGCCCGGGTGAATGGGTTGAAATACTTCTTTCTCTTTAGTGAGACTGTTGTAAATTTTTAGTGCACTGTTCATTGGACTGTTTTTTGCAGCGGCAAAAATATAAAAATGTGTTTGACTTGCGGCTAAGAGAAGTCGATCAACTCAAAAATGGGTGCTTTTTAGCGATTTTTGAGATTTGGATCCCGTTTACAATTGAATTACGGTAATGACAGGCCGGTGGTCGGAAAAACTGACCTTCCCCCGCTGACAATACAGAGGAGTAAATTTAAGGTCAGTAAACGTATAATCGATGCGCAGGCCTGGAATACGCCCCGCGTAAGTGATACCCAAACCCGAACCAGCCGTTAAAAAAGCATCCCGCAGGTTCTTACACATCCGATGGTGGGTATAGGATTGGGGAATGTCATTGAAATCACCGCAGACGACTACGGGATACGGACTATTGCTCAGGTGGGCCAATAATTCTTCCACTTGGCTAGCTCGCTCCTGTGCTGCCCGTTTAAATCTACCCAGAATACTTCTAACCCGATTCCAGTTTTCCCTTTCCCTTAAATCAGGTGAACTGGTCACCTCGTCCGTCAAACCTGTGATGGAATTGGATTGCAAGTGGACGTTGTATACCCGCACAATTCTTTCGCCAACTTGTAAGTCGGCATAACGATAACCATTGGTACTTCCAAAAAAACGAACCTCGGAGCGCAGAATGGGATAGCGGGAAAAAATGGCCAATTCTTCGGTTTTTTTCCAAATGGCATGTTCCAGCCCATTATGCTGTCGAATCGCATCCACATAAGTAGAGCCAATCTTGGCGTGATTCACAAATTCCTGTAAGCACAAGACGTCGGGTTGGTACTGATAGATCAGTGCTTGTAGTTCTTCTGGACTGGCTGGAGTACCTTTTTGGTGAAAATTGGTGAACCCGTATACATTGAACGTCATGGTTTTGAGCAAGGATGCACCTTCAGGACTTACACTACCAGGATGAAAACCAACCAAGCCCGCGAAGTGGTTCCAACCCACCAAAATAACGCCCAGCGACATCAAGGCTTGCCAGCGGCGTTGAAAAGCCCAATAGAATACAAAAAGCAGGTTGATAACCAATAAGGTAGGATAAACCAGGCCAATGAACGCGAAAGGCCAAAAGCGTTGTGGGCTGATGTAAGGGGCGAGGTAAGTCATCAGGGTGAACACAACAATCAGCACATTGGCCCAGCGAATTAGTTTTTGCACGATACGATTGGTTTTTCCACAAAAGGACTAGTTATTTCTTACTGGCATTGAATAAGAACTCTTTCTCTTCGGTACTCAAACTCTCGTATCCAGACTGCTTGATTTTGTCGAGTATAGCGTCCAATTGTTCCTGATGACTCATATTGTCGTAGTGGGGTGGAGCGCTGCTGCTACGTTTGCCTGAATCTTGTCGGCTGCTACCTGCAGTGGTTTTTTCCCTTACTTTAGGGTTTTTGTAAGCTACTTTGGGGCCTCGCTGGGGGGGAGTACCATTTCTCCACCGCGACCAACTCGCATCCCACCAGTCGAAAAAACGCATAAAAGGGAATGCAAAATCGTTGCCCTTGCGCAATTGCCAGGCATATGCAAAACCAAATATATCACCACCAAGGTGGGCAAAAAGACCTCCCGAATTGCTATCACCCATGGCGATGAAGGCCAGATCCAGGAAAATCAGGGTCACTACGATAAACTTGAGTTTTACATCACCAATCAGCAACAAACGCACCACATAGTCGGGTGCAATGACCCCGGAAATGACGATAGTTGCCATTACAGCTGCCGAGGCTCCCAATGCTGTAGCAGGTTCAGCACCTAGTAATTGAGGATTAAGTACGTTTTCAAAAATAAAAAAGCCCAGCGCACCAGCCAAGCCTCCCATGAGGTAGATAGGCAAAACCCGCTTGTTACCCAGCAAATCGCCGACAATTCGGCCACACATGTGGTAAAAAAGCATGTTCCACAAAATATGTCCGAAAGAAAAATGGCTAAACATGTTGGTGATGATCACCCAGGGATGGGTCAGTACAAACCACCAATCTGAAGACATGCAGATATAGTCCAAAAATTTCCCAAAGGTCGTATTGTCTGATTTCCAACCATTAAAAAGGTACAAACCGATATTGACCAAGTTAATGCCTACAAACACAGCAACGTTGACCAGGATGATGCGTGTCACCGCATTCCCGTAGTTGAATTCCCGCTTTAAATCCTCCCAGATCGACCTTAGCATGATGTATCCTGATTTGTATTGGGCAAAATAAACACTTGTTTCGTTCTTGCCCCTTGCACAAGTTTAGTCCAAAAATAAAACGTTTTATCCTCATTTGAAAGGCCGAACCCCTTCAAATGTGCTGATTATAGCCGAGTGCCGAATTTCTCCCAATAAACGATCAAAAAATAACCAAATATTGCTCCGCCAATGTGGGCAAAATCTGCTACTCCCCGATTGCCTCCGATGATTCCAAACCCCGTCAATATCGCAAATCCGAAGAAAGCCATTATCAGGTATTTCGCCGGTATCCTGATTGGGAGGAAAAAAATACCGATGGGCTCATTCGGAAAGTTCAGCATAAAAGCCATCATAACTCCAAAAATAGCCCCAGAGGCCCCCAGCATCGGCGTATTAATGGCACCAAGGGAGGCTCCTCCCCAATAATAAAGTTCCAGGTATTTCATCCCGAGGTACAATAGCATAGAGCCGAATCCGCAGAACAAATAAAAAAACAAGAATCTTCTTTCCCCCCAAAGCATTTCAACCATGGTTCCAAACATGAATAAGCCCAGCATGTTGAACAACAAATGCCCAACGTCTCCATGCATAAACATGTGGCTCACCAATTGGTAAGGGCGAAAGTAGGGTGAACCAGGAAAAAACAAGGCGAACATGTATCGCTCCCAATCCACTAATTCAGCCGTTCCACCCAGTAGTGCACCAGTCAGTTCTCTGGCCGGATCTCCCCAAACCAGTAACGTAACAAAAAATACTAAAACGTTGATGATCAACAAATGTTTAACCACATCGGTAATGCGCATCATGATGTAAGATTATTCAAATTGTTTTTGTAAATCTTCTAACTCGTAGGTTACGAAGCATTTTTTGCCAAAAGGACTGCGGAAAGGCATGGCACAGGCGAATAACTGATCAATTAAAGCTTGCATTTCTACTTCATTGAGCAATTGCCCCCGCTTGATGGCTGCACTGCGCGCCATCGAACGGGCCAGGCTTTCGCGGGTATTCAACTGGAGTTCCAGTCCTATTTTATGTTGTTCCAATAAACTTTCCAGAATACTCCGTTCACTTTGTTTGCCCGCCAGCTCAGCGGGTAGCCCATTGACCACAAAAGAGTTCACTCCGAATTCCTGCACATCAAAACCCAGGGGTTGTATTTCCGACAAGAGGTCTTTGAGCAAGGTGGCATCGTTGGGGCTAAAATTCAGGGTAATGGGGAAAAGTTGCTGTTGGGTAGAGCCCTGTCGCGTTTCCATCCTGCTCAGGTATTGCTCGTACAGGATGCGCTCGTGAGCAGATTGCTGATCAATGAGCATGTAGCCAGATTTGATTTGGCTCACGATGTAAGTACCCTGAAGTTGGTAGGGAGCTTTGTGCTGTTTGGCAAAAGCCTCATCAGTACCCGTACCAAGAGTAGTTTCTTCCAACTCCCAAGAACTTCCGATCGTCAGGGTTTGAGTGTTCTCTTGCTCGCTTTCACTGTTTACAGTTTCTTCTGGTTCTTCATCTGCCCCCCCCAGATCTTTGTACAGGAGTTGCCAGTTGCGCAGGTTGTTGTCTTCACGGCGTTGCGCCGGGTCATTGTCCCGCCCGGTAGAAAAGGTTTTCGCATCATCATTTTGCCAGGCGCCACTGTTGCGCGCTGGGGTGATGAAGGGTTTGTCCTGTTCTTGTTTGGCTGTAATATAAGGAAGTTTAAGGCCTGATTCCTGTTCAAAATCCAGGCTGGGCATCACCCCGTATTGCCCCAAACCATGGCGAACTGCTACTTTGAGGTAATTGTACACCAGGCGATCGTCTTCAAATTTGATCTCCTGTTTGGTAGGATGTACATTGACGTCAATACGGGCCGGGTCAATGTCCAAAAAGAGCAGGTAAAAAGGGTACATTTCTTTGGGCAAAACTTCCTCATAAGCGCTCATCACTGCGTGGTGCAGGTAACTGCTTTTGATGAAGCGGCTGTTGACAAAAAAGTACTGTTCCCCCCGGACTTTTTTGGCAAATTCGGGTTTGCCCACAAAGCCTTTGATCTGGATGACGTCGGTATCTTCATTCACAGGCACCAGACGGGTATTGATGGCATTGCCAAAAACTCCGGTGATGCGTTGCCGCAGGTTACCGGGCGGCAAATGAAACACCTCAGAACCATTGTGGTGCAAGGAAAAAAAGATATCGGGATTGGCCAGTACCACCCGTTCAAATTCATCGAGGATATGGCGAAACTCTACGGTGTTGGCTTTTAAGAAATTGCGCCGAGCAGGTACATTGTAAAAGAGATTTTTAACCGAAAAGCTGGTCCCTGCTGCCGTTTGGCAAGGCTCCTGAGATTTCACCCTAGAACCTTCGGCGTGCAATAAGGTCCCCATTTCGCTGGCATGTCGCCGCGTGCGCAACTCCACCTGTGCAACCGAAGCAATAGAAGCCAGCGCCTCACCCCGAAATCCCATGGTGCGAATGGCAAAGAGGTCGTCAGCGCTGCGGATTTTGGAGGTTGCATGCCGTTCAAAGGACATCCGGGCATCGGTTTCCGACATACCACAACCGTCGTCGATGACCTGAATCAGGGTTCGTCCGGCGTCTTTTACAATCAATTTGATGTTTTTGCTGCCTGCATCTACCGCGTTTTCCATCAACTCTTTAACTACCGAAGCAGGGCGTTGAATCACCTCGCCGGCAGCAATTTGGTTGGCAATCGAGTCGGGCAGTAGCTGAATCACATCAGCCATATGTATTGAGTATTTTTAAAGCTTTGCTAAATGATGCCTAAATTTAAACAATTTTTGGTAGGGAAAAGGTTCGGAAGAACAAGAATTTAAAATTCCCATCCATCCAACTTGGGGGGCTTATAGGTCAGTTTGGTGATGGCGCGTTGTTTCTGGCGGTTCAAAATCAAACGCCCCAATGCAAAATGTGCGGGTTCATTGGCAAGAGGACTCAGCGCAAAGTGAATTCTCCCCTCGTCGATATCCAGGCGGTACATGTAGCTCAGCAAGAGGTCCTTATTCTCTTCCATCATTTCAGCTACCCGATTGGCAATGGCGTCGAGTAGCTCGGCCTCGCTGAGGGGAGTCGTTTGGGTCAGCCCGAAATCCTGAGCTACCAGGGCTTTGGTTTGTTCTAAATATTCCTCTTCCATATTGAAAGGATGAGCTACTTAAAAATATAAGTAGCAGTAAGTTATTAATGTATCAACCTGAGATGGCCCTTAGATGTCTTAGATGGTTCAATTAACCTATTTTTTAAACTATTCTAGATTGCTTTTTTTACCATCTAAGACATCTAAGGGCCATCTCAGGTTGGTTTTTTCTCAAGGCTGTCGTTTGGGACTCCGAAACAATAACGCAAAAAACACTGCCGTAAATATCCCTACCCCACCCGGTACCAGCCAAACCGCCGACCAGTTGATCGTCTTACTCAAGGTATGCCAACTCACCACTTCACCAGCAATTAAAGAGCCAATAAAGGCCCCCATCCCAGAGATGATTAACGCAATGAAGCCCTGCGCCGTACTCCGCAAAGATACCGGAACTTTTTCATCGATGTAAATTTGTCCAGCCAATGCTGTAAAGGACCAGGCCAAGCCATGCATACCCAGACCCACCCAAACCATTAGTGGCAAGTCTATCCCTCCCCAGGACAACAATAGGTAACGAATACCCCAAGCCAGAATCCCCATTAAAATCACTGGTTTCAGCCCAAAGTAGCGGCGCGCATAGGGCAAGAGCAATACAAACCCAATCTCCGTAGCCTGCCCGATCGACATCATCGCCGCTGCGTTTTTAAAGCCCTGATCTTTTAAATAAGCATTGACAAAGCTGTAATAAAAGGCATTGGGGATACAAATCAGGGTTAGAGCAATCAGCAGTACCATAAAGCTGCGGTCCTGAATGAGCTGCTTCCCAGTGGCCAAAAGGCTGGTTTTTTCCTTTTTACCCAGCGGCGGGGTGGAGGGCAAGGTCAAAACATAAATGCTTTGAAAAATGGAGGCCGTAGCCGACAAGCGCAAAGGCAAAGTGGTGGTTTCCAAATCCAGCCCGCCTACACACAAACCCGTTGCAATCCAGCCCAAGGTACCCCATACCCGCAAGCGTGGATAATCCCGTGCAGGCTCCGGGATATTGTGAAAGGTCATGGCTGTAGACAAGGCAAAAGTGGGCATGTAGCAAATGGCATACAACAACATGACCGGGTAAAAAAAGGCAAAAGTATCCATCGTGCTGAGGGCAAACATGAGCAAGCCGCCCGTAAAGTGCAAGGTGGCCAGAATGCGCTCCAAACGAAAATGCCGATCGGCCAAACGCCCCGCCCAAAAGGGTGAAACCATGGCAGCAATGGCTGTGGTGCCATACACCAAGCCTACTTCGCGACCGCTGAAGTGCAAGCTTTGTAAAAGATAGGTTCCAGTGGTCACCGTCCAGGAGCCCCAAATGAAAAATTGAAGGAACTGGAAAAGGGCGAGACGAAGGTAAAGGGAGGTTTGCAAGGTGGTGGTTTTTGCGGGGCGAAGGTAGGGGATTTTTGTAGCAATTTTCAGGTAGATGTCCAGAACTGCGAAGCGGTGACATCATTATAGCCTCATCCCCCCAAAAAACAACAATGCCCAATCAAACGCACCCGCGTCTAATTGGACATTGTCTGGCCACTAGTGCCGTATTCCACTCAGCCAAGCTATTCTAGCTCAACTTCTGCTTGATCTCAACAATTTCATACGCTTCAATCACGTCACCTTCTTTAATGTCGTTGAAGTTTTTGATCGAAAGACCACATTCCAAACCAGCTTTCACTTCGCGTTGGTCTTCTTTGAAACGTTTCAAGGAAGCCACTTCGCCGTGAGCGCCTTCACGGGTTGGGAACACTACGATACCATCCCGTACCACGCGGATGTGGCTGTTCCGGGTAATTTTGCCCTCGGACACCAAACAACCTGCAATGGTACCCACTTTGCTGATCTTGTACACCTCGCGGATTTCCACCAAACCAGTGATTTTTTCTTCCTTGGTGGGTTCAAGCATCCCTTCAATGGCCGCTTTAACCTCTTCAATGGCTTCGTAGATGATGGAGTAGGTTTTTACTTCCACCCCTTCACGCTCGGCCACCTTACGCGCACTGGCGGAAGGCCGCACCTGGAAACCGATGATGATGGCGTCGGAAGCCGAAGCCAGCAAGATATCCGCTTCGATGATCTGACCAACGGCCTTGTGGATCACGTTGACCTGTACCGATTCGATCGACAGTTTGATCAAGGAGTCCGCCAAGGCTTCTACCGAACCATCCACGTCCCCTTTCACAATCAGGTTCAACTCCTTAAAGTTGCCCAGTGCCAAACGACGGCCAATTTCGTCGAGTGAAATCCGCTTGGTAGCTCGGTTGGCCTGTTCGCGGGTAATTTGTGAACGTTTGGAAGCGATTTGACGCGCTTCCTGGTCATTTTCGTATACTTTGAACAAGTCACCCGCTTGTGGTGCACCACTCAAACCAAGTACCATGACTGGAGTAGCTGGACCCGCTTCGGTGACCCGTTTGCCACGCTCGTTGAGCATGGCCCGTACCTTACCCGAAAATTCACCCGCTACAAAGGTATCCCCCACTTTAAGGGTTCCGTTTTGGACCAACATTTTGGTCACGTAACCACGGCCTTTGTCCAAGGTTGCTTCGAGTACCGTACCAGAAGCACGCCGATTCGGGTTAGCTTTGAGTTCCAGTAATTCTGCTTCCAGCAGGATTTTTTCCATCAGTTCGGGAATACCATGGCCGGTTTTGGCTGAAATGTCCTGGGATTGGAATTTTCCACCCCAGTCTTCCACCAAAATATTCATGTTGGCCAATTCTTCCTTGATCTTTTCGGGGCGAGCTCCCGCTTTATCTACCTTGTTGATGGCAAAAACCATGGGCACCCCAGCTGCTTGAGCGTGGCTGATGGCTTCACGCGTTTGAGGCATGATGCTATCGTCCGCAGCAACAATGATGATGGCTATGTCGGTTACCTTGGCCCCCCGCGCACGCATCGCCGTAAAGGCTTCGTGACCCGGTGTATCCAGGAAGGTAATTTTGCGATGGTCTTCCAGTTCTACTTCGTAAGCACCAATGTGCTGGGTGATACCCCCGGCTTCGCCCGATACCACGTTGGCTTTACGGATGTAGTCAAGCAAAGAAGTTTTACCGTGGTCGACGTGACCCATTACGGTTACGATCGGAGCGCGGTCCCGCAGTGTTTCGGGGGCATCTGGTGCTTCGATTTCTTCACCAACCTGATCTTCTACTGAGATAAACTCCACTTCATGGCCAAATTCACTGGCTACCAATTCGATGATTTCTGCATCGAGGCGCTGGTTGATGGATACGATTACCCCGAGGCTCAAACAAGTGGTGATTACTTCCGTCACACCAACGTTCATCACGCTGGCCAATTCGGATACCGAGATGAACTCGGTTACCTGCAGTTTGCCGCCTTCGGCTTCTTGTTCCAGGATTTCCTGGCGTTCACGGAAGCGATCTCGTTTATCACGTTGCAACTTTTGGCGCTTTTTCTTTCCACCTCCGGAAAGACGAGCCATGGTTGCCTTGATTTTTTCTTCAATCTGGCGTTGCGAAACTTCGCCGTTGTTTTCTTGAGTAGCTGGGCGATTTCCACCGCTATTGCCCTGTTGATTAGGGCGGTGCTGAGGTCGGCGATCGTTGTTATTGTTATTGTTGTTATTGTTGCCTCCGCCTTGTGGACGTTGACCTTGGCCGCCACCACGGTTGTCGCCTCCTTGGTTCTGGCCCTGGCCTTGTTGGCCCTGAGCACCACCTTGGCCTTCCTGGCCAGGGGTAACCTTTTTGCGTTTGCGTTTGCGTTTTTTCTTTTCAGCTTCTGACAAAGCATTGCCAGGAGGATTGGAGCCTCCTCCCCCTTCAGTTTGTGGACGGCGGTTGGGGTTATCCGGAGAATTGGGTTGGCCGCTGTTATTTGGACGGTTGCGGTTGTCGCCGCCCCGGTTGTCTCGGTTTTGGTTGCCCCCAGGATTGTTGCCTCCCCCTTGGCCCTGGGTTGCCGGGCCACGATTTTGTTGGCCGGGTTGGTTGCCTCCGCCCTGGCCCTGGGTTGCCGGGCCACGGTTTTGTTGGCCTCCAGGTTGGTTTCCGCCTTTACCTCTGCCTTGGTCTTTGCCTTTTTCTGGCTTTTTACCACGTGGGCGTTCGAACTTATCGGTATCGATTTTGCCCAAAATTTTCAGTCCCCGCAATTCGGGAGTTTCGGCACGGAAATTATCGCCACCATTGCCATTTGGAGCCTCAACCTCGGTTGTTGGCGCTGTTTTGGCTTCGGGTGTGTTGGCGGTTGGAATCTCGCTAGAAGGAGGAGTACTAATCACGGTAGCTTGTGGTTCGAGAGGCTTTTCTTTGGCTGGCTCGGGTGTTCGTTTTTCTTCTATTGGAGCAGGAACCTCTTCACGTGGAACCGGCTTCTCCTCAATGGGCGTAGGTGTTTCTTCCTTACGCTTGTTGACAGGTTCATTGCTGCTGGGGGTCGTTTTTTCAATGCGCTGCTTGAGTCGCTCGCTTAGGTCAATCTTACCCAAAACAACGGGTTTCTGCAATTTGAAGCGGTGGCTTTCGCTCTCCACTTCACTCTTGGGCTCGCTGTCTTCTTCGCTTGATTTCTCTTTGGCAGGAGTGGCGTGCTCCGCTACTTCCGGTTTAGGCCGGACAGAACCAATATTGACATTTTTGGCAGCGTCTTTGATTTCGATTGACTTTTGAAAATGGCGCGTCAATTCATCGTACATACCATCGGTAATCTTGGCATTGGGTTTGTTTTCAATATCAAAACCCTTACTGTTGAGGTGTTCCACAATAGTAGCCGTACCGACATTTAAGTCCCTAGCAATCTTAACTAAAACTCTTGACATTCGAAAAATTTAGAAAACTGGCACAAAGATAAGGGAAAACCATTGAAAGTAAAGCAAATCCGATTTTTCCACAGATTATCTTTGAAAAAATATACTTCAATGACTTTCCCTTGCCTAACGAGCCTAGTTGAACAGCAACATAAGGCTAAGTTAGGCCAGAAAGTTCCCGAAAAGGAACTTAATTATTTTCTCCTTCTTCAAATTCAGCGGCCAGAACGCGAAGCACATCATCAATAGTTTCCTCCTCAAGGTCGGTACGGCGGAGCAATTCAGCTTTGCTGAGGCTCAATACACTGCGGGCAGTGTCGCAACCAATGGCCTGGAGGGCTTCGATGATCCAAGGTTCGATTTCATCGCCGAATTCGTCGAGATCCACATCGTCGATTTCGTATTCGTCTGTATTGTTGCGGTAAACATCAATTTCGTAACCAGTCAATTGGCTGGCCAGTTTGATATTGGTTCCACTTTTACCAATTGCCAGGGATACCTGGTCTGGTTCGAGGTAAACATCCGCGTGATTGGTTTCCGTATTCAACTCAATGCGGCTTACTTTTGCCGGGGTAAGGGCACGTTGGATGTACAAACTTGCATTGTTGGTGTAGTTAACAATGTCGATGTTTTCATTGTTTAACTCGCGTACAATGCCATGAATCCGGGAGCCTTTCATCCCTACGCAAGCGCCTACGGGGTCGATGCGGTCGTCGTATGATTCTACAGCTACCTTGGCACGTTCACCAGGCAGGCGTACAATTCTTTTGATGCTGATCAGGCCATCTTCAATTTCGGGAACTTCTGCTTCCAGCAATTTTTCCAGGAAAGCATTATCGGTACGCGACATCACCACAATCGGGGTGTTGTTGCGCAATTCCACCCGTCGAATGATGCCTTTAACCATATCTCCCTTGCGGAAGAAATCGGCTTTGATGGTTTCGGTGCGTGGCAATACCAATTCATTGCCGGTAGCATCGTCCACCACCAAAAATTCTTTCTTCAGGATCTGGTGAATTTCGCCTACGATTACTTCGCCGATGCGCTCGGAGTAGCTCTTGTACACCTCGTCTTTTTCCAATTCCATGATTCTGGAAATGAGGGTCTGACGGGCAGCCATGATGGCACGGCGACCAAAGTCTTCCAATTGCAGGCGTTCGTAGCACTCTTCCCCAATCTCATAGTCTTCGTCAATCGAGAGGGCTTCGGAAATGGAGATTTGCGCACGGTCGTCCGTAACCTCACCGTCGGGTACAATTTCGCGTACCCGCCAAAGTTCCAAGTCACCGTTTTGTGTATTGACAATTACGTTAAAATTGTCGTCTGATCCAAATTTCTTCTTGATCAGGGTACGAAATACATCCTCCAGTACCCGCGCCATGGTCGGGCGGTCTATGTTCTTCCCAGCTTTAAATTCTGAGAAAGTGTCTACCAGATTCATTGCACTATAGTTTATAGTTAAAAACTGAGCTTCACAACTGCCTTGACAATATGCTCAAAGGGAATCACCGTCTGGATCGTCCCTTTCATGTTCTTTTTCCCTTCTTTCCATTTGATTTCTTCTTCCAGAACAATGGATTCGGGGTTCACGGTTTTCAGGATACCGGTTTTTCCTTCGCCTTCGCTGAGTTGTACTTCCAGGGTACGACCAAGGTTGCGGGTGTACTGACGGGCAAACTTCAGTGGACGAAAAATGCCTGGCGAGGAAACATCCAGCCCATAATCTTCACCCAGCCAGCCATTGGTATCCAAATGGGATTCCAAAAAACGGTGGATGCGTTGACATTTTTCCAGCGTAATGCCCGAATCACTATCGACATAAACTTCCAGCTGCTTGCCGCCTTCCAGTTTGATTTCGACAGTAAAACAATCTGCGAATTCTGGTTCCTGAAATTTTTCCTGTAAGAGTTCTTCAATCTTTTCGGTAATCATGCGGTTTTCATTGGTATTGCCTAAACAAGCTCCATACACGCAAAAGAGGGAACCATGTGTGATTCCCTCTTTTGAAGTGTTTTTTCCAACTTGGGTGCAAATATAAGCAATGTTTTTGATTCTGAACAGTTTTTGTACGGCTGTGGTTTAATTTTTTATTTTTCATAGTTTTCAGAAAAAAATGAAAAATAAAACCCTGTTAGTAAAACCAGGGTTTTGTAATTTTGTTCTTTTGCAAAGCAAACCATTGTCCATGCATACTGAAGAATTATTGCAAAGAGCGCTGCGCTTCGATTTTTTATCCGCCGAGGAAGGCCAGTTCTTGTTGGAACAAGCCCCTACTGCCGATTTGATGTACGTAGCGCACCAATTGCGGCGCAAACAAGTGCCGGGCAATCATGTTACCTGGATCATCGATCGCAATTCCAATACGACCAACGTATGTTTGGCCAATTGTAAATTTTGTAATTTTTACCGCCGCCCGGGGCATGAGGAATCGTATGTGACTTCGATAGAGGAATACAAGCAAAAAATTGAAGAGACCTTTGCCTTTGGGGGAGAACAATTACTCTTGCAAGGAGGCCATCACCCGGATTTGGGTTTGGAGTATTACACGGGTTTGTTTCGGGAGCTCAAATCTCTGTATCCCAACTTGAAGCTCCATGCTTTGGGGCCGCCCGAAATAGCCCATATCACCAAGCTGGCCAAGTCGACGCATTACGAGGTATTAAAAGCCTTAAAAGAATCTGGATTGGATAGTTTGCCTGGAGCCGGGGCTGAAATTTTGGACGACCGGGTACGTCGTTTGATCTCCAAAGGCAAATGTGGCGCCCAGGAATGGCTCGATGTCATGCGGGCTGCGCACCAATTGGACCTCACCACCTCAGCCACGATGATGTTTGGCCACATCGAAACCAACCTGGAGCGGATGGAGCACTTGGTCAAAATCCGTGAGGTACAGGCCGAAAAACCTGCCAATGCCAAGGGTTTCCTGGCCTTCATTCCCTGGCCATTCATGGATGAGGACACCATTCTGAAAAAACTCAAACGCGCCCGCAACACCGTTACGGGTGATGAATATGTCCGCATGATTGCCATCAGCCGTATCATGTTGCCCAATGTGATCAACATCCAGGCTTCCTGGCTGACCGTGGGTAAACAAGTGGCACAAATCTGTTTGCACGCTGGTGCCAATGATTTTGGCAGCATCATGATTGAAGAAAATGTAGTTTCGGCCGCGGGTGCCCGTTTCCGCTTTACTGCCCAGGGCATTCAGGATGCCATTCGGGAAGCGGGTTATGAGCCCAAGTTGCGTAACCAGCAATACGAATTCCGGGAATTGCCGACAAATATCCGCCAGCAGGAGCTGGATCGGGTAGAAATGATTGTAGATTAGTTTAGATGTTGAGGCTACCGCAAAAATGGGTATGGGTGTAATGTGTGGGTGTGAAAGTGTGCATGTCGCTGCGGTAGCCTCAACTCCTCAACTCCTTAACCTTATTTTTATGTTTGTTACCTTAATCCAAGCACGGCTAAACTGGGAAAATCCGGAAGCCAACCGCGCTTATTTCAGCGAAAAACTGGCGGCACTACAAGAGCCAACGGATTTGATTGTATTGCCCGAAATGTTTACCACTGGTTTCAGCATGAGCCCGGAAACTTTGGCCGAACCCATGGATGGGCCGACCATGCAGTGGTTGGCGGAACAAGCCCGCAGCAAGCAGGCGGCCATCACCGGAAGTTTTATAGCCACCGAAAACGGCCAGTATTTCAATCGTCTGGTCTGGATGCAGCCCGATGGGCAACTTTATACCTACGATAAACGGCACTTGTTTACCTTGGCCGGGGAGCATGAGCATTACACCCCAGGGCAAAAACATTTGATCGTAGAATGGAAAGGTTGGCGAATCATGCCCCTGATTTGTTACGATTTGCGATTCCCGGTGTGGAGCCGCAATACCCAGGCTTATGATTTGCTGTTGTACGTAGCTAATTTTCCCGAAATTCGCAGTTATGCCTGGCAGCAATTGTTGACTGCCCGTGCCATCGAGAATCAGGCATATACTATAGGTGTAAATTGTGTCGGTACCGACGGCAAAGGCATCCAATACTCTGGAGACACCGTATTGCATGATTATGCGGGTGAGGTACTGTACCGGGTTTCGCACACGGAAGATGTGTACACTGCTACTCTATCCAAAGCAGATCAGGATCGTTTTCGGCAAAAATTTGCTTTCTTGCAGGATCGCGATGCCTTTGTAATGGAGCAAAAATAAATGTTCATTTTTTACCGCTCTATACCTTTAACCCTTAAAGATTTCAGGAATGCGTTGGATCACCTGGATACTCGGCAAAGAATGGGATCACCCCTTACCCAAAGGCAAGTTCAGCGAACTGCGCCCGGATATGCTGATGATTACGCTGCGCAAATTGCAAGCGCGCATCACGGAGCGTTTTCCCGAGGCAGGCTTGGGCAAGGTAAGCAAAGAGTTGACGGAACTGGGGCGTTTTGGCATTCACATCTCCCCCCGTTTGCGCAAGCCCATGTGGACATTGCGCATTCTGACGGCCGTATCCATCCTTGTTTTGGTTGTAGTTGTTTCGGTGTTGGCCTGGCAAAGTGTGCAAAAGCTATCTCACGAAACCAACGGCTGGAGTGATTTTTTACAAGGCCTGGAGGCGGGCATCAACGAGATCATCTTTTTATCCATCGCCATCTTCTTTTTGGGTAGCATCGAAATGCGTTACAAACGTAGCCTTGCCTTGCGTTCGCTGCATGCACTGCGCAGTTTGGCTCACGTGGTAGATATGCACCAACTAACCAAAGACCCGGCCATCATTCTGGCGGGTACCAATTTTAAACCAACAGAGTCTTCTCCACAACGTACGATGACACCCTATCAGTTGACCCGCTATCTAGAATACTGTTCAGAAATGCTTTCACTGACCAGCAAATTGGCGGCCCTACACGTACAATATTTGGATGACCCGGTAGTGTTGAATGCGGTGAATGACATTGAATCCTTGACACAAGGATTGTCGAATAAGATCTGGCAGAAGATTATGATTCTGGATTTGGCGGGGCCGGAAAAAGAGCTTTAGGTGCATTTTTGAAAAAACACCACCAAAAACACTCCCAACCAAATCAATCCTTTGATCAGGAAAAATAAAAAACCGCCAATGCCGAGGCGTTTGAGCCAAAGTCTGGCCTTTGAGGGTGGTGTTGTGCTGGACATAAATTGAGGTTTTAGAATAACCAATGTAGCAGGAATCACCCAAAACAACAACAAATCCCTAGAGGAAAATCACACATTCGCTACCGCATCCCGGCCGCTCCGCATCGCCGCATCCAGGGATGCATTCAATAGTTGATCCCCTGCCAAAATGATGTTGTTGTTTAGCGCATATTGGGTGCTCGGGATGGCGTAACGCAATGCTTCCACAATCGGCAGAGATTCGGGGAGGTGAAAGGTTTTCAGGTGGGTCAATTCCAAATCGGCCCGACTTACCATTTTTTTCAAGGCAGCACTCACCGTTTCTGGCGTCGCAATGGTATCTGATTTGAGTGAAACTGAAATCAGAACTTTTCCCGCTGGAGCATAATCCACTGACACCTCACTCAACACACAGAAACTGTTGATGGGGTTATCAGCATCGGCAATCAGGCCAATGAGGGGAGCCTGGAGAGGGCTGAAATTGGCTGAGAAATAAAGATTGTAAGTGCCCTGATAAGCCTGGGTTTGGCCACGCAGGCCAGGAATCAAATTCGTCGGATTGCCAGTAACAATGACCTTATCGAAGTCCAGGCGTTCGCCTGCCTGGGTGATCAGGTAGTTTTCCTGAATCTCTTGTACCGGAGTATTGAAGCGGAAGGTGGTTTGTTGGAGTTTTGCCTGGAGTTGTTTGACCACTTCTTCCAGACCTTTGGCGGGGATGGCGGCGTATCCTTTGCCGAACATTTTGAACACAAAGCGAAACATTGTAGCAGGGGTACTCAACTCATTTTCCAAAAAAATCCCTCCAAAAAAAGGCCGAAAAAATTGCTTAATGATCCGCTCGCTGAAGCCGTATTGGCGCAAAAAATCAAGTGTGGATTGGGGATTGCCGTCAAAAATTTGTTCGCGGGGCATACTTTGTAATTGGTGGTTCAGTTGCCAAATTTTGATTTTGTCCCACAGCGATCCAATTGGCGAAAACAGAGCCGTCCAAAGTTGGGAGGGGTCACGCAGGGGATCAGAAAAACGGAAAGAACGCCCGCCTGAATAAATCGCTGCGCCCGGTTGAAAATGACGCAAATTGAGTTTGTCCAGATCGAGGTAACGCTGCACTTCCGCGTACTCCGTGAGCAAGACCTGGAAACCATGATCGAGTAAAAAACCATCCACAGCTTCAGTTTTGACACGGCCACCAGCCCGATCGCTTGCTTCCAGAATCAAGGGTTGGTAGCCTTTTTCTTCACAGTGTTTTGCGGCAATCAGGCCTGCTACTCCTGCACCAACGATGATGATTTTTTTCTCCATAATATTTTCTAAGACTAGTAAGCCCGCTCGTCGCGCTTTTCCATGTAGTTGATAAATGCACGATTCACCACTTTGTTCCCGCCCGGCGTGGGATAATTTCCAGAAAAATACCAATCACCATTGTTGTTGGGGCAAGCCTCATGCAAACCCGCTACCGATTGGTAAATCACCTCAATCTTGGGTTTGATGCCTTTGGGCGTAACGATTTTGGCAATCTGCTTGGAAATTTGATCGTCGGTGTATAGATCATAAAGGCTTTGTACCTCATTGCGAATCAATTCCTTGGGTAAATTCTCCTGCGCTTTACAACGCTGATAAGCCTCCTCCAGCAAGTGGGACCGTTTGTCTTGCTTCAGCAAATCCACCAAAGCCTTGAAGGCTACAAACTCGCCCATTTTCGACATGTCAATGCCATAACAATCGGGGTAGCGAATTTGGGGTGCGGAAGAAACCACGATGATTTTTTTTGGACGCAAACGGGAAGCGATTTCAATGATGCTGTCCCGGAGGGTGGTGCCCCGTACAATGGAGTCATCCATCAGCACCAGGGTATCCTGATCGTTGTGCACCAGGCCGTAGGTGACGTCGTACACGTGCGAAACCAGGCGACCCCGGGCAGTAGTATCCGCAATGAAAGTGCGCACCTTTTCGTCTTTGACCACCAGGCGTTCGATGCGCGGCTTTTGGGCCATGATTTTTTCAATCTTCTTGGGCTTCAACTTGCCTTCTTCAAGCGCTTTGACCAGTTTTTTCTCTCGAATGGCATCCAGGTTTTCGTACAAACCTTCAATCATACCCATAAAAGCAGTTTCGGCGGTATTAGGGATGAAAGAAAAAACGGTGTTTTCGAAATCATAGCCTACTGCTTCCAGGATGGGTTTGACCAACTGATGGCCCAATTTTTTGCGCTCCAGGTAAATGTCGCGGTCATTACCTCGGGAGAAGTAGATGCGTTCAAAGGAGCAACAGTGCCGCTCACTGGTGTCGGTAAAGGGTAACTCTTCCACCTTACCGCCCTTTTTGATGATCAGAGCATGCCCGGGGGTAACCTCTTTGACACTGCTGATGTGTACATCCAGAGCAGTTTGAATGGCTGGTCGCTCTGAAGCCACCACCACAATCTCGTCATCGTGGTAATAAAATGCTGGGCGAATGCCATTAGGGTCGCGCATCACAAAGGCATCGCCGTGCCCGATCAGGCCACACATGACGTAACCACCGTCAAAACGTTTGCTGGCGCGGCGCAACAGGCGCTGGATGTCCAGTTGTTCAAAGATATAATCGTTGATCTCCATGTTGGTGTAGCCGTCAGGCTTGAACCAGGTGTGGAGGCGTTGTACTTCGTCGTCGAGAAAATGGCCAATTTTTTCCAAAACCGTAACCGTGTCAGATTTTTCCTTGGGGTATTGGCCCAGCTCAACCAACTCCTGGAATAATTCGTCTACGTTGGTCAGGTTGAAGTTGCCAGCCAGCAAGAGGTTGCGGTTGATCCAGTTGTTCTGGCGCAGAAAGGGGTGGCAGGTTTCGATGCTGTTGTCGCCGTGGGTGCCGTAGCGCAGGTGACCCAGGAGCAGTTCGCCTACATAAGGCAGGTTGTCTTTCATCCAGGGCGCATCACTTAACTGCTTGTCGCTGAGGTTGCGGAAGTGTTTGCTCCAGATTTCTTCAAAAAGTTCGGTGAGGTAGTTGTTCGGCGTGACGTTGCGTTTGCGGCTGATGTATTTGGTACCGGGTTT
>NZ_JANRKL010000109.1:0-2017 GCF_033763495.1 Haliscomenobacter sp. | reverse complement strand
GCCTCAGGTAGGGCTCGAACCTACGACCTACGGATTAACAGTCCGCCGCTCTAACCGGCTGAGCTACTGAGGCACTTGCCGGTGCAATTATCGAATTGCGTGTGCAAATGTATGCCAACTCAAAATAATGTGCAATATTTGCGCCGTAATTTTTCAAAAAAATTTTCATCATGAGTTTACTTGCGGTTGGAACCGTTGCTTTCGACGATATTGAGACCCCTATGGGCCGGGCAGAAATGGCCATTGGCGGGGCTGCTACCTACATTACCTTGGCTGCTTCTCATTTTTTGAATGACCTGCGCCTGGTATCAGTCATTGGGGATGATTTCCCGCAAGACATGTTGAATTTTATGCGCCAAAGGGGAATCGACCTGGAGGGTTTGCAGGTAAAGGCAGGCGAAAAGTCCTTCTTTTGGGCTGGCCGCTACCACAACAACATGAATTCCCGGTATACCCTTGACACCCAGTTGAACGTACTGGCCGATTTTGACCCCGTGTTGCCCGATGCGTATAAAGATACGGAGTACTTGATGCTTGGCAACCTGACCCCAGCGGTTCAGTTGCGTGTCATTGAGCAAATGAACAAACGCCCCAAGCTGATCGCCCTCGATACCATGAATTTTTGGATGGATATCGCCTGGGATAGCCTGATGGAAGTACTCGGCAAAATCGATATGCTGATCATCAACGATGAGGAAGCTCGCCAATTGTCGGGTGAACACTCTTTGGTGAAAGCTGCTCACAAAATTCACGCTTTGGGCCCACAATTCCTGGTGATCAAAAAAGGTGAGCATGGCGCATTGTTGTTTGAAGGCGATAAACTGTTCTTTGCTCCTGCCCTCCCCCTCCAGGAAGTCACCGACCCAACTGGTGCCGGAGATACTTTTGCTGGTGGATTCATGGGCTACATTGCCAAAACCGAGGATACTTCCTTCGAAAATATGAAGCGCGCGATCATTTATGGTTCCGCTATGGCTTCTTTCTGCGTAGAACAATTTAGTGTAGAAGCCCTCAAATCCCTGGATGCTGCCAAAATCAACGAACGAGTTCAACGTTTTGTGGAATTGGTGAATTTTGATTTGGTGATGGAGATTTGAAACCAATAAAGAGTTTCAACCGTTGTTGTAGAATAACGGTTGAAACTTCTAAACGCTAGTTTTAATATATGCCCACAACCATCTCCGAACTTACCGCCTACCTCGAAAGCATCGCACCTTCCCATTACCAGGAAGACTACGACAATTCCGGTCTTCTCGTCGGCGACCCCAATGCAGAAATCAGCGGGGTAATGATCGCGCTGGACGCTACGGAGGCGGTAATCGATGAAGCCGTAGCAAAAGGTTGTAACCTGCTCGTGGCGCACCACCCCATCATTTTTCGAGGCCTGAAGCGCCTGACTGGTCGCAACTACGTGGAACGTGTGGTGATCAAAGCCATTCGCGAAGGGGTAGCCTTGTATGCCATCCACACCAACCTCGACAACGTATACCGCAATGGTGTGAATGGTAAAATTGCTGAAAAACTGGGGCTTGAAAACACCCGCATCCTCTCTGCTAAACCACTGCTGAAGAATGGTTTGCCCTCCCCTGACCCCGAAGTGGGTTCGGGTATGATCGGGACTCTGCCCCAAAGCATGAGTGAAGTCGATTTCCTGCAACACCTCAAAAGCAGCATGCAAGTCGCTTGCATCAAATACACCCCCTTGCGCAACCGAGAAGTACGCACTATAGCCGTTTGTGGCGGTTCAGGTGGCTTTTTGTTGCCCAAAGCCGTCGCTGCTGGTGCCGACGTTTTTGTGACCGCCGATTACAAGTACCACGAGTTTTTTGATGCCGATGGCCAAATTGTCATTGCCGATATCGGACACTATGAAAGCGAGCAATTTACCATTGAATTATTGCACGAGATTATTTCAAAAAAATATAGTAACTTTGCGCGCTATTGCACGAGCGTGAAGACCAATCCCGTTCATTATTATTAACAACAACCAAACATGGCTAACGAAATTACTGTAGCA
>NZ_JANRKL010000108.1:0-4580 GCF_033763495.1 Haliscomenobacter sp. | reverse complement strand
GAATGCCGTACCATCGACATTCCCGAAGTAGGCAAAATGGAGGCTTATGCCAATCGCGATTCACTGTTGTACCGCGAAGCTTACGGCCTGGGGGACATTCCCAATATTTTGAGGGGGACTTTGCGTTACCCCGGCTTTTGTGAAGCCTGGGATGCCTTGATCCAAATCGGCTTGACGGATGCTGACTTCCCAATTTTGCATTCTGGCGAAATTTCCTATCACGAGTTGATGGATGCCTACGTGGATCAACACATTGGTGGCTCGGTCAAAGAACGGATTGCCCAGATGTTGAACGAAGACATCAATTCACCCATCATGAAAAAACTGGAATGGCTGGGTGTCTTCAGCAAGAAAAAAATCAAATTGCCCAATGCCACTCCGGCGCTGATTCTGGAGCACCTGCTGCGCGACAAATGGAAACTCAAACCAACCGACAAAGACATGGTGGTGATGCATCATGAATTTGAATACGAGAAAAAAGGGGAAAAACGCATCCGCACTTCTACCATGTCTCAAAAAGGAGTAAACGCCGACGAAACCGCTATGGCTCAAACGGTAGGTTTACCAATGGCCATCTTTGTGAAATTGGTGGTGGAGGGAAAAATCAAGTCGCGCGGGGTGCAAATTCCGGTGATGAAGGAGGTGTATGAGCCGGTGTTGAGGGAATTGGAGGAGTATGGGATCGTGTTTAAGGAGATTGATCGGAAGTTGTAGGGGGGCTGTTCCTATGTGTTGACTACCTGAAAATTGTTCATTAATTGAGGCGCCAATTTCGAAGTGCTTAAACTTCGGGCTTGGAGCCTCTTTCAATGAAAGGCCCTAATACCCTCTTAGTGAGGCAATCTCTTCCGCAACTTCCCATACAAAAACGTCCCTGTCATCGCAGACAATAGGAAAACCACCAATACCGTATAACCACTACCTAGCAAGATAAACATTGGGCCGGGGCAAATGCCCGCCAGGGCCCATCCAAGGCCGAAAATAAAACCACCGTAGATGTAGCGCTTCCAACTGGTATCCTTAGGATTGATGTGAATTTCTTCACCTTCCGTTGATTTCATGTGGGTGCGTTTGATCCATTGTACCACACAGATGCCACAGGCAATGGCAGAGAAGATGATGCCATACATGTGGAAGGACTGGAAATGGAACATTTCAAAAATGCGGAACCAGGACACTGCCTCCACCTTGTACAGGGTGATGCCGAAAATGATTCCCACCAAAATATATCTGGACATTCGCATGGCTGAGGAATTTTAAAAAACTAGAAATGGTTTAAAGCCACTCCGGATGGATTTACCGGAAAATCAGTGGAAATAGCACATAGGTCATGAACAGGCCACCCAAAAAAAAACCGATCACCGCATACAGTGAACCCAACTGCAAAGCCGACATGCCACTGATGGCGTGACCGGAGGTGCAGCCCCCCGCGTATCTTGCCCCAAAACCTACCAAAAAGCCACCAACCACGATGACGAGTAAACCCTTCAAAGTAAACAGCGCTTCCCAACTGTAAAAATCGGGCACAAGCGGCACCTGACCTACTTCATAGTTGAAGCCAAATTGGCGCAGGCTTTCTACCGTTGCTGCGGAAACGTGGGCTAGATTATTTCCCGGCGCGGTGAAATAATGCGCCGCCAAATAGCCGCCAAAGACTGCTCCCAGTGCTACCAAGAGGTTCCAGCCTTGCGACTTCCAGTCGAATTTGAAGAATTCGTTCATTTCATCCGCCCCATCGGCAGCGCACATGGTGCGGAAGTTGGCCGATATGCCAAACTCCTTACCGAAGTACAACAAAATGAACATGATAAAGGCAATCATCGGTCCGCCTACCCACCAGGGCCAAGGTTGTGAGATGAAATCAATGATCTGGACCAACCATTCAGGTGCCATTTTCAAAGTGTTTTCAAGTGAAGTGATATAGCGGTGGAGATAACTACTCCGCATAGGACGAAAATAGCTGCGCTTTTTTTGCGCTGAGGTGAAAAAGGTAGGCTTTGAGAATGATTTTTGTCGCCAGGAGGGGGTACCGAATACCCTTTTGTTGAATGACTAAAAGCAACCCTTACTGCCGCTTAAAAAACGCCCAAGCCTCCACATGCACATCAATATCCCCCGGATAATCGTGTTTACCCCCGATCACTTTCAGCAGTGTCACTTCTGGTTTCCCTTTTGCTTTGAACTGGTAGCGCTCAACCGTCTTGCCATCCTTGGGATCAGTGTCGGGTAAGGCCGTTTTTATGGGCTCCCCAGTGTACCCTGCCAAAGCAGACCAATATTGAAAGCTACTTTCCGTAGAGCGGATCAAACCCATATTGACCCCATTACCGAGTATTATTTGTCCGCCTTCCCAACGATTTAGAGGGTCTGCGGTGCCATTGACAATCATCACAGGTTTGGCCACTTTTTTATCGATGCAATCAAAATTACTGGGGTCAGGCAGACTGGCTACAATGGCGGTGATGGCCTTTATTTTTTCCGGCAAGGTCATGGCCAATTTGTAGGCCATGTGGCCGCCGCCACTGGTGCCTACCACAAAGACATTTTTGGTGTTGATCCGGTACTGCTTTTTAAAATATTGGATCATTGCTTCGAAAAAGGCCTCTTCATTGATGTTTTCCTGGTTTGGCGGGGTAGCAGCAGCTTTGCGGCACTCATTCCAATAGCGCTTGTAGCCATCGGGATAAACAACTATAAAATTTTCGCTGCTGGATAATTCATCCAATTTGCTTGCTCTGGCCATCATTTGTTTGCCATTTCCGCCGGAGCCGTGTAGCACAAAAATGAGGCTCTTGTTCTTTTTGTTGTTTTCGGGTCGGTTGAAATGAAAACGGCGGAAGTTTTTTTCAATCTCAATCGAATCGCTGATCACTTGAGCACTTGCGGTCAAAGAAAACAAACAGCAGCATAGCAGTAAAATTGAAGGTATAAGGAGTTTCATTCGTTAAATGGTTTACATTTGGAATAAAGGTATAAAATTTGCTAATTGGATAGATTTCAATAAGCAACCTCATTTTGTTTGGGCGAAAGAAATAGACTTCAAACGTAATCCGTTTATTCCCCATGCACCAGAAATTATACTTAAGCCAATACTTTACCCTCACCCGCGTTTATCTGTTTTACCAGCTCCTCCGCCAGGGGACCATGCTGTTAATTGCCATTCTCCTAACCAAAAGCCAGTTAAGCACCGCCGCCATCGGCCAATACGAGCAAGTCTGGTTCATGGGGGGCGCCTTGAGCTTTTTCTGGATGATTGGTTTGCAACAAGGTTTATTGAATTATTACCCCCGCCTTGAAGCCGTGGCTCAGCCACAACTTTTGGCTTTAGCGGTAACTGTTTATTTTTTGATCAGCGGAGTTTTACTGGGAGGATTGAGTTTATTCCCCACCGTGTTTTTGCCCATCTTTAGTGGCCAAAGCAGCTTACCCTTTGCCAGCATTGCCCTTTTGTTCTTGTTTTTTTACCTGCCTACATTATTGACCGATACTTTGTATGTCTTGTTAAAAAAGCCAATTGAGCTTTTAGTGTACGGAATTCTGAGCTTTGGTGCCCAATTGTTGGTCGT
The DNA here is from genome assembly GCF_033763495.1 of Haliscomenobacter sp. Classification (GTDB taxonomy): domain Bacteria; phylum Bacteroidota; class Bacteroidia; order Chitinophagales; family Saprospiraceae; genus Haliscomenobacter. The sequence goes on along the minus strand of NZ_JANRKL010000108.1, from coordinate 1,014 downwards.
ATTGTTGCCCGCATTTTGGGGCTGGAGCGCCGGGACGATTGTATTGGGTTTAATGTGGCTTTCTTTATTCAAAGCACTGTGGTTAATCGTTTTGGCGTTGCGCTTTGGCCAATGGAACTGGGAATGGTTGCATTTTAAAAATTGGTGGAATGCCTCTTTTTACCTGATGATTTACTCCGCCATTGGGGGCTATATTACCGTGTTCAACGCCTGGATTGTGAACTGGTATTATGCTGGCGACGAACTTCAATTTGCGCTCTTTCGATATGGTGCCCGGGAATTACCGGTTTCTCTTGCCTTGGTGGGTGGGCTGAATGCCTTGATTTTGCAAAAAGCAGCCACAGATTTACCAGGTACCATGCCGGAAATTCGCAGTCGATCTACTAGATTGATGCATTTTTTGCTGCCTTTTACCATTGTACTCATGCTGAGCTCAAGGTGGTGGTTTCCGGCGCTGTTCAACGCCGATTTTTTGGCGAGTTTACCCGTGTTTAATACCTTTTTGTTGTTGGTGATTTCGCGGGTGGTGTTTTCTTTTCCGATTCTCAATGCGTTGCAGGACAAGCGCATTACACTGGTTGGGGCTTGCAGTGAAGCTGTTTTTAATGTAATTGCCTGTTTTGTTCTGGTGCCCATTTGGGGATTAGTGGGTATTGCGCTAGCCAATTTTCTGGCCTATGGGCTTGAGAAACTGATTTACGGTGTGCATTTATCCCGGCGCTATGGAATTCACTTGAATGCCTATTTGAATGTGCCAATATGGCTTCTTTACAGCACGATATTAATTTTAGCCTGGCTTGTACAAATTATCTAGTATAAATCCCCCTTCACTGAAACCTTTGCGCTAGTTTTGCGTCTTAATCTGGCTTGTTGACTGACAAGCTAGCATTCATCGTTAAAATCCATTGAAAAATGTCCAAAGTACTCATCATTGGCGCGGGTGGGGTAGGCCGGGTAGTGGTCTACAAATGCGCTCAACATCCTGAAGTATTCTCCGAAATTCTGGTCGCCAGC